>CAIQOV010000029.1 GCA_903873585.1 uncultured Rhodobacterales bacterium
CAAGCCTAAACCCGCCACCGCCGCAACCTCCCCGCTTCCACCGCCTTCAAGCAACGTCCGCGTTTCGGTGAGGCCGTATCTAGGCAAACTCACATTTACCCGCAAGAGGAAAAAACACCAACTGTGACGATTTCTTGTCAGAACCCATTGTTGCGATCAAAGTCACAATAACTGACGCTGCGCGCGAGAGATGGTGGAAAGGTCAACAGTGGGAACTCTGTGCGGTGGTGTTCGGCAACACAGGATGCCGGAAAGCCCACTGCGTGAACTGCACTGCTGAAATAGTGCTCATGAACTTCTGGCATTTTCATCATATGCTGGCTTGATGAGGGCCATTTGGTGGATAGACGAGCAAAACCTGCCGGATAGCCAAACTGAGGGAGGTAAGCGGCAAATGGGGGGGGTACCCCCTAGGCGTGGCTCAGCCTTGGTCCATTTTTTCACAGGGGGAGGTATAAACGACCCTTGCGTGAAGAAGATGTTGAGCCATGCCATAGACGCCGCCAAATATCACAGGATCCTACTGTAGGGCATTAAAGCAATCCTGCAGTCTTTCTTCCATTGGGGAGCCATTCTGGGAACAGGCTTGACAATTCACGAATTATCCAATGATTTCAAAGGGTATTGGCGGAGGCGGTGGGATTCGAACCCACGAAGGG
Source organism: uncultured Rhodobacterales bacterium (assembly GCA_903873585.1). Lineage (GTDB taxonomy): Bacteria > Pseudomonadota > Alphaproteobacteria > Rhodobacterales > Rhodobacteraceae > Stagnihabitans. Next base: position 660 of record CAIQOV010000029.1, read on the forward strand.
GTTCCCCCCTTGCTCAGTTAGCAACCGAGTGCTTTCGGCCTCTCAGCCACGCCTCCGACGGGGGTTATTTAAAGGGGTGGGGGCTTGGGGGCAAGGGGGAAAGCTACAGTTCTAGTGACTTCTGTCGGCTCATGTCTTCTTCGCGCGCGGTTTGTTTGAAATTGGCGGTGCGGTTGGGCAGGTTGACGGCGCGGTCGCGTAGGCGCATCGCGTCTTGCACGCTCACGATTTGAATGCGCGGCACGGAATTCCAGTTGGCAAGTTGGCACAGGCCCGCGCCGGCGGCTTCGGTGATCATCGGGCGGGTGGGCGGGGTCAGGGTTAGAAACACGCCCACGCCCGCCCCTTCGCGTTCGATCACGCCGCGCAGGTCGCGGATCATGGCGACGGTCACATTCTCGCCCGCCTTGACCGACACGATGGCGCGGCCTTCGGATTTGGGGCCGTAAAACAGGTTGCCGTCGATGCCCTTATCAGCACCCTTTTTGCCCATATTGCCCGGTTGGGCAGCAATCAGGCTAAGCGCCCATTTTTCAAATTCGTGATACTGGCCGCGCCGTGCCAGATCGCGGGCCCCTTCGATGTCTTGGGGCACGCCGTGGGTGGCGAATTGCACATCGGCAAACGCCTCGCGCAGGCGCTTTTCGATCAGGCCTATGGCAAGGTGGGTCACATCAATGCCCATCCACTGCCGCCCCAGCTTTTGGGCGGCATGCACCGTGGTGCCACAGCCGCAGAAGGGGTCAAGCACCACATCATCGGGGTTGGACGAGGCGCTGAGGATACGTTCCAGCAGCGCCACGGGCTTTTGGGTGGGGTAGCCGAGTTTTTCATCGGACATTCCAGAAAGCGGCTTAATGTCGGACCAAAGGCTGCCAATAGGGTTGCCGGATTGCTCATCAAGGTATCGCTTTAGACGCGGCACGTTGCCTTGGGCGGATTGAACAATCAAACCATCGGCATGGGCTTTCTTCATACGTTCCTTTGTCCAACGCCAAACGCGGGTGACGCCCAAGAACTCGTAGGTAAGGTTAGGACGATCAGGATTTGGATTTACGAGATCAGCTAGCTGGTAAAGGCGACCATCTGGGTCTGCGTGCCGATAGAATTTCCGCACGTATTCCGGATCATGCGCCGTGAACTGCGGATTCCATTTCCACTTGTCCGACTTCGTATAGCGTAAAATCGTGTCGTGGTTTCGGGCAAAGCGTGTAAACGCCAGCGACTTTGCGTTTGTCCGTTGCCAGATGATTTCATTGCCATAATTCTCCGCCCCAAACACTGCATCCAGCAAAATCTTCAGGTAGTGGCTCGCCGTAGGGTCGCAGTGCAGATACAGGCTGCCCGTGGGTTTCAGCACGCGGTGCAGTTCGATCAGGCGCACGGCCATCATCGCCAGATAGGCCATCATGTCATTGTCGCCTAAGAAAGACCGCATGGCGCGCAGCATGGTGGCTGCGGCCGCATTGCCGCAGCGCATCACGTCGGCATAGGCGGATTCGGCGCTGTCGTTCCAGTGCCAAGTGTCGTCAAACGCCTCTATCTGCGCGGCAGAGTTGCCGCCTGCGGGGCCTTTGAACAGGATGTTGTAGCTGGCGTTGGAATTGAACGGCGGGTCTAGGTAAATCAGGTCAACGCTGGCGTCTTGGATGCTGTCGCGCAGCACCTGTAGATTGTCGCCGTAAAACAGATGGTTCATGGCCCACAGGTCGGGGTTTTGCCCCCACCCCCCTAAAATCACTTCGTTCAAATTCTGGCTTAGCTTGGCGGCTAAACCCTTAAGAAACCGTAAAAATTCGTCTAAAATCGTCGCGCGGGGCCGTGAAACCCAAGGCCCCGCGCAAGTTCTGTTAGTCTGCGATCACATCTTGGCGTTGTTGGCCCAAGCCTGCAATGCCCAATTCCACCACATCGCCCGCTTTCAGGAACTGTGGCGGCTTCATCCCAAGGCCCACGCCGGGCGGGGTTCCGGTGGAGATCACATCGCCCGGATGCAGCGTCATGAACTGCGACAGGTAGCTGACAAGGTGTTTGACGCCGTAAACCATGGTTTTGGTCGAGCCGTTCTGGCGGGTGACGCCATTGACCGTCAGCCACATGGCCAAATCTTGCGGATCGGCGACTTCATCGCGGGTCACCAGATAGGGGCCGATTTGGCCGAAGTTGTCGCAGGATTTGCCCTTGGTCCACTGGCCCGCACGTTCGGCCTGAAAGGCGCGTTCCGAGACGTCATTGGTGATGGCATAGCCCGCGACGTAATCCAGCGCGTCAGCTTCGGCCACGTATTTGGCCTTTTTGCCGATGATAACGGCCAGCTCCACCTCCCAGTCGGTCTTTTCCGATGTGCGGGGGATGATGATGGGGTCGTTCGGGCCGCAGATGGCGGATGTGGCCTTCATAAAGATGATCGGTTCGACAGGCACTTTTGCGCCGGTTTCGGCGGCGTGGTCGGAATAGTTCAGGCCGATGCAGATGAACTTGCCCGTGCCTGCCACGCAAGGCCCAAGGCGGGTGGTGGCGGGGACGATGGGCAAAGTTGCAGCGTCCATCGCCCGCAGCATGGCTAGGCCCGCATCAGAAATGACCGCCCCACCAATATCGGGCACAAGGCCGGTCAGGTCGCGGATCGTGCCGTCAGAATGCAACAGGCCCGGATGTTCAGCCCCAGACGGGCCGTGGCGCAGAAGTTTCATGGTGTTCCCCCCTTAAATATTGGCCCAACCGCCGTCGATCACATGGGCGACGCCGGTGGTATAGCTGGATTCGTCGCTGGCCAGATAAACGACCAGATTGGCAATTTCTTCGGCCTTGGCAATGCGGCCGATGGGTTGGCGGGCGATGAAGGCGGCTTTGGCGGCTTCATAATCGCCCGTATCGCGCAGGCGCTGGTCAAGCGAGGGGCTTTCCACCGTGCCGGGGCAGATCGCATTGGCGCGGATGCCCTTGGTGACAAAATCGGCGGCGATGGATTTGGTAAGGCCAATGACGCCGGCCTTGGTCGCGCCGTAGACAAAGCGGTTGGGGGCTGCGATGACCGATCCTGCCACCGAAGCCATGTTGATGATCGACCCGCCGCCATGGGCGATCATGGCAGGCAGGAAAGCTTTGCACATACGGTACATGGCCGTCATGTTCAGATCCATGGAAAAGGCCCATTGATCTTCGTCACAGTCCAAGATCGTGCCAGCGGCCACAAAGCCTGCGCAGTTGAACAAAATGTCCAAGCCGCCGATTTCCGCCGCAGCATCTTCGACGGCGGCTTTGTTGCGCACATTCAGCAGGCGCGTTTGCAGGCCAAGGCTGGCCAGATGTTCCAGCGACGTGCCGTTGATATCGGCGGCGATCACCTTTGCCCCCTCACGGTGCATGGCAAGGGCAGAGGCAAGACCAATCCCCTGCCCTGCCGCTGTTACCAAAGCTGTCTTGCCTGTCAGTCTGCCCATCGTATCCCCCGTTTCAAATGGTATGCGCGGGCGCTTGGCCCGAATTGGCGCGGTAAGGGCGGCTGACATCGGTCAACGTCACCTCAATCGCCTCAACCTCTAACAAGACGACCCCGCCACCTGACAAAACGATTTCCACCGCTCCGCCTTGGTCACTCGGGGTAAAGCCAACCGACAGCAGCGACAAAACCGCGGCCGTATCGCCCCGATCAAGGTTCTGGCTGCGCACGCTCAAGACGGTTTCAAACACCAACAGGCTGCGAACGCGTTCAAACGGGCGGCCTGTGCGTGCGGCGGCGGGGCTATCTTCCCACCGAAAGCGGTTGAGCAGCAGGGCAAAGCGGTGCTGGCGCTTGGCATAGGTCATTTCCGTGATGGGAAAGACCGCATCCTGCGCGAGAGAGGCTAAAACCTGCAAATCCCGCGCATCTTGCGCCATCAACCGCAGTGGCGCATCGTCGCCGTCTTGAAAGCGGGCGTCTTGGGTCATTGGCTGATCCGCTCAATCTGCGCCCCGCAAGCGCGCAGTTTTTCTTCCAACCGTTCATATCCGCGATCAAGGTGATACACGCGGCTGACCACGGTTTCGCCTTCGGCAGCCAAAGCCGCCAGAATAAGACTGACCGAAGCGCGCAGATCAGTGGCCATCACCCGCGCGCCTTTCAGACGCGCCACACCGGTGACTTTGGCCGTGCCACCATGCACCTCGATCTTGGCGCCCATGCGGGTCAATTCGGGGGCGTGCATGAAGCGGTTTTCAAAAATGCGCTCTTCCAGAACCGAAGTGCCTTCTGCGGTGCACAAAAGCGCCATCATCTGCGCTTGCAGATCGGTCGGAAAACCGGGGAAGGGTTCTGTCACCACATCCACCGCATGCACACGGCCATTCTTGCGCGACACTTTCAACCCGCGCTCGGTTTGGGTCACCGACACCCCCGCCGCATCCAGCTTTTCGGCAAAGGCCCCGACAAGTTCCAGCGTGCCGCCCAAACATTCTACTTCACCACCGCAAATGGCGGGCACCAGCATATAGGTGCCCAGTTCGATGCGGTCTGTGACGACGGGATGGGTGGCCCCGTTTAGGCGGTCAACGCCTTGGATGGTGATGGTTGATGTCCCCTCACCCTCTATCTGCGCGCCCATTTTGCGCAGGCAGCGGGCCAGATCAACGATCTCAGGTTCGCGCGCGGCGTTTTTCAGAACCGTCGTGCCCTTGGCCAAAGTGGCCGCCATCAGCGCGTTTTCTGTAGCCCCGACCGAGACGAAGGGAAAGTTCACCACCGCCCCGCGCAACCGCCCACCGGGGGCCTTGGCGTGCACATAGCCATCGCGCAGATCAAGCTCAGCCCCCATCGCCTCAAACGCCTGCAAATGCAGGTCGACGGGCCGCGCGCCAATGGCACAGCCGCCGGGCAAAGACACCACCGCATGGCCATCGCGCGCCAGCATTGGGCCCAAGACAAGGATCGAGGCGCGCATCTTGCGCACAATGTCATAATCCGCCGTGTGATTGGCGATGTTGTGCGATGACATGGCCAGCACCAGCCCGTCTTGCAGGCTGGCAACCTCTGCCCCCAACGACTGCAAAAGCTGCGTCATGGTGGCGATGTCTGACAGGCGTGGCGCGTTGGTCAGGGTTAACGGTTCTTCCGACAAAAGCGTGGCCGGCATCAGCGTCAGGCAGGCATTCTTCGCCCCCGCAATCGGAATTGTGCCCGACAATGCGCCGTTGCCTTTGACCAGAATCGAATCCATGTGCCCGCCTTACTTTGTTTCTTGTGGTGCCGTGGCGTTGCCATTCGGCATATCATTTGGGTCGTCGCCCGCATCTTGCGCCCCGCGCGCACGGGCCTGCGCCTTCCTGCGGCCCATATTGGCCTTCAGGGCGGCTTTCAACCTGTTCTCACGGGTTAAAGCGGCAGAGTTTTTCGGATTTGAGCCGGTTTCGCGCGTCATGGGCGCGTTGTAACGCATGGGGCAGAAAGCGTCCAGTTCCGATGCCAATTTGCTCTTGCGCACCCCCAAGTTTGCGTCTAATCACCCGCCACGCAGGCAAAGGCGTTCGCCAGCCCGCACCGGCGCTGCAGTAGCTCAGTGGTAGAGCACTCCCTTGGTAAGGGAGAGGTCGAGAGTTCAATCCTCTCTTGCAGCACCATTTCTCCTTTAAAATCAATGACTTACAAATCTCACCCTGCCAAAAGTAGCATACCATAGACATATGCTACTCTTGAGCGCATTGTAGCTGTGGCTTGAGGTGAAACATGGCACGGCGCATAGCAGCAAACTCAGCAGACTTTGAGACGGTGATCACGGACAAATTCCGTACAACACCCATTGCAGCGACCATCTCAAAAATCACAGGTCTGCCCACCTCCGCCATCGTCTATCGATGTGCCGCAAGTTCCTATTGGCAGTTTCGTGTGTTCCTTGAAGGCAAACCGCGCAAACGCTCAACCAAACAAGTTGAGTTACTTAAGGCCAAAGACGCAGCCAAGGTGATTTATGCTGAGATGCTGCTGAGTGTGCATGCTGGCGAAACCAAGGCCAAGCCGTCGTCGGCCAAGTCGCTGGAAATCATCGCCAATTCCCTTTGGCTCAAGAACACCACGCGGATCGCCAACGGCGAATTGCACAAGGACACTGTCAGCAAAGACAAGTATGTCTACGAGCGGCATATCAAGCCGTTCTTTGCCAACACGGACGTCAAGAAGATCGACACTGACTTGTTGGACGACTTTAGGACCTACTTGACCAACAAAGGCCTAAAGCCGGGCACGCAGCTGAGCTACATGAACTTGGTGATGTCCTTGCTCAAGCAAGCGCAGATTAAAAAGCACATCGTGCATGTGCCCGTGAAACCCAAGATCAAAGTAGAAGACGAAACACGCGGCTACTTCGATGACGCGGATTATGCCAAGCTGATGAACACAGCCCAATCCGCCGTGGGTCTGCAATTTGGCTTTCCAACCAAAGACGGCACAATCTATCGTCGCATCACTCTGTCATCTGAATTGCCGCTGCTGATTGACTTCATGGTCAACACCTATGTGCGCCCCACTGACATTGCCGTGCTGCGCCACAAGCATGTGCACATTGTTGAGGCGCAAGGCATCAAGTTCATAGAACTGCGCCATCCTGCCACCAAAGAGCACAGCAACCATATGATGGGCAGCGAACAGTCGTATTTCAGCTACTTCGCCATAAAGGACGTGCAAGAAAAGCTGGGCATGGCCAAGCCCGAAGACTTTGTGTTCGCACCGGATTTGGCAAATCGTGAAACGGCGCTGGACAAGCTGGGCACACAGTTCACCGCAATTTTGCTGCTAGCGCAGCTGCGCAAGGATGACGAAGGCAAGCCACGGAGCTTGTACAGCCTGCGGCACACGGCCATCGTGCGGTCAATCCACAAGGGCCTGGCCATCGAACTGATAGCAGCCAACTCGCGCACCAGTTCTGACATGATCCGCAGGTTCTATGGCTCACACGTCAAAAGCGTGCGCTACATGGGCACAGCTTTTGTGGACAAGGAAGTTGCAGCTCGCGAAAAGCGTGTTGAGCAGCTTAACGCCAAGTACGATATGACACCCGCTAAGCCTGACAGTTTGACGGACGAAAAGAGCAAATAAGCTGTTTCTGAGTGCGCCATAATGCTGTGAATATTTTCTCGCTAGGCGGTACAGATTAAGAGCATGGGCACCTATCTTTCATGCGCCAGATTTTTTTTGCATGAGATAAACTTTCCTGCGGCAGTGAAATCGATGCGTGCCGTAGTGATACGTCTAGTTCAAACACCAACTTTGTTGGATAGGCAATCGCTAAATGCTCATCGAGATATGTATATAGAAATTCATCATCATCCCTGTACACTCTGAAACGCTTTACAAGATCAGACTCACTAGAAACGAGGCAGTTATGGAAGGCTGGGTCTGTGAAAACATGAGTATAATTTACATTTTCACGATGCTCCCGAAGTTTGCCATAGGCCTCTTGTGAATCAGATGAAAAAAACCACTGTTTATCTAGTTGTCCAATTTTTTTGATTTCTGCCCAATTCCAATGGTGGCTCGATGAACCACCTTTCAAGAACTTGCATCTGGGAATATTAAGCATCATTTGGTTTCCAGAACTGAACGGAACTACCTCATGAATAAGAAGCAATGCACGAATACTATAAAAACAAGAATAGTATAGCCGGACAACAGACCAGGAGATAGACCCATGCTGCAGTGCATACATCGCTTCTCCATAAGAAATAATGGCCGCATAAGCAGAGCCGATCACGGCATCTTCAAGAGTTGCTCCAATTGCCAAAATTTCACCGACACTGGGGCCAAAGCTTGAGAATGGAGTTCCCTGAGGTTTCTTCATGAAAGACAGTTTTGCTAATTTTGCTGCGTCTGACATTATCGGATCGGAAATTTTACACTTTGAACCCAGGCGTAGAACTATTAGGTCTGAAAAAACTGATCAATTTATCTCGGATCACATTTGCAGCTTCGGCGCCACCGAGACCCTTGACATCTTCTTGCAATACTCTGCTTGTTTCGTCCATAGCCAACGCATCAATTATCGTGGATTTTTCGAATGATGATTGGCCTTTACAGTAGTCGAACATATGGCTTCTAAAAAATTCAATCGCACCAATAAATCCGGACGCATATATGAATGCGTTTCCTTTGTCATCCCAATGTCGACCATATTTTAATTTCAAAGCCCCGAAGAAATTTGAGAAAATCGCCTTCTGAATTTCTAACTCTGTCGCGCCAATTTGCTCAAGTTGCCCCTTAAGATCGACCAAAGGCTTTAAAGCATTAACTGCAGTCGATAGAGCCACGCCTCCGCGTTGCCGTTCTTGGTTCGGAAGTTTAATCCAATTCAGATACGGTTGACCCTCAGCGCCAAGATGAGCAACAATGTCATTAGCACGTATTGCCGCTGGATCCATCAGGTCAGACGCTGTCACCCCATAGAGATCAAAAACTAGGCTTTTAGGTGCTGGTCGTTGCTCTGTGTTAATCGATATAAAAATTCGCGCACTGTGTGCAGTATCTAAGCCCTCGTAAATCGCAACTGGGATCTGAAAGTCTGCGATAGTTGGATCATCGTCAATTGCAGATTTGAGCCCGGCTACTCTATGCTGACCATCGATAATTTGCGCAACTTTAGGCTCATCGAAAATTTCAACCGATCCATTGTTCGATACCAAGTTTCCGCTTTTCCAGTTCAATACGATCGAGGCAGGAAAATCGCCCATTCTCAAAGCGAAATCCTTTATACCAGCGATCCGAGAAGTATTCAGAACCCTTTGAACAGCCCCCTCCTCCTCGTCCTTTCTACGAACAGCAGCATAGGAAATCCGCGTTAGTAGTCCTGCTGGCAACGAAACAAGCTTAAAGGAGTGTTCCTTCTGCTTCACGGGTATAAATTGAAATAGCGGCATCTTGCCTCACTCACTGTTTTGAAGAACACTAGGCAAACTGCTGCGTTTCGTCTAGTGGTAAGCATCAGGCTGGGCCGCGTACCTTCCCCAGACCTGCATTCCCGTCGCATCATCGGCTGGGCTGCGAGCCAACCGAATGAAGCGGGATTTGGCGATCCGGGCTCTGAGGATGGGCATTGCCTTAAGGTCTCCTCCGCGTGGCTGCATCTTCCATAGCGATCGCGGCAGTCAGTATTGTTCGCATGACTATCAAAAAATCCTGCGCGCGCATGGGTTCAAAGCGTCAATGAGCGGCAAAGGCAATTGCTATGACAATGCCGCCGTTGAGACGTTCTTCAAAACCATCAAGGCCGAACTGATCTGGCGCAGGTCATGGGAAACCCGTCGACACGCGGAAGCCGCCATCTTCCAATATATCAATGGCTTTTATAACTCGCGCCGTCGGCATTCAACATTGGGAGGGAAAAGCCCCTTGGCCTTCGAACGACAAGTGGCTTAAACGAGCATTCGGAGCGGCACGAATACGTGACAGGTCCACCGGCGCATGACCGGCTCGGACATGTTCGGGATCATGGTGCGCACAGAGCTACACCACGCTATGGGACACGATCCAAGATCGTGCCTGAAGCTTGAGAAAAGTGCAGCCGTCAGCAGAAAAAACTAGCCAAAAAACATTATCTCTGCGCTAAATTCTTTCCTGTGAGGAAATTCACATCCGATCTTTCTGCCTACCTTACGTGCGATTAATCAAACATAAACGCGAACAGGGTGAAAAAATGCTGAAATATCTGAACACTGCGCTTGGCGCAGCTGCACTATCGCTGACATTGGGGGGTATGCCGCAAGCGGCTTTTGCCCAAGACTCAGCCGAACCGATCGTCATCCCGACTCACAACTGGTCCAGCCAAGTGGTGATGGCCTATGTGATCGGGGGTATCTTCCAAAGCATCGGCGATACCGTTGAATATGTGCCTGCAGACTCGCAAGCTGTTTATGAAGCCATCCGCAACGGCGACGTGACGATCAGCCACGAAGTCTGGCAGTCGACCTTTGGCGCATCGTTCTACAATGCCATGGCACAGGGCGGCATCATCGATGCCGGCAACCACGAAGCCATGACCTTGGAAGAATTGGGTGTGCCCCACTACGTCATTGAGCAAAACCTTTGCCCCGGTCTGCCGGATTGGGAAGCGCTTAAGAACTGCCCGGAAGTGTTTGCAACCGCTGACTCCGAAGGCAAAGGCCGCATCTTGGAAGGTCCGCAAGATTGGCACGGCGACTTGATGCCCGATCGTATCAAGGCGCTGGGTTTGGATGACAAATATGTCGTCAAGTTTGCAGGCTCTGCTGATGCAATCTGGGCAGAACTTGCTTCGGCTAAGAAAGAAGGTCGCGGGATCATCACGTTCAACTGGACCCCGAACTTCACCGATGCCGAAGGCTTCGATTTCATCAAGTTCCCCGCCTACACCGATGGCTGCCGCAAGGCTGATGGCGGTGATGGCAGCTGTGGCTCGCCCATTGGCTGGCTGAAGAAAGCGGCGAACTACAAGTTCCCCAAAACCCACCCGAAAGCTTATACGATCTTCACCAAGATTTCGTTCACCACTGCCCAAATCGGGCAAATGGCGGCCTTGGTTGATATCGACAAAATGAGCCACGAAGACGCCGCCAAAAAGTGGCTGGCTGACAACGAGGCCGTTTGGATGCCTTGGACCAAGTAAAGTGACGGCCTGTGAAAGCGGGCTTTGCAAGATAGACCTTACCCCCGTGCATTGCGCTGGGGGTAAGGCTTTGAAAGGGGCATCCATTCCCCCTGACCAGCCATTTTCGGGAAAGACGCCATGGCCCAAACTGACCGTGCTCCCTCGTCTCAGCCAGTCATCAAGTGCGAGGCGGTTTACAAAATTTTTGGCGATAATGCTGCCACAATGATGCGCAGTTCGGGCGGTGTGGTTGAAACGGCTGCCTTTCAGGCGGCTGGCTGTATCGTTGGTGTCAACAAAGCCACGTTTGAGGTGCAAAAGGGTGAGTTGCTTATTGTCATGGGCCTGTCCGGCTCTGGCAAGTCAACGCTGTTGCGCTGCATTTCAAGATTAACCGAGCCTACTGCAGGCAAAATTTTCATCGACGGCGAAGATTTAACCGCCATGTCGGGAAAGCAACTCGTCGAACTTCGGCGCAACAAGATGGGCATGGTGTTCCAAAGCTTTGCCTTGCTGCCGCATAAGACCGTGTTGGAAAACATCGCCTTCCCCTTATTGATCAAGGGCCAATCCACCGCCGCCGCCATCAAACGCGCGATGGAAATGATGGAACTAGTCAGCCTGAAGGGGCGCGAAAACTACTACCCCCGCCAACTGTCGGGCGGTCAACAGCAGCGCGTGGGAATCGCCCGATCCTTGGCGGTCGAGCCTGATATCTGGCTGTTAGATGAGCCGTTTTCAGCCCTTGATCCGCTGATCCGCAAGGAAATGCAGGATGAATTCCTGCGCCTGCAGGGCCTGCTGCAAAAGACCATCCTCTTTGTGACCCATGATTCTGAAGAAGCCCTGCGCCTAGCCGACCGGATCGCCATCATGAAGGACGGCGTGATCGAACAATTGGATACGCCGGCCAACATCGTCTTGCACCCTGCCACAGACTATGTCGCCAAGTTCACCCGCGATGTGCCGCGCGAAAAGGTGTTAAGCTGCGCCAATCTGATGGAGCCGCTCAGCGCCGATCCGGTCAGCGCCATGACAGTGCACAAAGACGCCCTTATCGCCACGGTGGCCGAGGCTGTCTTGAGCGAAGGCAATCCGGTACAGGTGGTGGATGATGCGGGCAGGCCCGTGGGGCTTTTGAACCGTAAAACCGTCTTGCACGTCTTGTTCGGTGCGCGCGTCCCGCAAGGCTTAGTCGGATAGGGTGGGCAAGATGCGCGCAGACCTTCTCCGCTCTGGCTTTGCAAAGTTTGCCCTGCTGATTGCGGTTTTTTTGGTGCTGTACTTCGCCATTCCAGCGGTAGAGGGCAATTACCTGTGGCGCTTGCCGCATCTGATCTCTGGCTGGCCCGAGCAGATCAACAAATTCGTCCGGTTTCTGATGTTCGATTGGCTACCGATCGACATCTATGATCCGGAAATTGAGGAATACGAAGCCTCGCCGCTGATCAAGGAGGTGACGCGCGCCTTTTCGACGGGCATACTGTTTTGTATCAATTTTCTGCGCGAGTTCTTGTTGGGCGGGGCTAAGACCTTAGCTGCCTTTGCCGGCTGGGATTATGCGCGCGCCCATCCCGACCTTGTTTGGCCGGCCTTGCCGTGGACGATTGTGGCGGCAGGCGCAGCCCTGCTGGGTTATGCGCTGAAGGGCGGTGGCTGGCAGCGCTGGCGGCTTGTGCCACGCTTTACATCGCGGTTTTCGGGCAATGGGAACCTGCGATGGAAACCCTGTCGCTGGTCTTGATTGCAGCCCCCATCGCCTTTGCGCTTGGGTTGCTGTTGGGGGTTTGGGCCTTTCGCTCACGGGCTGTTGAAGCGGTTCTGACCCCGCTTTTGAACGTCGCCCAAACCATGCCGCATTTTTCCTATCTGGTGCCTGTCATGGTGATGTTTGGCGTGGGCGACCATGCAGGTGCCATCGCCACCATCATTTTCGCCACCCCGCCCATGGTGCGTTTGACGATGCTGGGCCTCAAGAAAGTGCCGATTGAAGTGGTTGAAGCCGCTGTGATGAACGGCTGCACCAACCGCCAACTGATGCTGAAAGTGATGATCCCTGCCGCGCGGCGCGACATTTTGATCGGCGTCAACCAAATGATCATGCAGTGCTTGGCCCTTGCGGTGATCGCCTCTTTCATCGGGGCAAAGGGCTTGGGATTCAATTTGCTTTTGGCGCTGAACCAATTGCGGATCGGTCAGGCGTTGGAACTGGGCATCTGCATCGTGCTGATCGCTGTGGTGCTAGATCGCCTGTCTTTGGCTTGGGCCAACAAAGCGACCGACTACTTTGCCGACCAAAGCTTTGCGGTGCGGCACAAGTATTCCTTGGTCTTTGCCGTTATCGTTCTTGGCGGCGTCGCTCTGGCCTACCTCGGCCGTTTCATTTTTGCGGACGGCATCAATTACTTTTACATGATCCCCCATAATGAGGGGATCACCACAGAAAACTTCTGGCAATCGGGCGTCGATTGGATGGTGGAAAACTGGTATCAAGGACTGCAAGGCTTCAACCGTTGGCTGATCACTCAGGTGCTGATCCCGATGAAAACCGCCTTTTTGGGCATGCCGGTTATTGCGACATTTGTGTTGACGATGGGCACTGGGTTCATCGTGGGCGGCAAGCGGTCGATGGCGACGGTCGGGCTGTTCTTGCTGTTCATCGCCCTGACCGATTGGTGGGACAGGGCGCTGATCACGGCCTATATGGCGACCTTTGCCGTAATCGTTTCCGTTGCAATCGGGTTTGGCATTGGTGTCTTGTCTGCGCGCAGCGATAGGGCCAGCAGGATCGTGCTGTTGGTCTGCGACACGCTACAAACCTTTCCCTCCTTTATCTATCTGATCCCGGTCATCATGCTCTTTGGCGTAACTGACACCTCGGTTCTGATAGCCGTTATCATTTACGCCACCATCCCCGCCGCGCGCTATACGATTGAGGGGCTGCGCGCTGTGCCCCTACCCCTGCAGGATTTGGGCCGGATGTCTGGCGCAAATCGTGCCCAAAACTTTTTTAACATAGAACTGCCCCTAGCCCTGCCGCATATCATGCTTGGCATCAACCAAACCGTGATTTTCGCACTGTTCATGGTGATCATCGGGGCCATGATCGGGACAGATGATTTGGGACAGTATATCCTGAAGGCACTGTCGGATAAGAACGGCATAGGCAATGGCTTGATGCTGGGCCTTTGCGTGGCCTTTATGGGGCTTGCGGTGGATCATGTCATCCAAACATGGGCACGAAAGCAGCGCGAAGCATTGGGCATCACCTGAGTGCCACCAAAAGGCCATCAAGATGCAGGACAGTATCGCGAAATTTGACATTCTCATCCCTAAGGGTTTTGTTCCCGAAGCCTAAAGAGATTTTAGCGTCGCAGGGGAAAGCACCTTTTCCCTAAGACGATTGCCCCAAGCCGGTAAGTCACGCCCCGATACGGCACCCAGCAGACGAAGAGGTTATCCGTCGACCATCATCCCGACCCCAATCCGCACCTGATAGTCTTTCTTGCTACAGCCCTGAACGGGGGGCATGACAGTGCCGGGGCTCATCGGGAAGGCGGCCGTGGGCGCATGGTCTGGGGTGCAGGCTTCGCCCATGCTGGTCTTAGAATAGCGAGCGGCGCGGCATCTAAATTGGGTGACATCGTGAATGCTCGCCCCAAACGCCCTATGTCGCCCAATTAGAACCGATGCTCAAAGCTCAACTGTCCGCTGGTTGTGGTTTGCCCGTCGATCCAGTCCGACAGGAATTGAACTTTGGCTGTCGTCATTCCGTCTTTGCTTTGATTTTGCAGACCTATTTACGCACCGCTACCGCAGGCAGTGGCGATGTTTGTTGCGCTGGTTTCTTCGCAAATCAGCCGTGGGGCCAAAGTGATCAAGCGCAGGCTTTTACCTGCGACCGCGCCATCCAATGGCACGCGAAACTCTGGGCGGAAGGTGATATTCGCCACCGATACCATGCCGGCATCTAGGCTAATGCTGTCTTCTGCCCCCCCGTTGGCCGTGCCAGTAAAGCCCACAGTGTCAACCCATGTGCGGCCCACGGTCAGCGCCAATTCGGGCCAGATTTCGTAGCGCTTTGCCTCGATCACGCCGCTGATGGCCAAGCCGAAAGTGGCCGAACGCGTTGTGTAATCACTGTCCAAAGCCAGCACATCGTCGGACATACTCAGTTGGTTACGCCCCGCACCGATGGACACAAACCCGTCCATATAGACCTGCTTGGTCATCTCGCGCACCGCGTAACCGCCAAACGACAGGCCCAGATGGGCCTGATCACCGCTTAAACTGCCCGCGATGGTCGACTGACCGACTTCTCCACCGATGAAGTAGCCCAGCAGAGTGCTGTCTGATACTGACTTTTCCCACGCGATTTTGCCGTTGAATGTGGCGGTAGAGGCGCCACTGTCATCATCGCGCTGCACATCAAAGGTGCCAAAAACCAAGCGCCGCGCGCCGTTGTCGTCGCTAGATTGCCCAAAGAACGTGCCCATGGTGCTTAGACTTATCGGGGTTGCGCTAAAGCTTCCGTCGACATTCAGGGCGATGCTGTTATCCGCCCCCGCCACAAAGCGCCCCTTGGCTGCTTGCATCATGCTTTGGTTGGCAGCCAAGGTGCTGTTCAAGCCGCGGGTGGCTTCATCGGTTAGGGTCTGGCGGACCGAATCCGCTTTGGCGGCAAACTCTGCGGCGAACCCTGTAGGGGCGTTGCCCGTGTCAACCACCAAGGCCGCGCTGGCCCCAAGCGAGCCTGCAGCCCCCGGCGAGGCCAAGGTCAATGTGGCCGCGTTCAAGGCGCTGTCTTTGATTGTTCCAGAGTTTAGAACCAACGCCGCCGTGCTGGTGTAATCAAGGTCAGCTGACGTGTCGCCGGCTTGCACGGTGTAAACAAACGTCAGAACCGATGTTGTGCTGCCCGAGGAATAGCTGACAACCCTGTCCGTCGCGCCGGTTTCCACCGTGATTTGCGGTGTGCCTGTGACGGTGACCGCCTCGCTAAAGGTCACGTCGATGTTGATCGTATCGCCCACCCCGTAGGTGCCATTCACGGTCGAAGACGCAACCCCCGTGACCGTGGGGGCCGTCGTGTCGAGAATTGGGGCCGTCGTGTCAACCACCAAGGCCGCGCTGGCCCCAAGTGAGCCTGCAGCCCCCGGCGAGGCCAAGGTCAATGTGGCCGCGTTCAAGGCGCTGTCTTTGATTGTTCCAGAGTTTAGAACCAACGCCGCCGTGCTGGTGTAATCAAGGTCGGCTGACGTGTCGCCGGCTTGCACGGTGTAAACAAACGTCAGTACCGATGTTGTGCTGCCCGAGGAATAGCTGACAACCCTGTCCGTCGCGCCGGTTTCCACCGTGAATTGCGGTGTGCCTGTGACGGTGACCGCCTCGCTAAAGGTCACGTCGATGTTGATCGTATCGCCCACCCCGTACGTGCCATTCACGGTTGAAGACGCAACCCCCGTGACTGTGGGGGCTACGGCATCGACCAAGACGGAACTGGTCGGGCCGACCGCATTTAGCGAGAGCGTTGCTGGACCGCTTGCCGCGTCGTTCACACTGCCCCCGTTCAGTTCAACGGTGCTGCCTACGCCAATGCCGTCAGCGTCAACCTTGCCGGCCTGAACCGTGTACCGAAAAACCAGCGCTGATGTGCCAGACCCTGAAAGATATGATGCGTAAACGGTGCTGCCGCCGACGTTTAAAGGAATGCGCGGTGTTCCGGTCACCGTAACAGTCCCTGACCAGGTCACGGTGAAGTCCAGGTTTTGGCCTGTCCGATAGGTGCCATTGGTGGGCACCGTGACTGATCACACAGTCAAAGACGCCGCATCGACAAGGACCGAACTGGTCCCCCCGACTGAGTTTAAGGTTAGCTGAACGGCGTTGCCCGCTAGATCACTCAAAGTGCCGCCGTTCAGAGCAATGCTGCTGGCCACGGTTATGCCGTCAGCGTCGGTCGTGCCGCTGGGAACAACCGCCTCAAATACCAGCGCGGAGCCGGTCCCCGATACATAATTCGCGTAAACGGTGGCGCCGCCCACGTCTAGCGCAATGCGCGGTGTGCCATTTGTCGTGTCAGCTGTAACATCTTTTGACCAATTCACCGTAAAAATCAGGCTTTGCCCAGCCCCATAAGTCGCATTGCTCGGCACCGTGACCGATGTCACGACGGGGGCGATCATGTCGACGGCGTAGTTGGCGGTGACAACTGAGCCAACCCCCGCATTTCCGGCTCTATCGGTCAAATTGGCCATGTTTAGGCTGATAACGTTTGTGGGGCTATTCACGTATCTATTCGGCGTCAATATAGCTGTCCACCGCTTCCCATCAAAACCCAAGCTGCCAAGCCCATGAAGTGTTCCGTTGGCAACTGTCATGTCATCATAGGAAAAACCCATCACAGGCTCGTCGAAGGTGATGGATACGTTCCCTTCTTGCTCTTTGTTCAAGGTGGATGGGTTTACACTAATCGTCGCTGTCGGGCGCACGGTATCAACGGCGTAGTTGTTGCTGTTAACTGTGCCGCTGCCGGCACTTGGGCCAGCAAAGGTCACGCCAGTCATGTCTAGGACAATAACGTTTTCGGTTTCAGAAGTGGCCGCTGCGGGGGTAAAGGTTGCGGTCCATGTGACGTTATCGGCACTGACAACATCTGTAAGTGCGCCGCTGGGGATTGTTAGATCATCATTGGTGAAATCTGTCACCGCTGCGGTGAAAGTAAAGGTCACTGTAGATGTTTCGCCAATGCTTAACACGTTGTCGGCAACTAAAATGCTCGCATCTGGAAGCGCAGTATTGACAGCATAATTGTTGCTCTCGGCTATGCCTGACCCCCGATTGTAATTTACGTCAAGAATTTCATTCATTAACAATTGAATTACATTGGTGGAGGCCGTAGGTGCTGAATTGATCTCTAGCGTTGATGTCCAAGTCGTTCCGCCGTCCAAGGAGGAGAAGTCCGTCAATGATCCTCCGGCCGGAACAATGAAGCTCTCTAAATCAGGGGCATAGCCCAAAGGTTCGCTGAAGGTTACGGTCACCAAAGACGAATCCCCGTCGTTTAACTGGTTGTCCGCAATGACGATGGTTGCTGTTGGGGCCGTCGTGGATTTGGGCTTTTCTACATAAATACTGACAGTGTCTGCGACTGGGTCGGTATACTGGCCATGGCCCACAACCAACGAGAAGTTCAGTACCGCGTCGCCATCGACCCAAGCTGGGGCGGTGAATGTTGGCATCGCGGCCGTTGCGCTGGATAATGTGACGGTAGGGCCTGCGGTTTGGGTCCAAAGATAGGTCAGGCCGCTGCCGGTGGAATCTGCCCCGTTCAGCGTGACGGTCGCCCCTGAAACGACAGTCTGATCCCAATCTGCGTATGCGTGAACTTCGACGCTGTCTTGAACGATAACGGCACTGGTCGCCCCAACACTGTTAAGGGTAAGCACCGCTGCATTGCTCTGCCAATCAACGATAGAACCCCCGTTCAAATCAATACTGCCGGCAACGCCGACGCCGCTGCCGGTCGGATCATCAGCACCCGTCTGCACTATATATTGAAAAACCAATGCAGCGCTGCCCGAACCTGAGCGATAGGTGGCATAAACGGTGCTGGTGCCCGCGGTCAGGGCAATGCGCGGCGTTCCTGTGACTGCAACATTCTCTGACAGATTGACGGTAAAGGTCAGGTTTTGGCCAAGCCAATAGTACCCAGCGCTTGGCACGCTGACCGATGTAACCGTCGGACTTGTGCCGTCCGTTAGGACAAAATCCTTGTTGTACCCCAGCGATGATGCTGCCCCGAGCGCGGGCAAGACCAAAGCGGCATTCAAGGCGTCGCTGTCTTTGATCGTTCCCCCGTTCAGCTCCAATGCCGTCGAGCTAGCGTAGTCAAGATCAGCGGTAGAGTCGGCGGCTTGAACGGTGTATCTAAAGGTCAGCACCGAAGTGCCCGTGCCCGAAAGATAGGTCGCGACCCCGTCGGTTGCCCCGGTTTCCAATTGCAATTGCGGCGTTCCTGTGACGGTAACGGGCCTTTCAAACGTCACGTCAATGTCAAACGTATCCCCGGTGCTATAGGTGCCATTTGTTGCCGTAGAGGTGACGCCCGTTATGCCTGCACCGTAATCAATATTGATAGATTGGGGGCTGGTTTTGCCAGCGATTACGCTAAATGTAATTTTTCCGAACGTCGTTGTGGCTACAAAATCATTATTGGTCGTATAGGGCTCAAACGTTCCGGGGTTATTCACATCAGCACTATACCATTTCGCAGTGATGTTATTTAATTCGGGTATCGAGGGTGTTCCCATAAAGTTATTCCGAGTTGCGCTAACCTGTATATCAGAATTGTTAACAATACCGTTAATGGATTGTTGATAATATGAAAATTGAAAAGCATTTGAATTACGATAAAAGTAAAGGCGAACGCCATTTTTCGGCAAAGCTGTTGGACGGCTGTTATTGGCAAAAGAACTGCAGGTTCTTGCATCATAATCTATGACGAACGTCGATCCGTCTTCACTGCTTATGTCACCTGTTCCGGCGCAGGTGACCGAACTGTGCGTCAAGGTGCCAAACAGAGATAGGAAAGCAGCAATGAAAGCTACATAAGCGGATCGACGAAAGCGTGACATACAAAGGCCCTTTTGCAAACCCTGGGTGAAAGATTTGAACGTCTGGTGAGGATCAAAACAAAGTGTTAGGATTTATTCCTAAATCATTTGCGGAAACAAAAAACCTAAACTTTAGGATGATTTTTCTATCTTAAGGATAGAAATCATGTTTCATACGCACCAATCATTACGCTAAAGTCCCAAAAACGCGCTTAGGGTTCTTGTTGGAACGCGGCGCTTTAGCCTAAAGGCCGGCACGTTTGCGGGCTTTGAAGGGATCAAAATCGAAGGGCTGCGCGGCGCCAGACTGTTCCCCCGCGATCAGGGCCACTTGCAGGGCTTTTACCTTTGCCTAGTGCTCTTCCAGCAATCGTAAGCCGGCCCGCATCACTTCGCTGGCAGAGCCGTAACGAGCAGCTTGCACCCAAGCGGGTGAAGTGATCCCCGAGGGAAACGGATGTATTTCTGCTCATAGCTTCGGCCTCTTTGAGTGCCCAAAGAAATACCAATATTTGTTACTTTGGATGGCCTTGCGAGACTTAAGGGTCGCAGATCTCTCAAAGCGGCTAATCGGCTGAAAATTCGCGATTGGGTGGTAGCTCATGCAACTGGCCGCTGCGCCTATGTCACCGACATAACCGCCGCAGTGGTGTTTCCTATGATCCAAGGGCCAAACTCTCGGGCACTGCTCCAAAGTCTGATCCCAGATGCGGATCTGACAACCGTGAAACGCTGGACGTTCACACATGGCCACATTGATGGCACGCGTGTCATGATTTCGCGCACGGGCGTCAGGGGAAATTGGAGTTCGAGCTTTTTGTTCCCGCAGATGAGGCGGCAGGCGTCTGGAATGCCCTATTCTGGCGAAGGGCAATGCCGCGCAGCGCGCGCTTGGCAGCGTTGTTGGTCAGGCAGATGCGGCCGTCTTCGCCAAGCACCTAGGTGATGGCCTTGGCGACTGGGCTTTGTTGCGACATTCGAGCGCGCTCAGCCCGCATCCAATCGTGCAAGTCATGGACCAACACGCGCGCCTTGCATGCAGCAGGTTCGGTGCGTGCGAGCACGCACCCTACCCCAAAACCTCAATAAACTCGCGCCATTCGCCCTTGCTCATGCCGCTGCTCTCTTGGTCCACAGCCTCACCTGCCAGCCGCCGTTTTAGCACGGCCAAGGCCTTGGCACTCAACGTCGCGCCGCCCATGCGGTAGTCCTCAAACGCGCCATAAGCCAGCGGCACCCAGTCTTTGACCAAGCGGCACATCTCTTCGGCATAGACGCGGATTTCGTATTGGGCGTGGCTGTCGGCCCGCAGGCGCAGGAAGTGGAACAGGTTGTGCAGATCAACCTTCCAATACCATTGGGTGTAAATGTTCATTGGCAGGTTCATCCGCGCCAATTCGCGCGCCAAGCCCTGCTGGCCTTCTTGCGAAAGCATTTCTTCATAGTGGTCATACGATGTCGCCGCGTCGCGCTTTAGCATTTCCAGCACGCGGGCGGCTTCTTCGCCCTGCAAAACCTCACCCCGCCCTTGGTTGTTCACCACCGATTGCGCGGCCAATTGCGCAGGTTCGGGAATGTAAAACTCACGGTCCAAGATAGAATAACGTGCCGAGTATTCGTTCACATTGGCGGTGCGGTGGCGGATCCACTGGCGCGCCACAAAGACCGGCAATTTGATGTGCAGCTTAATTTCGCACATCTCGAACGGGGTCGAATGCCAATGCCGCATCAGATAGCGGATCAGCCCTTCGTCGTTTTGCACGTGCTTAGTGCCCGCCCCGTAGCTGACGCGCGCGGCCTGCACGATGGCGGCATCGTCGCCCATATAGTCAATCACCCGCACCAGACCGTGATCAAGCACGGGATAGGCTTTGTACAGGTGGCTCTCCATCCCCTCGCTGACAGCGCGCAGGGTTAGGCGGGGGGTGGCGCGAGCGGCTTCTATTTCGGCGATCTGGTCGGGCGACAGGGGCATAAGTTTGGCCTTTCAGGCGTAAGATGTGGGCAAGATAGCCGCAGGCGCAGCGAATGCAATCGACTAGCGCACGCTTGAGCTGATACACTTGCCCCTGCCCCTAAGGATAGGAATCCCCGCGATGAAAGTTCGGTATCTGCACACGATGGTCCGCGTTTTGGATCTGGAAAAGTCTTTGGCCTTTTACAAGCTGCTGGGTCTGGAAGAGATCCGCCGCTATGACAACGAAAAGGGCCGCTTCTCGTTGATTTTCCTCGCCGCCCCCGGCCAGCCCGAAGCGCCGGTTGAGCTGACCTATAACTGGGATGGCGACACGGGCCTGCCCTCAGACGGGCGGCACTTTGGCCATTTGGCTTACGAGTTTGAAAATATCTACGACATCTGCGCCAAACTGGCGGCGGCGGGTGTCACGATCAACCGCCCGCCGCGCGATGGGCATATGGCCTTTGTGCGCAGCCCCGACAATATCTCGATCGAGATTTTGCAGATGGGCGACAGCCTGCCCCCGCAAGAGCCTTGGGCCAGCATGGGCAACACGGGTCACTGGTAACCCAAGGGGGCGGGCTAACCCCGCCCCTAGCGCACCTTCAGCGTGGCTAGGCCCAGCATCGCCAGAATAAGCGAGATGATCCAGAAGCGGATCACAATTTGCGGTTCTGCCCAGCCGCGCTTTTCAAAATGGTGGTGGATGGGTGCCATCAGGAAGATGCGCTTCTTGGTGCGCTTGTAGTAAGCGACTTGGATGATCACCGACAGCGCTTCGACCACGAACAACCCGCCCACAATCGCCAAAACGATTTCATGCTTGATGCAAACCGCAATCGCCCCCAGCGCGCCGCCCAAGGCCAACGATCCTGTGTCACCCATGAACACAGCGGCGGGTGGCGCATTGTACCACAAGAACCCTAAGCCCGCCCCGAACAGGGCAGCGGCAAAGACCAAAATCTCGCCCGTGCCCGGCACGAAATGCACGCCCAGATATTCGGCGAAGTTAAAGTTGCCCACGACATAGGCGATCACGCCCAAGGTGGCCCCTGCGATCATCACAGGCATAATGGCAAGCCCGTCTAACCCGTCGGTCAGGTTGACAGCATTGGCAGACCCCACAATCACAAACATCCCGAAGGGCACATAGAACCAGCCCAGATTTACAAGCGCATTCTTGAAAATGGGCAGGGCCAATTGGCCCGTCAACGCCGCCGGATGAAAGCTGGCGGCGGCATAGGTTGCCAATCCCGCAATCACCAAGCCCAACAGCATCCGAATGCGCGACGACACGCCCTTGGTGTTTTGCTTGGTCACTTTGGCATAGTCATCGGCAAAGCCAATGCCACCAAAGGCCAGCGTCACCAAAAGCACGATCCAGATATAGGGATTGTCCAAGCGCGCCCAGACAAGCGTGGCAAAGACCAGCGCTGACAAGATCAACAGCCCGCCCATCGTGGGCGTGCCCGCTTTGGAAAAGTGGCTTTGCGGGCCATCGTCGCGGATTGGTTGGCCCTTGCCCTGCTTGCGCCGCAACAGGTCAATCAAGGGGCGGCCGAAGAGAAAGCCAAAGATCAGTGCTGTGATAAAGGCACAGCCCGCGCGGAAGGTGATGTATTTGAACAGGTTGAAAATGCCACCGCCATCGGCAAATTGCGTCATCCAATACAGCATTTAATCCCCTCCAAATATCTGGGCAGCGCTTTGTATCGCAACCGAGTGACCTAGTTTGCGCAATCCGTCAACGAGAAGTGACACTTTGATCCCTTTAGATCCCTTCACCAGTACCACATCGCCCGCATCAACAAGGCTGCGCAGGCGGGGTAGCAGGTCTTTCGCGTCGGCAACCCACTCACCACGTTGGGCGCGGGGCAAGGCGGCGTGCAGGGCCTGCATGCGGGGGCCAACGCAGTGGATGGTGGTGATTTGCTCTAAGCCCGCGTGATCCGCGATGGCCAGATGCAAGGCCGCTTCGCTGACCCCCAGTTCCAGCATGTCACCCAGAATGGCAATGCGGCGGCCTTGGGCGATGCGGCCCGACCCGTCTTGGGGTTGGGTCGCGATCAGCACATCCAAAGCAGCCGCCATAGAGGCGGGGTTGGCGTTAAAGGCGTCGTCGAACAGGTCAAACCCGTCATCTTCCAGCCGATCCAGCAAAATCCGCTCGCGCGTGCCGCGTCCGGCGGGTGTGGTCCACAGGCCAAGGTCGGTGGCCGCAATCACAGGGTCTAGCCCCAACGCATCAGCCACAGCCAAAGCCGCCAGCCCGTTAAAGGCAAAATGCCGCCCTGCCGAGCGGACCTTGAACAAGAACGGCACCCCCGCACGTTCGGCGCGCACGATCGTAGCACCTTCACCGACCGTGGCCGAGGTCAGGTGGTATTGTGCGTGCGAGCTGGCGCCGAAGCTGCGAATATGCGCGTTGTGGCGGCGCGCGGCGGCTTGCAGGATCGGCGTGGTATCCAGATCGGCGGGCAACACAGCGGTTCCGCCAGCCTCTAGCCCCTCAAAGATCGCGGCCTTTTCGTGGGCAATGCCCGCAACATCGCCAAACGCCTCAAGATGGGCCGCCGCCACCGTGGTGATTAGGGCCACATGCGGGCGGGCCAAGCGGGCCAGCGGGGCGATTTCTCCGGGGTGGTTCATGCCAATTTCGATCACAGCGAATTGGGCGTCTTGCGCCATGCGTGCCAGCGTCAAGGGCACGCCCCAATGGTTGTTATAGCTGGCCTCGGCTGCATGAACACGGCCCTGCCCGCCCAAAATCGCTCGGAGCATTTCCTTGGTCGAGGTTTTTCCGACCGACCCTGTCACCCCCACCACTTTCGCCGCACTTCGCGCGCGGCCCGCAGCGCCAAGGGCGCTAAGCGCTGCCAAGACATCGGGCACGATCAACAAGGGGGCCGAAAGGTCAAGCCCGTCGGGAATATGGCTGACAATCGCCGCAGCCGCCCCTTTTGACAGCGCCTGCGCGACAAACTCATGCCCGTCCCGCACATCTTTCAGCGCCACGAACAAATCCCCCGGTTGCAGGCTGCGCGTGTCGATTGACACACCGCTTGCTGTCCAAGCGCGGGTGGTGGTGCCCCCCGTCGCCGCCACCGCTTCGGCCGAGGTCCAAAGGGCTTGGGTCATATCACACCGTCCAAAGCGGCCACGGCAATGCTGGCCTGTTCCACATCGTCAAAGGGGTAAATGTCGCCTTTGATGATCTGACCGGTTTCATGGCCCTTGCCCGCGATCAGCAAAGCATCCCCCGCCCCCAGCGCATCCACGCCGCGCAAGATGGCTTCGGCGCGGTCGCCTACGTTGGTGGCTTCGGGGCAAGCTTGCAGGATGGCGGCGCGGATCAGGGCCGGATCTTCGCTTCTAGGATTGTCGTCGGTCACAAAAAGAACGTCAGCGTGATCTTGCGCCGCCTGCCCCATTAACGGGCGCTTGGTGGTGTCACGGTCGCCCCCCGCGCCAAACACAATCACAATCCGCCCCATCACATGCGGGCGCAAAGCCTGCAAGGCGGTGGCGATAGCATCAGGCGTGTGGGCGTAATCGACAAAAACCGAAGCCCCGTTCTTGCGCGTTGCGGCCAGTTGCATCCGCCCGCGCACACCCGTCAGCGCCGGCAGAGTTGCCATAACATCCCCCGCCCGCGCGCCTGCGGCGATCACCAAGCCTGCGGCAAGGGCGACATTTTCGGCTTGAAACCGACCGATCAGTGACAGGCGCGTTTGATAGGTTACACCCTGAAACGAAAGCCGCAGATCTTGACCCGTGGCATCATAGCGGTGCGCCAGAAGGCGCAAATCCGCCTCAACCCCGTGGCCCACGGTGATCAGCTCCTGCCCCTTGTCGCGGGCGATAGCGGCAAGGTCCGCGCCCTTTGGATCGTCAAGATTGATCACCGCAGTGCCATCGGGCGGCAAAAGGCGGCTGAACAGGCCCGCTTTGGCGGCAAAATACGCCTCGAACGTCTTGTGATAATCCAGATGATCTTGGGTAAAGTTGGTGAACCCCGCAGCCTTCAGGCGCACACCGTCCATCCGGCGCTGGTCAAGCCCGTGGCTTGACGCCTCCATCGCGGCATGGGTCACTCCGGCTTGGGCGGCATTGGCCAACATGTCGTGCAGGGTAAGGGGATCTGGCGTGGTATGCGATGACGGCGCGGCCCAAGCGCCTTCCACCCCTGTCGTGCCGATGTTTATGGCCGCATGGCCAAGCTGCATCCAAATTTGCCGACAAAACGTCGCGGTCGAGGTTTTGCCGTTGGTGCCCGTCACCGCCACCATCGTGGCAGGTTGTGCACCAAACCACAGGGCTGCGGCGCGGGCCAAAGCCTCGCGCGGGTCTTGCGCCACCACAAGGGCAACTGGCGCACCGTCAAGCGCTGCTTGCGCAAGGCTGGCACCCATAGCGTCGGTCAAGATGGCCGCGGCACCTGCCTCAATCGCTTTGGCGATATAGCTCGCCCCATGCAAAGCCGATCCGGGCAAGGCCGCAAACAAAAAACCCGGCCGCACGGCGCGGCTATCCGCCGTCAGGCCCGCCAATAGCGGATCACGCCCGCCGCGCGCGGAAAGGCCCAAGTGCGACAGCGGTTTGGGGTGGGGTGCGGGCATCGCCTACTCCTGCGCGACGGGCTGTTTGGGCGCTGTTAAGGCCGCATCCTCGATGATCGGGCGCAGGCCGACCAAAGGCCCGATGCGGCGAATAATCTCTGCCGCCACGGGCACGGCGGTATAGCCTGCGGTGCGCAAGGGCTTGGGGCCGGCCATTTCCACCGGTTCGTCCAAGGTCACGATCAAGACATATTGCGGGTCGCTGGCCGGAAAGACCGACGCGAAGGTGTTGATCACCTTCTCTTTGTCATAGCCCCGTCCGGTTTTCTTGGGCTTTTCGGCGGTTCCGGTCTTACCCGCCACTTGATAGCCCGGAACATTGGCAAAGGTCGCCGTCCCATCGGTCACAACACGGCGCATCATGGTGACGCAGGCCCTAGCTGTCGCCTCGGTGATCACGCGCGGGCCTTGGGTGTGGTGATCGGAATGCAACAATGTGGGCGTCACCTTGCTGCCCCCGTTGCCAATTGTGGCATAGGCGGCGGCAAGGTTCAAAAGGCTGGTGGCAACCCCGTGCCCATACGAGGCGGTGACGGTGGCAATCTCGCCCCATGGCGCTTGAAACTGGGCCGCGGCGGAATGCGCCTCGAGCAGTTCAATCTGGGGCGGGTCTAGCAAACCCAAACTGGTCAGGAATTGCTTTTGCCGTTCGCCGCCGATCATCAATCCGATATGAGCAGCGCCGATGTTAGACGACACTGCGATGACATCCGAAACGCTTTTCGTCGGGCCGTAGTTGTGCCCGTCAAATTCGTTAATCGGATAGCCTGCAACGCGGAAAGGCTGGGCTGTGTCAATCTGCGTATCGGGTGTTACCAGCCCCAGATCCATCGCCTGCGCTACGGCAAAGATCTTGAAGGTGGATCCCAACTCGTAAACACCCTGCACCGCGCGGTTGAACAAAGGATTGTCCGACTGATCATGGGTCGCAACCACTGCGCCGCGGTCGTTGGGGTCAAAGTCGGGCAGGCTGGCCATGGCCAGAACCTCTCCGCTGTGCACATCCATCAAAATGGCGGCAGCGCCTTTGGCATGCAGCGTGGTCATCCCCGCTGACAAGACTTCTTCCACAGTGGCTTGCAAGGTCAGGTCAATGGACAACGTCAAAGGCGTTGACGACTGCGCCGGATCGCTTAACCGCGCCTGTTGCGCCGCTTCCAATCCCGCCGTACCGATCACCTGCGCCGAGTTCACCCCTTCGGCCCCAAACGCCGTGCCACCCAGAATATGGGCCGCCAAGTTGCCGTTGGGATAAAGGCGCATTTCGCGCTGGCCGAAATACAAGCCCGGATCGCCGATCTCATGCACCATTTGCTTTTGCTCGGGCGACAAAACCTTGCGCACCCAAACAAAACTGCGCCCGTCAGTGAAGCGGCGCAGCAAGTCATTGGCATTCATTTCGGGAAAAATTGCCGCCAAAGCTGC
This sequence comes from uncultured Rhodobacterales bacterium, assembly GCA_903873585.1. Taxonomy (GTDB): domain Bacteria; phylum Pseudomonadota; class Alphaproteobacteria; order Rhodobacterales; family Rhodobacteraceae; genus Stagnihabitans. The sequence continues at coordinate 27,865 of CAIQOV010000029.1, forward strand.
GGCGGCGTGGGCCGGATCAACCAAATCGCGCGGCTGGGCATAAAGCGCATAAGTCAACATATTCGTGGCCAAAATACGGCCCGAACGATCAACAATATCACCGCGTTGGGCAGAAATCTCAGACCCGCCCGCCGCAGAGCGCGGCTCTGTCGGGGTCGAGGCGGCAAGCGAGCCCATCCGCGTTCCGATCACCGTAAAAGACGCAAAAAAGCACAGCGCCAGCAAAATCAACCGCTTTTCAGCCCGTGCCCGCGACCTGTCGCGCAAAGCATCATTGCGCGCTGCAAGGTTCTCTTTTTCGATCACATCCGGGTTTTGACCCTTGGCGCGGGCATCAAGTATGCGGGCCAAAGGGCGCAGCGGCGTTCGGATCATGGAATTTGCGCCCCTTCAGACCCAACCAGAAGCGGGGCCAAAACGCCGTCGCTTTGATCTGTGCCGGCCATCATCAACGACTGGGCCACAGGCTGGGCCACATCGGCCACAGACGCCAGTTGCAACGGGGCCATCGGCATCAGGCCCAGCCGGTCAAAGTTCATCGCCGCCAGATCACGCAGCCGTGTCGGGCGGTTCAGATAGGCCCATTCGGCCTTTTGCATCGCAATCTCATCGCGCAGGGCTGCGATTTGGTCTTGGACCTTGGCCATCTCTTTCAACTGGGTCTGGGTCGCGTAGTTTTCGCGGTAGGCCCAAAAGGCCAAAGCCATCACCGCGATGAAGGAAAGGGTCGATAGAAGCGCACGCATTCAGCGGCCTCCTTTGCGGGCAGAGGTGGGCTTTGGGGTCAAGGGAACGTCAATATCGGCCATAGCGACGGCCTGCGGCGCGGCTTCGGTGCGCCGTGCGATGCGCAGCTTGGCCGACCGCGCACGGGGGTTTTCGGCCAGTTCTTCTTCGTCTGCGTCAATGGCGCGCTTGGTCATCAAGGTGAAGCGCGCCGTGGTCTCTGCCCGCGCTGGGGCATAGCGGTTGGTATTGGCTTCAGTGCCCGAGGCGAGTTGGAAAAAGCGTTTGACGATGCGGTCTTCAAGGCTGTGAAAGGTCACAACCGCCAAAATCCCGCCGGGTTTCAGCGCGCGTTCTGCCGCCGCAAGCCCCTGCGCCAGTTCGGTAAACTCGGCGTTGACCGCGATGCGCAGGGCTTGAAAGCTGCGCGTCGCCGGATGGCTTTGGCCGGGCTTGGGGCGCGGCAGGCAGCGCGCGATCACTTCGGCCAGTTGCAGCGTGGTTTCAAACGGCGTTTTCGCGGCGTGCTCGACAATGGCGCGCGCGATGCGGCGCGAGGCACGCTCTTCGCCGTAGTGATACAGAATATCAGCAATTTCGGCTTCCGACCCGTGGTTCACCAAATCGGCAGCCGAAGGCCCTTTTTGGCTCATCCGCATATCCAGCGGGCCGTCTTTTTGGAAAGAAAAACCGCGCTCCGGCTGGTCGATCTGCATCGAGGAGATGCCAAGATCCAAAACCACCCCGTCCAAGGGTTCCCCCGCCAACGTGTCTAAATCCGAAAAGGTGCCCTCTTCCAACCGCAGCCGGTCGCCAAACTCGCCCGCCCAAGCGGCCGCCATCTGATGCGCCAAAGGGTCGCGGTCGATGCCAATCACCTTGGCCGCGCCCGCCTCTAGCAGGCCGCGCGCATACCCGCCCGCGCCAAAGGTGCCGTCCAGCCAAACGCCGGAAACAGGCGCAACGGCTGCCAGCAAAGGCCGCAGCAAAACCGGAATATGTGCCTTGCGACCGGATGTAGGATCGCTTGTGTGCACATCGGCCCCCTAGACTGTGTTCTTAAGCAGCGAAAGCGGGTCCGCCCCCGCCAAAAGCTTGGTTTCCAAGGCACGGATCGCAGGCTTGCGCTCTGCCCGATAGGTATCAGCGCGCCACATCCGGAAAGAGTGCTTCGAGCCGATGAAAACCACCTCGACCTCGTCCTTGGGCAGGTCAAGCTTTTCGCGCACCTGCGGCGGCGGGCTAAAGCGGCCGTCTTTGTCGGTTTCAACGCCAATGGATTGTTCATAGAAAATCGCATTGGCCAGATCGTATTCTTCCGATCCCATGGGCAACTGGCTGATCCGGCGATCTAAATCCTCGGCCCCCGCTTGGGTGTAACCTTCGACAAAGGGGCGATCACTGCCGCCGTAAATCAGCAACATCTGAAAGCCAGCACCGGCAAGGGGTTTGTCTGCAAGATCAAAGACATGACGAAAGGGAGCGGGCAGCATCACGCGGCCCTTGGAATCTACCTTCAGGTAGTGTTCGCCCCTGAACGTCTCTGTCGCCACGGCGCTGCGCGCCTCCCTTTAACCCATCGCTGGGCGTAAAACAAAAAACGGCGAACCCTGCCGCTGCCACCGCCGGGTCCGCCGTCTGTCCCATCGCTGGGCGTCCAACTTCGCGCGCCGCCTTGGGGGAGACGTAGGTCGCGCCGCGGGCCGGAAACATTTCTTCTTTCGATTTGGGCGCCTGATGAACCTGCCTCTGGCTCTTTATTTTGGGTCGTATCGTCCGCCCTAAAGTGCTGCCCGCATCTTGGGATTATGTATGAACGGGATTGGCCGCCATTTCAAGGGAAATTTCGGGAAAACGCCCCACTTTGCGCTAAAGGCGAAAAACTCGCCCGACAAAGCGTTGAGAAATTCTATATATTGTAGGGTTAGGAAGCGTGACTTCTACATTTAGGAAATGCCAAACACGCTGGCCCAAGACGCAACCGCCTTGAACCAAAGAAAATACCGCTTTTCCCAACTTTTTCCGCCCTAGTGGAGCGTTTTCCCGAACACTTCGCGCGAATCACCCCATTGAAGGCGACTGCCCTGCCCTTTGCTCTCATCTGCAATCGTTGGTGCGGCGCGCAAATACCTGCGCGGCGGCTTAGCCCATGCCGCCGTCAATCAACCGGCGCGCTAGGCGGGCATAAGGCTCGCCCAAGGGGCTGTCGGTCGCGGCAATCGGGGTTCCCGCATCACCCGCCATGCGCACCTCTAGGTTCAGGGGCAGTTCGCCCAAGAACGGCAGGTTCAACTTCATCGCCTCGGCCGCAACGCCGCCGTGGCCGAAGATATGCGCCTCATGCCCGCAGTTGGGGCAGATATAGGTCGACATATTCTCGATCAGGCCCAGCACCGGCACTTTCAGCTTGTCAAACATATCCAGCGCCTTGCGCGCATCCAGCAGGGCCACGTCTTGCGGGGTGGATACCACAATGGCCCCTGTCAGATGGGTGCGCTGTGCCAAGGTCAGTTGCACATCGCCCGTGCCGGGCGGCAGGTCGATCACCAGCACATCCAACCGCCCCCAAGCGACTTGGTTGATCAGTTGTTGCAAAGCGCCCATCAGCATCGGGCCGCGCCAGATGACCGCTTCATCCTCTTTCAACATCAGCCCAATCGACATCATCGTCACGCCGTGGGCGTGCAAGGGTTCGATTGTCTTGCCATCGGGTGACGCAGGGCGCTTTGACACGCCCATCATGCGCGGCTGCGAGGGGCCGTAGATGTCGGCATCCAACAGCCCCACCCTGCGCCCCTGCCGCGCCAAGGCAACCGCAAGGTTCGACGCCACAGTAGACTTGCCCACCCCCCCCTTACCCGAGGCGATGGCAATGATCCGATCCACCCCAGACACCCGCGCAGGCCCGCCTTGATGCGGTGTCGGATGGCCGCCAACCTTTAGCGAGGGCGGCTCTGCCGCAGCGGCGGCGGGTTTGGCGGCAGGGCCATGGGCTGTCAGCACGATTTGAACCGATGACACCCCCGGCAAAGCCCGCAGCGCCTTTTCGGCGGCTTGCTGTGCTGGACCCATGCTGCGCGCATGGTCGCTTGAAGGCGATTCGATCACAAAACGCACAGAACCGCTCTCGACCACCAAGGCGCGGATCAGATCATCGCCCACCAGCGTGCCACCGGTCGGGGTGGCAATCTGCGCCAAGGTCGCCATCACCAGATCGCGGGTCGGTTCCATGTCATTCTCCTGCAAATACAGCATAGCTAAGGTGTGGCGCTTTGGGGCAAAGGGCAAGCCTGTCTTCGCATTCCGCCTAACAAATAAGCGAGGATATTGATTAACATGAAGATTTTTTGACAGCCAGCCATGCGCTTGGTGCATGGCGGCATTGAGGGATGGGTGTATTGTGCAGGTGCAGCATTTGCCCCATGTTTGCCCTAACAGCGACGGACCTGATCAAACAGTGACAGACAGGCCCGTCGTGACAGAAAGAATGTGAGGCTGAAAATGGCATATATGAATACGACCCGCGCGGCGCATGTGAGCTTTTCTGATCGTTTCGTCGCTTTGGTGACCGGCGTGAAAGATCTGATCGCCAACCGCCGCGTCTTCAATCAGACGCTGTTCGAGCTGAACCAGTTGTCGGACCGTGATCTGTCCGATTTGGGTCTTAGCCGCGCCAATATCGCCGATGTGGCGCGTGAGGCGGCTTACAAGGTTTAATCTTGCCCCAGACTTGCAACCTCCTCCCTGCAAGTCACTGGTCAAGTGCGGCGGTGCTCTCCTCCTCCCTGGCATCGTCGCTTTTCTACACGGCCCTCAACGGGCCAAACTTCGGCGGCCCAAATCTCCTCCCTTGGGCTATCGGACCAGCGGCATCCTCAACCTCCTCCCTGAGGGTGCCGCTTTCTTCTTCGCCTGACCCCGACCTCCTCCCCGGGTAAAGGCCAAGTGCGGCGGCGCCCAGCCTCCTCCCCCGGGCACCGTCGCGGAATTCAGGCGCTGATCTTTGCGCCTTACGGTGTACGCGGGCCTTGTCCTCCTCCCTGAGGCCCCCGGACCAGCGGCGACCTCGACCTCCTCCCCGAGGTCGCCGCACCCCTTTGATACCCAGCAAAAAGCCCGCTGAAATCAGCGGGCTTTTTGCTGGGCGAAGGCTGGGGGGCTGCGCGCCCCCCAGACCCCCGCGGAGTATTTGCGCCTCGGTGAAACCCTAGCGGCCGG
>CAIQOV010000030.1 GCA_903873585.1 uncultured Rhodobacterales bacterium
AAACGCAAGATGGCGCACAAGGCCAAAGCGCCCAGCCCGCAGACCATCAACGGCGAAAACGTGCCGCTGCGGGGTATCCTCAAATTTGCATGCAGCAGAGAATGGATGAAGGCTGGGTCAATCCCTGAGGTGGCCAACGTCAAGCTGACCAAGCGGGAAACACGCGAACGAGCCTATCCGCATTTCGAACGGCATGAATATGTGGCGCTCAGGCACTTCATGACTGGATGGGTCAAAGCAGATGGCATCGGCACCAAGGAACGGTGGCGGCGCGAGGCCGTGCAGGATTATCTGCTGATCATGTTCAACAGTGGCCTGCGCGAACATGAACTGTTCAAGCGTGATGAGAAAACCAAGGTCATGCGCGGCCTGCGGTGGAAAGATGTGGCCTTCTTCCAATCCAAGGCTGGGGTGGAAATGGTTGAGCTTTATGTGGAGGGCAAGACCGGCTGCCGTTACATGGTGCCGCTGCGCACAGTGCGCTATGTGCTGGAACGCCGCAAACTGCGATGCCCCAATGCTGGGCCGGAGGATTTTGTCATGGCCCTGCCCGATGGTGCCATGTTCAACACCTTCGACAGTGGCGTGGCAGGCGTGCTGAACTTGGCGGGGCTGCGCAAAGATCCCAAGTCTGGGCGCAATCGTGGCATCTACAGTTGCCGCCACAGCTATGCCACACGGCAGGTGCAGGACGAGCGCAATGCGCAGGAACTGGCTGACAACATGGGCACCAGCCTGGCCATGCTTCAGCGCAGCTACTTCCACTTTGATGCGCGGGCGGCGGCGGACAGGCTGTCGGGCCAAACCAAATCCCAACGCACCTCAGCTGAAAAAGCTTTGCCGCGCAAAAAATAGCTGCCATCTTCTATTTGCAACCGTTTGCACGGGCAATTTGCTAACTTGGGAGGCAAAGCATGACCGATGACGACGTAGGCCACGATATTCTAAGTTTCTTAAACGTAAGGTGTTGATTACGGGATGTCGACATCCACGGCGCGTTCCACCGCCGTCAAGCACATCTCGCAGCGCGCCGCCGCTTATGCGATGCCCGGTGTTACGGTCGATGGCAACGATTTCTCGGCTGTCGCCGAAGCGCTGCACATCGCCATCGCCCGCGCCCGTGCGGGTGAGGGGCCGAGCCTTGTCGAAAACCTGACCTACCGGTGGCGCGGCCACTCCAAATCCGACCGCAACCGGTACCGCACCAAGGACGAGATCGAGGCGTGGATGACCAAAGACCCCATCGCCCGTTTCCGCGCTGAACTGATCGCACATGGCATTTTGGACGACGCCGGTGCTGATGCCATTGCCGCTGAAGCGGTGGCCGATGTGCAAAAGGGCATCGAATTTGCCAAGGCCAGTGCCGCGCCGCACCTGTCCGAAGTCACCCGGTATGTCTACGCAGAGGCTTGAATATGAACGTCGCATCCACCCCCGTGACATCGGCTGACACTGGCGAACGCGTCTTGTCTTATGCCGAGGCGATCCGTGAAGCCATGGCCCTTGCCATGCAGGCCGACCCGACGGTGATTTTGATGGGCGAAGACATCGGGGTATACGGCGGGGCTTTTCAAGTCACGCTCGACCTGATCGACCGCTTTGGCCCCGACCGCGTGATGGACACGCCAATTTCCGAACTGGGTGGGGCAGGCGTGGCTGTGGGGGCGGCGCTGACAGGGCTGAAGCCGATCTTCGAATTCCAGTTTTCCGATTTCGCCATGCTCGCCATGGAACAGATCGTCAACCAAGCCGCCAAGCTGCGCTATATGCTGGGCGGAGAGGCATCGGTTCCCGTGGTGTTTCGCATGCCGTCAGGATCGGGTACCGGCGCTGCCGCCCAGCACAGCCAAAGCATCGAGGCTTGGTTTGGCCATGTGCCGGGGCTAAAGGTGCTGCAACCCGCAACGCCCGAAGATGCCAAAGGGATGCTGCTAGCGGCCTTGGCCGACCCCGACCCCGTGATGATCTTTGAACATAAACTTCTGTATAAGACGCGCGGGCACGTTCCAGAAGGCAACTATCTGACCCTGATTGGCAAAGCACTCGTGCGCCGCACAGGCACAGATGTGACAATCGTTGCAGGGTCCATCATGCTGCACCGCGCCTTAGAGGCGGCGGAAAGACTGGCTGCCGATGGCATTCAAGCCGAGGTGATTGACCTGCGCTCAATTCGTCCGATTGACCGCGACACCATCCTCACCTCGGTGCGCAAGACGGGCAAGCTTTTGGTGGTGTACGAGGGTGTAAAGGCCTACGGTGTGGGCGCAGAAATCAGCGCGATGGTCGCGGAAAGCGATGCTTTCGATTATCTTGACGCGCCGATCTTGCGCCTTGGCGCTGCCGATGCGCCCGTGCCCTATAACCCCGATCTAGAACGTGCCTCTGTGCCACAGGTTGACACGATCGAGGCCGCCGCCCGCCGCATTGTTCGGCGTGAGGTCTGATAATGCCGGTCGAAGTCATCCTGCCCAAGGTGGATATGGATATGTCACACGGCACCCTTGCCACGTGGCACGTGGTTGAAGGGCAATTGGTGCAAAAAGGCGCGCCGCTGTTTGACATTGAAACGGACAAAGCCGCGATGGAGGTTGAGTCGCCCGCAACTGGCTACCTGCACCAGATCGCAGCCCGCGCAGGCGATAAGGTGGCTGTCGGCACGACGATTGCCTTGCTTTACGCTGAAGGGGAAAAGGTTGAAGCCACAACTGCGGCTGAACCTACCGCGCCATCGGTAGTGGCGGGGTCGCAACCAACCGAAGTGATCCTGCCCAAGGTCGACATGGACATGACGCATGGCACGCTGGCCGTCTGGCATGTGGCAGAAGGCGACATGGTGCAACGCGGCGCGGCACTGTTTGACATTGAAACCGACAAGGCCGCGATGGAAGTAGAAGCTCCTGCAACAGGGCGCTTGCATCACATCACCGCGAAAGTTGGCGATAAAGTGCCGGTGGGCAGCACCTTGGCATGGATCTACCCCGAAGGCATGGCCGCAGGCCAAGCCCCCGTCAGAAATGTCAAAGCACCCGTTGCCGAAACAGTCTCGCCCCAAGCAGCTGCCACGATTGCCGCACAACCGGCACAAATTCCGACATCTATGGGCACCCGCGCCACCCCCGCCGCACGCAAAGCGGCCCGCGACCAAGGGGTGACCCTTTCCGAAGTGACGGGCACCGGCCCGCTTGGCCGCGTGCAACAGGCGGATGTGACAGGGCAGGTCGCATCACGCATGGCCCCCGATACGCCAGTCGCGACGGGCTGGAGCCGCGAGACTGGCCCCCTGCATATCTCGCGCCGCAATGGCCAAGGTAAACCCATCGTCCTGTTGCACGGCTTCACCGCTGACAGCCAATCATGGGCCCCGCTGGAAAAGGCGCTTGGCGCAAGTGCACCGTTGCTGCGCATCGACCTTCCCGGCCACGGCAAATCGCCCAAGCGGCAGGTGAACAGCTTTCAAGACCTGTCGCGCATGGTGGTCGAAGCCTTCGACGAAGCCACACGCGACAGCGAAGGCGTTCACCTTGTCGGCCACTCGCTTGGCGCAGCCCTTGCGCTGGCCTTGGCCGATATTCGCGGCCGTCGCATTGCCAGCCTGACGCTGATCGCCCCCGCCGGCCTTGGGCCCGAGATTGATGCCGCGGCCCTGAACGGCATCGTTCGCGCCAGCCGTGTTGAAAGTTTGGCCCCATGGCTGCGCCGGTTGACCGCCACGCCGCAGGGCATCAGCGATGATTATGCCCGCGCGGCGATGCGTATGCGGGCCGATGGCGCGCTGCGTGCTTGTCAGGCGGATATGGCGCAGGCGTTGTTTCCTGATGGCGTGCAAGCCTTTGATCTGCGCCCAGCTTTGCAACGTGCTGATTTCCCTTTGCAGATTATTTGGGGTCGCAGCGACCACATTATCCCCCATACCCACGCCATAAGGGCCGACGGCGAATTCGCGCTTCATCTTCTGGCCGGAGCAGGGCATATTCCACAAATAGAATACCCAGAACGGGTGGCGCGGATTATCCATCGGATGATCCGCTCTGCCGAACCCGTGGGCTGATCAAAAGGCTGAACCTGTCATGGAAGTTGCACATCATAGCGTCGGCATTCAAAGCGAAGCAGACAGGCTTCGGGCGCGGGCGATATGGCTTTACCATGTCGAGGGCTTGACCCAGAATGACATAGCCACCCAGCTTGGCATCAGTCGGGTCATGGTGGTGCGCCTTTTGGCCGATGCCCGTCGTCGCAATGAAGTGCGCATCACCATCGCCGCCCCCCTGATCGACGTTCTGCTGTTAGAGCGCGAGGTAGAAACCCGCTTTGGCATTAACCGAGTTATCGTGGCCCCTTGCGCTGACGCTGACGCCGATCCAGTCAAGGTGATTGCCGCCGCTGCGGGCAACTTTATCTCGGGTGAAATGCGCGCTGGCATGACAGTGGGGGTCGGCTGGGGCCGCACTTTGTTCAACACCCTGCCCTTCATCACGGGCGCCACGCTGGATGACTTTCGTGTTGTGTCGCTGCTCGGCGGTATCGCTGCTGCGCGCCGCTTCAACCCAGCAGAATTCGCTTGGCAATTTGCTGAACTCTTTCAGGGCGAGGGCTTCTTGATCCCCGCCCCTGCCGTGGTCGATAGCCCAGAAACCAAACACGCTTTGTTAGAACGCTGCGGTCTGTCTGCGATCTTCGAGATGGCTGACAAACTGGATATGGCACTGCTGTCTTGCGGTGGCATCAGTTCAATGACCACAAGCTACCGGACAGGCTATCTTTCAGAATCTGACCGCCGTTCGCTGATTGAAGCAGGTGCCATCGGGGATGTGCTGTATAACTTTATCGACCAAAACGGCGAATTGGTTGATCACGAGGTGAACAGCCGCGTCATCTCTGTCAACCTTGCGCGACTGCGCCGCACGCCCGAACGGGTGCTAATCTCGGGTGGGAAAGACAAGCTCAACGCCATTCGGGCCACCATTCGAACCATCGGACCAACGACGCTAGTCACTGACGAGCAAACCGCCAAAGCGCTGCTGGGCTGATCGACAAGCTAATCCTAACCACCGACCCAACCGCAAACGGAGGCCGCAAGATTGAGCTCTTCGCGGAGCTGGGCGCCAGATTGGCGTTATGTGACAACGCGAAGACCACACATGCAAAGCCACCGCGAACGGCGTCTTTTGTAGGGTGTTACTGGTTGCGGGGGCAGGATACGGTGAAGCGCTTACAATCGATCTCGCGGCAAGACCTTCAAGCCCTTGTCCAATTGTTGAGTAGCATTTAGACGACATTCAAGGACCAAACTGATCATTTGTTGGTGTAGCCGCGAACCGGTAGCTTATGTTCCTGCAGGAACAACAAAATGGTTCTCTTTGATGCCGATCCAAAACGGAGGTTGGCAAAACGCTGCTTCGCGGCCTTTGCATCGCCGCACCGTTTTGCTAAATGATCGCGCCTGCTTCGCAGAAAAATCACCGCTGTTCCAAGCGCTGGGGCTTCACAGTCAACTTGAAAGCAGTCAACGGCCTTCAGGAAATCAGCCCCACAGCTTTTAGCACCGATTGCGGGGCGGGGGTGCGCCAGATGCGCTGAAAGCTTTCGACGACATTCTCGCGCGTAACAACAATGCCGGGCAGCGCGATCCACGCTGGGGTTAGGCGCCCAAGCAGGGTTAGAACCGTGGTTTGGGCTGCGGCAACGCCTTGCAGATAGGGTTGCTGGGCCGCGATCACGGCAAAGGGCGCACCTTGGGCCAGACCGATGGCGGCTTGCTCGCCAAGATCTACGGTCGCCATCGGTATCGGCCTTTTCTGGCGTATCAAGACCTCGGCCGATTTCAGCGCGGGTGTGTCCCAGACAACAAACAGGCCGGCAAGGTCGGGATGGGCCGCAAGCAGTGCCTCGGTCTTTGGTGCAGCATCTTCGATGCGGGCAAAACCCTCTTGGCGGATTGTTACGTCAGGACGGCGGGTTTGCATCCATTGCGAAAAGGCAATCTCGCGTTCGTTGGTGGCAAAGAAATCTGCGACAAAGCCCAGCAGGCCCACTTGGGCCCCCTGTGGCAAATGGGGCGACAGGCCTTCAGCGGCGATCAGGCCTAGGCCGAAATTATCGGCCGACACAAGCGTGCCGTAATGCGTGCCGGGCAGCAATCCAGTGGGCGCATTGTCCAACAGGATCAGCTTGATGCCAGCCTCTGCCAGCCGCGCATGGGCCAATGCCACCTCTTGGTTGGCGACGGGCAGCGAAATCACCGCGTCGGGTTTTTGCGCCATCAACCCATCCAGCGCCTTGACCTGCTCGGTGGGGGAAAAGCCGCAGTCGATCACATGGGTCACCACTGTGCCGCAATCGCCCAACACCCCGACAATCCCCGACAATTGCTGGCGTGCCCAATCGCTTTCCAGCGTGTGCAGCACCACGGCCACCCGAAAGCCCCGTGCTTTGGCCGCAGCCTTGTCTTCAGGCAGCAGGGTGACACGTTCGGGTGGGGCGGCGCGTTCGCCGTGGGGCCCTAGGCCGGAAATTGTCATAGCGCACCTCGTGACGGGGGCGGAGAGAGAGGGGGCGGGGGTGGGGCGACATCAAGCTCTGCGCGAAAGGCAGCAAAACCAGGGTGTTTCAAAGGACTGCCCTGCATGACCCAATCCTTCAGAAAGCTTGGCGCAAAAAGCAATTCCGCCCCAACCCGCGCCGCCCCCACCAGCCCTGCTGATGATCCCATTTGGCTGCGGATGATGCGCAGATCACGGGTGACCAAAGGATGACTTGCGCCGTAGACCGTCTCGCGCACGGCGGCGAGGATGATGTCATTGGTTTGCATGATGGCACCCGAAAGCACGATCACCTCGGGGTTCAGCGTGTTGGCTAGGGTCGCCACCACCTGACCTATCAAGCGCCCCGAAGTGGTGAGGATGTCGACACAGGCCGCATCGCCCATTTGGGCGGCTTGTGCCACGTCAATCGCGGTGATCTCGCCGCCGCGCCGCAGATGGTCCGCCAAGAATGCGCTGCGCCCCGTTTCTGCGGCCAAGCGCCCCTCGCGCAGGATCATATCCGACCCCGCCAGTGCATCGAGCGTGCCCGTGCGGTCGCCCAGATGCACCGGTAGCGCGCCAATCAGGCCAGTCGCCCCCTGCGCCCCGCGAAACAACCGACCTTCCGACACGATCCCCGCGCCAATCCGCCGACCGACTTTGATAAACAGCATCGACCCAAGGCCCTGACCTGCGCCGCCATGCAACTCTCCCATCGTCATCGTATCGACCGAAGAGCGCATCCAGACGGGTGCACCAAAGCTGCGGGTCAGCATCTCGACCAGCGAAAAGCCTTCCCAAGCGGGCAGAACGGCGGGAGTGCGCATCAGGAAATCGCCCACAGACCCCGGCACAGTACCCGGCACTGACAAGGATATGCCCCAAAGCCCCGCTGGAGAGGCTTGCCTGTCCAACGACCAGCGCAGCAGCGTGATCAATCGTTCGGCCAAAGCCTGTGGCGGAGCGGTCAGTTCGAATGCTTCGTGATGTTCAGTCAACAGCTTGCCCGACAGGTCTGCCACCCCGACGCCCAGCGCCGATTGATCCAGCGTGGCCACCAGCACGCGGCCCTGTTTGGCCGCCAGCCGCACCAAACGTGGCGCGCGGCCCCCTGTGGCCGTGCCAAGTTCACTTTCGTCGATCAGGCCCAGATCGGCCAGCATGGTCAGCCGATCTGACACGACAGCGCGGCCCAAATCGCTTTTGCGCTCTAGCTCATGGCGGGTCGTTGGATCATCGGCGCGAATCATGTTCAGCAGGTCAACCAGCGATGGCGCAGCCGTTTCCGCCACGCGGGGCCGTCCTTTGCCCCGGGCCAGACCAGAAATCTCGGTGAAATCCTGCGCCATGTCTCCTCCGTTTTTCCTTGATAAATCGGGGCGTTCGTCTGATCAAGGCAATACTTTTGTTTTTATTCCACAAAAGTATTGCCTGTTAGTATGAAATTATATTGACCTGATGTGAAAATCAGCATTACAAACCACACATCGGCTGGAGGGCCGGTCAGAGGAGGAGAGGAACATGACAGCTTGGAAGCTGGCCTATCACGCCAATTGCTGGGGCGCGCTTGGTGGGGATGCGGTGGGGGTCACCTCGATCACGCAGCTGGCCTACCGTACCTATGGCCAAATGGACCGCGCCTTTGCCGAGATTGCTGCGGCAGGATATGAAGGGGTCGAGGTGTTTGACGGCAACCTTCTAGACCATTCCGCCGCCGACTTTCGCAGCCTGCTGGCCAATTCTGGTCTGCAACTGGTCGCCGCCTATGCGGGCGGCAATTTCATCTTCGACGACATTTTGCCCGAAGAACTGGCCCGCGTGACCCGCGCCGCAGACCGCGCTGCCGAACTGGGCGCGCCGCATCTGGTGGTGGGGGGCGGGGCCAAGCGCTTTGATGGCATCCGCGAAAGCGACTACCACAAGCTCGCCGCAGCCTTGGACCGTGTGAAAGACTTGGCGCAAGCGCGCGGCCTGCGGGCGCATTACCACCCGCACCTGTCAACCATCGTCGAAGGGCCCAAAACGGTCGCCAAAATTTTCGACCTGACTGCCATCGATTTTTGCCCTGATACCGCCCATCTTGCCGCCGCAGGGGGCGATCCGGCGCAACTGATCCGCGACCATGCAAAGCGGATTTCCTATGTCCATTTGAAGGGGTTCCAGCGGGATCCCTTCGCCTTCACCCCTCTGGATCGCGGCGATATACCCACCGGCCCGATCCTGCAGGCCCTGCGCGACACCGGCTACCAAGGCTGGGTTTGCGCGGAACTTGATGCTTGGCCCGACCCCGCCGAAGGGGCGCGGATCAGCATGGAATACTTGAAAAACCACTGACAACCGGGGTGTAAAAACCCCACTTCTGGGAGGAAGACCATGATTACAAGACGCAGCCTTTTGGGCAGCGCGGCTCTGCTTGCGCTGATGACCGTTGCAGCCCATGCCACGCCGGATGAGGCTTTGGCCAAGCTGGTGGACAGCGTGCTGTCCAAAGGCCCCAACGGCGAAGACCCCGCGCCTGCCTCGGCTGTCACCCTGACGGATGACGAATTGGCGCAGATCAAGGCGATGAAGGCGACCGCCGCCATCGTCATGCATATCGGCGGCAATGACTGGAGCAATGCGCAGATCAACGGCTTGCAGACCCAGTTCGCCGCCATGGGCATCGAAGTCATCGCTGTGACCGATGCAGGCTTTAAACCCGAAAAGCAGGTCTCTGACATCGAGACGATCATGGCGCAAAAGCCGTCGATCATTGTGTCGATCCCGACAGACCCCTCTGCGACCGCCTCGGCCTACAAGGCCGCTGCCGATGCGGGCGTTAAGATCGTGTTCATGGACAACGTCGCCGCTGGTATGACGGCGGGCAAGGATTATGTCTCGGTTGTCTCGGCTGACAACTATGGCAACGGCGTCGCCTCGGCCCATCTGATGGCCAAGGCGCTGAACGGTGCGGGCAATATCGGCTTGGTCTTCCACGCTGCCGACTTCTTTGTGACCCGTCAGCGGTACGAGGCCTTTAAGGCGACGATTGCCTCTGACTATCCCGACATCAAGATCGTGGACGAGCAGGGCATCGGCGGCCCCGACTTTTCGGGTGATGCGGAAAAGGCGGCAGGGGCCATGCTGACCTCGCACCCCGAAATTCAGGGCATCTGGGCTGTCTGGGATATGCCTGCCGAGGGCGTGATTTCGGCGGCACGCAATGCTGGCCGCGATGACCTGATCATCACGACCTGCGATCTGGGCGAAAACGTCGCGATTTCTATGGCGCAGAACGGCTTTGTCAAAGGTCTGGGGGCGCAGCGTCCCTATGACGCCGGGATCGTGGAAGCCATGCTTGCGGGCTATGGCCTGCTGGGCAAACCCGCGCCGGCCTTTGTCGCCCTGCCCGCCCTGCCGGTGTCGCATGACACCCTGCTGGATGCTTGGATGCAGGTCTATTCGACCGAAGCCACCGAGAACATCAAGAACTCGATGGTGAACTGACCACCTCGCGCGGGCGGATGCTCCCCCGCCCGCGCACCTTTCGGCCCACGCCCAATTCAGGAGAGTTATGATGACCCACGTGATGAACGTTGCCATGATCGGCGGCGGGTTCATGGGCAAGGCCCATGCCATGGCTTACGCCGCCATGCCCATGTTCTTCTGGCCCGCCCCTGCCATCCCGCACCGCAAGGTTGTGGTCGATGTCACCGATGCGGCGGCGGAAACCGCCCGCCAACGTTTTGGCTTTGATGAGGCTTCGTCCGACTGGCGCGCCGTCATTGCCCGCCCCGATATTGATGTGGTCGATATCTGCACCCCCAACAATGTTCACGCCGAGATTGCCATTGCCGCCGCCAAGGCTGGCAAGCACATCATCTGCGAAAAGCCCCTTGCCCGCACGGTGGAAGAAGCGCGCGCCATGGCCCAAGCCGTGGCCCAAGCGGGCGTGATCCATATGGTGGCTTTCAACTACCGCCGCACGCCTGCCGTGGCTTTGGCCAAGAAATACATAGACGAAGGCCGCATTGGCCGCATTTTGAACTTTCGCGGCACCTATCTGCAAGATTGGTCCGCCGATGAAAACGGCCCGCTGTCGTGGCGTTTCCAAAAGAAGATCGCAGGCTCTGGCACGGTGGGCGACATTGGCACCCATGTGGTCGATCTGGCGCATTATTTGGTGGGCCCCATTGCAGCCGTGAACGCCATGACGCGCACCTATGTGAAAACCCGACCCCTGCAACAAGGCGGGGTCGACAAGCTGGGTGCATCCGAGAAATCTGCCGGCGGCGAGCGGGCCGAGGTGGATGTGGATGACGAGGTCGTCTCGATGCTGAAGTTTGAAAGCGGGGCGATAGGCTCGCTGGAAGCCACGCGCAACGCTTGGGGTCGGAATAATTTTATCACGCTGGAAATTCACGGCACCAAAGGCTCTATCGCGTTCAACTACGAACGGCGCGATGAATTACAGGTGATGTTCGCCGATGATCCCGCCGATGCGCGCGGCTTTCGCACTGTTTACACTGGCCCGGCACATCCTTACGGGGCGGGGCTTTGGCCGATCCCGGGGTTGGGCATTGGCTATTCGGAAACCAAGATCGTCGAATGCCATGACTTCTTCGATGCCATCGCTACGGGCAAACAGCCCAGCCCCAACTTCGCCGATGGCTTGGCCTGTGAACTGGTCGCCGACGCGCTGCTGCGCTCGGGCGAAACCGGTCTGTGGGAGGCCGTAGGCCAATGACAGCCGTCGTCATGAAGGGCATTTCCAAGGCTTTTGGCGGTGTCAAAGCCTTGGACAACGTGGATTTCGCGGTTATGCTCGGCGAAATCCACGCCCTTCTTGGCGGCAACGGGGCGGGCAAATCGACCATCCTGAAGGTGCTGAACGGGGTGCATCGCCCCGATGCGGGAACGATTGTGGTGGGGGGTGTTGCGCTGACCACCCACACGCCCGAAGCCTCGCGGGCCGCTGGCATTGCGATGAACTTTCAAGAGATGAGCTTGATCCCCACGCTAAGTGTGGCGCAGAACATCTTCCTGACGCGAGAGGCCCGCACCGCGCGCGGCTTTCTGGACGATGCGGCTTGCGAGAAGAAGGCCGCCGAAATCTTCGCCATGCTAGAGGTCAAGGTTGACCCCAAAGCCGTGGTGGGCACCCTTGGCGCTGGCCAAAAGCAGTTGACCGAAATTGCCAAGGCGATCAGCCAGTCTTCCAAGGTTTTGATCCTTGATGAACCCTCTACCGCGCTGGCTGTGTCGGATGTGGACCGCCTGTTTACCTTTCTGCGCAAGCTGAAAGCCCAAGGCGTGGCGGTGATCTATGTCAGCCACCGCATGGACGAAATCGCCCGCATCGCCGACCGCGCCACCATTCTGCGCGATGGCAAGCACGTGATTACAGCGCCGCTGTCTGATCTGCCGATTGATACGATGATCGAACATATCGTCGGCAAACGCTCTAAAGGGTTGGCCGATGTGCAGCGCGGCGCTGTAACGCGGGGCGAGGTGTTGCTAGAGGCGCGCAGTTTAAGCGGGGTGCATAAGCCCCACGATGTCAGCTTTGCGCTGCATCGGGGCGAAGTTCTGGGTTTGGCGGGTCTGTTGGGCTCTGGCCGCTCATCGCTTGCGCGGGTGATTGCGGGGATCGAACCGGCCACGGCGGGAGAGTTGCGCATTCGCGGCGAAGTCGTGTCGATCCGCAAACCCGCTGACGCAATCCAAGCAGGTGTGGCCCTTGTGCCCGAAGCGCGGGCCACGCAGGGCATCATTCCCGCGCATTCGGTGGCCTCAAACATCGTGCTGGCCGTGCTTAACCGCATCTCTGCCAAAGGCGTGGTTGACCGCGCCAAGGCGCAAAAAATCACGGATAACATGATCGCGCAGCTTCAGATCAAAACGGCCAGCCGCGACCATGCCGTGTCTACCTTGTCGGGCGGCAACCAGCAAAAGGTGGTGATCGGCAAATGGCTGGCCACCGACCCCGATATTTTGGTGCTGGATGAGCCCACAGCGGGCATCGACATCGGGTCAAAGTCAGAAATCATCCGCTTGGTCCGCGACCTTGCGGCGCAGGGCAAGGGGATCGTGATGATCTCTTCAGAGCTGTCCGAACTTCTCACTGCCTGCGACCGCATCCTTGTGATGGCCGATGGCCGTGCGCATCAGATGATCGACCGCGCCACGCTGGATGACCCAGCCGAGCCCGACTTGGGCCACCGCCTGCAAGCGGCTGAGCGTCAATTGCAAATCGAAATCCAAAAGGCCCTTTCACAGGAGACCCCCCATGGCTGAGCGCATCCCTGCCTTCCTTGCCAACTGGCGGCAGAACATCATCTATATCGGCTTTGTGGTGATCTTTGTGATCTTCGCCCTGACGTTAAGCGACAAGGGCTTCCTAAACCCGACCAACCTTTTGAACATCATCCGCCAGACGGCCATGATCGCCGTGATGGCGGTGGTGATGACCTTTGTTCTGGCAAGCGGCGAGATTGACCTGTCGATTGGTGCAGTAGCTGGCCTAACCACAGTAACTGTTGCCATGACGATCGCTGTGGCGGGGCCCTTTGCGGGGGTCATGGCAGGCGTGGCCACGGGCATCGCTGTGGGCTGCTTTAACGGCTGGCTCACCACGCGCATCGGCATCCCGTCATTCCTGACCACGCTGGCCATGATGGGCATCGCCAAGGGCGTCGCCATGTGGATTTCAGACACCGCTGCCGTGCCGATCTTGTCACCAGGGTATTCCTGGGCCTTTGGCGGCGGATCTATCGGGCCGGTTCCAGTTCTGCTGTTCTGGATGCTTGTTGCGGGTGCACTGGGCCATTTTGTGCTGCGCCGCACCGGCTTTGGCCGGCGCGTGCTGGCCACCGGCGGAGGCGAAACAGCCGCGCGCTATTCCGGCATTGATACGGCGAACATCAAGTTCAAGGTCTTGGTCCTGTCGTCATTCGCCGCAGCCATCGCCGGAATGCTTTATGCTGGGCGCTTGCAATCAGGTCGCTTCCAATTGGGTGAAGGCGACGAATTGTCGGTCATCGCAGCAGCTGTCCTTGGCGGAACCAGCCTATTTGGCGGCAAGGGCACGGTTGTTGGCACCATCGTGGGCGCGCTGATGATCGGGCTGATCAACAACGGGCTGATCCTGATGGGGCTGGAGTTCAGCCAGCAGCTTATCGCCCGCGGCGCCATCATCATCTTCGCCGTCGCGCTAAGCCAGAAACGGGCCTGAGATGTACACGATCATCGGCACCGTCACCGCCCGCCCCGAAACCCGCGCCGAACTGCAAACCCTGCTCGCCGCCCAAGTCGCCCCCACCCGCGCCGAGGCTGGCTGCATCAACTACGATTTCCACGTGGATGCAGCCAACCCTTGCGTTTTCGTATTCTACGAAAATTGGACCAGCCGCGCAGCTTTAGACGCCCACCTTGCCATGCCGCACCTGCAACCGCTGTTCTCGCAACTGGATCGGCTTTTGGCTGCGCCCGTCGATATCCGCCCCCTGAAGATGCTGAGCCAGCACGCATGGCATGAGGTGGGGTTTTCAGAACCCTGAACCATTTACGCCCTCGCTTATTCTCGGCAAAATTGGCTGCTGCACAGACGAATTGTCGTGTCTGACGTCAGCGCCAATGCTTTACCTTGGCCGCCTGATTTGGAACCGCCAGCGGTTCATCAAAGATCCCACGACCGGCAAGCGCCAGGCCCGCCCAAATCCGCCAGAGATGTGGATCACCCAAGAGGTCCAAGACCTCGCCATCCTTGACCCTGCCACTTGGGAGGCCGCCCAAAAGGCCCAAGCCAAACGCACCCGCGCCACAAGGCCAGACCGACCGCGTGTGGATGTGGCCAACCGCCGCCCCAAGCACCTCTTCTCAGGCCTGATCAAATGCGGCGGATGTGGGGGTGGTGTCACCATGGTCAGCGGGCATTACTACGGCTGCGCTGCAAGCAAAAACAAAGGCACCTGCGAGAACCGTGCGCGCATCGCCCAGCCAGAGTTGGAGGAGGCCATCCTCTCATCCCTGCAGGCAGACCTGCTCACACCAGAACTGACCCAAACCTTCATCACCGCCTGCGTGGAAGAGACAGCAAGCCTCACCAAGGCCCAAGCCGCGGATACCGGCGCGCTTGGTGCCCGCATCGCTTCCACCCAAACCGCCATCACAAACATCGTCGATGCCATAGCATCCGGTCGGGCCTCCGCGGCTCTCACCACACGCCTGGCCTCCCTCGAAGACACCCTGTCACAGCTGACAGCCCAAGCCGCAGCGCCAGAGCAGGCCACAATCGCCCTGCCGTCAGACCTTGGCCAACACTACAAAGCCATGGTCCAAGACCTGCGCGCCCAACTCACCCATCCCGAGGCCATCTACGATGCCATGACCATCCTGCGCACCCTTATCACCGAGATCACCCTGCAATCCCAACCCCAAGGCTGCGCCCTCACCATCACCGGCGCCCTCGGCCCCATCATCCACCAAACCGCCCAAACGCAAAAAGCTCCCCAGGGGGAGCTTGTGTCAGAAACTGCGATATTGTTGGTTGCGGGGGCAGGATACGTTGAAGCACCTACATTAGACATCGCAGCGTGAGGTTCACCCGCGAGCAGATGGCAGACAATGCACTAACATTTAAACTGGAGGACCAAATGGCGGCACCCCACGCAAACCCAATGGCGTTTGCGCAATTAGTCACGAAAGGATTGTGCCGCTTGAAGTGCGTCGCCATTCAACAACTGCGCGCGGTCCGGAAAGGGAAGAGATATGTGCGAAACCTCGCGACTTTTTTTTCCATCGCCCACCTGGTTATCGCCTTTCGTGCCCACGCAGGTTCTTAGTCGGATGTTCCGCAGCGCTGAACCCGAAAGGTTGCGCTGGCCGTTTCATCCTAAATTCAGCCCCAACGATGCTTGATCGTCAATACGCCGGAGCAAATTGCATAATGCTGTGAT
>CAIQOV010000031.1 GCA_903873585.1 uncultured Rhodobacterales bacterium
ATCACAGCATTATGCAATTTGCTCCGGCGTATTGACGATCAAGCATCGTTGGGGCTGAATTTAGGATGAAACGGCCAGCGCAACCTTTCGGGTTCAGCGCTGCGGAACATCCGACTAAGAACCTGCGTGGGCACGAAAGGCCATAACCAGGTGGGCGATCTATAAGAAAGGCGAGGTGTCTGACGTGCCACTTCCCCTTCCGGACCGCGTGCAACTGCCCGATTGCGACGCGCCTCTGGCGGCAAAGTCCTGTCGCGACTATTTGCGCAAGCGCCATTCGGTTCGCGACCACTCCGATCATTCAGTTCGCAAAGAAATCATAACGCCATGCATCGAGACTGCATAGCTGTTCCATGGGCGCTGATGGCGGACTGGCGGGGCGCAAATCACCCACAAAAGGCAATCAAAAGTATTTAGCATCTCGGCGGTAGGCGATGCGTCAAAGCTTTGGAACGGCTGCCCCTTCGGCGTCAAAGACGTGGACTTTGTCCGTTTCAAAACTCAAGGCAACATTGACGCCTGCTTCCAGCCTTAGGGCGGGATCGGATTCTACATTTACCTGTCCGAAATCTGTATCGACATGAACAAAGGTCGTGTTGCCCAAGGCTTCGACCACAGCAACGCGGCCCTGCAAAGTTCCGTCCCCCGAATTGGCCAGACGAACGTCTTCCGGACGCACGCCCAGTTCGATCGGACGTTCCCCAGCAAATGCGGCGCGTGCCGGAAGCGTCATGCTCGCAGCGCCAAGCGTGACTTGCAGGCCTTTGGCCGTGCTGCTGGCCCGAGCGGGCAGGAAGTTCATGGCGGGTGAGCCGATAAAGCCTGCCACAAAGCGGTTGGCGGGGGCGTTATACAGATCCAGTGGCGCGCCGGCTTGGCTGATCTTACCCTTGTCCAGCACCACAATCTTATCGGCTAAAGTCATCGCCTCGACCTGATCATGGGTCACATAGACCATTGTACGGCCCAAATCAGCGTGCAGGCGGGCCAGTTCCAGCCGCATCTGCCCGCGCAGAAGCGCATCAAGGTTAGACAGGGGCTCGTCAAACAAAAAGACCTTTGGGTCGCGCACCAAGGCGCGTCCGATGGCCACACGCTGGCGCTGCCCGCCTGACAGTTCGGCGGGGCGCCGCCCCAACAGAGGTTCAAGCTGCAACATTTTGGCCACGCGGGTTGCAGCTTCTGCCTGTTTGGCTTTGCTCTCTCGCGCCAAAGACATCGAGAACGTGATGTTCTGTGCCACGGTCAAGTGGGGGTAGAGCGCGTAATTCTGAAAGACCATCGCAACGCCGCGCTTGGCGGGTTCGACATGGGTCACCTCGGCGTTGCCGATGCGGATTTGGCCGTCGCTGACACTTTCCAGCCCAGCGATCATCCGCAGCATGGTGGATTTACCGCAGCCCGATGGCCCCAAGAGTGCGCAGAACGACCCGTCCGACACCGACAGATCAAGGCCGCGGATCACCTCTACCGCGCCGAAGCGCTTTGCGAGACCTGTAAGTTCGACCGATGCCATAGTTTACCCCTTGATCCCGGCTGAAAGTGTGATGGCCTGCGTAACGCGGCGTTGGAAAAGCAGATAGGCCGTGGCCACGGGCAGGCCGGCAAGGACCGCGCCTGCCAGAACGCGGCCATAGGCCACACCGAAGGTGTCTTGCACGGCAGTGATGCCCACGGTGACGGTCATCATCATCTCGTCCTGTGCGGCGAGGAAGGGCCACAGGAAGG
Organism: uncultured Rhodobacterales bacterium; assembly: GCA_903873585.1. Taxonomy (GTDB): domain Bacteria; phylum Pseudomonadota; class Alphaproteobacteria; order Rhodobacterales; family Rhodobacteraceae; genus Stagnihabitans. The sequence goes on from CAIQOV010000031.1 coordinate 1,729, forward strand.
AATTCCACGCGCCGATAAAGGTGATGATAGCTAGAGCTGTGGTTACACCCCAATTCATCGGCAGGAAAACGCGGAAGAACAGTTGAAACTCACTCGCCCCATCCATCACCGCAGCTTCGCGGAATTCTTTGGGCAAACCGTCAAAGAACTGCTTGTAGACAATCACCGTAACTGGGGCGATGAGCATGGGCAGGATGATTCCAAGGTGGGTGTTGAGCAGCTTCACATCGGCAATGATGATGAAATGGTTCACGATCAGGGCCGAGACAGGGACCATGAAGCTGGCAAGGATCATCCACCACAGCGCCTTGCGTCCGGGAAAATTCAACTGGCTGATGGCAAAGCCGGTGGATGCCCCCATGAAAACAACAAGAAAGGTCACCCCGACCGAGACGATGGTTGAATTCAAATACCAGATCGGCAGGTTCGAATTCTGGATGTCAAAGATGTAATTCTTAAGCGTTGGATCCTTGGGGATCAGGGCGAAATCCTTCACGGTCTGGTCATCATAGCGCAGACTGGTCGCAATGCCCCAGTAAACCGGAAAGAACCAGATCGCCGCAGCGATGATGGAAAGCAGCGTTAAAAGCGTGGCACCCAAATCAAGGCGGCGGGCGGCTGTGGGGTGCGTGTCGCTCATCTTTGCCCCCGGATCCGCAGAATTTGGAACTGTAGCAGCGAGAATACCAAGACGATGACGAAAAGCGCCACCGCAAGTGTGGCAGAATACCCGCCGTTGTTCTTTTGGAACGCTTGTTCAAAGATGTATTGCACCAGCACCATGGTAGAGCGCGTCTGCCCGCCTTGCGCGAAGAGATAAACTTGGTCGAATATCTTCAGTTGCAAGATCAACTGAATGGTCAGGCATAAAACGGTGATGGGCCAAAGAAGCGGAAATGTGATCCGGAAAAAAATCTGAGGGCGGGTGGCACCGTCTAGCTGGGCGGCCTCGTAGAGTTCGGCAGGGATGTTACGCAGGCCTGCAAGAAACAAAAGGATGGAAAAGCCGTTTGTCCACCAGATCGTCAAGATCGCGACCCCGGGCATAAACCAATCAACGGTGCGCCAGATATTCACCGGCTCGCCGACGAGAAAGACGATCAGGCCCTGCACCATGCCGAACTGCACATTCGTCATCCAGTCCCAAATCACATAGACCACGGTCACGGGCAAAACATAGGGCAAGAAGAAGGCTGCAAGGATCAGGCTTTGCATCCGCCCCTTAAGACGGCTGACCATCATCGCAATGGAAAGGGCCACAACCGTCCCCGGCACCACGCTAAGAAGCACAAAGTAGGCTGTGTTTTTGACCGCGATGCGAAAGGTCGCGTCCTTGAACATCCGGATATAGTTATCAAAGCCTATCCATTTGCCCTTGCCGATCAGCGGGGCTTTTTGGAAGGACATTTCGACCATCTGGAGCGTCGGCCAGATAAACAGCCAAAGATAAACGATCAAAAACGGCGCGATAAGGATCAAGGCCGTCGTGATCTCGGTGCGTCGATTGCGGAGCATGGCGTCCTGTCGGAAAAACGCCTGCCGGAGATTATCCCCGGCAGGCAATCAGATTTTGACGATTACATACCGTTGAGTTCGTCACGCATCTGCGCGGCCGCATCTGCAGGATCAAGTTCGCCGTTCATCGCGGGCGTGATCGCATTGCCCGCCGCATCGAACAGCGGCGAAGCAACACCGGCCAAGACCGACTTGGGGTCGAAGACGCCGTTGGCGGTCAGCGGGGCATAGGTCGCCTGAGGCTGCATCGCTTTGTATTCGGCAGATTCTGTCACGGCTTTGTTGGCAGGAATGTGGCCAGCGGTTGCCCAGAACAACGAATGGGCTTCCATCCACTTGATCACTTCCAGAACAGCGGCGTGCTTTTCAGGCGTTGCTGCCTTGCCCACATTGTTCGGGATCGCGAAAGAGTGGCTGTCCGAATAGGTGCAGGTATGGTTGAACAAAGCGGGGATCTCGATAGCGCCCCAGTTGAACAACTTGCCTTGCTTGTTCAGGTCGTCCATCGTGGGAACTTCCCAAACACCGTTGATCATGAACGGCACCTTGCCCGAGGTGAACAGCGCCACTGTCGACGGATAGTCGGTCTTCGGCGGGTTATAGCCGTCTTTCACCCAGTTAGAGATAACGCCAATCGCCGTTGCCAGCTTGTCGGTGCTGTCACCGGGGAACCAGTCGCCGTCTTTTCCGATCGAGCCGTCTTGCTGGCACAGCAGCGAGTAGACGGTGCGGAAGGCAAAGTTGCCGTCTGCCGTCACTTGCGCGATGGACCATTCGTTGCCGTCAGCCTTTAGCTTTGCCAAAGCGGCGTTGAAATTGTCCAGACCGGTCAGCCCAGTCGGCAACCCGTCTGCGCCGATCAGGCCCGACTTCTCGAGCAGATCTTTGTTGTAGTACAAAACAATCGGGTGTGTGTCGAAAGGAACGGCATATTGCTTACCGTCGACATGCACGGCCTCCCAAGTGGCGGGCGCAAAGCTATCCGCCGAAAGGCCCATCGTGGCCATGTCGTCCGCGCTGATTTCCGTCAGAGAGTCTTGGCTAACCGCCAATGGAATGCGGCTGGCGTGATAGGTCATCATGTCAGGGCCTTCACCCACCGCCGCCGAGGTTTGCACCTTGCTATAGAAAGGCACGCCCCAATCCAGCGTTGTCGCTTGGATTTCGATGCCATCCTTATGCTCGGCGTTAAAGTCTTCGATCAACTTTTTCATCCGAACGCCGTCACCGCCGCCCAGAAAATCCCACCAAACCACGGTTTCCATCGCTTGCGCGCCGGTGCCGAACATGACAGCGGCCAGAAGTGCCGCCTTGATTGAAAGTTTCATCGTTTCCTCCCTTGAGTGAAGCTTTTCGTCCGCGCCAGCATCGTTCTATCCCCTGCGGGCGCACGCAGACTGCAGGCCGGTTGGTCCGGCATGAGGTGGCCCAGCTTGGACCCGTCTTTTTCTTGTGAAGCCAGCCTATGAAACGCAGACTATGCCTGTCAACAGATTCCGCGATATGTATCGACTATCTTGATATGTCTTGGGTGCCGCTGTCCACCGCCATGTGCGCCGCGTGGGCGATCAACGCATCCAGTAGCGCATCGGCCACCGGATCATCCGACCCCATCAGCCGGAATGTTGTGGCAATCAGCGCCCCCTGACCCAGACGCTTTTCTCCGATCAAGGCGACAGGTTTGTGAACCCACCCCACAACCAAACCGGCGGTCACAGCCCCAGCAAATTCCCACCCAGCCCAGCCGCCCATCACATGGTGCGGCACCACGCCCGAGAACGACAGGTCAATCAGCGGCCCCCCGGGCAGGTCGGCAAATGCCCCTTCGCGACGGATCCAGCTAAAGCCCGCGATCCAATCGCCCCGCCACATCGTGCCGTGCCGCGCTGTCAAGGTAATGTTGGGCAACGGGAAAATCGGCCCCACGGGAATGCCGGGGGTTTCATCGACCACGGGAATAAAGGGTTGCTCGCGCCCGGCAGCCTCAACCCGCAGATTTCCTTGGGTTTTCACTGTTCCATCGGCCAAAACCACACAGCGGCCCCCCGCTTGAATGCGCCGGATGTCGCCCTTGTTAAGCGCGTGTGTCAGCACGACCTCGGCCTGATCCGCTGGCACAAGTGCATAACCCAAGGCATGAAGACGGGCCGCAATCCCCGCATCTTGGGCAGCCACCTTGGGCAAGCTTTGCGTTTTGCGCGCGGCGTAAAGGTCGATATCGACCTGATTGCGCTGCACAACTTGGCCCGCAATAACCAATTCTAACGCAAGGGTCAGCATCTGGTTGGCCGCCACTTTGGGCAAGGCAAATGACAGCTGCCCAAGGTCGGTCGTCGTTAGAGCCCGCGCGCCGCCAAAGGCCATCTCGCCGTGTTGATCTTCGGCGCGCCAGCGCAACACCCCCGCGCCCAAGGCCGCACCACCATTGGCAATAGCCATATCACAAGACCAAACCTGACCCGCACGGCCGGAATAGCGCGCGACCTTGGGCACAATCACCACATCGGCGTTGATCTGCGCAAAGCGGTCATGAAAGACCCGAGGCGTGCGGTTCATATCAAGAAGTCCGTTAGACTCCCAGTGAACATCGGTGAATTCGGTTATGACATAGCCTTGAATCTGTGGCCAAGCCCGCATCTGTTCGATTTCGTATTTCAGATTGGCAAACTGATACCACTGCGCGGCAATGACAAAATTCTCAAGCTTTCCAAAGGTGCGGTCCAGCCCAAGCGCCTTGAACCTGCCCGCAATTCCGTGCGGATAAGCCGCCCCTTCGCCCCAAAGCTGCCCTGTTTCCATCCACCAAGGCTCGGCCCCGTTCAGGCGGACTTGGTCGGGTTGGGGCAGGCCCCAAACGCCAAACTCCGAAACGATCTTGGGTTCATCGCCACGCCGAATGCCATCGCCAAAGGGGCTCCATGTCCACGCGGCACCTTGCGCCAATTCCCGCGTCAGCGCATCCCACTCGTCGCGCCGTTCGGGAACCGAGCGGTAATAGTGGAAATCGTCAAAATCGCCTTTCACATGGAAATTGCCCTGACAGGGTGAGTTGTCACAGACCAACCGTGTTGGGTCTAACGCTTTCAACCAATCATAGGTTTCCGCCAGCCAGTTTCGGTGGGCGGGATCGTCGCACAGGCGGATCCCCCAATCCTCGTTGATCAAGGTCCAAATCACAATAGACGGGTGGTTGCCGTCGCGCGCCAAAATCCCTTCCATCGTCGCGCGCAGCCGTGCTTTGGACGCTTCGGTCAAAACGCCGACATTGGGAATTTCCGTCCAGATCAGCATGCCCAGACGGTCTGCAACCTCGTAGTATCGCGGATCAGGCACTTTGATGTGGCAGCGCAGCATGTTTAGGCCAAGGGCTTTGGCCTTGTGCAGTTGGTCTTCTAGAAAAGCCACCGAAGGCGGGGTGCAGATGCCCTCGGGGTAATAGTCTTGATCCAAGGCGGCGCGCATATAGAAGGGCTGGCCGTTCAAGAACATCTGACCGCCCTGAGTTGTGAACGACCGAAAGCCGAAGCTGTGGCGGGTGCGATCCACGGGGAGGTTTTTGATCAGGGTCACTTCGGCTGTGTAAAGTGCGGGATGGTCGGGCGACCAAAGCTGCGGGGAGGCGACATCCAGCACCGCCGTTACCTGCCGCGCGCCCACCGTCACGCGTGTGGTGGCTAGCTGACCCTGCGGGCCAAAAATCGTCACCAACGCCTCGGCCCCAAGGGCGGCTTGGGGCAGGGTTAACGTTAAGCTGACACGGCCCGACACATCGGCCACGATCTTGCAATGCATCAGATGCACCGGATTGCGCCCTTCCAGCACCACGCTTTGCCAGATGCCACCGATTGGGCCATACCAGCTTTGCTTGCCATGCGGGATTTCGGCGAAGGCTATCCCTGCGTCATTCGGCGCGCCGTCGGGCAAAAGGCAGCGCACCTCAAGGTCGTTCACGTCTTTCAATAGCGCTGTTGGCACGGCGATCTCAAAGGGAAGATAGCCGCCCTCGTGGCTGGCTAAGCTTTGGCCGTTCACCAGCACTTCCGCCAGATAACTGACGGCGCCAAAGCACAAGACGGCTTCGCCCTTGGGGCGGGAGAATTGGCGGCGGTAGGTGGCCCGACCAGAGGTTTGGCGCAGATCGGCGAACTGCGCCTGCCATGGCAAGGGCACTTGGGCCGTGCGGGCAATTCTGTCAGTCTCATGTTGAAACTGCCATTCGCCATCTAAAGAGATCACGTCGCGCATGCCAAACCCTGCCAATAAGTGCTAATATTATTACCATTAGGTCGGATGCCCCCCCCTGACAAGCGAATCGTTTGGCGCTAGACAGCGCCATGACCAAACGCCCCACCATGACCGATATCGCCCTTGCCGCAGGGGTTTCGCAGGCAACCGTATCATTGGTGCTGAACGAAGTGCCCAATGCCCGCGTCTCGGCCGATACGCGCGCGCGAGTGAAAGAGGTGGCGCAAAGTTTGGGCTATGCCCGCAAATCCGCCCCGCGCCTGACCGAGGCGCGTTTGATCGGAATGCTGATTGACGACGTGTCATCAACCCCTTTCGCCGCCCCCTTTATCGAGGGGGCCCGTGCAGAGGCGGCAGCGCAGGGTGTGATTGTGGCGGTGATTTGCACAGGTGCTGACCCCGCCGCAGAAGAAGCCGCCTTGCAGACGCTGCAAGCCGCAGGGGCTGTTGGCGTTCTTTATATCAGCCTCGTCACGCGACTTGTCACGCCGCCCGCCATGCTGAACCAGATGCGCGCTGTTCTGGTCAATTGCCATGACCGCGACCATCTACTGCCCTGCGTAACGCCGGGTGATGTGATGGGGGCCTTTGCGGCGACATTGGCCTTGATCGAAGCAGGTCATCGCCGCATCGCCCATCTTGCCGGGGAGCCTTGGACCGAAGCTGCCCGCGACCGACTGCTTGGCCATCGCCGTGCGCTTGCCTCGCGGGATATTCCCTTTGATCCCAGCCTTGTCAGCCAGCCTGCATGGACGGTGGCTTCTGGTCGCACACAGATGGCGGCGCTGCTGGATATTCCCGATCCGCCTACTGCGGTTTTTTGCTTTAACGACCGTGTGGCCATCGGCGCTTATGAGGCTTTGGCCGCGCGTGGCTTGGTTGTGCCGCAGGATGTGTCGGTCGTGGGTTTTGACAATGACGACCTTTCTGCCCTGTTGCAGCCGCCCTTGACGACCGTGGTTCTGCCCCATGATGAGATGGCGCGCTGGGCCGTCGCCCGCCTGCTGGAACGCGCAACGCCCGCGCCACCCGTGCGTGTAAAAATTGACTGCGACCTGATCGCTCGAAACTCGGTTGCCGCCCCACCGTGCCGCAGTGATTTGACCAAACCAGATTTTCCGATATAAAAGGCCTCTTGATCCAAAGTTCGAAGGACCCCAGCGATGAGCCGAAATTTCCTGATCGTGGATCCCGAAGATGGGATCGATGTTCTGAAGGCATTCGCCTCTCCGGCACGGATCGCGATTTTGAAGCTTTTGCATGACGCTGGCGCTCTGAACGTCAACGAAATCGCCCAAAGGCTAGAGCTGCCGCAATCCTCGGTTTCCTCGAACATTCAGGTGTTGGAAGATGCGGGCCTGATCCGAACCGAAACCCAGCGGGCGAAAAAGGGTAACCAGAAGATCTGCCACACGCTCTTTGACGAGGTGATGGTGATGTTCAAGAAAGACCCCAAATCCGCCAATCAAGACACGATCGAAGTGGCGATGCCCTTGGGGCTTTATACCACCTGCGAAGTGTCCGCCCCGTGCGGCCTGTGTTCGCGCGATGGGATCATCGGCCTGTTGGACGTGCCCGATACATTCCTAGACCCCGGCCGCATGTCGGCGGGATTGATCTGGTTTACGCGCGGGTTCGTGGAATATCAGTTTCCAAACAATATCAAGCTGATGCAGGGCGAAATCTCGGCCTTGGAATTCTCTTTAGAGCTGTCGTCGGAAGTGCCGGGAACAGCGGCGGATTGGCCCTCGGACATCAGCTTTAGCGTCAATCAGGTCGAGGTGGGAACATGGACCTCGCCGGGTGATTACGGCGACAAGCGGGGGGTTTACACGCCCGATTGGTGGAAGCTGAAGGGCAGCCAGTACGGCATGCTGAAATCGGTAAGGGTGACGGTGGACGGCACTTTTGTCGATGGTATGAAAATTTCGCCCCTTACGCTGCGCGATTTGGATGTCGACAAGCACCGTTCAATCCGCTTTCGCATCGGCGTCAACGAGACGGCTCGCCACCCCGGAGGGGTCAACATTTTTGGCCGTGGGTTTGGCAACTATGACCAAGACATCGTCATGCGGATCAGCGCTGCGCGGTAAGGTGCCGAATCTGCTTGACGTAACATCCCATATTGTCGATCTATATCGGAAAGCCGGATATATGATGCCTCTTGGGAGGGGACATGAAAGCCACCGTAACAGCCCACAGCGATTTCACCATCTCGCAGGTCGATGACCGCGTTTACTCGGCGTTTCTAGAGCATCTGGGCCGCGCCATTTACACCGGCATTTACGAACCCGGCCACCCCACCGCCGACAAAGACGGGATGCGCGGCGATGTGGTGGACTTGGTGCGCGATCTGAACATTCCCTATGTGCGCTACCCCGGCGGCAACTTTGTCTCGGCCTATAACTGGGAAGACGGCATTGGCCCCAAGGAAGACCGCCCCGTTCGCCTTGATCTGGCATGGCACACCGCCGACGGCAACGCCGTGGGTGTGCACGAGTTTATGGCTTGGTGCGACACCGTGGGCACCAAGGCAATGCTCGCGATCAACCTTGGCTCGCGCGGTTTGGACGAGGCGCGCAATTTCGTGGAATATGTCAACGGTCCCGTGGGCAGCTATTGGGGCGATTTGCGTAAAAAGAACGGCCATGCCGAACCTTTCAACGTTGATATGTGGTGCTTGGGCAACGAGATGGACGGGCCTTGGCAGGTCGGCCACAAGACCGCCGACGAATACGGCCGTCTGGCCAATGAAACCGCCAAAACCCTGCGCGCCTTTGACAAAAACCTGCAACTGATCGTCTGTGGGTCGTCTAATTCTGACATGAAGACCTATCCCGAATGGGAAAGGATCGTGCTGGAACACACCTACGAGTCGGTCGATTACATCAGTTTGCACATGTATTTCGCCAACCGCGCCAAACATACGCAAAACTATCTGGCCCTGAACCACAAACTTGACCGCTACATCTCGACCGTCGAGGGCACGATCAATCTGGTGAAAGCCAACAAACGCTCCAAGCACGATGTGGCGATCAGCTTTGATGAATGGAACGTGTGGTATCATTCCAACGCGCAAGACCGCGCCGTCTTGGAGGGCAACTCTGGCTGGCCTCATGCGCCGCGTTTGCTGGAAGACATCTACAACTTCGAAGACGTTTTGCAGGTGGGTTGCATTCTCAACACCTTTATCCGCAAGTCGAACGTGGTCAAAATTGCCTGCATCGCCCAACTTGTGAACGTGATCGCGCCTATCATGACGGAACCGGGTGGGGCGGCATGGCGGCAGACGATTTACTACCCCTATTATTTCGCCTCGATCTTCGGGCGCGGAGTGGCGCTGAACTTAGCCGTCAAATGCCCCGGCTATGACGCCGATGTGGCCGACAACGTGCCTTATCTGGATATCGCAGGCACGCATGACGCAGAAGCTGGCACGGTCACGTTCTTCGCCGTCAACCGCCATCCGACAGAGGATTTGACGCCCGAGATTGCCTTGCACGGATTTGGCGATTTGCAGGTGATTGACCATCAGGTGATGACCCATGCCAACCTCAGCGCGGTAAATTCCCTGACAGCCCAAGCCACCGTTACACCCGCCAAAGGCAAAGGCGCAAAGATCGAAAACGGCAGCCTTACGCTTGCGTTGAAACCGCATTCCTACACGATGATCCGGTTGGGCCGCCGCTAAGGGCGCGTCCCTAGCGTCGATCAAAGGGCCCTTTCGGGGGCCCTTTATTCTTTCAGCCAGACCTGCATCGGGTTTGGCCCGCGGTTGCACCAGATGTAATAGGGCACGGCCGTCAGCGGGCTTGGTACCACTGGCGGGGGGTGGTTTTGATAAAGACTTTGCCCCCAAGCCGTCAGATCCACCCGCGCGCCTTCGGCTTTGATCACCATGATCCCGCCCAACAGATCAGCCCGCCAGTCTTGCGAAAGGGCCGCCGTGGCGGGTAAGCGCACCTGCGCCACAGGGCAGTTGATATCTTGCTGTTCCACGCAATAGACCAAAGGCCCGCGTCGCAGCGCCACGCGCCCCAGATCTTGGCGCACGGCGGGATGGGCGTAGACCCGTTCTGGTGCTATTGGCAGCATCAGGTCGACCACATCGCCCTTGGCCCATGCGCGGTGCAGTTTGAAATACCCACGCTCTGTCTGTATTGGCACGCTTTGCCCGTTGACCCGCGCAGACGCGCCCTTGGCCCAACCCGGAATGCGCAAGGCGAGGGTGAAGGCCTCTGTCCCCTGCGGGTCTAAGGTGATCGCGATTTTGCCCGACCATGGATAATCTGACACCTCGCTTAACCTGACCGTGCCGCCCGCCACGGGCAAGGACACTTCGGCCCCGCCATACAAATGCACCGCCACCTCGGCTTCTGCGACTGAATAGAAATAGCCCGCCACCGATGCGACAAGCCGCGCCACATTCATCGTGCAGCAGGGGCAGGGATGCCAATCCCACCGCTGGTGGTTGCCGTCACTTTCTAGCTTGTTGTCGTAGAAATACTGGGTTCCGTCGCGCGAAAGGCCCGCCAAAGAGGTGTTGTACAGCGCCAGTTCCAACATATCGCCATATTGGTCATCAAGGTTCAAATTCAACATCCGCGCGGCCCAAAAAACCATCGCTACGCTGGCGCAGGTTTCGGCATAGGCTGTATCGTTGGGCAGGTCGTAATCGCCGGTAAACCCCTCGTTCGAGGCACTGGGGCCAAAGCCGCCGGTCACATACATCCGCGTGCGGGTGACATCTTCCCAAAGCGCCTCGCAGGTCTTTTCCAAACTTGCGTCGCCCAGTTCGGCGGCAAGGTCGGCCATGGCGGTATACATATACATCGCGCGCACAGCATGGCCCACGACTTTGGTTTGTTCGCGCACGGGCTTATGGGATTGATTGTATTCGTAGGTTTTTTGGTGAAAGGCCGCGACAGGTTCGCCGCGCGCGTCGCGCTCTATATCAAAATAATGCGGTTGGGCACCGCGTTGGTTGATGAAATAGGTCGCGAGATCAAGATATTTGCGGATCTGGGTGGCGTGGTAAAGTTTGATCAGCGCCAGTTCAATTTCCTGATGCCCCGGATAGCCTTTTTTCTGGCCCGGTTCCGGCCCGAAGACCTCGGCGATGTGGTCCATATACCGCATCATCACGCGCAGCATGCGGTCGCGCCCAGTGGTGTGAAAGTAGGCCACAGCCCCTTCCAGCAGATGGCCTGCGTTATAAAGCTCGTGATTGTCGCGCAGATTGGTCCAGCGGTTCTGCGGTTCGCGCCCCAGATACCAGCAGTTCAGATAGCCATCAGGGGCCTGAGCGCGCTCAAGATCGTCAATGATGGCTTCGATCTGCGCCTCGATCAGCGGATCGCGGCGGTGCGACAGCGCATAGGCCGCAGCCTCGATCCACTTGCCAATGTCGCTGTCCCAGAAAATCTGGGTGGTGAAATTGTGGACGTTGCGCGCAATGGTCAGGGGTGGTGCGGGTTGGGGCAGTTTCAAGCTGTCGAGCATAGCATATTCGACCAGCTTTTGGTGCTGGCTTGGAATGGTGCGTGACAAAACGCAGTCCAGTCGCTCGGACCAGAACGGTCCGGTGATCTTTACATCGCTGAACGTGACAGAGGTATAGGTCCGCATGAATTTCCCCTTCGATGATCACAGCACAAAGTTGTCTTGGATTGCGGACATGACAAAGACTCGAGCGGCCACTCGCAGCAATGCTTGGTTCATATTGGTGGTAACTGCCAAACTTGAGAAGCGTTTGTTTTTCTACAGACCGCGTTCTTTGTGAGAAAAATGACGCCATCGAAAGCAGCAAGTGCCTGCTTGTCAATGGCAAGGGGAATGCGGTGATCGCAGAAGCCCTGCGAGTTCAGGCGCATGAGTCCCTCAAACGCCCAACCGAACCTATTTAAGGAAAAGCCCACACCTTCATCCTGCAGCGCCGGTTATTGGTGCTTAAGGAAACCTTGCCTGACGAATAGAGTGCGGAGCGTTACGCCATTTTTACCCAACCAGAAAATCCTGCGCCACATCCGCTCAAATGATGAGGTTAAAGCCAAACAGAACGGCTTTGGCAAATTACGGCAGTTGCGCCCCCGCAACCACTAAAGCCGTAAGGCAACACCGACAGCATAGTCCCGCAAACGCGGGGCTATGTGCATTTTTGACGCAGAACAATTGCCGCCTCTGGTGCCGCATTGAGAAATTACATGAATTCCAAATGGCGGCTAGCGCGCGCCCTATTCGAACGCGCAGCCTTTTTGTACGCCCAGTGCATTGAACGCCCAAGCGGCGGGGCAGACGCCAGTCAGCGACGATTGGATCAGGTTTGCGCCGATGAATACGGTGAACCAGACGAAATGGGGCGAGATATAGGTGGTCAGCACAACGCTGAGCAGGGTCATAGCGCCGGCGAAAAGCAGAACAGAGCGGTCGAGGGTCATTTTAGGGTTCCTTGTGTGGTGCCGGGGCTTGTGCCCCAGCTTTCGGGCTTAGCCCTTTTTGGTTTCTTTCAGCTTGTCGATGCCCATGACTTTCAGGGCGAGGCTTTCGTAGAAAGGCTCTGACTTGCCTTGGCGCAGTTTGCGCATGAAGTATTTTTCAAACCCCACCTTGGCCAAATGCACCCACTTGCCCGAGGCCGACCAGTTGACGTTGCGCGGCGGAATTTGCGGTTGGGCGATAAAGGCGATGCCCCCATCGCCAAAGTCGGCAAGGCAAATGGCGTTCCATGTGCCCACTTCATCCGCCTGCCCGCCGCGCACGATCTTGCCGATGTTGTGCGCGGTGGCTGTCACCATGCTTTCGATCATGAAGCCGGTTTTGGGCACGCCGCAAGGCACGGGCGTGGGGGCCAGCGGCGGGATGGCGACGCAAACGCCCACGGCGAAGATGTTCTTGAACTTGGGGTTTTGCTGGTGCTGGTCAACGAGGGTAAAGCCGCGCGGGTTCGACAGGCCTTCGATCCCCGACACGGGTTTGATGCCGCGAAAGGCGGGCAGCATCATCGAATAGGCAAAGGGCAGGGTCTTTTCGGGCTTGGCCACGCCGTCTTCGCCCACTTCTTCCACCGTCATCTGGCCGTCTTCAACCTTTTTGATGCGGGTCGAGGTCATCCATTTGATCGTCTTTGAGCGCATTTCCGATTCCAGCAGGCCCTTGGTATCGCCCACCCCGTCAAGGCCCAAGTGGCCCACATAGGGTTCTGGCGTCACGAATGTCATGGGCACCTTGTCGCGGATTTTGGCTTTGCGCAGAGCGGTTTCCAGAATGAACAGGAATTCATAGGCTGGCCCGAAACAGCTTGCGCCTTGGGCAGCGCCGATGATCACTGGACCGGGGTTTTTCAGCAATTGCTGAAAGGCGGCTTCGGCTTTTTCGGCGTGGTCGATGTGGCAGACAGATTGGGTAAAGCCGCCATGCGGGCCAAGCCCCGGCACCTCGTCAAAGGCCAATTCGGGGCCCGTGGCGATCACAAGGTAGTCGTAAGACACCGACTGCCCGTCAACCAGCTGGATGCGGTTTTCTTCTGGGTGCAGTCTTTCGGCGGCAACCGGAATGAAGTTGATCTTGCGCTTGGCCATGGTGGGGGCAAGATCCACCGTGATCTCGTCGCGCTTGCGCCAGCCGACTGCGATCCACGGGTTTGAGGGCACGAAGTGATAGGTCGGGTCTTTTGTCACGACCGTGACGGTATCTTCTTTGCGCAACTGGTCTTTCAACTCGTAAGCCATGATGGCCCCGCCAAGTCCTGCGCCTAATACGACAACATGTGCCATTTGGTCCTCCCTTGGGTGTCATTTGCCCCGCCCAGCACCCGCCGGACGGGCTTTGGTCAATGGTCGCTTACGCCCGCAGCGGTGGCGGTGCTAAGCCGGATGAAGTTCATGGCCCGCGCGCGGTTGGCATCGGCCAGCGCGGCTTTGGCGTCTAGCAAGGTGCGCTCGGCTTCCAGCACGCTAAGAAAATCGCCCTGCCCGATTTCAAAGCTGGATCGGGCGAGGTCGAGCGTTTGCACCGAAATGCTGGTCAACCGTTCTTGGGCTGCCATATTGCGCCCGTCGCGGGAATAGGCGGCGAGGGCGTTTTGAATCTCCTCAACCGCGCCGCGCACGGTGGCTTGCCAGCCCAAATCGGCCTGCGTGGCGCGTGATTGCGCGGCGGTGACGGCGTTTTTAATCTTGGTGCGGTTGAACAGCGGCAAGGTGACAGACGGCCCAAACGAGCGCGTTGTGCCGCCCCAAGCGCCATCAGTGCCAGCGGCGGTGATCGTGCCGCCTAAGGTCAGCGATGGGTAAAGATCGGCTTTAGCGACCCCAACGGCGGCATAGGCGGCGGCCATGTCGCGTTCGGCCACGATCACATCGGGGCGGTGGCGCAGCACTTCGGCGGGCACGCCAAGGGATGCGCGAAAGTGCGGCACGGGTTGGGCAGAGCCGCGCTGCAAATCATGTGCCAGTTGGGCCGAGGGTTGGCCCGTCAGCGTCGCCAAGCGGTTCAGGGCGGTGGCATAGCCTACCTCTAACGCGGGCAGTTGGGCATCTGCGATGGCCACCAACTGATCGGCGCGCAGGGTATCTAGCTTGGTCGACGCCCCCGCCTCAAACGAGCTTTGCACCAGACCAACGGTTTTCTGGCGGCTGTCGATGCTTTCGCGGGTTAAGGCGATGCGGTTTTGGTAATAGCGCAGGTCAACATAAGCACTTGCCACAGCCCCTGTCAGCGTAATGCGTGCCACATCGGCACTGGCATAGGCCGCGTCTAGCCGCGCGTTCGATGTGGCCTTGGTCGATTGCACGCGGCCAAACAGGTCCACCACCCAAGACAGGTTGGTGTTCGCCTCTTCCACCGTGACAGAGGATGCACCAGTCGGGTCTGTCAGCCCTGCTTTGGCTGAAACGCCAATCTGCGGCAGGCTGTTTGCGGCGGTGACATTGGCCAGTGCACGCGCTTCTTGCACCCGTTCCACCGCTTGCAACACGTTCAGGTTCTGCGCCAGCCCCGTGGTGATCAGCCGATCAAGGGCAGGGTCTTTGAAGCCCAGCCACCACTGCTGTGATGTGGTCTGCGCATGGGTTGATCCCGCGCCATCAAAGGTGGCGGGGGCCACAAGGGTTGGGGCTTGGTAGGGTGCCGTGCTGCACGCGGCGAGTGCCACGGTCAACACAAGCGATGTCGCCAATCGGGGCCGTATGAGGGCAGGGTGGGGGGCATAGGTCATGTTTTGAACACTCGATATATGGCGGGGATGACCAGAACGGTCAGCAGGGTTGACGACAGCAGCCCAAACAGAAGCGAGATGGCCAACCCTTGGAAAATCGGGTCCGTCAAGATCACGACTGCGCCGATCATCGCGGCGATGGCGGTCAGAAGGATGGGCTTGAAGCGGATCGCTCCGGCTTCGACCAAGACGTCGATCGTCACCTTTCCAGTCCCGCTGTTGCGGATGAAATCGACCAACAAGATCGAGTTGCGCACGATAATCCCCGCCAGCGCGATAAACCCGATCATAGAAGTTGCCGAAAATGGCGCGCCAAACAGCCAGTGACCGGCCATGATGCCAAGGAAGGTCAGGGGAATGGGCGTCAAGATCACCAAGGGCAGGCGGAATGACCCGAATTGAGCGACGACCAAGATGTAGATGCCCAAAAGTGCGACACCGAAGGCCGCCCCCATGTCGCGGAAGGTGACAAAGGTCACTTCCCACTCGCCGTCCCACAGCAGGGTGACTTTGCTTTCGTCCAGCGGTTGGCCATGCAGGCTGATGGTAGGCTTGCCGTTGGGCCAATCTTGTTTGCCTATCTGGTCGGCCACTGCCAGCATCCCGTACAGCGGCGCTTCAAACGCGCCTGCCATTTCAGCCGTGACCATTTCGGCGTCGCGGCCATTGTGGCGGAAGATCGGGAAGCTTGCGGGTTCTTCGGCCACACTCACCACGTCGCCCAGTTCCACCACCGATTTCGCACCGGGCAGCACGTTGGCCGGGATCGGCGTGGTCAAAAAGCGCTGGTCCATCACGCGGTCAGATTTGGCGCGCGCCACTTGCAGCGGAATGGGCAAGCGCCCTTCGCCACGGTTGGAATAGCCCACGACCTGCCCGCCGTTCAGCAGGGCCAGCGTGTCAAACACGTCTTGTTCCTGCACCCCGAAGAAGTCGAGGTTGTCGCTCGACACGGTGGCGCGCATCCGCCGCGCGGGTGTGCCATAGCTGTTGTCAACATCAACGATAAAGGGCACGGCTTTAAACGCCGTCTCAATCTGCGCTGCGGCGGCACGGCGGGTGGCAGCGTCGGGGCCGTACACCTCGGCCAGCAGGGTCGAGATGACGGGGGGGCCGGGGGGTGGTTCGACCACTTTCAGGCTGGTTCCGGCGGGCAGGCTAAGGGCTGCGAGTTTGGCGCGAATATCCAAAGCGATGGCGTGGCTTGGGCGGTCGCGGTCGCCCTTGGGCGTTAGGTTGATCGCCACCTCGCCCAGTTGCGGTTCTTGGCGCAGGTAATAGTGGCGCACCAAGCCGTTGAAGTTGAAGGGCGCTGCGGTGCCCGCATGGGTTTGCACACTTGTCACTTCGGGCAATCCCATGACCACTTGCGCCACATCCTGCGCCACGCGGTCGGTGGCTTGCACCGATGCGCCTTCAGGCAGATCAATCATCACCGACAGTTCGGATTTGTTGTCAAAGGGCAGCAGTTTGACCGTTACATCGCGCGTATACAGCAACACCAGTGACCCAAACGACAACCCCGCCGTCACCA
This sequence comes from uncultured Rhodobacterales bacterium, assembly GCA_903873585.1. Classification (GTDB taxonomy): domain Bacteria; phylum Pseudomonadota; class Alphaproteobacteria; order Rhodobacterales; family Rhodobacteraceae; genus Stagnihabitans. The sequence continues at coordinate 18,237 of CAIQOV010000031.1, forward strand.
GCAAAAACCCCAAGCTGCGGGCTTTGGTGGCCAGCAGGGGCCGTGCAATGCGGTTATAAGTGCGTTCGATCCAGCCGCCATGATGGCCGCCGTAGGTGTCATCATGGCCATGCGCTGCCATATCGGCGCGGCCTGCGATTTTCACCATCAGCCACGGTGTGATAATCACCGCGACAAAGAACGAAAAGATCATCGCCGCCGAGGCGTTGGCGGGAATGGGCGACATATAGGGGCCCATCAGGCCTGACACGAAAAGCATGGGCAGCAGGGCTGCGACCACCGTCAGGGTGGCGACGATGGTGGGGTTGCCCACCTCTGCCACCGCGTCAATCGCGGCTGCGGATCGGCTGCGGCCATCGTTCATGCCCCAGTGCCGCGCGATGTTTTCAATCACCACAATTGCATCGTCCACCAGAATGCCGATGGAAAAGATCAACGCAAACAGGCTGACGCGGTTCAGCGTGTATCCCATGATCCACGAGGCAAACAGCGTCAGCAGGATCGTGACGGGAATGACAATGGCGACCACAATCGCCTCGCGCCAGCCGATCGCCAGCCAGACAAGCGCGATGATCGACACGGTGGCAAGCCCAAGGTGAAACAGCAGTTCGTTGGCCTTGTCGTTGGCGGTTTCGCCGTAATCGCGCGTCACGGTGACGGTGACGCTGTCGGGGATTTGGTGGCCCTTCAGCGCTTCAACCCGCGTCAGCACCTGTTCGGCCACAACCACGGCATTCGCACCAGCGCGTTTGGCAATGGCCAGCGTGACCGCAGGCGTGCGGGTGGTGATGCCGTCGGCGTTGCGGGTGATGTTGGCGACGATGTGGTCAGACGTGTCGGCGACATAGGCCACCTTGGCCACATCGGCCACATAAACGGGCCGCCCGTCGCGCGTGGTCAGCAAAAGATGCGCAACCTCTGACGGGGCGGTCAGGGTCTGGCCGGCCACAAGGTCAATCTCTTGGCCCCCATCGCGCAGCTTTCCGGTGTTCAGCGTGCGGTTCGCCTGCCCCACCTTTTGTGCCAGTTGCTGCAAGGTTACACCGTACAGCGCCAAGCGGTCGGGGTCGGGTTGAATTTGGATAGCGTCTTGGGCATCGCCCACAAGGTAGGTCAGGCCCACGTTGTCGGCCTTTGCCACCTCGGTCTGCAAGGTGCGTGCGATGCGGGTTAGATCGTTGGCCGAGATGGTTTGACCGGGGGCTGACGACAGCGTCAGCGACAAAATCGCCACATCGTCAATCCCGCGCCCGATGATCAGGGGCTCGGGAATGCCAAGGGGAATGCGGTCCATATTGGCGCGCACCTTGTCGTGCACGCGCAACATGGCGTCGTCAGAGTTTGTGCCCACGGCGAAACGGGCGGTGACCATGGCGGCATCGTCGCGGGTTGAAGAATAGACATGTTCTACCCCGTTGATGCCTTTGACGATCACTTCCAACGGCTCTGTCACCAGCTTCACGCCGTCTTCGGCGCGCAGACCTTGGGCCTGAACGTGAATGTCGACCAAAGGCACCGAAATCTGCGGTTCTTCTTCGCGCGGCAGCGACACAACGGCCAGCATACCAGCGGCAAGGGCCGCAAGGATGAACAGCGGCGTCAGGGCCGATTTGATGAAGGCTTGCGTCAGGCGGCCTGCGATGCCCAAGGGTTTGTCAGAAGGGCTGCTCATTGCGCCGCCCCCGACATAACCACGTCGCCCGCTTCAAGTCCGGACAGGATTTCAACCATATCCACCCCGCCCACGGTCTGATGTTCTCCCGGAACAACGCTGCGCTGCATCGGGCCAGAGGCCCCCTGCACGCCGACAAAATCCAATCCGCCGGTTGAGGAAAGCGCGGTCGCAGGAACCATCAGCGCATCGCGCTGCCCAACGGCCAACCGCACCAATACGCGCGCATCGACAAAGCTGTCGGCCAAGCCCGCCACCTCAACATCGGCAATCACGCGACCGTTCTGGATCAGCGGATAGATCCGCGACAGGGTGCCGCTTTGCGTGGCACCGCCATCGGAAATCTCGATCTTATCGCCCGCGTGCAGGCTGGGGGCGTGGCGTTCGGGGATGGACAGGCGCAGATAGGTGCCGCCGCCGCCGATCAGGGCCACCGCCTCGCCCGGCAGCACAACGCCGCCTTTGGACACGGGCACATCCAGCACGCGGCCATCGGCGGGGGCCAGCACCGTGCCCTCTTTGATCTGTTGGGTGATCACATCCGCCTGCGCATCCAGGGCAGCAATCTGCCCCTTCAGCACATCGACCTGCGTGCGCAAAGCATCCAACCCCTGCGCCGTCGTGACGCCCTGCTTCAGCAGGCTTTCCCCCCGCGTCAGTTCCACCTGCGCGTTGGAAAGCTGCGCATCCAAAGCGCCGCGCTGGGCGGTGAGAGCTGACAACTGAAACGCCAGCTTTTCATCCTCGATCCGGCCAATGGGCTGGCCTGCCGTGACGGTGTCGCCCTCAACCACCGATAGATCAACCAGCGTCCCACCCAACCGCGCCCGCGCCGGAATGCGATCACGCGCCTCGACCTGACCGTAAACAGCTTTCCACTCGGTGATCGTGGTGGGCTGAAGGACTAGGGTTTGGGCCGTGGCAAATCCGGTGAAAAAAGGGGCCAAGGCAAGACTAAGCGAGAGAAGGGGCAGGCGCATGGGGCGTTTCCTTTGTTCGATCCCCTATACATATAAACAAATATGAATTTGTAAATGTATATTCTTGCGCAGACGCGTAAGATTGCAGCGGCCTGCCAAATCTGGACCACCAAAAGCCGTGACCATCGGCAGAATGGCCAAAGCCTAACGCAGATTGGCGCGGGCTTCGTTGATCCATGACATGAAAACAGCAGCGAAATTGGTGGCGGATCATGCTTGCTTGGCAATGATCGCTGACGCCCCCTGTGGAAGGGGGCAGGGCGCAAACAGCCAGCCACAATTCGCGCGCAGCGGCTTAGCAAAGGCCGGTTTGCCTTACTGCCCCGCGAACAGCGAAACCAAATCCACCGAGTTGCTGCTTTTCGCCTCTAGGTCCAGATGGCTGGCGATGTGGCGCAGGTGGGCGGTCATCAGGTCAACCGCGCTTTGCCCGTCATTGGCCAAAAGCGCGTCGACAATCTGCTGATGGTCATCATCGCGGCAGTTCGCAGCCGCAGGCCCGCCGAAGATGCCGATGATCAGCGATGTGCGCGTGACCAAGTCTTTCATCATGCGCAGCAACACGGCATTGCCCGCAATCTGCGCCAAAAGGGTGTGAAACTGCCCCGACAGGCGGATCGCTTCATGGCGGCGACCTTGCAGGTTGGCGTCATGCTCTTGGCGCAGATGTTGGGCCAAGGCTTCGAAATCCGCCGGCGTGGCGCGTTCAAAGGCCAAACGGGCGATGGTGGGTTCTAGTGCCAAGCGCGCTTCAAACACTTCGCGGGCTTGGTCAGCGGTGGGAGAGGCGACATAGGCCCCGCGATTGGCCCGCAGTTCAACCACCTCACGCGATGCCAACAGCAACAAAGACCGCCTGATCCGCATCCGGCCCACCCCGAACGCCTCGCACAGGGCTGATTCGGACAATTTCGTCCCCGGTGGCAGGCGTTGTTCTACAACCGCCTCAAAAATACGCTCGACGATCTCTTCTTCGGCGATTTCGTCAGCATTGGTCGACATAACGGGAACTTTCCAACGGATTTCTTGGCTTGGCTTTGGGATAGATACCAATTCAAAGGGCTTCAAGCAGGGAATTTGCTCGCACGGTTTCAAATCTGTGTTGACACGATTGTTAACAATTGTGTCAACTCGTGTGGGGCCCTGATTTAGGCCTTGGGCATCCCGATTGGCGGGGGGCCTGATACCGTCACTTGGCTTACAGGGAGTCTGCCATGAACCGTCGCACACTGCTGAAATCTTCCGCCCTCGCCGCTGTCGCAAGCTTTGCGCTGCTTGGCACTGCTTTTGCTGAAAACCCCGTCCTGAAAATTGGCTTTGTTGGCGTGACCTCAGGTCCGGCGGCGGCTTGGGGCACCTCGAACCAGCGTTCGATGGAAACCCGCGCTGACTGGATCAACGAAACCGGTGGCTATGACATCGGCGGCACCAAGTACAACATCGAAATCGTCCCCTTCGATGACCAAAAAGACCCCAAGCGCGCGATTGCGGGCATGGAGCAAATGGCCCAAGCGGGCATTCACTATGTCGTCGGCCCCAACGTGGATGACGGCGCTGCCGCTGTTCGCCCTGTGGCTGAACAAAACGGCATCATGTATTTCCCCTATGCGTTCCCCAAGGAACTTTACACCGCGCCGGCATCGAACGCCGTTTTGGGCATGGTGGCAAACTATCAGTCTGGCCCTGCTATCTACAAATACCTGATGGAAAAGAACGGCATCAAGAAAGTGGCATTCGTGGCCGCCAACGAATCTGACCCGCTCAGCCAGCGCGATTCCGGTTCGGCTGCTGCCAAGGCTTTGGGTCTGGAAGTGGTTTCGGATACCGTCACTTATCAGGTCGACACCACCGACTTCACCCCCGTTCTGACCCCTGTCATCCAATCGGCCCCTGATCTGCTGGTTCTGTCGGGCGTGTCGCCCGCCAACGCGCCGCAACTGATCCGTTCGGCCCGCGAAATGGGGTACACCGGCCTGATCTCGACCGAAACTGCCCAAGACGCCGCCGTTCTGCAAGAAGGCGCTGGCGAGCTGGCAAATGGCTTCATCTCGGTCGGTGGGGCTTCCACAGCGGAACTGGCTTCGGACATGATGAAGGAATTCGTCACCCGCTACACCGCGAAGTTTGGCGAGTATAACGACGAATCCAACACCAAGGTCTACGCGCTGGAATACATCCTTGCCACGATTGCAGCCGATCCGACCGCAATCGACAACGTCGATGCCTTTAAGGCAAAGATGGACACATTCTCGGCCCCGAACCCCTATATGAAGGGCGATGCCGTGATGCAGTATGTTGGCACCACCTCGTTCGGGCAAAAGCGTCAGGTTTCCGTGCCGCTGGTTGTGAACGAGTTCAAGGACGGTGCGTTCCAAACCATGTTTGTTGCACAGGTCGACTGATCCTGCCGCTATAACGCAAAACAGGGGTCTGCCATGCGTGGCAGGCCCCTTTCTTACAAAGGTCGGGTATGGAACAGATCATTGCAAACGGGCTTTATCTTGGCGCGCAATACGCGCTGATTGCCCTAGGGCTGACGCTTATCTTTTCGCTGATGAATGTGCTGAACTTTGCCCATGGGCAGATGTTCGTCTTTGGCGGGTTTGTCACCTATACCGTGGTGGCCAAGGCGGGTCTGCCCTTTGTGGTGGGGCTGTTGGCATCGGCGGTGATTTTGGCGGCGATGGGCGCTGTGGCCGAGGTGTTCTTGTTTCGACCTGTGATAAAAAGGTCTAAACGCGATGAATCCACCATGCTGCTGGCGGCGGGTGTGGCGTTCTTTCTGGATGCGGTGATTTTGCTGGTGTTTGGCGAAAAACAGCGCGGCGTGCCCAAGATTTTGAACGGCGTGTTCAATTGGGATATGCGCATCATCATGCCCTATGACCGCATTCTGATTGGCTTTTTGGCGGTGGCGCTGATCGTGGCCTTCATCGCCTTCATGCAGTATTCGCGCACTGGCCGCGCCATGCGCGCCTTAGCGCAAGACCGCATGGCTGCACAACTGATGGGTGTGGATGTTGATCGGTATTCGATGATCGGCTTTGCCTTGGGGGCGATGCTGGCGGGGTTGGTCGGCGGGCTTTTGGTGGCGGTGACGGGCATCAACCTTGGGATGGGCGGGCCGACATCGGTCAAGGCGTTCATGATGATCATGATCGGCGGGGCCGGTGTGATTTCGGGCGCTATCGCGGGCGGGTTCATTTTGGGGATGATGGAAAGCGTGGGGCTGACACTGTTGTCGGCCTATGGTGACATCACTTATCTGGTGATCTTCGCCTCTCTCATGGTGTTTTTGGCCTTCCGCCCGCAAGGGCTGATGGGCAAGCCGTGGGGTTGAGCACATGAAAACGTCGAAAAAACTGGGCCTTGCGCTGTTTTTGCTGGCCGTTTTCGTGCTGGTTCCTGTGATGATCGCAGCGACCGGCCGCAAAGATTTGTACTACACCCTGACCTCGGTCGCCTTGCTGTCGATCGGGTCGGCGGGGGTGTGGCTGACGTTTTACATCGGGCGCATCAACATCGGGCAGGGGGCCTATGCGCTGATGGGGGGCTATGTTTCGGCCATATTGATGACCCAAGCAGGCTTTAGCTTTTGGGCCACGCTGCCCTTGGGTGGGCTGTTCTGCGCGCTGATTTCGGTTGGTATCGGCGTGCCGATCTTGCGCTTGCGCGGCGTTTACTTCGCCATGGTCACGCTGGTTCTGACCGAGGTTGCACGCCTAACCGCCCTTGCCCTGCCTGTGACCAACGGGGCCAAGGGCATTACCTCCATTCCGCTGCCCGGCGCGCTGTCAATCGGGGGCGTCACCCTCATTCCAGACTTTGCCACGATGGCGAACCCCAAGCTGGCCTTTTATCTTTTGGCCGTCACGATGATGGTCGCCAGTTACGCCGTGCTGTGGCGCATCGTGAATTCGCGCCTTGGCCACCTGTGCCGCAGCTTGCAGCAGAACGAAGAACTGGCGGCTTCCATTGGCGTGAACACCGCCTATCTGCGCGTGCTGGTCTATGCGATTTCCAGCTTTTTCGGCGGGATTTCGGGGGTGGTTTTCGTGGCCATCTCGCAATCCATCTACCCGTCCAGCTTCGTTGTCACCGACTCGGTTAACTTCATGCTGTACTGCTTTGTCGGCGGGTTAAGCTATGTGGCGGGGCCGATGGTGGGCACTTTGCTGCTCTATTTCGGCTGGGATCTTCTGACGGTGGCGAAAGATTACCAAATGCTGATCTATTCCAGCGCCATGATTGCGCTGATGTTGGTGCTGCCCAACGGCGTGCTAAGCCTGCTTGACCGGATCGGAGGCAAGAAATGACCGCGATCTTACAAGTTAAGGGCATTACCAAGCGTTACGGCGGCCTAACGGCTGTGAACGCCGTCAGCTTTGACGTGCAAAAGGGCGAGATTTTGTCGGTGATCGGCCCGAATGGCGCTGGCAAATCAACGTTGTTCAAGCTGATCTCCTCCTTTGTGCCCACATCGGGCGGCGAGGTGCTGTTCAACGGAACCCGCATTTCTGACCTTGCCCCGCACAAAGTGGCGCGCATGGGGGTGGTGCGGACGTTTCAGGAAACCACGATCTTCAAATCTATGACTGTGCGTGAAAACATCATCGTCGCCCATCATCTGCGCTCAAAAAGCAGCCTGTTTGGCTTTTTCATCGGCTCTTCCCAAGCCCGCGCCGACGAGGCGGAATTTGGCGCCTCGGCGGATGAGATTGTTGATTTTCTGGGCCTGCAAGCCATTCGCCATGAACTGGCATCAAACCTACCGCAGGGCCATTTGCGCGCCTTGGGCATGGCGATTGGCTTGGCGACCAAGCCCACGATCTTGCTGCTGGATGAACCCTTCGCCGGCATGAACCATGACGAGACGATGACCATGGTCGCCAACGTGCGCCGCTTGCGTGATGAACGCGGGCTGACGGTGCTGTTGGTGGAACATGATATGCCCGCCGTGATGAAGATCAGCGACCGCATCGTGGTGATCAACTTTGGCGAGAAAATCGCCGAAGGCACGCCGGCCCAAATTCAGGCCAACCCCAAGGTGATCGAGGCCTATCTCGGTTCCGAAGACGCTGCGATTGGACTGTAGGCCATGAGTGAAATTCTAAGCTTTCAAGATGTCGAACTGTATTACGACCACGTTTATGCGCTCAAAGGCGTGTCGATCAACGTGCAACTGGGAGAAACGGTGGCATTGATCGGGGCCAATGGCGCGGGCAAATCGTCGATTTTGCGGGCGATTACGGGGCTGCGGAAGATCAAAAGCGGGTCGATTTCCTATATGGGCGAAAAGCTTGATGGGGCCTCGGCATCCGATATCGTGCGCAAGGGCATCGCGATGGTTCCCGAGGGGCGGCGGGTGTTTCCGTTTATGTCGGTTAAAGACAACCTGTTGATGGGGGCCTTTACGCGCACCGACAAGGCGGGCATCGCCAGCACGCTTGAATCAGTCTTGACCCGCTTTCCACGTTTGAAGGAACGCTATAGCCAACAAGCCAGCACCCTTTCGGGTGGGGAACAGCAGATGATGGTCATTGGCCGCGCCTTGATGGCAAAGCCGAAACTGTTGTTGCTGGATGAACCCTCGCTCGGCATCGCGCCCAAACTGGTGCAAGATATTGCGCGTGCGATTGTGGCGATCAGCCGTGACGAACAGGTTTCTGTCTTGCTGGTGGAACAAAACAGCCGCATGGCGCTTTCCATCTCGAACCGCGCTTATGCGATGGCGACGGGGGCGGTGGTTCTGGCAGGCAACTCCAAGGATTTGATGAACGACGACCGTATCAAAGCCGCCTATCTTGGGGGGGAAGTGTGATGCGGATTTTAGTTCTCAACCCCAACACCACGGCGTCCATGACGCAAAAGATCGGTGATGCGGCGCGGCGCGTGGCCTCGCAGGGCACCGAGATTGTGGCCGTCAATTCCGCCCACGGCCCCGCCAGCATCGAAGGCTATTATGACGAAGCGATGTCACTCGCCGGAATGCTGCAAGTGATCCGCGACACCAAGGATGTTGATGCCGTGATCATCGCCTGCTTTGACGACACCGGTCTAGATGCCGCCCGCTGCCTAACCGACCGCCCCGTGATCGGCATTGGCGAGGCGGCTTATCATTTCGCCGCGATGATCGGTAACAAGTTCTCGGTCGTCACCACCTTGGCGCGGTCGGTGCCTGCGCTGGAACACAACCTGCACCGCTATGGCCTGATCGCGCGGTGCGCGCGGGTGCGGTCATCTGAAGTGGCGGTGCTGGAATTGGAACATCCGGGTTCTGACGCTCGCCTGCGGATTAGCGCCGAAATTGGCCGCGCTGTGACCGAAGACCGTTGCGAAGCGGTTGTGCTGGGTTGTGCTGGCATGGCTGATCTGGCAGCGGCATTGGCGCTGGAACATGGGCTGCCGGTGTTAGATGGCGTCACCTGTGCCGTGGGTCTGGCCGAGGCGATGGTAAAGCTGGGCCTGAAAACCTCTCGCCTTGGTGGCTATGCGCCACCCCCTGCGCATAAGTTTCACGGATAGGGCCAAAGCGCCTTGGTCTGCAACAGGGCCTTTCGCGGCATTGCCAAACATCACCCGCTCTGGCGAAATCTGCCGTAAACCCACGTTAAGGGGGCGTGGGCAGTCAAGACGTTTTGGCCGGATCACGCTATCCATGCCGGTGTCTCTTCAAAAGGATTCGTCCCATGGCTGAACCCGTCTTCATCCTTGCCGGCGTGCGTACCGCCATCGGCACCTTCGGCGGCGGGTTCTTAAGCAAAGAGCCAAGCGAACTGGGCGGCCTTGTCGCGGCCGAGGCGATGCGCCGCGCCGCAGTATCGCCCGACCAGATCGGCCATGTGGTCTTTGGCAATGTCATTCCCACCGCCCCAAAGACGCCTATCTGGCGCGCATTGCTGCGATGAACGCGGGCATTCCAACACAAGTGCCCGCTATGACACTGAACCGCCTGTGTGGCAGCGGTGTCCAAGCGATTATCTCTGCCGCCCAAAGCATCATGCTGGGCGACACCGATCTTGCCCTAGCAGGCGGTGCCGAGGTGATGAGCCGCGCCCCCCATTTCGCCCAAGTCGCCCGCTTTGGCCAAAAGATGGGCGACACCAGCCTGATCGACGGGCTAACCGGCGCTTTGACCGACCCGTTTGGCAATGGGATCATGGGAAACACAGCGGAAAACGTGGCGCAGAAATACGGCATTTCGCGCCAAGATCAGGACGCTTTTGCGCTGGAAAGCCAGCGCCGTGCGGCGGTGACCATCGGGGCGGGGCATTTCAAAACCCAGATCCTTGGCGTTGAAGTGACCGCAGGCCGCCGCCAAATAACCGTCGATACCGACGAACATCCCAAGCCCGAAACCACCGCCGAAACGCTAGCCGCCCTACGCCCTGCCTTCCAGAAAGACGGATCGGTTACGGCGGGCAATTCTTCGGGCATCAACGATGGGGCATCGGCGCTGATCTTGGCCGCGCAAAGCCACATCAAGGCCAGCGGCGCTACGCCCTTGGCGCGGATTGTGGGCTATGCCCATGCGGGCGTTGATCCGGCGATTATGGGCATCGGCCCCGTGCCTGCCGTGCAGGCCTTGTTGGCGCGGTCGGGCCTTAGCATCGCCGATTTCGACGTGATTGAATCGAACGAGGCTTTCGCCGCCCAAGCCTTGGCCGTGAACCGCGCGTTGGGTTTAGACCCCGCCAAGGTCAATCCCGATGGCGGAGCGATTGCATTGGGCCATCCGGTGGGGGCTACAGGCGTGCTGTTGACGGTCAAGGCGCTGTACCACCTGCACCGCACTGGCGGGCGTTATGGCTTGATCACCATGTGCATCGGCGGTGGGCAGGGCATTGCCCTCGCCATCGAGCGGGTCTGACAGACTAGCAAATGCACCCGAGCGCTGAAGTGGCCGAATGGAGTAAACGCAGCGTCAGAAATGAACCGTATAATCCAGCGTGCCGATTGCCTTGCCAGCGCTATCGGCGCTGACCTCGCCACTTAGGCTGCCTTTTTCAACCGGAAGCGCATAATGAAGCCCGATCGCGCCGGTGACGGTGTCTTGCACACGCGAGCCATCGACGGAAATCGAGAAAGATCGACCCTTTTTGCCGTTGCCTTTCAATTCCAAAGAACCGCCATAGCCACAGCCCATCGCCACGCCGTCAAATCCGAAATCACACAGCAATCTTGGCGTCACGGCCAGATTAATCGGTGCTGATGTTGCACCACCCTCAACGCGCATTTCAGAAAATGCGCGCAAACCCAAAACTTCGGGAATGGTCAAGGTTTCGGATTGTTCCACCTGCCCGCGCACGGCTTGGATATTCCCTTGACCGCCGGGCGACCAAGCCACATCAAAACCGGCGCGCGGTGAAACTTTCACGGCGTTCAATCGCATCTCGCCTGAAAGTGCAGCGCCAGCAAAGACCGCGCCATAGGTGTAGTCGCCGGTTGCATTCACAACCCCCACGCTGCGGTTAAAATCCAAATCAAAGGTGTGGTTGCCGATTGCTGCGCCCAAATCCCAATCTAGGAACATTCCCCCGTCAAAGGCCGTCTCCCCGACAAAGCCACCGTCAAGACCAAATCCCTTAATCGTTCCCGTGCCCAAACTGGTCACATCGCTTTGCGAGGCATAGGCATCAATGAACCGCCCTGCGATGCGATTATGCCCAACACTTCGTTCCCGTCTAAGCGACATATCCAACATCATTTGGTCAATGCCAGATTGCGTGCGCACAAAACTCCCATCTGCGGAAACAATACGCCACGTTCCGGTGGCGCAATCGTGGGTTTCGTGACTGAAATTCCCGTTCATATCACCGGTGTTATCTTTGGCGTTTATGGAAACGTCGTGATCGTTCAAGGCGGTGTTCTTGCAGGTATCGCCGACAATGCCGCTGTCCATTTGTACGATCGCAATTTCAGGCGCGTTCGCTTGGCCCGAACCGCGCGAGGTCGCGCCATCGTAGGCTTGCCCAGTGATCAAGATTTGCGCGTCTACTCCGCGACTTATCAAAGCACTCCTCACCGCGCGGGCGCGCAGGTCAGAAAGCCCCGTGGCAGCGTTAGACTGGGCCAATGTATCAACAATCGCGAATTGCTGCGTGTCGCAAGTTCTAAGGATTTTTGCAATCTTGTTCAAAATCGCCAAACTCTCAGGCAATATCACAGCACCACCGTCAGCAAACTGGATCGGTTGCTGCGACAAAACCCGATCTAAGCGTGCACGACACGTCAAGTCGCCCTGCGATTTTAGCTTGGCCAAAGCATCTGCCGCATAGCCCTGCATTCTTTGGCTGTGCTGGATCATCGTGGCCTTAAGATCGTCGGTCAGAATATTGACAACATCATCTTTAACATCGTCCGCCAAATTGGCATCCATCGGTATATGATTATTGGCGACCCCATTCGAGGTCGTCTCTGCGTCATTCGTAAAGCTGAAATCGAAGGTCATGTAATACAATTGTGCCACATCCGGCGCCGGTTGGTCGGCTGGAACAATTTTTTCAAGCGCGCCGCCCAATTGCGACTTGTAGGGGCCTGTTGCGGCCACAACGGTATCGGAAACGGTGTATCCGCTTTTTTGAACTTCCAAAGTATAAATGCCGCTTGCGGCGGTTGTTGGATCAAAGAAATACGAATAAATCCCATCAACCCCAGTCAGCGTTCCATTGCTTTGGCCGATTTCGGTGTTAAGCCATGAATTGGGAACCGGGGAGCCATTGAACAGCAAGGTGACCTTCGCGCCCGCAATCGGCACAAAGGTTTCGCTATCATAAACCACACCTGACGGATCAATAAAGCGTGCGTCCTGATGGATTTCTACAGCGCCTGCGCCAACTGAAATCCCCGAAATACGGTTGCCCGCTGCATTGGCATCGGGGGTAGAGGCTGCAATCGTTGCATCCTCATTGGGGTCGCGAAACTCTAATCCGTAATTCGCCGGGGGCACATTCAAGAAAACATAGTTCCCGTCGCGGTCTGTTACCCTGAAAAGCCGATTTTCCCCATCGTAGACATAATCAAAATTGCCAGACCCCGGGGTGGTTTCTTTTAAAAGGTAAACCTCGATACCCTCAGCGCCCGCCAAATACGATTTAACCGTACCGCTTATTTCGCCAGGAAATCCAACGTCCGTCGGAGCTCCTTCGCCCACATCTGAAGCATTGCCCACAACCGTGCTTTCGGCAAAAATCCCCGCGCCATCCGGCGCTTTTGCCTCAATTTTGGCAATATTTTGCACTCCCCCCGCCGAAATCGTCGCCTGCGTCAGCGCATATGTGGCCTGCACGGTCCATTCCTCGCCAACCTGCAAGGTTGTGCGCGGCAAGACCGGCGGCGTGGTCAGCACCAGTGGCGTGTTGGCAAGGTCGGTGGGCGTGTCGGTCAAATTCAGGTCGCTCAGCGTCACGTTGCCGGTGTTTTTGATCACGATCGTGTAGACCAGCACGTCACCCGCCCGCACACCATCCAGCAAAGACGAGGCATCGACTGTCTTTTTGATCGTGATCTGCGGGGCGGCGGTGACCAGATCCTCGGTCGCATCATCGGTGGTGTTGGTGTCGGTATCATCGCCATCATCGGTGACGTCGGTCACATCCACCCCCACCGGTGGCGAGCCGATCACCGTGGCGGTGTTGGACAATCCGCCCGCGTCAATGTCGGCCTGCGCCACCAGATAGGTCGCGGTGAAGCTGACGCTGGCATCGGGGGCAAGGGTGGTGACGCCGTTGGTCGCTATCACAAAGCTGGAGAGTGCGTTGGCCGAAGCGGTCGTATCGGCCTGGGTCAGGGTGTCAGAATCCACCGCGACATCGCTGAGGGTGACATTGCCGGCGTTGGTCGCGGTGACCGTATAGGTCAGCGTATCGCCGGCCGACAGCGTACCCGAGGCGTCGGTGTCGGTCAGAACCGAGGTTTTGACACCGGTGATCTGCGGGGCGGCGGTGACCAGATCCTCGGTCGCATCATCGGTGGTGTTGGTGTCGGTATCATCGCCATCATCGGTGACGTCGGTCACATCCACCCCCACCGGTGGCGAGCCGATC
>CAIQOV010000032.1 GCA_903873585.1 uncultured Rhodobacterales bacterium
AGGGGAGGCGTGCCTCCCCTTAAGGCAGGGGGTGCGGGGGGCGGCAGCCCCCCGCCTCTCCCCCCGATGGACGCCGACACCTTTTTCCGTTAAAGCCCCTCCCTGCTTGATAATCGCCCCCAACTCCCGCCCGAAATTGCCCGCCGCCGGACCTTTGCGATCATCTCGCACCCCGACGCTGGCAAAACGACGCTGACCGAAAAGTTCCTGCTGTTCGGCGGTGCGATCCAAATGGCCGGCCAAGTCCGCGCCAAGGGCGAAGCGCGGCGCACGCGCTCTGACTTTATGAAGCTTGAACAGGAACGCGGCATTTCGGTGTCTGCCTCGGCCATGTCGTATGATTACCGCCAATGGCGCTTTAATCTGGTCGATACCCCCGGCCACAGCGACTTTTCCGAAGACACCTACCGCACGCTGACAGCTGTTGACGCCGCAATCATGGTGATTGACGGGGCCAAAGGCGTTGAATCGCAAACCCAAAAACTGTTCGAGGTGTGCCGCCTGCGCGATCTGCCGATCCTGACCTTTTGCAATAAGATGGACCGCGAGTCCCGTGATGTGTTTGAAATCATCGACGAGATTCAGGAAAACTTGGCGATTGATGTCACCCCCGCCAGTTGGCCGATTGGGGTGGGGCGCGATTTTATCGGCGCTTATGATTTGCTGCACGACCGCCTAGAGATTATGGACCGTGCCGACCGTAACAAGGTCGCTGAATCGGTGCAAATTTCGGGCATGGATGACCCGCGCCTAGATGAACACGTGCCTGCCGAGCTGCTCAAGAAATTCCGCGAAGAGATTGAAATGGCGCGCGAACTTTTGCCCGCTTTTGACCGCGCCTCGTTTCTCAACGGCTCGATGACACCGATCTGGTTTGGCTCGGCGATCAATTCGTTCGGTGTGAAAGAATTGATGGACGGTATGGGCGAATATGGCCCCGAACCGCAGCCGCAAAAAGCGTCTGAACGCCAGATTGACGCCTCTGAACCCACCGTCACCGGCTTTGTGTTCAAGGTTCAAGCCAATATGGACCCAAAGCACCGCGACCGCGTGGCTTTTGTGCGCTTGGCGTCAGGCCATTTTGAACGCGGCATGAAATTGCTGCATGTGCGCAGCAAAAAACCCATGGCCATCGCCAACCCCGTGATGTTTTTAGCCGCTGACCGCGAATTGACCGAAGAGGCTTGGGCTGGTGATATCATCGGCATTCCCAACCACGGCCAATTGCGCATCGGCGATGCCCTGACCGAGGGTGAATCTTTGCGCTTCACGGGCATTCCATCCTTTGCGCCAGAACTGCTATCCGGCGTGCGCGCCCTTGATCCGATGAAAGCCAAACATCTGGAAAAAGCCCTGATGCAATTCGCCGAAGAGGGGGCTGCCAAAGTGTTTAAACCCATGATCGGTTCAGGCTATATCGTGGGCGTGGTGGGGCAGTTGCAATTTGAAGTGCTGGCCTCTCGCATCGAAGAAGAATACTCTTTGCCCGTACGCTTTGAACCCAGCCAATTCACCTCTGCCCGCTGGGTTTCTGGCCCCAAAGCCGAGATGGAAAAGTTCACCAATGTGAACAAAGGCCATATCGCCACCGACAGTGACGGTGCGACAGTGTTCCTGACCCGCCTAAAGTGGGACATCGACCGCATCGAACGCGATTACCCCGAGTTGAAACTCACCGCGACCAAAGAGATGATGGTTTAAGGCCCCAGCGCCTTAGACCCAATAGCGCCTTAGACCCAATTACCTTGACCCAACACGCTTTTTGCGCTATCCGCGAGGCGTCGGGCGATGGTGCCCTGACGTGCGGGGCGCCAAAGTGATGCGTCCCTTGACCCTTGGCGGGCCGATCCCGCCCTTTCAGGACGCTGATGACAAAATTCTCTGACCTTGAACTGGACCCACGTGTGCTGCAAGCCGTGGTCGAATCCGGTTATGAAACCCCCACACCCATTCAAGCCCAAGCCATTCCGCCCGCCCTGCGCGGGCAAGACGTTTTGGGCATCGCCCAAACCGGCACCGGCAAAACGGCGGGCTTTACCCTGCCGATGATCACGCTGCTGGGCCAAGGCCGCGCGCGTGCGCGTATGCCGCGCTCTCTTGTGCTGGCCCCCACGCGTGAACTGGCCGCCCAAGTGGCGGAAAGCTTTGATAAATATGCCAAATACACCAAGCTGACCAAGGCTTTGCTGATCGGTGGTGTATCCTTTGGCGACCAAGACAAACTGATCGACCGCGGTGTTGATGTGCTAATCGCCACCCCCGGCCGGTTGCTTGACCATTTCGAACGCGGCAAGCTGCTGTTGACGGGCGTGCAGATCATGGTCGTCGATGAGGCCGACCGGATGCTGGATATGGGTTTCATCCCCGATATCGAACGCATCTTCCAGATGACACCGAAAACCCGCCAGACGCTGTTCTTTTCAGCCACCATGGCCCCCGAGATTGAGCGGATCACCAACGCTTTCCTCAACAACCCTGCCAAGGTCGAAGTGGCGCGCCAAGCGACCACCAACACCTCGATCGAGCAAAAGCTGTTCGCCTTTACGCCCACGCGCAAAGACCGCAGCTTCACCGAAAAGCGCGCTGTCTTGCGGTCGCTGATCAGCGGCGAAGGCGAAAGCCTGACCAATGCCATCGTCTTTTGCAACCGCAAGATGGATGTGGATGTTGTCGCCAAATCGCTGAAATCGCACGGCTTTCATGCCGCCCCGATCCACGGCGACCTTGACCAATCGGTGCGCACCAAGACGCTGGATGAATTCCGCGAGGGGTCGTTGCGCTTGCTGATTGCATCAGATGTCGCAGCACGCGGGCTTGATATTCCTGCCGTCAGCCATGTGTTCAACTTCGATGTGCCCTCGCATCCCGAAGACTACGTGCACCGCATTGGCCGCACAGGCCGTGCAGGGCGTTTGGGCAAGGCTTTCACCATATCCGTGCCGTCGGATGAGAAATATCTTGGCGCCATAGAAAATCTGGTCAAACAACCCATCCCGCGCGGCGAAATCCCCGCGGGGGCGATTGAAGGCGCCTCTGAAAACTCTGACCGCGCGCGCAGTTCGCGCAGTGCGTCGTCCTCAACCTCTAGCCGTGGCAACGGGCGTGGCCCGCGTGGCCGCGACGCAGCCCCACGGACAGAATCGATGCCGCATGATGCGCTTCCGGTGATTGAACAGTTCGAAACACAAGAGCCGGTGGCGCTGGTTCCCGCCCGCGCCCAACCCGAACGGGCCGAGCGCGCGCCGGCAGAGCGTGGCGAACGCCGCGATGACCGCCGCCGTGATGCCAACCGTGGCGCATCAGAGCGCAGCGATCAACCCGCCTCCAGCCGCGCCGAACCGCGTAGTGAACAGCGCCAAGACCAACGCAGCGAACAGCCGCGCAGCGAGCAGCCGCGCAGCGAACAGCGCAACTACCGCTCGTCCTACCCCGGACAGTATGACCGAATTGTCGGCATGGGCGACCATGTGCCCGATTTTATCCTACGCTCATTTCGGCTGCGCGACGTGACGCCCGACGACGATGAAGGCGAAACGACCACCGCCGCCTAGTAAACATCCGCCGAGGGCCGTCTTGAGAGGTTTTCTCTTGATGGGTTATCGAGTGTCCTTATGGACGCACACGAAGACACCCCCCGCATTCAGATTTTGTCGGTTTCGGATACCGGTCGCCGCCGTCGCTGGACGGATGA
>CAIQOV010000033.1 GCA_903873585.1 uncultured Rhodobacterales bacterium
AAGCGGTTGTGGGCATCGTGATCGGCAGCCTCCCCCCGCACCACGCGCATCACCTGTTCGCCAAAAGCTTTCGAATGACGCTCGGCGTTCATCGACATAAAGCCCGCCAGTTGCAGCAGGCCTGGGTAAACCAATCGGCCCGCGCCCTTGTACTTAAAACCCACGCGCTGGATGGCTGATTGCTCCAACTGACCCATCGTCACACGGCGGCCAAAGTCGGTGACATCGGTCGCCGCCGCATCAGGGTCAATCGGCCCGCCGATCAACGTTAAGCTGCGGGGCTGCGCATCGGGGTCTTCGGCGGCCAGATAGGCGGTCGCGGCAAGGGCCAAGGGGGCGGGTTGGCAAACGGCGATTACATGAGTGTCAGGCCCCAGATGGCGCATGAAATCAACCAAATACAGCGTGTAATCTTCCACATCAAACTTGCCCGCGCTGACCGGAATGTCGCGGGCATTGTGCCAGTCGGTCACATAAACCTCGGCATCGGGCAGCAAGCTGGAAACGGTCGAGCGCAGCAAGGTGGCATAATGGCCCGACATCGGCGCAATCAGCAAAACCTTGCGCGCCATCGGATCACGGCGGCGCACGGCAAAGTGGATCAGGTTGCCAAAGGGTTTTTCGACCACGGTTGTCACATCCACCAGATGGTCCTGCCCCGTTGGCCCCACGATAGACCGAATGCCCCAATCGGGCTTGGCACTCATCCGCCCAAAGCTGCGCTCGGTCACTTCGCCCCACGCCGCTGTCATGGCGATCAGCGGGTTCATCGACAGGGCAAAGGCCGGATAGCTGGCCATCGCCCGCGCCGAAGCCCCCGCCCATTCGGAGGTGTTGCGAAGGCTTTCCATCCAGTCATAGGTGGCCATATACTTCATGCGGTGTCCTTGCGATGAGTGTCGGGCCACCCCTTTGCCGTCTGGCGATGGGCGCGGTTCGACGTTATGCTGCACAGCGGCGAGAATAGGGGCGAAAGTTGACCATGACAACCGACGACAGTGAAGCACACGCAAAGTTGGCCCGGTTGACCGATAACCTGACGCGGATCGAGACGCTGTCTGCCCGCCTGATGCAGGCTATGGCTGCGCGCAAAACGCATGACCAAGCGCTCGATGGGCCGGGCCAAGACGTGTATATCAAGGCCGCCGCCGCCTATCTTGCGGGCATGATGCAAAACCCCGCCAAGGTGATGGAACAACAGGTGGGCTATTGGGGTGCCACGATGAAGGCCTATGTGGCCGCCCAATCTGCCCTGCTGACGGGCGCGCCTTTGCCCGAAGAAGGCCCCAAGGACCGCCGCTTTGCCAACCCGATCTGGGATACCAACCCCGCGTTTAACTACATCAAACAGCAATACCTGCTGAACGCCGAATCGGTGCAAAACGCGCTGGCCGATATGGAAGACATCGCCCCCGATGATCGCAAACGCGTGGAATTCTTCACCCGCCAGATCGTCGATATGTTCGCGCCGACCAACTTTTTGGGCACCAACCCCGACGCTTTGGAAAAGGCCGTGGCGACAGACGGCGAAAGCCTTGTGCAGGGTCTGGAAAACTTGGTGCGCGACATCGAGGCGAACAACGGCAACCTGTCGGTGACTTTGGCCAACCCGCAAGCCTTCACCGTGGGCGAAAATATCGCCACCACCCCCGGTTCGGTGGTGTTTCGCAACCATTTGTTCGAGCTGATCCAGTACACGCCCACCACGCAAACCGTTCACAAAACGCCGCTTCTGATCTTTCCGCCGTGGATCAACAAGTTTTATGTGATGGATCTTAAGCCCGCCAACAGCCTGATCCGCTGGATTGTGGAACAGGGCTTTACGCTGTTTGTCGTCTCATGGGTCAACCCCGATGCGTCTTATGCCGATATCACGATGGATGATTACATCCGCGACGGCTTTTTGACCGCCATTGCCGAAACCCGCCGCGCCACGGGCGAGGCGCAGATCAACTGCGTGGGCTATTGCATCGCGGGCACCACACTTGGCCTGACCTTGGCGCATCTTAAGCGTGCGGGCGATACGTCAGTTGCCAGTGCGACCTTTTTCACCACGCTCACCGATTTTTCCGATCCGGGTGAGGTGGGGGTGTTCTTGGCCAATGATTTCGTTGACGGAATCGAGCGCCAAGCCAAGGTCGACGGCATCTTGTCACGCGCCTTCATGAGCCGGACCTTCAGCTTCCTACGCTCGAATGACCTGATTTATCAGCCCGCGATCAAAAGCTATATGCTGGGCGAAACCCCGCCCGCCTTTGATCTGTTGTTCTGGAACGGCGATGGCACCAACCTGCCCGCTAAGATGGCCGTCGAATACCTGCGCGGCCTTTGCCAAGACGACGGCTTTGCCAAGGGCACGTTTAAGGTGTTTGGCAAGCCTGTCAGCCTGTCAGACGTGACCCTGCCGCTGTGCGCCATTGCTTGCGAGACGGATCACATCGCCCATTGGAAGGGCAGCTTTAACGGTGTTCGCCAAATGGGCAGCACCGACAAGACCTTCCTTTTGGCGCAATCTGGCCATATCGCGGGCATCATCAACCCGCCGTCCAAGGGCAAATACGGCCACTATACCAGCGGCCCGCCGCAGGGGGATGCGGCAGATTGGCTCGCCTCTGCCACCTTCCACCAAGGCAGTTGGTGGCCGCGCTGGCGCGATTGGCTGGCCGAACGCTCTGGCCCGCAGGTTGACGCGCGCGTGCCGATTGAAGGGCTGTGCGCGGCGCCGGGAACCTATGTCAAGGTCGCGCCTGCGGTTTAAGGGTGGCTTTGCCCAACCAAGGCACAGAATCTTGCTGCGTTGCGGAAATTTTACTTGAAATGCTGCACCGCAGCATTTATATCCTGCTCATGCGAAACGGGACGGACCCGCTTCATCAGGAGAGTATGAAATGACCAAGGCCCCCGACTTCACCAAAGTAATGCAAGACATGATGGCGTCTTTCCCGGTTGACGCCTCGGCGTTCCAGAACGCTTTCAAAACCCAAGCCGCTTTTGGCGAAAAGCTGACCAAGGTTGCCTTGGACGCTGCCGAAAAGTCGACCGAGATTTCGTCCAAATGGGCAAAAGAAGCGCTTGCCAAGCTGTCGGTCGCTGCAACTGTCAAAGATGAGCCTGCTGACTACACCAAAGCCGCGACCGATTTCGCCTCGGCCACCGCCGAGATCGCTTCCGAGCATATGGCCGCTTTCGCGGAAGTCGCGAAAAAAGTGCAGATGGACACCGTTGAACTGATGCTGGCCGCTGGCAAAACCGCTTCCACCGAAGCCTCGGCCGCTGTCAAAAAAGCAACCGACGATGTGACCGCTGTGGCCAAGAAAGCCGCTGCTGCTGCGAAGTAATCGCACAGACACACCGATTAAAGGGCGGGCTGCAAAGCCCGCCCTTTCTTTTGTTCTGCACCTCGCCTAAGCTTCTCTGCACTGCAACATGTTCAGGGGACGTGGATCATGGCCGAAACTGCAAAACCGCTGCTGATCAAGCGATATGCCAGCCGTCGTCTGTATAATACCGAGACGTCGGATTATGTGACTTTGGAAGACATCGCAGGCTTCATCCGCGCGGGGCGCGAAGTGCAGATCATCGACCTGAAATCCGGCGATGACCTGACGCGCCAGTATCTGCTGCAAATCGTGGCAGAGCACGAATCCAAGGGCGACACGGTTTTGCCCACCAATGTGCTGACAGATCTTGTGCGCGCCTATACGTCAAACATCCAATCTGTCGTGCCGCAGTTTCTGGCGGCCAGTTTTGAAATGCTGCGCGATGGCCAGCATAAGATTGTCGAAAACCTGACAGCCATTCCCAATCCGCTGACCACGATGCCGGGCTTTGACGCCATGCGCAAACAGCAAGAAGCCTTCATGAAAACGATGATGGGCGGTTTGCCTTGGGCTGGTACAGGCCCGAAGCCCGAAGAAGGGGCCTCTGACGCGCCCGAAGATCTGGCAGAGATCAAACGCCAAGTGGCGGAATTGCAAAAGAAACTGTCCAAGCTTTAACCCTAGGGGCGCATCACCCCGCGCCCCGATGCCTGCGGCTTTAACCAGTGGAGTGTGAAACGTGTCTGATCCACAGGGCCGCGTGACGCTTTGGGGCATTGAAAGCTTTCTCGCCGTCGCCGATGAGGGCTCTATTTCCGCCGCAGCACGGCGCTTGGGGGTTAGCCCTTCGGCGATCAGCCAGCAAATTACGGGGTTAGAGGCGGCCTTGGGGTCGGTGCTGCTTGACCGTTCCGCACGCCCGATCATTCTAACGCCTGCGGGGGCTATGTTTCGCCGCCACGCCCAAACCATCCTGAACGCCGAAGCGGAAGCCCGCGCCGATCTGGCCGTGGCCGATCTGTCGGGCCTAACCACCCTGCGCTTTGGAATGATCGAAGATTTTGACGCCGAAGTCACACCCGCCTTGCTATCCGCCCTTGCCCACGACCTGCGCGGGTGCCGTTTCTTGCTAGAAACCGGCGCAAGCCACCGCTTGCTGGACCAGTTGGAAGCGCGCGCGTTAGATGTGATCGTCGCCGCCGATCAAGGCACCGAAGGGGGTGTTGAAGGCTGGCGCGAGGTGCATCCGATCTTATCGGAACCCTTTGTGGCTGTCTCCCCGCTTGGTCGCGGGATCGACGGTTTGCCGCTGATCCAATACACCGCGCGCCATTTGATGGGCCGCCAGATCGCTGCCCATTTGGCGCGGCAAAACCTGCGGCTGGCGCATCGCTTTGAACTTGATAGCTATTCCGCCATTCTGGCAATGGTCGCAGCGGGCGAGGGGTGGACGATCTTAACCCCCTTAGCCCTGCACCACGCCGCGCGCTTTCGCCCGTTTGTGTCGGTCACGCCCTTGCCCTTTGCGCCTTTGGACCGCAGCCTAACGCTGTCGGCCCGCGCGGGCGTTCTGCGCGACATTCCCGCCCAAGTTGCCAACCGCCTGCGCTGCTTGGTCGACGCGCAGGTGATCAAACCCGCGCTTGCCCAGTGGCCTTGGATGCAAGACAGCCTGCGTCTGCTCTAGCTTAGCCCTTCACCGCCGCTGCCGCATCAAAGATGGCGGCGGCGATGAAATCGAGCTCGTCATCGGTCAGGCGGGTTGGCAGGCGCACATCGCCCGCCCGCATCAGCATGGCGCGGGTCTTGGGCAGGTCGGGTGTTTCGCCCAAGAACTGCCAGTTCCAGAATGCGCGGGCGTTGTCTTCCGACAGGCCAAAGATCTGCACCGTGATGCCGCGCCGCTTGGCTTCGGCCTGAAAACGCCGCGCATCGGCGTCTGACCAATCGCCGGTCAGGTTGAACTGGATCGAATCAGGCGCACGCTCTTCCGGCGCAAGCGGCGGCGGCACGGCCAGATAGGCGCTTTGGTTCAGCCGCTCTGCCACACGGTCATGCCCCGCGCGGCCCTTGGCCACACGGCCCGCCACTTCGGGCAGTTGCGGGCGAATGACGGCGGCAGACAGGTTTTGCATGCGCATATTGTAAAGCGGCAGCTTGTTTTGCCACAACATATAGCTGTTTTGCAGGCCGGGGTGCTTCTTCCAGTTGTGTTCATAAGCGCCCGACATGATCACGCAGCGCGCGGCCAGTTCTGGGTCGTCGGTGATCAGCATCCCGCCTTCGCCCGCATTGACCAGCTTGTAAGATTGGAACGAAAAGCACCCGATCTTGCCAATCGTGCCAATCTTGCGGCCATGCCATGTTGTGCCCAGCGAATGGGCGGCGTCTTCCACCACAGGCACGCCAGCCGCATCGCAAAGCGCCAAAATCGCATCCATATCAGAGGTGTGGCCCCGCATATGGCTGATCAGCACCGCCCCTGCGCCGAGAAGTTTGGCCGCGAAATCATCCATATCAACGCGGTAATTCTCGCCCACTTCCACTAAAACCGGCTCACATTCGGCATGCACCACGGCCGAGGGGACAGCGGCAAAGGTAAAGGCCGGTATCAACACCTTAGCACCGCGCGGCAGGTCTAATGCCTTCAGCGACAGAAACAAAGCGGCAGAGCACGAAGCCACAGCCAGCGCATACCGCGCACCCATCAGTTCGGCAAACTCGCCTTCCAGCAGGGCAACAGGCGATCCTTCGGGCGCTGTGTAGCGAAACAAATCGCCCGAACTTAGAAGACGCTCAATCTCGGCCATGGCCGAGGCAGGGATGGGTTCTGCATCATAGACATTGGGGGCTTGGGCCTGTCCGTCGTGCGCCATGTTTGCAGCTTTCCTGAAACTATAATTTAGAAAAACCGTAAACCTCAGAAAGGTAACAAGCCAGTGACAATTTTCCCTCTAAGGGTAAATTTGCAGAATTTAGCCTATCGTTTGTTGGAAACGGGCTAAAGCCCAAGCCGGTCGCGCAACCCGTACCACGTCATCGCCAGCACCAGCAAAGGCCAGCGCAAGGCAGCGCCCCCCGGAAATCCGCGTTGGGGCAAATTGGCCAGCAGATCAAACTGCGCGTTTTGCCCCGCCACGGTGGCGGCCAGCACCTTGCCCGCCATCACAGCCATCGCGACCCCATGCCCCGAATAGCCCGAAGCCGACAGGATATTGGGCGCTGGCCTTGTAAAGCAGGGCATCCGGTTGGTGGTAATGGCCAAAGTGCCGCCCCAAGCGTAATCAATCTTGGCGTCAGCCAGTTGCGGATAGATCGCAAGCATAGGTTTGCGCACGGTTTTCAGAATATCAGGAAAGCGGTAGCCATAGCTTTCCCCGCCGCCAAACAGCAGGCGGTTGTCGTCTGACAGGCGCCAGTAGTTCACGACAAACTTGGTATCAGCGACGGCAATGTTTTGCGACAGAATGTCAGCCGCCGCCGCGCCCAAAGGTTCAGTCGCCACGATAAAATTGTTGATCGGCATCACCCGTGCGGCAACCTTCGCATCAAGCCCGCCCAGATAGCCATTGCAGGCCAAGATCACCTGACCCGCCCGCACTTGGCCTTGCGCAGTGTGCACCACGGGTTTGGGCCCCTGCACAATTTCCACCACTTGCGAGCGTTCAAACAACCGCGCCCCCGCAGCCTGCGCGGCTTTGGCCAAGCCAAGGGCAAAGTTCAGCGGATGCACATGGCCCGCGCCGCGATCAATCACACCGCCCTTGAACACCTTTGACCCGATCAGCCCGCCAATCGCCTGCTGATCCAGCCGTTCCAAATCGCCATAGCCATAATCGCGTTCCAGCTTTTCCGCGCTGCGCAGGGTGCTTTGCAGATCGGCGTCATGCCAACACGCGGTGGCCACGCCGTGGTGAAAGGTGACGGGCATATGATGGGCGCTGATCAGGGATTTGACCAAGGCTTTCGCCTCCTCTGCCATGTCCCACATCTGATGCGCTGCGGTCTTACCTGCGCCAGCCTCGAGCCAGTCTTGATCCTGCCGCTGCCCCGACCCGACCTGCCCGCCGTTGCGCCCCGAAGCGCCAAAGCCAAGGCGGTGCGCTTCCAGCAAAACGACCGAATACCCCAGTTCTGCCAGATGCAGCGCCGCCGACAGGCCGGTATAGCCCCCACCTATGATGCAAACATCGGCCTGAACCTCTCCGAGAAGGGCGGGCTGGGCGGCAAAAGGCGTGGCGGTGGCAGCATAGTACGACGGCGGATATTCCCCCGCCGTGTCGTTGATATGCAGCAGGTTCATACGTTCAACAAAAGATGCTGACGCTCCCATGGTGAGATGACTTGCAAGAACTCTTTGTATTCATTGCGTTTCACCGAATCGTAAACCTTGCAGAAATCTTCGCCCAGAACGGCTTTCAGCGCTGTGTCGGCCTGTAGCAAGTCTAGCGCGTCGCCCAAATTCAACGGGATGTCGTCGCTGTCGATATAAGCACTGGCCTTGAATTCTGGGCGCGGTTGTTTCTTTTCCATCAGGCCCAGATAACCGCAGGCCAAGGTGGCAGCGATGCCGAGATAGGGGTTGCAATCCATCCCCGGCAGGCGGTTTTCGATCCGCCGTGCGGCGGGCGATGAAATTGGAACGCGCAAGCCCGTGGTGCGGTTGTCATGGCCCCATTCTAGGTTGATCGGCGCTGCAAAGTCGGGAACGTAGCGGCGATAGCTGTTCACATAGGGTGCCAAAACCGCAATCGCTCCGGTCAGGTGGTTTTGCAGGCCGGCGATGAAGTGGTAAAACGACTCTGTCGCCTCGCCCTTCTTTTCGGAAAAGATGTTCTTGCCGCTGCGGGTATCCACGACCGAGGTGTGGATGTGCATCGCAGACCCCGGCTCGTCAGCGATCGGTTTGGCCATAAAGGTGGCAAAACAATCGTGGCGCAAGGCGGCTTCACGGATCAGGCGTTTGAAGAAAAAGACATCATCCGCCAAGCGCACCGGATCGCCGTGTTCAAGGTTAAGTTCAATCTGCCCCGCCCCGCCTTCTTGCAAAATGCCGTCAATTTCCAGCCCTTGGGCTTCGGCATAATCATAGATGTCGTCGATGACCTTGCCGTATTCATCCACCGCCGACAGCGAGTAAGCCTGCTTGCCCGCCGCCCTGCGGCCTGATCGGCCCATGGGCGGTTCAACCGGCATATTGGGGTCAATGTTGCGGGCGGTCAGGAAAAATTCCATCTCGGGGGCCACAACCGGTGTCCAGCCTTGGTCGTTGTAAAGCTGAACGATTTTCTTCAGCACATTGCGCGGGCTGTAGGGAACGGGGTTGCCCTCTTGGTCCATCGCGTCATGGATCACTTGCAGCGTCACATCCGCCGTCCAAGGGGCGGCGGTGGCGGTGGTGAAATCGGGCACCATGAACATGTCGGGCTCGGTGAAGGCGTCAAACGGGTTATCGGCCCATTCACCCGTGATGGTTTGCATGAAGATCGAGTTTGGTAGGAAGTAGTTGGTTTGCTTGCCAAACTTGGTCGCAGGCATCGCCTTGCCCCGCGCCACACCGGCGATGTCGCCGGTGACGCATTCCACCTCGTCAACCCGACGAGAGCCTATGTATTCCTTGGCTGCCTCTGGCAGTTGGTCGGTCCATTTGGACATGGGTCACACTTGAATGGGGGCAGGGGCGTTAGGCCCGTGCCATTTTGAAAAAGTCGGTAATCTGGTCAGCCATAGCGCGGTCGTCGATGGGCAGGGGCAGGCGGTCGCGCGCGACACTCATCAAATCATCAGGCACAAGGCCCTTGCCGCGCGTCTCCATCAAGCCGTTGACAAATTCGGGGCGAAATTCGGGGTGGGCCTGCACGGTAAAGGTGCGGTCGTCGTACAGCAAAGCAGCGTTGGCGCAAAAGTCATTGCGGCCAATGACTTGGGCCATCGGCGGCACTTGCGTGACCTGATCGCGGTGCCAAGCGTTCAGGCGCAACGGCTTGCCGCCAAAATCATAGTCGGTGGCCCCGACCGCCCAACCGTTGGGGTGGCGTTCAACCTTGCCACCCATGGCTTGGGCCACGATCTGGTGACCAAAGCAAATGCCCACCAGGGGCACATGCGCTGAGTAGGCTTCGCGGATGAAGTCTTCCAGCGGCGGGATCCACGGGTGATCTTCATAAGCGCCGTGGCGTGATCCGGTAATCAGCCAGCCATCGCAGGTGTTGACCGAAGCGGGAAATTCCCCGTCAACCACGCGGAAGGTTTCAAAGCTAAACCCCTTGCCGGCCAAAAGCCGTGCGAACAAATCAGGGTAATCGCCCAGATCGTCTTTCAGGGCGTCAGGGGCCATGCCGGTTTGCAGGATGCCGATTTTCATAATGGGTCCATTTTGGGTAGCTTAGCCTAGCGCAGCGCCCTAGGGGGAGGTCAAGGGGGCGCTGCGCGTCTGCGGGGTTTAAACGGTGTCCAGATAAAGCTCGATCTTTTCAGAATCCGACAATTCGCCCAGATAATGCAGCTCTTGCCGCTTGGTCGAGATCAGGTTCTTGATCAGTTCCGGATGCAAAAAGCGCGGCACGATGGTGCTTTGTTCCAAAGCGTCGATGGCGGTTTCCCAATCTTCGGCAATCTGCGGCAGGCCGTCGACAGCATAGGCGTTGCCGACAATGGGGGATGCAGGCTCCATCTCGTTTTCGATCCCGTCCAAAGCGGCCCCCAGAATCGCGGCCAGCATCAGATAGGGGTTCACATCTCCGCCTGCCACACGGTGTTCAATCCGCCGCGCGCTGGGGTTTCCGGCGGGAATGCGAATGGCAGCGGTGCGGTTTTCATAGCCCCAGCAGACAGCGGTGGGGGCGTGTTTGCCCGGGATCAGGCGTTCGTAGCTGTTTTGATGCGGTGCAAAAATCAGCGTGCTGTCGCGCATCGCGTTCATGCAGCCGGCCACTGCTTGCTTGAGCAAAGCTGTGCCCTTCGGCCCGCCGCTGTCAAACACATTGCGCCCTGCATCGTCTAGCAAGCTAAAGTGGGTGTGCAGGCCCGAACCGGAATATTCCGGATAGGGCTTGGCCATGAAACTGGCGGCAAAGCCATGCCGCCGTGCCAAACCCTTGACCAGCATCTTGAACAGCCAAGCATCATCCGCGGCACGCAACGCATCGTCGCAGTGCATCAGGTTCACTTCAAACTGACCAAGACCGGTTTCCGAGGTAGAGGTATCAGCCGGAATATCCATCGCCTCGCAGGCGTCATACAGGTCAGTGAAGAAGGTATCGAATACATCCAAAGCGCGGATCGACAGCGTTTCGGCCGCCTTACGGCGCTTGCCAGACCTCGGCGAGGGCGGCACTTGCAGCGTCTTGCCAGAATCGTCGATCAGGAAAAACTCAAGCTCTATCGCGCAAACCGGTGTCAGCCCGCGCGCCTTGAAGCGTTGCACGACTTGCGACAGGGCATGGCGTGGGTCGCCCTCATAAGGTGTGCCGTTTTCGCGAAACATCCAGATTGGCAGCAGGGCGGTTGGGGCCTCTAGCCACGGCATGGGCATAAAGCCGCGCTCGGTGGGCTTTAGGATGCCGTCTTGGTCGCCTTGTTCGAAAACCAAAGGGCTGTCGTCAATATCCTCGCCCCAGATATCAAGGTTCAGCACTGAAAAGGGAAACCGCGTTCCGTCTTTCACAATCTTATCCGCAAAGCGCGCCGGAACCCGTTTGCCCCGCGCCTGCCCGTTCAAATCCGCCGCGGCCACGCGGATGGTCCGGACGTCCGGGTGTTTTCTTAACCAGTCTTTCATCATAGCACATCGGAGGGGCCAATCCCCACCCACACCTGACACCAAAAGCGCCCAGCAGGCGGGTTAGATCATGCCCTTGATCCATCCCTTGTTTGTGATCCCGCAGAGGTCGGTATAACCGCCGCATAATTTGATCAAATCTAAGGATAGGGCGGAAAAGTGCTTTGGGCAAGACAAATCGCCGCTTTGGGCGAAGGGCATGATTTTTCGCAGAAAAATCGGGATATGCGATTTGGGCGGCGATTTTTCTGCGAAAAATCAGGTTGCGCCTTCGAAAATTCAGCCTTCGCCCGCCATCCCCAGATCGGCGGGCGTGGGGGGCGTTGGCACGGATAGATAGGCCTGCGCCTCAATCTTGACCAAGCCGCGCAGGCAAAGTGCTGCTTTATCTGCTTGCGGCAGGGCGGCGATGGCAGCAGTGATCACGTCAAACATCAGGCCAGTGTCTGCCCCCCCCGTATCTGCCCCCAAGGCGCTGATATAGGGCAAGCCGGGGGTTGGGTCGGTCATGCCCACCACTTGCAAAAGGGCTGCGAAAGGCTCGTGGCGCTGGATCATCGTCCATGTGATGGCATCCAGCGCTGCAATTTCGGCCCGCCCTTCGGCCACCGCGCGGGCTGACAGAAGATGGCCGCCCGTGCGCAAAGCGGGGCGCAAGCTTAGGCCCGTAACGCGCGCAAAGTTTTGCGGGGCGGCCCAGCCAGATTGCGACAGATCCTCGTTAAAGGCCAAAGATGCCCCGTTGTACTGCATCACATCGCGGCGCCGATCATTTTTCAGTGTGACAAAGACCGAGCGGTAATAGCCCGGCGCACAGCCTTGCACGCCAAAGTCAGGCGTGCCGATCAGGGCGACTTTGCCATGCAGTTTTGCGCGGTAGGGAAAGCCGCAGGTTTGCGACAAGACCAAATCTGGTGCGCCCCAAGCCGGCCAATAGGCTTCGGGGCCGCGCGTCAAATGGTCAGGCGCTGCCATGCCCGCGGCGCGCATTCCATCGCGGATCAGCGCCCATAGACGGTCGTTGCTGGGCTGCACCTCAACCCGATCATACATTCCAAGCGCGGCGATCATGCGTTGGCCGCCCTTTGCCGCGCTAGGGCTGAGTCGACATCGCTTAAGCCAAGCAGGCCCGACACCAAGCGCAGCAGACGGTCTTCATCCGCATCACGTTCGCCGTCCGCCAAG
Organism: uncultured Rhodobacterales bacterium; assembly: GCA_903873585.1. Taxonomy (GTDB): domain Bacteria; phylum Pseudomonadota; class Alphaproteobacteria; order Rhodobacterales; family Rhodobacteraceae; genus Stagnihabitans. The sequence goes on from CAIQOV010000033.1 coordinate 12,286, forward strand.
GCGACGGCCCACAACGCCTCGACCAAAGCTGCGCGGTTTTCCAAGGGCACGGCCTCTTTCAAGGCGCGGGTGAAGCGCACGGTGTCAGGGGCAAGGGTTTCGGCGGTTTCTGCCTCAACCCGCAGCGATTGCGCCTCGGCGGCGGACAGGCTGTAGCGGCTTTGCAAAATCCGTTCGATCCGCGCCAGTTCGGGGGCCGAGGCGAAACCATCGGCCCGTGCCACGCGCACCAGCAAGGCGGCAAGGGCCAGCCGTTCTTGGGGAACGGGCAGGCGCGTGGGCGCGGGGCCGAAGAGAAGGTCTAAAAAGCTCATATCTGCACCTTATGCCTGCCGCCCCAAACTGCCAATGCCTAGCGACGATGCGCTTCAAAAACCGCCAGCAGGCGCGCGGCTTCTTCGTCCATCCCATAGGGCGGATTGATCACGAACATCCCCGATCCGGCCATGCGGTGGCCTTCGCGGATCGGGGGAAAGCGCACTTCAGATCGCAGCGCATCGGGAAAATCGCGCGTCAGCGCGGCAAGCATCTGCACATGGGGCACATCAAACAAGATGGGATACCACAGGGCGACGATCCCGACGTTCCAGCGCTTGATCACCTTGCCGATGATGCTGGGCAAACGGTCGTAATCGGCCTTCACCTCATACGAGGGGTCGATCAGCATCATTCCGCGCCGGGGCGTGGGCGGGGTCAGGGCAATCGCGGCCTCTAGCCCGTCAACCTGTGCGATATGGGCACCCCAAGGCGACAGGTTCGCGTCAAGGGCGCGAAACTCGGCGGGGTGCAACTCGCTTAAGCGCATCACATCGCCGTCGCGCAGCGAAGCGGCGGCGATCAGCGGTGAGCCGGGATAGAACTGCGCGCCGTGAATGGCGCGCACTTGCGCCAGAATGCGGCGATAGGGGTGGTCGGCAGGCAACCAGCTTTCGGCGCGCGCAATACCGGCGGCCGCCTCGCCTGTCTTATCAGCCTCCGCGCCAGTTAGGTCGTAAAGCCCCCGACCGGCGTGGGTTTCAATATAAGACAGCGGTTTGTCCTTGGCCGTAAGGTAAGCCAAGGCCCAAGCCAAAAGCGCGTGCTTGTGGACATCGGCCAGATTTCCGGCGTGATAGGCGTGTTGATACGACAGCATATCTGCGCCCTATCGCAAGTAGGGCCTTGGGTAAAGCGGGCTTTGGGGTTGAAAGCCGTAGGCGCGCCCCTTAGGTCGGCAGGGCACGCCAAAGGAGCCTGACGCATGGATTTTATCACCCCCGAAGCGATAACGGCACTGTTGGGTGTGATCGGCATTGATCTGGTGCTGGCCGGCGACAATGCCATCGTCATCGGCATGGCGGCGGCGGGCCTGCCCAAAGACCAGCGCGGCAAAGCCATTTTGATCGGTGTCTTGGCGGCAACGGTGCTGCGCATCATCTTTGCGCTGGCCGCGACCAAGCTGATGGCCATCACCGGACTGACACTGGCAGGCGGGACCTTGCTGCTGTGGGTCTGCTGGAAAATGTGGCGCGAGATCAGGGGGGCGCATGCCGCCGAAGCCGGAGCCGAGGTTTTGGCCGACAGCGACCTGAACCACGACGGCGGTATCGCCAAAGGTGCCCCACGCAAAAGCTTTGCACAGGCGGCGTGGCAGATCGTGGTGGCCGATGTGTCAATGAGCCTTGATAACGTGCTGGCCGTGGCGGGCGCTGCCAAAGAACACCCCGGCGTGCTGGTCTTTGGCCTTGCCCTGTCGGTGGCGCTGATGGGGCTGGCCGCCAGCTTTATCGCCGGATTGTTGAACAAACACCGCTGGATCGCCTTTGTCGGGCTGGCGATTATTTTGTATGTGGCCCTGCACATGATCTACGAGGGCGCGTTTGAGGTGATGCCGGGGGCTTAGGGGGGGGCTTAGGCGACCTGACCAAGCTTGGCCACATCGCCACGTCCAGCAAGCAAGCCCGAAAGCGAGATATCTTCGTCCAGCCCTTCCCAATGCAACCCGTTGGGGGACAGGGTGAACCCCTCGCGCTGTTGAGCTGTGGCGTGAAGCAGGCGAGGGAACCAGACCAAGGGCACCCCAAGGATGCGGCCATCAGACAGGGCCACCCACATCGTGTCGTCATCGAACCGCAGGCTTTCAGCCGAAATAGTCATGCCATGCCCTTTCAATCGCTTCCCGCCGCGCTTCGATCAAATTTTTTGCGCGCCGAAGCATCCTAGCATCAAAACCCGTGCTTGTCGCTAAGGCAACTTCGGGGCGCAACCAAAACTTAGCCTCCGCATTGCCAGCCATGACATGAACGTGCGGTGGTTCGCGCGGGGCGCCTTCGTTGGAGTAGAAAAAGGCACGGATGCCGTCTTGACGGAAGAGTGTGGGCATAGAGAGCGGCTGGCCAACCTATTTGGGGGATGCGGGTGGAACTTGCGCAGTTTGAAGACCAGAAAAAGGTTCATCCAGTGCAGGTAGATATCCCGTCTTGGACAAATTTTTGCCACTTGGGACCAAGCGTGCTTTGTGCATCTACGCCATCCAAAAAGCCCGCATCGCCGGGGTTTAGCATCGTAACAAACAACTCTGAATCGTTGCTGCCAACGTACATAACACCGCCGCCCGTGAATTGCGTTTGGGATTGACCGTAGATCGAGTTGCCATACCCGTTGTAGGTGCTGGTTGTGTAGGCACCCGTGAACGGGCGCTCAATCACTTGGACGTTGTTTTGCGCTTGCACCCCGTTGATTACAAAACGGCTGAAGCCATGACGTATGGTCTCCACGGCGGCCATACGGGTGGCGACAAGTTGCGCGCCAGACACCCCACAAGCTGGGGCTGCGCTAGTGGATAGCATGATCTGATTGCGTGCCATTTGTGTAACGGTTGTCGTCGCACAAGCGCTTAACAATAGCACCGAAAAAGACACATGCAGTAAATTTGAAGGCAACATATCTGACCCCGTTTTCAGACTTTAGAGTGGCAAATTTACCTATAAGTGTCAATGTGAATAAACTTTAGTTTCACCTAAACCAACCGCTCCTGCTCCATCGCCGCCCGCACGAAATCCGCAAACAGCGGGTGGGGCGCGAAGGGTTTGCTCTTCAACTCGGGGTGGAACTGCACGCCGATGAACCACGGGTGGTCTTTGACCTCGACAATCTCGGGCAGTTTGCCGTCGGGGCTCATCCCAGAAAAGATCAGCCCGCAGGCTTCCAGCTTGTCACGGTAGCGGATGTCGACCTCGTAACGATGGCGGTGGCGTTCTTCGATCGTGGTAGTGCCATACACCTGCGCCACCTTAGAGCCCTCTTTCAAGACGGCCGTATAGGCCCCCAGCCGCATCGTGCCGCCTTTGGCGTCGGTGGTTTTGCGCGTGACGGTGTGGTTGCCCTGCACCCATTCTTTCAGGTGATACACCACCGGCGTAAACCGCTTTGCGCCGGATTCATGGTCGAATTCTTCTGACCCTGCGTTATCAAGCCCGCCCAAATGCCGCGCGCTTTCGATCACGGCCATTTGCATCCCCAAACAAATGCCCAGATAGGGGATCTTCTTTTCCCGCGCGAACTGCGCGGCTTTTATCTTGCCTTCGGTCCCCCGCTCGCCAAAACCGCCGGGCACCAGAATGGCGTGAAAGTTTTCCAGATAGGGCGCGGGGTCTTCGCGTTCAAAGATTTCGGCGTCGATCCATTCGGCTTTCACCTTGGTGCGGTTGGCCATGCCACCATGGGTCAACGCTTCGGCAATCGACTTATAAGCGTCTTCCAACTGGGTATATTTGCCCACAATCGCCACGCGCACCACGCCTTCGGGGTGGGTCAAACGGTCCATCACGTCTTCCCAGCGCGACAGATTGGGCTTGGGCGCGGGGGCAATGCCAAAGGCATCCAGCACAGCTTGGTCCAAGCCTGCACGGTGATAGGCCAGCGGCGCTTCGTAGATGGTTTTCAGATCATAGGCGGGCACGACCGCCTCTTTGCGCACATTGCAAAACAGCGCGATCTTTTCGATTTCGCGTTCGGGAATCGGGTGTTCTGACCGGCACACCAGCACATCAGGCGCAAGACCGATAGATTGCAGCTCTTTGACCGAGTGCTGGGTGGGTTTGGTCTTCAACTCGCCTGAAGCCGCCAGATAGGGCAACAGGGTCAGGTGCATCAAAATAGATTGGCCGCGCGGGCGTTCGTGGATGAACTGGCGGATCGATTCAAAGAAGGGCAGGCCTTCGATATCGCCCACGGTGCCACCAATTTCGCACAGCATGAAATCGACTTCATCTTGCCCGATGCGCAGGAAATCTTTGATTTCGTTGGTGACATGGGGAATGACTTGAATCGTCTTGCCCAAGTAATCGCCGCGACGTTCCTTTTCCAACACGTTGGAATAAATCCGCCCTGACGAGATGCTGTCGGTCTGGCGCGCGTGCACGCCGGTGAAGCGTTCGTAGTGGCCCAGATCAAGGTCGGTTTCCGCGCCGTCATCGGTGACAAACACTTCGCCATGTTCAAAGGGCGACATCGTGCCGGGGTCGACGTTCAGGTAGGGGTCCAGTTTGCGCAGACGCACCGTATAGCCACGCGCTTGCAGCAAGGCCCCCAAGGCCGCCGAGGCCAAGCCCTTGCCCAACGAGGAGACAACGCCGCCCGTGATAAAGATGTAGCGTGCCATTTGGGTCCCCGTGTTCATAAGCGATTCGGTCAGGCGGAATCGCATCACCACGGGGTTTGATACTTAAGGCAATTTTTGCCAATAAGCAACAAGACCGCTAGATGCTGTCGCCTGTTCGGTCAATCAATCAAAAGCTAGTGTCAGTTTTCGGCTTTGGGCGGTGTGGCCGGCGCATCTGTCGTGGCGGGCAACGCTGTCAGCGGTGTGGTGGTTGCGGGCAGTTCTGGTGCCGCAGGGGCGGGAACCGTGCCGCCGATCTGGTCAATCACCGAAGATGTCGCACTGTCATGGGCGGCCAAAATCGTCAGCGTGATCGAGGTTGCAATGAACAGCCCTGCGAAAATCCATGTTACCTTGGCCAATGCTGTGGCCGCTGAACGCCCCGATACCACCCCACCGGTGGATCCCATGCCCAACCCGCCGCCTTCTGAGCGTTGCAGCAAGACCACCCCAATCAGCAACAGGGCCAAGATCAGGTGGATGGCGAGGATGACGTTTTGCATGCGAACAAGCCTTTCGGGGTGACGCGCCTATCTAGGCGGATGCGCGCAGGCCCGCAAGCCCTCTGGCACGGGCGGGGGCCTGTCGCGCGTAATTTTCCAACAAAGCGCCGCCTTGGCGCTATTCGGGCCGGTCGCAAACGGCGGAAAGTTTGTTGCCGTCGGGGTCGCGCACATAGCAGGAATAAAAGTTTTCAGCGTAGCGCAGGCCGGGGGCACCTTCATCGCTGCCGCCGTTCGCCAAGGCTGCCTCATAAAAAGCGCGCACGGCGGCGCGGGTCGGGGCGGCTAGGGCCAGCATCGTGCCATTGCCATTGGTGGCAGGCTGCCCGTCATAGGGGGTGACGATGTATAAGCTGGGGTCGGCATCACCTGCGCGGCCATAACAGCCTTCCTCCGCGTCAGGCCGCAAGTCGACAAGCCCAAGTGCGGCCAAAACCGGCCCGTAAAAGGCGCGGGCGCGGGGCAGGGCGTTGGTGCCCAAGGTGACGTAGTATAACATGAAAGCCCTCGATACTGCGGAATAGGTGCGCAGTTTGCACAGGGTGCGGGTGTGCAGGCAAGGGGCCTACGATCGCTTGGCGCGTGATAAAGGCCACAGTGCCACTTTGTTGTTTCGCTGGTCGCCGTGTCTGGGTATAGGTCACACGGTTTTTCCAAGATGCGAAGGTGACGCCATGGCCAATGTTGTAGTTGTAGGCGCCCAGTGGGGCGACGAGGGCAAGGGCAAGATCGTCGATTGGCTGTCTGAGCGCGCCGATGTTATCGCGCGCTTTCAAGGCGGGCACAACGCAGGCCATACCTTGGTCATCGAGGGCAAGGTTTACAAGCTAAGCCTGCTGCCCAGCGGCATCGTGCGCGGTGGCAAGCTGTCGGTCATTGGCAACGGCGTGGTGGTTGATCCGTGGCATCTGGTGATGGAAATCGAAAAGCTGCGCGGCCAAGGGGTCGATATTACGCCTGAAAACCTGATGGTGGCTGAAAACGCCAGCCTGATCCTGCCAATCCATGGTGAGTTGGACCGCGCCCGTGAAAACCAGAACTCGGTGGCCAAAATCGGCACCACGGGCCGTGGGATTGGCCCCGCTTACGAGGATAAAGTCGGCCGCCGCGCCATTCGGGTGGCCGATCTGGCTGATGAGGCGACCTTGGTCGCGCGGGTTGACCGTTTGATGGGCCACCATGATGCGCTGCGCCGTGGTTTGGGGGTCGAACCCATCGACAAGGACGCGCTGCTGGAGGCTTTGCGCGCCATTGCACCCCAAGTGCTGCCCTATGCGCAGCCCGTGTGGAAAGTGATGAACGACGCCCGCCGCGCTGGAAAGCGCATCTTGTTCGAAGGCGCGCAGGGGGCTTTGCTGGATATTGATTTTGGCACATATCCCTTCGTCACCTCGTCCAACGTCATCGCCGGTCAGGCGGCGACGGGCGTGGGGCTGGGGCCGACGGCGATTGATTTCGTGCTTGGTATTGTGAAGGCCTATACCACCCGCGTGGGCGAAGGCCCGTTCCCCGCCGAGTTGATGGACGACGACGGCGAGCGTTTGGGCGCGCGTGGGCATGAATTTGGCACCGTCACAGGCCGCAAGCGCCGTTGCGGCTGGTTCGATGCCGTCTTGGTGCGCCAAACCTGCGCCACCTCGGGTGTGTCGGGCATTGCGCTGACCAAGTTGGATGTGTTGGACGGCTTCAAGACGCTGAAAATCTGCGTGGGGTATGAGCTCGATGGCAAGCGCGTAGACTACTTGCCGACCGCTGCCGATGCACAGGCGCGCTGCACGCCGATTTACGAAGAAATGGAAGGCTGGTCTGAAACCACAGCCGGCGCGCGGTCTTGGGCGCAACTGCCGGGGGCGGCCATCAAATATGTGCGCCGGATTGAAGAGCTGATCCAGTGCCCCGTGGCCCTGCTGTCCACCAGCCCCGAGCGTGACGATACGATCCTTGTCACCGACCCTTTCGCGGATTGAGCCATGGCATTGACCTATAAAACCCGCCGCAGATTGGCGCTGTTGGTGCTGTGTGTCGGCTTGCCCGCCTATATCGTGGTTGCCGTGTCGCTGGTGGCCCTGATCGACCGCCCGTCAGTTCTGGTGGAACTGGCGATTTACGTCGGGCTTGGCATCTTGTGGATCGTGCCGCTGCGGCCGATCTTTTTGGGGATCGGGCAGCCTGATCCGAATGCCACCCGCCAAGACTAAGCCCTAGGCCCGCTCTGGCCCCCGACGGCGGGCCTGTTGGGCGCTTAACGGTGCGGGGGCGGGCGTTTGGTCTAGGTCTTGCTGAAACGCGCTGCGGCGCTGGCCGGCTGTCGCGGTCTTATCGCCTGCCCCCCGCCGTTCGGCCATCTGCGCCAGCACCACCGCTTTCAACTGCGCCATCGCCGATCTGCGGCGTTGGGTTTCGGGGTCGTGCAAGGCGCTGTCTGTCGCACTCATCAGGCGGCTGACGGATACTTCCGCCCCTTTGGCCAAAGAGCGCGCAGAGGGGGCAGGATCAGGCAATCTGGCCTCTCGCACGCTGTGCCCTTGCAGCCCGTCATCAACCGCACTTGGGCCGCTATCCCCCCCCTGTCGCGGCTGCGCCACCGGAGGCGCGCCGAAACTGCGATCTTGGGCGGCCAGATCACGGAAATGGTCTGTGACCTCGCGCAATGTGCCCAAGGGATCGGCAAAGCCTTCCAACGTGCAGCTAAACGTCCCGTAAGAGACTGTAAGGATCCGTTTGGCATCCGACATTCACAAGGCGCCCTTTGCATGGTCTGGGGCGAATATACCCGCTTGGTCGTTCTATTCGATGGACAAATGGTGGTGATTTAAAGGATGGATTGTGTCGCAAAGCAGAATTTCCGCCGCAATTGGAAAGACATCCCCCGATGACCCACCCGCTTGTTCACTCATCGCAAGGTGTCACCTTGGCTGGTGGCGGGCGCTTTTCGGCCAGTCTTCTGGCCCAAGCGCGCCGCCTTGCCCCGCGTTTGGTGGCAGCAGACAGCGGGGCTGATAGGCTTTTGGCCTTGGGGGCAGAGCCTGAGGCGGTGATAGGCGACTTTGATTCGATCTCGGCGTTAGCGCGCGCGCGTTTGGCGGGGCGCTTGCATGAGATTTCAGAACAGGTCACGACCGATTTTGACAAAGCGCTGCGCTCGATTGACGCGCCCTTTGTCTTGGGCTTGGGCTTTGCAGGGCAAAGGCTGGATCACGGCCTTGCGGTGCTGAACGCCTTGGTGCGCCATCCTGACAAGCGCTGCCTGATCCTAAGCGGGTCGGATGTCACCTTTCTGGCCCCGCCATCGCTTGACCTGACCCTGCCCAAAGGCACACGGGTGTCGCTGTTTCCGCTGGGTGCGGTACAGGGTGAAAGCCAAGGCTTGCGCTGGCCCTTGCAGGATTTGCACTTTGCGCCTGATGCGATGATTGGCACCTCTAACGAAGTGTCAGGCCCCGTGCGCCTGCGATTTGATGCGGCGAAGATGCTGGTTATATTGCCTCGCTCGGCAGTGGGGGCGGCATTGGATGGGCTGATCCCTGCTGATGTTCGTGGCGGATGATATACAAGCCAGACCCCGTGATCAGCACAATGCCAACCCATGTCAGCAGATTGGGAAAGTCGCCAAAGATCGCATAGCCCAGAAACACCGCCATCGGCAGTTCCAGATAGTGCAGCGGGGCGAGCGTTGCGGCAGGGGCGTATTTCATCGCAATCGTCATGCACAAATGGCTGATCGCCGCCCAGAACCCCACGCCAAACAGATAGGCCCAGTTCAAAAGGTCAGGCGATACAGGGTCAAGTTCCGTAATGCCCGATCCGCTGAACGCCCACAGCAGCGGCACACAAATCACCGTGCCCGCAACGGATGTGTGCAGCTGCATCGTGACCGGATGCACGCGGTTTGACATGGCCTGTGTGGCCATTTCGTAAAATGAAAACGACAGCGCGCAGCCCAAGGGAAACAGCGCCACAAGCCCGTAATGGTTAAGCGAGGGTTGAATAACAAACATCGCCCCGCCAAACCCCACAATTGACGCATAGATGCGCCGCTGCCCCACCGGATTGCCAAAGATCAAACGGCCCAGAAACATCAGGATAAACGGCATCACAAAGACGATGGCGATGGAATCGGCAATCGGCATGTATTGCACTGAAGCCACAAAGCAGTAGGTCGACAAAATCAGGCAAATCGCGCGCAACAGCAGCAAAACCGTATCTCGCCCGCCGATGCGCCAATCAAGCCGCATCGCCAAGATGACGGGCAGCATACACAGGCCCTGAAACACAAAGCGCGCGGCGGTGATCTGGCCCACGGGGATTTGTGTGGTGGCGAGTTTTGAACACGCATCCAGCAAGGGGGCCAGCACGCAAAAGGCCACCATCAGCAAAGCGCCGCGCAGGGTATTGGTTGGTTTTAGCAATTTGGCACATTCACGGCCAAGCCGCCCAATGAGGTTTCTTTATACTTCTCGTGCATATCTTTGCCGGTCTGGCGCATGGTTTCGATGCAGACATCCAAGCTGACCAGATGTTGCCCATCACCGCGCAACGATAGGCTGGCGGCAGAGACAGCCTTAATAGCCCCCAACCCGTTGCGTTCGATGCACGGCACTTGCACCAGCCCTTTCACGGGGTCGCAGGTCATGCCCAAGTGATGCTCTAGCGCTATTTCAGCAGCGTTTTCCACCTGTTCCACGCTGCCCCCCAACACGGCCGCCAAACCTGCCGCAGCCATAGCCGCGGCAGAGCCGACTTCTGCCTGACAGCCACATTCCGCGCCTGAAATGCTGGCATTGTGCTTGCACAGCCCGCCAATCGCCGCCGCTGTCAGCATAAAATCCCCGATCCGCGTGGTTGATGCCCCCGGCACATGATCAAGATAATAGCGCAGCACCGCAGGCAGAACGCCCGCAGCACCATTCGTCGGGGCTGTCACAACCTGCCCGCCCGCCGCGTTTTCTTCGTTCACCGCCATCGCATACAGCGACATCCAATCGTTGATCACGTGCGGCGCTGTCATGTTCAGCCCGCGTTCGGCGATCAGCGCATCATGGATGCCCTTGGCCCTGCGGCGCACTTTCAGGCCGCCGGGCAAAATCCCCGTGCCTTCCATCCCGCGTGAGATGCAATGGTTCATCACCTCCCAAAGCCGCGCTATGCCCTTGTCGATGTCGGCCTTAGACCGGAACTTCAGCTCATTGGCCAGTTTCATCTGCGCAATCGTCAGGCCAGATTTCGCCGCCATCTCCATCATCTCGGCCGCTGTTTCGAACGGATAGGGCACATCGGCGCGGGCCTTGGCCTTAGACCCAACCGCTTCGGCCTGCTCGGCTGCGGTCAGCACAAAGCCCCCGCCGATCGAGTAGTAGGTTTCTTGCAAGATCACATCGCCCTGCGCATCGGTGGCCTTCAAAATCATGCCATTGGCATGGCCGGGCAGGGCGGGGCCATAGTCGAACACCAAGTCTTTCTTGGGGTCAAAGGCCATCTCGCCCAAGCCGGGCGGGGTGATTTTATGGGTCGAATGGATCGCCTCTAGCACTGCATCGGCTTTGGCGGCGTCATAGGTCGCAGGTTCAAACCCGGCCAGCCCCAAGATTGTGGCGCGGTCGGTGGCATGGCCCAAGCCGGTAAAGGCCAGCGACCCGTGAAGCGAGGCTTTCAGCCCCGCCGCGCGAAACGGTGACTGACGCAGCGTTTCCAAAAACCGCGCTGCGGCGACCATCGGCCCCATGGTGTGCGACGACGAAGGGCCTACGCCCACCTTGAACATATCAAAGACGGAAAGGAACATCTGGCCCTCAATAAGCTGCGGTGAAAATGGTGGGGGCGCAGCCCTCGGCCTGTGCTACGGCCAGCGCTGCGGGGCAGGTTTCAAGCTGGGCCAAGATCGGCCCCAAGGCGGGCAGATCGGCGGTGGTGATGCGCGCAGGGTGGCCTTGGGCAAAGCCCGACAGCCAGCGCACCAGAACGCCTATGTAGATCGACAGGATCGACGGTTTGGCCGAAAGCCATTCTGGCGCGTCACGGGCCACCATCTGATCCAGAATGGCAAAGTATTCTTGCAACTTGGCCCCCTGATGGGCGACCACCGCCGCAGCACAATCTGGCCCCGCCACACGGTCAGGGTAAAACACCTGCATCAAGGGGGCGTGCAGGTTTGTCGATGTGTAAAAGAACCACTTCAAAAACGCCGCGCGCTGCGCAGAGTTCGGCGCGGGGGCTAGGCCCGCGTGACGCTCTGCCAGATACAGCAGGATCGCCGCTGTTTCAAACATCGGGCCATCGGGCGTCTCAATCGCGGGAATTTTGCCCAAAGGGTGCATCGCGCGGTAGGCGGGGCTGTCCAACTCTCCGGCAGGGCGGTCGATCTGGCGTTCGGCAAAGCTTGCCCCCGTTAGCCGCAAAGCAAGCCGCACGATGAACGAGGCAGAATCAGGCGAGAAGTACAAAGTATACATAGGCTGGGACATCGCGCGCTCCATCTTTTGGCCACGATAGGATGGTGGCGGGCTGGGGCACAAAGCAAAACCGACAGGTAAGGGCGAAAAATGGCCGGAACTTGGGTAAATCCGCGCAGTTCCTGCGATATGTTCTTGGTTTGTTTACTGCGCGTTAATCAAGATCGGCAAAGATCAAGGCCAGTTGTCGCAACCCTTGACCAGAGGTTCCCATGCCCGCCTTTCCCGCCCTGATCGCCGTCTTTTTGCCCATCGCCGCTGATACCCGTCCTGATCTGGCCGCTTTCACCATCCCAGAAACGGCGGTGCGTCAGGTGATGGATGACCCGCAAAGGTATTTCGAAGATATGACCGACCTGATCGCGGCCTACGGTGTTGACGGGGCCATTACCGCCGAGCAGGTCGACACCAGCATAGCCTTTGAACAGGCCAAGGCCCGCAGCTATGTGATGTCGGTTCTGGCGGGCGGGGATTTGAACTGTGACGGCGTTCTGAGCAGCGATGAATTGCGCCGTACCAAAGCGGCGGTCAGCGCTTCTGCCCGCGCCAAACTGCAACGCAGCTTTGTGCAGGCCGATGTGGATGGCGATGGCAAGGTCAGTGCCAGCGAACTGGCGGCCTATGGCCAACTGGCCGCTGACAAAGCGGTTTCCCCGACCGAAATCAAAACGACCAAACTGGTGATGGCCTTTGATGCCAACGACGACGGCAAGGTGACGGTAGACGAGGTGCGAAAGGGCCTGTCGTTCTAAACCGCGCCTTAGGCCCCGAAGAAATCCAACAGCAGCTTCAGGTTCAACGCCACAATCGCTCCCGCCACGGCCCAAGCCAAAGCCCCCAGCCACAGCGGGGCCACCAGTGCCCCCATGCGGGCTTTCGATGTGGTGAACAGCACCAAGGGGATGACCGCAAAGGACAATTGCAGGCTTAACACCACCTGCGTCAAAATCAGCAACCGTCCGGTTCCCGCAGCACCGTAAATCAGCGTCACCCCTGCGGCGGGCAAAATCGCCAGACTGCGGGTGATCATGCGGCGGATCCACGGCGCAAGGCGGATGCGCAAGAATCCCTCCATCACCGCTTGGCCTGCCAACGTGGCGGTGACGGTAGAGTTTAGCCCGCAGGCGAGCAAAGCCACCGCGAACAGCACAGGGGCAACCCCAGCGCCCAGCAAAGGCCCGATCAACTGGTGCGCATCGCCCAGATCGGTGATGTCGGTCTTGCCTGTGGCGTGAAAACTGGCCGCAGCCAAGATCAGGATGGCGGCGTTGATCAGCAGGGCGAACATCAGGGCCAAGGTTGAATCGATCGTGGCAAAGCGCAAAGCTTCGCGCTTGTCTTGCTCACGCTCGCCCCAATCGCGGGTTTGAACGATGGCAGAGTGCAGGTACAGGTTATGCGGCATCACGGTCGCGCCCAGAATGCCAAGAGCCAGATACAGCATTTGCGGATTGCGCAGCACATCAGTCGTGGGCGCAAAGCCGCGCAAAACGCCGCTCCAATCGGGGTTGGCCAAAGCGACCTGAATGCCAAAACACAAGGCGATCAGCGCCAGCAGGGCGACAACAAACCCTTCCAACTTGCGAAAGCCGCGCTTTTGCAGCCACAAGATCAAGAACACATCCAGCGCCGTGATCACAACGCCCAGTTCCAGCGGAATGCCGAACAACAGGTTCAGACCAATCGCTGTGCCAATCACCTCTGCCACGTCGGTGGCAATGATGGCGATTTCAGCCGTCAACCATAAGGGAACCGACACCCAACGCGGAAAGGCATCGCGGCAGGCTTGTGCCAGATCGCGCCCCGATCCGATGGCAAGGCGGGCTGACAAAGATTGCAGCACAATCGCCATAAGGTTCGACAAAAGCGCTACAAACAGCAGCGCATACCCAAACTTCGATCCGCCGGCCAGCGAGGTGGCCCAATTGCCCGGGTCCATATACCCCACGGCGACCATGTAACCCGGCCCCAAAAACGCCAAAAACCGCTTCCAAGGCGTGGCCCCCAGCTTCACGCTGCGCGCCACTTCTGACAGGGCCGCAGGGCCACGGGGGCTGTTCCAAACGGCTCTGCGGGGCGGGGCCTTGGGCGTCACTGGGGCCGATCTGCGGATGAGATTGAGAATTATTCTCAATATGGGCCCCGCAGCGCCCAAGTCAAGGTCGCGCGTCTATGCGTTTGCCCCCCGCCGTAATCGTTTGCCCATAGAACCCGCGCGCAGCTTTGCTATAAGCGTGCCAAAAGGTCAGGAGCGCATGATGCACAAGGACTTGTCCCCCGTCGACACCGCCAAATACGCTGCCGCCAAACGCGCGGTTGATTTCGTGCAATCTGGCATGAAACTGGGCCTTGGCACAGGGTCCACCGCCGCATGGATGGTGCGCTGCTTGGCGGCACGGGTGCAAGCCGAGGGCTTAAAGGTGATCGGTGTGCCCACATCAACCCGCACCGCCGACCTTGCGCGCGATTTGGGGCTGACGATCACCACCCTTGATGAAGCCAAATGGCTAGACCTGACCATTGATGGCGCGGATGAGTTTGACCAAGACTTCAACCTGATCAAAGGCGGCGGGGCGGCCTTGTTGCAAGAAAAGATCGTGGCCGCTGCCAGTGACCAGATGATCGTGATCACCGATGCCGCCAAGGAAGTGGCCAATCTGGGCGCCTTTCCTTTGCCTGTCGAAGTGATCCGCTTTGGCTGGACCACGACGCAGATTTTGATCGAAGAAATGCTGCTTTCCCAAGACGTGTTCGCCCGCGATGTCACCCTTCGCATGGCCAACGCCAGCCCCGTGCTGACCGATGAGGGCAACTATATTCTTGACCTGCACCTAAAACGCATCGGCAAGCCGCGCCATTTGGCGACGGCTTTGAACCAAATTCCGGGTGTGGTGGAGAACGGCTTGTTCATCAGCCTATGCGACCGTGTGATCATCGGGCACACCGACGGGCGGGTTGTGATGCGCGACAATCATGACGGGTCGGTCAAGGCGGGCAAGGGTGCCGTGTCGCCGTTGGACAACATCTTTTCTGATCTGGGAGAGTGACCTTGCCCTTTGACTACGACCTATTCGTCATCGGCGGCGGCTCTGGCGGTGTGCGCGCGGCGCGGATTGCGGCGGCAGAGGGTGGCGCGCGGGTGGGTCTGGCCGAAGAAAGCCGCATGGGCGGCACCTGTGTCATTCGTGGCTGTGTGCCCAAGAAGCTGATGGTCAACGCCTCGGCCTATCCCAAAGCGATGCAAGATGCGGCGGCTTATGGGTGGGACGTGCAGGCAGGCGCGTTTGATTGGCCCAAGTTTCGCGGGCTGCTGGGCGCTGAGCTGACCCGTCTGGAAAACGCCTATCGCGGCACGCTGAAAAACGCCGGTGTCGTGGTGCATGACGCCCGCGCCAGTTTGGCCGATGCCCACACAGTGCGTCTGTCGACGGGGGACACCTTCACCGCCAAGCATATCCTTGTCGCCACGGGTGGGTGGCCCTTTGTGCCCAGTGTGCCGGGGGCTGAATTGGGCATCACCTCAAACGAGATGTTTGATCTTGAAAGCCTGCCGCGCCGTGCGGCGATTGTGGGTGGCGGCTATATCGCGTCAGAATTCGCCTGCATCCTGAACGGGTTTGGCACCCAAGTGACGCAATATTACCGCGGAGAGCAAATCCTGCGCGGCTTTGATGATGAAGCGCGCGCTCACGTTGTGGCGGGGATGCAAGCGGCGGGGATCGACATTCGCACCAATGCCGATGTGGCGCGGCTTGATCGCAGCGCTGGCGGCATTCTTGTCACCGACCTTAGCGGCGCGCAGATTGAAGTTGACCTTGTGCTGTACGCCACGGGCCGCAAGCCCAATGTGCAAGGCTTGGGGCTGGAAGCGCTGGGTGTGGCATTCGGCCAACAGGGCGAGGTGATTGTGGATGAGTGGAGCCAGACCTCTGTCCCCTCGATCTACGCTGTGGGCGATGTTACCAACCGCATCAATCTGACCCCCGTGGCCATCCGCGAAGGCCATGCCTTGGCCGACACGCTGTTTCGCGCCAAACCGTCTAAGGCCGATCACACCTTGGTCGCCTCGGCCGTGTTCACCCAGCCAGAACTTGGCGCTGTGGGCATGACCGAAGAGCAAGGCAAAGCCCGTGGCGGGGTGGAAATTTACACCGCCACCTTCCGCCCGATGAAAACCCTGTTCGCGGGCCGCCAAGACCGTGTGCTGATGAAACTGGTGGTTGATACCCAAACCCGTGTCGTGCTGGGCTGCCATATCGTGGGGCCAGAAGCGGGCGAGATGATTCAACTGGCGGCGATTGCGGTGAAGATGGGGGCGACGAAAGAAGATTTTGATCGCACCGTGGCCGTGCACCCCACGATGGCCGAAGAACTGGTGACACTGCGCAAACCCACAAGAACGCATCCCGTCGTTTAACCCGCGCCTTGAAATTTCGCGTTTCATGCCCAAATTCAGCAAGACAAAGAACAAGAGGAAAACCGATGGCAGGTGGGAATGGCCCCTGGGGCGGCAATGGCCCCGAGGACGACGACAAAAAGGCTGAAGGCCGCAGGCCCGAACCGCGCAACGGCGACAACCGCCGCGCGCAGGGCCCGCAGATCCCCGATCTCGACGAAGTGTTCCGCAAAGGGCAAGAACGCCTGCGCGTGATCATGGGCGGTCGTGGCAACGGCGGCGGCGGTGGTGGCGGGCAACCCAGTGGCGATGGCAACTGGTTTTTCACCCGCCAAGGCATCATATCGGCTGTCATCGGCTTGGCGCTTGTGTGGTCGTATCTGTCATTTTACACCGTGAAGCCCGAAGAAAAAGCGGTCGAGCTGTTTTTGGGCAAGTTCTACCAAGTCAAAGCCGATGGTTTGAACGTGGCGCCTTGGCCGCTTGTTTCTGCCGTGATCGTGAACACCAGCCAACAGCGCACAACCGATATTGGCACGGGCACCGGCGGTGATCTTGACAATGGCCTGATGCTGACGGGCGACCAGAACATCGTGGATATCGAATTCCAAGTGGTGTGGAACATCAACGATCCCGCCAAGTTCCTGTTCAACCTTAAAGACCCCGAAGACACGATCCGCGCTGTGGCCGAATCTGCCGTGCGTGACATTGTGGCGCGCAGCCAATTGGCCCCGATCTTGAACAAAAATCGCGGTGAAGTGGAAAATAGCCTGACCACCGAAGTGCAATCGACGCTCGATAGCTATGACAGCGGCATTTCTGTGGTGCGCGTCAACCTGCTCAAATCCGACGTGCCCGCCGAAGTGGCCGACAGCTTCCGTGCCGTGCAAGCCGCCCAACAAGAACGTGACCGGTTGCAAAAAGAGGCCAACGCCTACGCCAACAAGGTAACCGCCGCAGCGCGTGGCCAAGCCGCCCAAACTGGGCAAGAAGCGCAAGCCTATGCCGCGCGTGTGGTGAACGAAGCGCAGGGCGATGCCAGCCGCTTCCTGTCGGTCTATGCCGAATATGTCAAAGCCCCCGAAGTCACCCGCAAACGGATGTATCTGGAAACGATGGAACAAGTTCTGGGTGGCGCGAATAAGGTGATCATGGACGGCGCAGGCCAAGGGGCTGTGCCCTATCTGCCGCTGAACAGCCTGATCCCGCCCTCTGCCCCCGCTGCCGGAGGGACCAATTGATGAAAATGATCTATTCCCTTCCCGTTCTGGCGATCTTGCTAGCCACCGCGATGTCGTCGATCTTCGTGGTCGATGTGCGCGAAAAGGTACTGGTTTTGCAGTTTGGCGAAGTCAAACAAGTGGTCGATGAACCGGGCCTGTATTTCAAAGCCCCCTTCATCCAAGAGGTGTTTCGCTACGACGACCGCATCTTGGGCCTTGTGACCGATCCGCAGGAAATCACCTTTGCCGACCAGCGCCGTCTGGTGGTTGATGCCTTTGCCCGCTGGCGCATTGTTGACCTGCAAAAGTTCCGCCGTGCGGTGGGCTTGGGCGGCATTGATGAAGCGCGCAACAACCTGTCGAAGATCGTGAACCCCGAAGTGCGCGATGTTCTAGGCTCGGTTCCGCTGCAATCGGTGCTGTCGCAAGACCGTGTGGCCCTGATGAACAAGATCCGCGACAATGCCCGTGCCAAGGCCGCAACCTTGGGCATTGATGTGATCGACGTGCGCCTGACCCGCACCGACTTGCCGCAGCAAAACTTGGATGCGACCTATTCGCGCATGCAGGCCGAACGCCAGCGCGATGCAACCGACGAAATCGCCCGCGGCAACGAGGCGGCGCAAACCCTGCGCGCCGAAGCTGATCGTGCAGCGGTGGAAATCACCTCCGAAGCCAGCAAACAGGCTGAAATCATTCGCGGTCAAGCCGATGCCAAGCGCAGCGCGATCTACGCCGAAGCCTATGGCCAAGACCCTGAATTCTACGCTTTCACCCGTTCGCTGACGGCTTACACCGCTGCGCTGAAATCGGGCACCACGGCCTTTGTGATGCCGCCGAGTGGCGAGTTCTTCCAGTATTTCGGCAGCGATCCGATGGATCAATCGGGCGGTTCTGCAAGTGCTGCCACGGGAACGGGCAGCACGGTTGCGGGCGGCAGCGCGCCCAAAGCGCCCTAACATCTTGCGGTTTGCGGGGGCTGCTCGCAAACCGCGCACGGCCTTCTCACGCGGCTTTGAGCGGGCGCGATCTGGTTTGCATTGCAAAAGGCGCGCCGCCGCTCAAGATAGGGTCACAGCATTCCGGTTCTGCAAAGCGCGGAACCAAAGCACATCGTGAGGAGTTCGAACGTGCCAGCGACTTATCCCGTTCTTCAACACCCCGCCCCGCAGGCGGCCAAACCCCAAAGCCGCCGCCCCCTGATGGCGCTGGGCTTGGGCCTTGCGCTTGCCCTTAGCCCCATGGCGGGCGCAAGTTTTGCGCAAAGCGTGCCGCCCAGCTTTGCCGATCTGGTGGAAAAGTTTTCCCCCGCCGTGGTCGATATCACCACATCGTCCATCGTCGCGGCCCAGTCGGGCGGCCAGATGCAGGTGCCCCCCGGCTCTCCGTTTGAAAAGTTCTTCAAGGATTTCAACGGCCAAAATGGCCAGTCCCCCGACCAACCGATGGAAAAATCCGAAGCCCTTGGGTCGGGCTATATCATCTCGGCCGATGGTTACATTGTGACCAACAACCACGTCATCGAAGGCGCTGATGATATTGAAGTCGAAACCTTTGGCCACAAGACCTTTAAAGCCAAAGTGGTCGGGCGCGATCTTAAGACCGATGTGGCCCTGCTGAAAGTGGACAGCCCCGATGCCTTGCCCTTCGTCTCGTTCGGCGACAGCGACAAGATGCGGGTGGGCGATTGGGTCGTGGCGATGGGCAACCCCTTGGGCCAAGGCTTTTCGGTGTCAGCCGGCATCGTGTCGGCCCGTGGGCGAGAGCTAAGCGGCACCTATGACGACTTCTTGCAAACCGATGCCGCGATCAACAAGGGCAACTCGGGCGGGCCTTTGTTCAACGTGAACGGCGAAGTGATCGGCATGAACACGGCGATCTTGTCGCCCTCGGGCGGGTCAATCGGGATCGGGTTTTCGATGGCCTCTAACGTGGTTAGCAAGGTGGTCGACCAGCTGAAGCAGTTCGGCGAAACCCGTCGCGGCTGGCTGGGCGTGCGCATTCAAGACGTCAGCCAAGATGTCGCCGACGCGATGGGCTTGGCGGATGCCAAGGGCGCTTTGGTCACTGATGTGCCCGACGGTCCGGGCAAGGATGCGGGCATCTTGTCGGGTGATGTGATCGTTACGTTCAACGGCAAGGATGTGGCCGACAGCAAGGCGCTGGTGCGTGCCGTGGCCGATGCGCCGATTGGCGAGATGGTTAAGGTTGTCGTGCTGCGTCAGGGCAAGTCGGTTGATCTGGATGTGAAACTGGGCCGCCGCGAAGAGGCTGAAGCCCAAGCCGACCCCGAAGGTGGCAAAGCCACGCCGGCAGAGCCGCAGTCCAGCGTCATCCTAGGCCTGACCTTGCAACCCTACACGGATGAGATGGCCGCCGATCTGGGCCTGCAACCGGGCGACAAGGGGTTGGTGGTGATGGATGTCGATGTGGCGTCCGAAGCCTACACCAAGGGCCTGCGTCAAGGCGATTTGATCACCGAAGCGGGCCAGCAAAAGGTCGCGACCCTGAAAGACATCCAAGACCGCGTCGCCGAGGCGAAAGACGCTGGCCGCAAGTCGCTTCTCTTGTTGGTGCGCACCCAAGGCGACCCGCGCTTTGTGGCGCTGTCGCTGGAATAAACTTTGCCCTGATCGGGCACAAAGGCGGCGGGGGCAACCTCGCCGCCGTTTTCTTTCGCACTTGGCCTAGGGTTGGTCCGCCGCGCGCGCAATATCGGGGCGAAAGTCGGGGGATAGCAACCGGTCCAGCAGGGGCGACATATCCTCGATCGCCTCGGCCACCACATGCACCACACCCGCATCGCGCTGCAACCGACCCGTGACGCGCAGCAGGCGCCCCGATATGACAGCACGGCGAAAGCGTTCATAGATCGCGGCCCAGACCACCACATTGGCCACGCCCGTCTCATCCTCTAGCGTCAGAAAGATCACGCCCTTGGCCGTGCCAGGGCGTTGGCGCACCAAAACCAGCCCGGCCACACAAACCCGCGCGCCGTGGCTGGGTTCATCCAACCGCGCGGCCGGCAGCGCCGCAGGCGGGCGCGGCCAAGTGTTGGGGCGCGGGGTCGGGGTAAGCCAATCTGACATAGAACAAAAATAGAACAAACCCCGCGCAAGGGCAAGGCATCAAACGGGGGTAGAATCCGCGCCCCCCTTGCGCTAGGAACAAGCAAACCAAGATACGAGGGCACCATGGCAAAGATCACTTATGTCGAATTCGGCGGCAAGGAACACACGATTGACGTGGCCAATGGCCTGACCGTCATGGAAGGCGCACGCGACAACGGCATTCCGGGCATAGAGGCCGACTGCGGCGGCGCTTGCGCCTGTTCGACCTGCCATGTCTACATCGACCCCGCTTGGGTTGACCGCCTGCCCAAGAAAGACGCGATGGAAGCCGATATGCTTGATTTCGCTTGGTCGCCCGACCCTGTCCGCTCGCGCCTGACCTGCCAGTTGAAAGTGACCGACGCGCTTGACGGCTTGCGCGTGCAGATGCCGCAAAAGCAGATCTAACCCCTTTCATACGTGCACAAATATCCCACGGGAGGTCTGGAGGGTGTGAAACCCTCCAGCTTCTTTGGGGCAAGGCCGCCCAAAAGTGCTGCGCTAGTTGGCCTTGCGCACGGGCATAAAGGGCAGCGGGGCGACAGGCACGCCGTCTTCCAGCAACTTGATCGCCTCGGCAGGCTTGGCCTCGCCGTAGATTGACCGTTCGGGCACCGTGCCTTCGTGCATCTTGCGCGCTTCGGCCACAAAATTCACGCCCACATATTCCGAGTTTTCTTCCACCTTGCGCCGCAGGTCTGCCATGGCCTTTTCGGCATCGCTTTGCGGTGTGGTCAGATCGCCTTGGCCCAAAGCCACGCGCGGGGCCATCAGCGCCTTTTCCACCTGCGGCGTGCCGCAGGTTGGGCAGGTAACATGGCCAGCGGCTTTCAAGCTGTCAAAGCCCGCAGCCGAGGGGAACCAGCTTTCAAACGCATGGTCGTCGGCACATTTCAGCGTGTATCGGATCATCTTTGCATCGCTTGGGTTCTGGCCACCGTGTGGGGGCCTGCCCTTTAACTGGCAGGTTGGCTGCCCATGTCAAGGCGCGCATCCGCCTTCAGCACATCTGGCATCTCGTGCAGGGTGGCCAAAAGGGCCGCAAGCGCTGCCTCGGCGACCAAACCTGCCGCTTCGGCTGCGCTAAACCATTTGCGCCGACGTTGTTTGTGTTCGGGAAACGCCGCTTTCAACCGCCGCACTTGCAGCGGAAAGACATCAACACAGCACGGCAAAGGCGGTGCATTGGGGCGCATCTTGTCATAGCAATAACGCCCGATCGCGTGCGGTTGCGCAATCCCTTCAACGCCTGCTTCTTCCCAAGCCTCGCGCGCGGCGGCAGCTTCGGGCACTTTGCCCACCATGGGCCAGCCCTTGGGCAAAACCCAACGCCCCGTATCGCGAGAGGTCACAAGCAGCACTTGAACACGCCCCTTATGCAGCCGCCAGCACAGGGCCGCGACCTGCTCTGCCATGGCATCCTCAACCATCGGCGGTCCTGCAATCGCGTCAGCCGCTGCGTTAATAGGTTCTGCCCCGCCAACCAAGGGCGTGGGAATGGTTATGGACATCTTGCCTGCACCCTCGGCCGCTACGATTGGCCCAAGGTTCATCCCGTGGTGCCAGCGGATTTATTGCTTTGGTTTTGCCACATTCTGCGCTTGGTGCAAGGGAATCTTTGCCCCTTCGGCGGGAAGAAATGTCAGAATATCGTGACAAAGTTGCGCGCCGCCCTCCAGCCCGCTTAAAATCTGTGCAGCGGCGCGGGTATGGCGCGCTTGGGCTTCGGCGTTTAGGCTGGCTAAGGCTTGCGCCAGATCGCCAGCGCCTTGCACTTGAAGCGCGCCGCCCGCTTGGGACAACGTTTCGTAGGGGGCGGCAAAGTTCTCAACCCACGGCCCATGCACCACGGCACAGCCCATCCGCACCGGCTCCCACGGCGTGTGCCCGCCTTTGGTCACAAAGCTGCCGCCCACAATGCAAACCCCGCACAGCGCATACCATTGGTCCATCTCGCCCATGGTATCGGCCAGAAAGACCGGCTTGTCGTCGGGCATTCCCCCGCCTGATCGCCGCCCCATCCCAAGCCCACGTGCCGCAATCAGCGCTGCCACGTCGTCCCCACGGCGCGGATGGCGTGGGGCGAGGATAAGATGATCGAACGTGCCGCGCACTTGGGCGAAGGCGTCTAATATCACCGCCTCTTCTCCGGCATGGGTCGATGCCGCCAGCAACCAGCGCGCGCGGCTTTCCTGCGGCGGCAAGCTAGGTGCCACGAGCCGCGCAATCGCCACAGCTTTAAGATCACACGGCGCGCGCACCGCAGCCAAGGGCAGGCCCAAAGCCCGCAACCGTTGACCCGATGCCGCATCTTGAACCGAGGCCATATTCACCCGCGCCAAAGCCCGTGCCATCACAGGTTGCAACGCCTGCCACCCGTGAAAGCTGCGCTCTGACATTCGCGCGCCGATCAGGGCGATGGGAATTTGCGCCGCAGCGCATAGCGCAAAACGGCGCGGGTAAATCTCACCCTCTACCGTGATCAGTGCCTGTGGTTTCCACTTAACCAAAAGCCGTTGGATCACTGGCCCAAAGTCTAACGGCGCAAAGGCCACCGTCACCCCCGCCAAACCCCAACCCGCCCCCATCGCCTGCGCCGTGGCGGTGTTGGTTGTGACCAGCACCTGCAATCCCGCTCGCGCTGCCAACAGGTCTTCGATCACCCACCGCGCCGAGGATAACTCTCCATTTGACGCCGCGTGCAGCCAAACCGTCTGCCCCGCAGCCGGTGGCGGTACAAAGCCCAACCGCTGGCCCAGCGCAAAGCGCGGCTCGCGCGCCAACAGCCAGCGCCAGACGGTGACGGCCAGCATGGCCCACGGCACCAAAGGCAACAAAAGCCGAACCAGTAACCGCATCTAGGCCAAGCTCACAGCACCGGCGGGCGCTGGTTTGGCCAATCGGTCGCCTCGTGCCAAGCTTGCCCCAGCGCCAGCATAGCCGCGTCGCTTCCCACCCTTCCTGCCAGTTGCATCCCCATCGGCAGCCCGTTCGCGCCAAAGCCCACCGGCACCGACAGTGTCGGCAAGCCGATCAGCCCTGCGGGGATCACCACTTCCATCCAGCGGTGGTACGTATCCATCTGACGCGCACCGATTGATTGCGGCCAGCGCCATTCCACCGGAAAGGGCCAGACTTGCGCCGTGGGCAGGGCCAAGGCGTCATAGGTGTCAAACAGCCGTGCGGCATGGGCATACCACGTCGAGCGGATCACGCTGGCCTCATACACCGCTTGCGCTGACAGGTTCAGGCCCTGCTCAATCTCCCACAGGGTTTCGGGCTTGATCTGCGAGCGCTTGGCAGGGTCAGCGTAAAGCGCGCGAAAGCCGTTGGCGTTCATCATGGCGCGCAACGTGACCCAAGCTTGCCACATCTGTTCGGCTTCAAAGGGCGGGGCAATCGGTTCGACAATCGCGCCCATCTCTTCCATCTGGCGCAAGGCGGCTTGGCACAGATCCAAAATCCCCGGCTCTGTCGCATAGGCCCCGCCCCAATCGGCAGCCCAAGCGATGCGCTTGCCTTTCAGGGATGCGCCCTGCAAGGCGCCGACATAATCGCCCGCAGCACGGTCAAAGGGCGTGTAGGGGTTCGCCCCCGCCTGCACTTGCAACAGGTTCGCCACATCCTCGATCGTGCGGCCCATCGGGCCTTCGGTCGCCATGGTTGACAGGTAGGTGTCGCCCTGCGCATCTACCGGCACCAGCCCCCAACTGGGCCGCAGCCCGTAGATATTGCAAAACGCCGCAGGGTTGCGCAGGCTGCCCATCATGTCTGACCCGTCAGCCACCGGCACCATCCGCGCCGCCAGCGCTGCCGCAGCCCCGCCAGATGATCCGCCCGGTGTCAGCGCCGAGTTATAGGGGTTGCGCGTCGGTCCAAAGACTGGGTTGAACGTATGGCTGCCATGGCCCCATTCGGGCGTATTGCTTTTGCCGATAAAGATCGCCCCTGCCGCGCGCATCCGCGCGGCCAACAGATCGTCCTGCTCGGGCACAAAATTCTCAAACAGCGGTGATCCCCACGTGGTGCGCAGCCCCTTGGTCGCGCACAGGTCTTTCACCGCAAAGGGCATTCCGTGCAGCCAACCCTTGGGCGCTGCATCATCGGCCAAGCGCGCTTCGGCCATCAGCGCATCATCCTCGCGCAACGACACCAAAGCGTTCAGGCCCGGATTAACCGCTGCAATCCGCGCCAGATAAGCTGCCATCACTTCAGAAGGGGCCACCTGCCGCGCGCCAATCGCCCGCGCCAGATCCGATGCCGAAAGCTGCCAAAGATCCATGTGCACTTTGCCCAAATACGCTCAAAGGGGAGTGTGAGGGGGGCTGACAAGCCCCCCTCACGCGTCAGGGGTGCGGGGAGGGGCACGACCCTCCCCGCCCTGTGGCCCTTACTTTTGCAGTTCAGTCCAGATCGCGGTGATATATTCTTGCGCTTTACCTGTGCAGGTCGGCAAGAACACGCCCTTATCTTTGAACTCGGCCGGAATAACGATCTCCGGCGCGTCTTTCATATCAGCGGGCATGAATTCTTCCGAACCAGCGATGCCATTGGCATAGCGGGCGAAGGACGAAATCAAAGCAGCGTTTTCTGGCACAGCGATGAAGTCTAGGAACTTATAGGCTTCCTCGACGTTCTTGGCGTCTTTCAGCAGGGCCACTTGGTCCATCCAAATCGGGAAACCTTCCTTGGGATAGCCGTATTTCACATCGGGGTTCGCCAGACGCGCGCGGAACATAGCGCCGTTCCAGTATTCCGATGCCACGATGTCATTGTTCGACATCTTTTCGGTCATGCCGTAGTCCATCGAAATCCACTTCGGCTTGGCTTCCAACAGCTTGTCACGCACCTTTTTCATCAGCTCTGCGTCGTCTGAACAAGGCTTGCCACCCATGTACATCGTCGCCAGTGCCAGCACTTCGCCCATTTCCGGCGTCACGTTGACCTTGCCGACCAGTTCCGGCGGCGGGTCCATGAAGATGGCCGAGGTGTTGATATCGCCCGAATAGGCCGTTTGGTTCACACCAATGCCGGTGGTGCCCCACTGCCACGGAACGGTGAATTTACGACCGGGGTCGTAATCAACATTCATCCATTCCGGCGCGATGTTCTTGTGATTGGGGATCTTGGACAGGTCCAGTTCCTGGATCAGGCCTTTTTCCACGAAAATCTGAATGAAGCTGGCCGAGGGCACGACCAAGTCAAACCCCGACCCGCCCGCTTCCACTTTGGCAAGCGCTGTGTCGTTGCTGTCATAATCGGTGACAGTCACTTTGATGCCGGTTTCGGCTTCAAACTTCTTCAGCAGTTCAGGGTTTGTGTAGTCACCCCAGTTGTACAGTTGCAGTTCGCCAGCGGCCTGCGCCATGCCAGCGGTGGCCAAAAGCAGGGCCACGGTGGACAATAGTTTTTTCATGTCAGTCTCCCGGTTGGTTGTTTTTCGTTAGTCTTTCTTGCGCGTCAACAAAACAAACAGCGTCAGCAGCAAAACGGTCAGGGCCAAAAGCACGGTGGAAATCGCGTTGATCTCGGCCGTGACCTGACGGCGGATCTGGCCCAGCATATAGGTGGGCAGGGTGTCTTGTCCTGCCGATTTCACAAAGACCGTGATCACCACATCATCCAACGAGGTGACAAAGGCCAGCATCATCCCCGCAAAGATCCCCGGCAACAGCAGGGGCAGCGTGACAAAGCGAAACGCCTGCCAAGTCGAAGCGTACAGATCAGAGGCCGCGGTTTCCAGCGTCATATCCATGCCTTCCAACCGCGCGCGGATCGGCAGATAGGCAAACGGGATGCAAAACGCCGAGTGGGCGGCGATCAAATATCCCATGCCCGCATAGCCTGTGGCCTGTTTGATCATGGCAAAAAAGATCAGTAGGGCCACGGCTGAGACGACCTCTGGCACCATCAGCGGTTGGTTGATCATCACATAGATAAACGTCTGCCCGCCAAAGGCTTTGCGCCGCGTAGTGCCCAAAGCCGCCAGCGTGGCCAAAAAGGTCGAGATCACCGCCGCCGATGCCGCCAGATACAGCGAGCGCACCGTGGCCGCTTTGACCGCGTCATTTTCCCACGCCACCGTGTACCATTGCAGCGAAAAGCCTTCCCAACTGGCGACAGAGCGGCCAGCGTTGAAAGAATAGATCACCAAAATGATGATCGGCAGATACAGGCCCGCAAAGACCAATCCTGCAATCGGGTTGAACCCCGGCAAGCGCGAGATGACAAAGCCCTTAGTGGCCATTGCGCGTCTCCCGATTGGCATAGCGAACATAGACCAGCAAAGCGCCCGTCACGATGATGAGCAGCATCACCGACAAGGACGCGCCCAAGGGCCAGTTGCGGCCTTGGCCAAACTGCAATTCAATGAAATTGCCGATCATCATATTCTTGCCCCCGCCCAGCAGGCGCGGCGTGACATAGGCCCCAAGCGAGGGCACGAAGACCAAGATCGAACCGGCAATAATCCCCGGCTTCACAATCGGCATAATCACACGGCGCAGCACCTGCCACGGGTTGGCGTATAGATCATAGGCCGCTTCCAACAACCGCATATCGAACCGGTCGAGAGAGGCGAACAGCGGCAGCACCATCAAGGGCAGGTAAACGTAAGTCATGCCGATAAACACGGCCATGTCGGTGTAAATCATCTCAAACGGTTGGCTGATGATGTGCAGCTTTAGCAAGATCGTGTTGAGCAGCCCCTCTTTGCGGATGATCTCTGTGATGGCAAAGGTGCGGATCAACAGGTTGGTCCAGAAGGGGATTGTGATCAAAAAAAGCCACATGGCCCGTGCCTTGGGGGGGCGTGTTGCGATGAACCACGCGGTCGGGAATCCCACAATAAACGCAAAAACTGTGGTCAGAACCGACAGTTTCACCGACCGCCAAAAGATCGTCAGGTTGGCATCGGCCCAAGCCAGCGAGCCGTCAAAGATGTCTTTGGTGAACAAGATGCCTTGCCATGCTTCCAGCGAAAAGCCCCAAGCCACGTTGCCATATTCGCCCGCCGGCATGAAGGAATAGGCGACCACGATGGCCAAAGGCCCAATCGCCGCCAGCGTTAGCACAACCAGTGCTGGGGCCGACAACAGCCAGCCGTTGCGGGCGGATCGGGTGATCTCGGCCTGTTCTGCGGGGCTCATCAATCCTCCAGCACCTGAATGGCTTCGGGCACAAAGCGCAGGGCCACCGCTTGGCCAAGCCCCCAGCCCGCATCGCCCGTGGCGGGGCTTTGCAGGCGCGCCACCACTTCGGTGCCGTCTGATAGGGATAGGTGGCAATGGGTGTCGGTGCCGAAATACACAAGGTTGGTGATCGTGGCGGGGATGGCATCCGCCTCACCCACCGGCGCAAGGCGCACTTGTTCGGGGCGCACGGTTAGGGTGACACGGGCAGATTTCGCGGCGGGGGCCGCAAGGGTTGCGCCGCAATCCAACCGGTAGCGGTCGCCTTCGCGCGTGGCGGGCAAAAAGTTCGACTCACCGATGAATGAGGCCACAAAGCGGTTGACCGGATTGTTGTAGATTTCTTTGGGCGTGCCCACCTGCTGCAACTTGCCCGCACTCATCACGCCAATGCGGTCTGACATGGTCAGGGCCTCTTCTTGGTCATGCGTGACAAAGATAAAGGTGATGCCCGTTTCCAACTGCAACCGCTTCAGCTCAATCTGCATTTCTTTGCGCAGCTTCAAGTCCAGCGCCGAAAGAGGTTCGTCCAGAAGCAAAACCTTGGGTGCTGGGGCCAAAGCGCGGGCCAAGGCCACGCGCTGTTGTTGGCCGCCAGAAAGCTGACTGGTTTTGCGATTGGCCAAAGCCTCCAGCTTCACCAAAGCCAGCATCCGCGCGGTGGTCGCCGCGACCTCGGCCTTGGGGCGGCCCAGCATTTGCAAGCCAAAACCCACGTTCTGCGCCACCGTCAGGTGCGGAAACAGCGCATAGCTTTGAAACACCGTGTTCACGGGGCGCTTGTTGGGCGGCAGGGTGGTGATATCGGCCCCTTCCAGCAAGATCGTGCCGCCGGATGGCATTTCAAATCCCGCAATCAGCCGCAAAAGCGTGGTCTTGCCGCAGCCCGAGGGGCCGAGCAGGGTAAAGAACTCTCCCGTTCGGATGTTGACCGAAACGTCATCCAAGGCCCTGACCGCCGTTTCGCCTTGGCCAAAGGCCTTCACGACATGGCGGGCTTCTACGGCGATGCTATCTGTCACCGCGCACTCCTGCGTTGTTTTGATCATATTGCGCAGCGCCGTGCAGGGCTTGCAAATGGTTTTTTGCTGTCACGCCAAAACGAGAGGGCGGCGTGCGGCCCAAGGCTGCGCTGCTTCAAGTTCAGCGCATAAAGCGATTAATTCTTCATCGTTGCCATAAGGGGCGGCCAGATGAATGCCGATGGGTAGGCCATCTTTAGACATGGCCAAAGGAACCGATGCCGCAGGTTGGCCCGATGCGTTGAAGATTGCACAGAAGGGCGAGTAGGCAAAAATGCCATCCGGCCCAATGCGGTAGCCCAAGTAATCTTCGGTATCATGCGAAAAGCGCCCTACCTTGGCGGGCGGTTCAGACAAGGTGGCTGACAGCAAGATGTCAAAGTCTGAAAAAGCAGCAGCCATCTGGCGGCCAAAGGCGTGAATTTCACCGACAGCTTCAAGATACCGCAGCGGAGAGAAGGTTTCCGCCAGCACCGTCGCCCCACGGCTAACGCCTTCGACCAAGTCAGCCGTCATAGCGCGCCCGTTCAGCCCGCTGCGCACCGACAAGGCTGTGCCCACGGCGACAATATCCGTCCAAGCGCGCATCATCATGGGCACGTCGGCCTTGGGCAGGGCAGGGGTGACATGGTGGCCCAAACTTTCCAGCAAGTGCCCTGCATCGCGCACCGCCTGCGCAACCTCGGGGTGGATAGCGCCGCCTGTGAAGTTTGTATCACACATCCCCACCCGCAAACGGCGCGGCGGGCGGCTGATCGCATCGGCATGGCTTTTGTGCAACGGTGGGGCGACATAGGGCGCGCCCAGATCAGGGCCAGCGCAGGCGTCGAGCATCGTGGCCGTATCGCGCACCGAACGGGTCAGAAAGCCGTCAATCGACATCCCCGCCCAGCCTTCGCCCGCATAAGGCCCATCGGGCAAACGCGCGCGGGTGGATTTAAAGCCGAACAACCCGCAAGACGAAGCCGGAATCCGCACCGACCCGCCGCCATCCGACCCATGCGCAAACGGCACAATCCCCGCCGCCACCACAGACCCAGCGCCGCCCGATGACCCGCCTGATGTGTGGTCAAGGTTCCAAGGGTTGCGCGTTGGTGCGCCGTAAACAGCGCTTTCCGTCGCAGCACCAATGCCGCTTTCGGGGCTGGTGGTGCGGCCAAAGGTCACAACGCCCGTGGCGCGAATGCGTTCAAAGATCGCCGAGTTGCGCTTGTATTTGGTGTTGGCAAACAACCGCGACCCGTTGTGCGAGGGGAAATCGACCGCCTCGCAGCCTAGGTCTTTCAGCAAAAACGGCAACCCGCGAAACGGGCCGCGCGGCAGGCCTTGGGCGATGGAACGGCGCGCTGTGTCTTCTTGCATCAAGACCACCGCGTTCAGCGCAGGGTTGACGGCTGCGACCTTGGCAAGGGCTGCCTCAAGCAGTTCGTTTGGCGTCACATCGCCCTTGGCAACCATGCCTGCCAGTGCCGTTGCATCCTGTGCCAGAAAATCAATCATGCCGAACCCCGTGCTAAAGCCATTGCCCAGATCGTGGCGGCTAAAACCCCGCCCGTCCGTTTCGCTTGCGCCGCCTTTGTGTCGCATTCGGCGCAAGTCGCTTTAGTTGGCAGGCAGCTTGACCGCGATCTCTTGCCAGAATTTGCCATCCGCGCCGAAGATCAAAATGCGATTGTCAGTCGTCACCACCGCCACCCAGCCCGACCCCATCGTCACCGCCGATGCCACCGCCCCCGCAGGCATTTCCAAGCGAGGCGGGGCCATCGGATGTGCGCCGGGCATCGGCAAGCGGGTGACAAGCAGCCAAACCACCGTTATGACCCCCCCAATCAGGCTGAGGGTAAGTGTCATCACCAGCCATTTCAGCCATTGCAGCGCAGGCGGCAAGGCTGTGTCATCGTCTGGAGGTTCGGCCATGGTATCCACTTCTTTCTCTGACGATCTGGGCGAGGATGAAGCGATCTATATCACCATCCCCGAATTCGCGCCCGCACGCTTTGATAAAGCCCTTGCCGTGCTTGTGCCAGAGCAAGCGGCGCTGTCGCGCAGCCGTCTGGCGCGGATGATCGACGAAGGCGCTGTCAGCCGCGACGGTGTGCCTGTTCTTGACGGCAAGGCCAAGGTGACGACGGGTGAGGTGTACCGCATTCAGCTTGACCCGCCAGAGCCGGTTGAAACGCTGCCCGAAGACATTCCGCTGACCGTGATCTGGGAAGACGGCGACCTGATCGTGATTGATAAGCCCGCTGGCATGGTTGTGCACCCCGCCCCTGGCAGCCCGCGCGGCACTTTGGTCAACGCGCTGTTGCACCATTGCGGCGACACGCTGTCGGGCATTGGCGGCGAACGCCGGCCCGGCATCGTGCACCGGATCGACAAAGACACCACCGGCCTGCTGGTCGTCGCCAAATCCGACCGTGCCCATCACGGCCTTGCGCGCCAGTTCGAAGAACACACCGTTGCGCGGCGTTATCTGGCGGTGGTGCATGGCACCCCCTCGGCCTCTGATCCGCGGATGCGCGGTTTGCGCGGCATCACGATGGAGGCGGGCGGCATTGTGCGCATCGCCACCGAACTTGCCCGCCACAAAACCGACCGCCAGCGCCAAGCCGTGGTCTGGGACGGCGCTGGCCGCCACGCTGTTACCCGCGCGCGGGTGATGGAAGATTTTTCCGGCGGTGCAGCCTTGTTGGAATGCTGGCTGGAAACGGGGCGCACCCATCAGATCAGGGTGCATATGTCTTACGCAGGCCACGGCTTGGTTGGCGACCCGACCTATGGCGGCACACGGCGTTTGGCCCCCAAGACCTTTGGCCCTGCTACGGCAGAGCTTGCCAACACCTTCCCCCGCCAAGCCCTGCACGCCGCGACCTTGGGGTTTGAACACCCTGTGACGGGGGAAAACCTGTCGTTCACCTCGCCGCTGCCTGACGATCTGGTTGCCTTGATTGCGGCGCTGCGCGGGGCTGATTGAAAGGCTTTGGCCAAAACCGCTTCATCTGGCGTTAAACTATTTGTGATCATGTCCTTTCCGAGTTGCACAGACATAGATCAGGGCGGGGCTTGAACCTTTGTGTTAGGCTTCCTAGGTGAGACAATCATGGTCCGGGGGCGCAACCGCACCGGAGTATTACAAGGGGGGCGTCGAATATGAGCACCTATGCAAACCTGCCAGCACCCAGCCCCGAACAGGGGCTGAACCGCTATATGCAGGAAATCCGCAAGTTCCCGCTGTTGGAACCGCAAGAAGAATACATGCTGGCCAAGCGCTGGGTTGATCACCAAGACACCCAAGCCGCGCATAAAATGGTCACATCGCACCTGCGATTGGCCGCCAAAATCGCCATGGGGTATCGCGGCTACGGCCTGCCGCAGGCCGAGGTGATTTCCGAAGCCAATGTGGGCCTGATGCAGGCGGTCAAACGGTTTGACCCTGAAAAGGGCTTTCGCTTGGCGACCTATGCCATGTGGTGGATACGTGCCTCGATTCAGGAATATATCCTGCGGTCGTGGTCGCTGGTGAAGCTGGGCACGACATCGGCGCAGAAAAAGCTGTTCTTCAACCTGCGCAAAGCCAAAGCCAAGGTTGGCGCGCTGGAAGAAGGCGATTTGCGGCCTGAAAATCTGGCCTTGATTGCCAAGGATTTGGCGGTCAGCGAAGAAGAAGTCATCTCGATGAACCGGCGGTTGTCGGGGGGGGATGCTTCACTGAACGCCACCGTCGGCTCGGATGGAGAGGGCACGACCCAGTGGCAAGATTGGCTGGAAGACGAAGACAGCGATCAGGCTGGCGACTATGCCGAAAAGAACGAGTTTGACACCCGCCACGCTTTGCTGATGCAATCTATGGCGGTCTTGAACGACCGCGAAAAAGATGTGCTGGAAAAGCGCCGTCTGGCCGAAACGCCCATTACGCTGGAAGAACTGTCGGAAAGCTACGGCGTCAGCCGCGAACGCATCCGCCAAATCGAAGTGCGCGCCTTTGAAAAGCTGCAAGCGCGGATGCGCGAATTGGCGGTGACAAAGGGCATGGTGGTGCCTGCTTGACCAAAGGGCGGTCATGGTTGCAACCCTGACCGCCCGCGCGTATCACCGCCCCTAAAGCCATTTAAGGAGCGGCCCATGAATATGCTCGACACTTTCATCAAACCGATGCATCCCGAAGGCCGCAAGTTTGTCGGCGTCTTTGGCGTGATCACGGCGGGGCTGTTCTGGCTGTGGGAGCCGTTGGGCTGGGTGGGCTTGGGCCTAACCATCTGGTGCTATTACTTCTTTCGCGACCCCAAAAGGTCGGTCCCCCTTGGCGACAGTTTGGTTCTAAGCCCTGCGGATGGGATCATCTCGCTGATCGAACCTGCCGTTCCGCCGCCCGAACTGGGCATGGGGCCGCAACCCTTGACCCGTGTGTCGGTGTTCATGTCGGTCTTTAACTGCCATGTGAACCGGATGCCCGTGGGCGGGAAGATCGAAGTGATCTCGTACCGGCCGGGCACCTTCGTCAACGCCTCGCTTGATAAAGCGTCGGAAGACAACGAACGCAACGCTTTGCTGATCGGCATGGCCGATGGCACGCGCGTTGCCGTGGTGCAAATTGCGGGCCTGATAGCGCGAAGAATCGTGTGCTTCACCAAACCGAATGCGACTTTGCGCGCAGGCGACCGCTTTGGGCTGATCCGCTTTGGGTCACGCTTGGATGTGTACCTGCCCGCTGGCGTGGCCCCGATGGTCGCACTTGGCCAGACGATGATCGCTGGGGAAAGCATTATCGCTGACCTGTCCTCATCCGCCGCCGCCCGCCCGTCGCGGAGCGTGTAAGATGCCAGACGCGCGCGGCCCTTCAGAGCTTAATCTTGTGCAGCTTTTGCCCAATCTTATGACGATTGCGGCGATGTGTTCGGGGCTAACCGGCATTCGCTTTGCCACCACCGGCCAGTTTGGCGCTGCGGTTGGCATGATCTTGGTGGCAGCGCTGCTCGACGGGCTAGATGGCCGTGTGGCGCGCCTGCTGCACAGCGAATCCGAGATTGGGGCCGAACTGGATTCGCTGGTCGATTTTGTCAATTTCGGCGTGGCACCGGGGTTGATCATTTACCTATGGGGCCTGCACGGCGTGCAAAGCGGCGGGTGGATCGCGACTTTGGTCTATGCCACCTGCTGCCTGCTGCGCTTGGCGCGGTTCAACATCGGCAACCGTGTGCAAAGCGACAAAGAGGCTGCGGGCGACAGCCAAGCCGCCGATTTCACCGGCGTGCCATCGCCTGCGGGGGCGATGCTGGCCATGTTGCCGATTTACGTGTCTTTCATCATGCCACAATCCGCGCAGATGCCGTCTTGGGCCTTGGCCGTTTACTTGGTGCTGATCGGCGGGTTGATGATCAGCCGCATTCCCACGCCCTCGTTCAAATCGGTCACGGTCTATGCCGACAACGTGCGCTTTGTGGTGGTGGGCTTTGTGGCGCTGGTGGCGGCCCTTTTGACCTTTCCGTGGCAAACCATGGTGGCCGTGGCCGTGGGCTACATTCTGATTTTGATCAAATCCGCGTGGCAGTTTCGCAAGAATCGCAAAGGTTTGCGTGGGCTTTGACGGGTTGCGCCTTGTGGCGCGCACAACTTCTTTCTACCGTTGCGCAAACGTTTAAAGGAGAGTTTCATGACAGCCGTCAAATGGGGTGTGCTTGGTGCCGCCAAGTTTGCCCTTGATCACATGGCCCCGGCCATTCACGCAGCCTCCGGCGCGCAGCTTTACGCTTTGGCGACCCAGTCGCCCGAAAAAGCCGCAGGCTTTGCCGCCTTTTGCCCCGGTTTAAAGGTGCATTCCAGCTACGAAGCGCTGCTCGCCGACCCCGAGGTTGAGGCGGTCTATATCCCCCTGCCCAACCACCTGCACGTCGAATGGACGCTGAAAGCCTTGGCCGCTGGCAAACATGTGCTGACCGAAAAGCCCATCGCAATGAAAGCGGCCGAGATTGACCAGATCATCGCCGCCCGCGACGCTGCCAAGAAGCTGGCCGCCGAAGCCTATATGATCGTCTTCCACCCGCAATGGCTGCGCGCCAAGGAACTGGTGGAACAGGGTGCTATTGGCAACGTCACCCATGTCGATGCGGCGTTTTCCTATGATAACCGTTCTGACCTTGGCAACATCCGCAACCGCGCTGATGCGGGCGGCGGCGGTATTCGCGACATTGGCGTTTACACCTATGGATCAGTGCGCTTTGTGATGGGCGCAGAACCGATTGAGTTGCAAAGCCGCATTCGCCGCGAAAATGACGTTGATGTCTGGGCGCAAGTGACCAGCGTGATGGCAGGGCCAAAGGGCAAGTTCACCTATTCGGCCATGACCTCGATGCGGTTGTATAACCGCCAAGAGGTGGTATTTCAGGGCGACAAGGGCATGATCCGCGTGGCCAACGGCCCGTTTAACGCAGGCGTGCATGACCAAGCGCAGGTCGAACTGCACCAGCCCGGTGGCAAGCTGGCAATTGATCGCTTCCCCGGCGTGAACCAGTACAAGCTGCAAGTCGAAGCGTTCAGCCGTTCCGTTCGCACCGGTGCCCCCTATGCCTGCCCGCTGGAATTTGTGCGCGGCACGCAGGCGATGATCGACTGGGCCTTTAAGGCTGAAACCAGCGTCGCGATTTAATTTGCGCCTTTCAGGGCTGCGGCGATGCAACCGTGGCCCTGACTGCCTATCTATCAGACATCGTTCCTTTAGGAGGATGCCATGTCTGACCCGAAAACCCCCGACTCCCTTTGGCTGCGGCTGCTTTGGCTGGTTATTATCGCTGCGATGATGAGCGTGGCGCAAACGCTGCTTAGTCTGTTGACCGTGGTGCAACTGATCATCATGGCCACCAGCAAACGCCAACCGAACGCCGAGATTGCCGCCTTTGGCAAGCGCCTTGGCCTGTGGCTGGCCCAAGCCGCGCGCTTTCAGACGGCTGATTCAGACGATAAGCCCTGGCCTTGGGCGCCCTTGACCTAGGGCACAACCTTTATCGGCATTGCCCTAGATCAAAGACAGGGCGCGTATCTTCAGCCATCCTTGGCCCATAAGCTGGAGGATCTCATGAAAAAGCTACGCACCCTGTACCTGATTGCATCTGAAGAAGAATTCCGTCTGGTTCACACCCATGAACCTGATTGGGCGCTGATCGCCACCCACAAAGCCGACCCCGATGCGCACCGCTACACCCATGCCATCGTGGATGCTTTGGCGGCAGAATGGGCCACCGCCAAGCACGACCGCATTGTGATTGCCGCTGGCCCCAAACTGTTGGGCGACGTGCGGGCGCATTTGCCCAAAACCTTGCAGGCCCATGTGGCGGCAGAGTTGCACAAGGATCTGGCCAAGACCCCCCTGCACGACCTGCCGCCGCATTTCGCCAAAGTCAGCGAAGCAGCAGAGGAGGTTTAACCCTCCATCGCTTCCAACTCGTCAATAAAGCCCGCAATCATCGACAACCCGCGATCCCAGAACTTGGGGTCGCTGGCATCTAGGCCAAAGGGGGCAAGCAACTCTTTGTGATGCTTGGACCCGCCGGCTTTGAGCATTTCGAAATACTTATCCTCAAACCCCGGCAGCCCGTCGGCATAAACCGCATAAAGCGCGTTCACCAAGCCGTCGCCAAAGGCATAGGCATAGACGTAGAAGGGTGAATGGATGAAGTGCGGAATGTAGGACCAGAAGGTTTCATAACCGTCCATAAACTCAAACACCGGCCCCAAGGATTCGGCCTGAACGCTCATCCATAGGGCGTTGATGCCTTCGGGTGTCAACTCACCATCGCGGCGCGCGGCGTGGAGTTTGCATTCAAAGTCATAAAACGCGATCTGGCGCACGACTGTGTTGATCATGTCTTCAACCTTGCCTGCGAGCAGGGTCTTGCGTTCGGCCTTGGTCTTGGCCTGATCCAGCAGTTTGCGGAAGGTCAACATCTCGCCAAAGACCGATGCCGTTTCGGCCAGCGTCAACGGGGTGGATGAGAGAAGCTCGCCTTGGCCCGCTGCCAAAACCTGATGCACGCCGTGGCCCAATTCATGCGCCAGCGTCATCACATCGCGCGGTTTGCCAAGGTAGTTCAGCATCACATAGGGGTGAACGGTGGTGACGGTCGGGTGCGCGAAAGCCCCCGGTGCCTTGCCGGGTTTCACGCCCGCATCAATCCAACCCTTGGTGAAGAAGGGCGCTGCAAGGTCTGCCATGCGCGGATCAAAGGCGGCGTAGGCGGTCGATACCGTTTCAACCGCCTCGTCCCAATCAACCAAGCGCGGCTTTTCTTCGGCCAAGGGCGCGTTGCGGTCCCAGACTTGCAGCTTATCCAAGCCCAGCCATTTGGCCTTCAGCGCATAATAGCGGTGCGACAGTTTGGGATAGGCCGCAACCACGGCGTTGCGCAGGGCCTCGACCACTTCGGGTTCGACATGGTTGGCCAAATGCCGCCCCGCTTGGGGGGAGGGCATTTTGCGCCAGCGGTCGTGGATTTCTTTTTCCTTGGCCAAAGTGTTGGTGATGCGGGCAAACAGCTTGACGTTTTGGCCGAAGACATCGGCCAAAGCATGGGCTGCCGCTTCGCGCTTGGCGCGGTTGGCATCGGTCAGAAAGTTCAGCGTGGCTTCCAGCGAAAGCTCTTCGGGTTCGCCTTGCACCTTGAACATCAAGGCTGCCATCGTTTCATCAAACAGTTTGTTCCAAGCCGATGCGCCCACGACCGAGGTGTCGTGCAAAAACTGCTCCATCTCATCCGACAACTGATGCGGGCGCATGGCGCGCATCCGGTCAAACACCGGTTTGTAGCGGGCAAGACCAGCATTTTGCGCCAAAAGGGCTGACAGATGGTCTTCCTCAAGCCGGTTGAATTCCAGTGTGAAAAACACCAGTGCTGCGGTGAAATCGGTGATCTGGCCTTCGGCATCGGCCATAAACTTGGCGCGGTCGGCATCGAGCGTGTTTTGATAGTAGCGCAGGCCCGCATAAGACATCACGCGCCCGCCGGTGGTTTCGATCTGCTCGTAAGCCTGCACGCAGGCCAGCATCTGATCTGCTGACAAAGTGGCAAGTTTGCCCTGATAACTGGCCGCAAAGCCTGCGCAATGCACTTCGAGCCAATCCATGTCGCGCGTGAATTCCGCGCTGTCGGGGCTTGGGTATAGGTCGGTCAAATCCCAATCGGGCAGGTTGGCAAAAGCGCCTGCGGAACCGGCGGCGCTGGCGTCAAAGACGGGGCGGAATTTGGGGATCATGGCAACCTCTTGATGGCTTTGCCCCTATGTAGGGGGGCTGGGGCGAAATGGAAACCTATCCGAGGCACAAAGGTGGGATGGATATTTGGGCAAGTATGAAATGGAAAGGGGGCTTAAGGGCATTGGGTCAGAAGGGCAGAGAGGGGCGGCACATCATCCGCGTTGGCGGTTTGCAGCCAAGCGGTCACCCGCGCCCCCACAAGGTCGATCCCCGACTTGCGCCGTGCGTTTTGGGTAATGCCGTCAAAGGCCAGTTCGAAGACTTGGGTCGGGGGCACTTGGCGCAGGGGGCCGAAGCGGTCGGTGACATTGGCACGCGCCCACGCCAGAAGGGTTGGGGTTTCAGCGAGCGTCAGGCGCAATCGGGTGAGGGGGACAAGGCTTGCACCGTGGGGCAGGGCAAAGGTCGCCTCGGGGGTGGATGGGTCGATCAGCGTGAGGATGGCCAGACAGGTGCCGGGGGTTTGCGGGGTGGTGCTGGGGGGTGAAAGCTTGGTGCGGAACGTGCCGGTTGCAAGGCGATTCAGGATCAGGCGCGCTTCGGGGGGTAGGCCGCGGGCGAGGGCAAGGTAGTCTTGGGCAGAGGTGAGGCTGTCTAAAGCTTGCGCCAAGGTTGGCGCTTGGCCAGTGGCGGGGGGCAACAGAAGGGCGGCGAGTTCGGCTTTGTCGGGGCAGGTTTTCGCGCAGGCTTCCAGCAGGAAGGCGGGGGTGTCGGTGGCCTGTGCCACCCAATCGAGCAGGGTTGTAGCGGAGGCTAGGCGTTTGGGGCGTTCCCCCGAAAGCAGACGCTGTGCAGCCTGCGCATCCTGCGGGCCGACTTGGGCTGCGTAAGCGGCAAAGGCGTCGGGCGTGGGCGTGCCTTGCGCCAGAAGTTGGGCAAAGCGGATCATGCCATGGCCTGCGCCGACAGGCCCTTGCTGCGCAGCCAAGCGGCAAAGGGGCCGGTAGAGCCGTGCAATGTGAACACCTGTTCTGCCCCCGTTGCCGCCACCGCCGCATTCAACCCCGCCCAATCGGCATGGTCCGATAGCACAAAGGCCGCCGATGCCCCCTTGCGCCGCGCCGCAAGCGCCATCCAGCCCGATGCGGCGGCGACTGTGTGCGGGCCTAGGCCAAGCGCCCATGCGCTGGCCATGGCGTTGGGCGTGGCGATCACCAGCGCGCCCGTGGGCGGGGGGGCGTTGGTCAGCGCCAAGGTGGGCGGCAGGGGGTAGCCTTGCTGGCGCAGAATGTCGGTGACGGCTTCGACCACGGGATGCGTGCAGATCGGCCCTAGCCCCGCCAAGCCCGCCATCAACCGCTGCGCTTTGCCAAAAGAATAGGCCAGCAGCACCGAAGCCACGCCGCGCGCGGCATTGCCTGCCCACCAAGCGGCAATCTGGGCCATCACCTCAGCTTCGCTTTGCCAGTGGAAAATCGGCAGCCCAAAGGTGGTTTCGGTCAGGAAGGTATGGCAGCGCACAGCCTCAAACGGTTCGCACAAAGCATCGGGGGCGGTTTTGTAATCGCCCGAGGCGACCCAGACCTGTCCACCACGTTCAATCCTGATCTGCGCTGATCCGGGCACATGGCCCGCGGGGTGAAAGCTGACCGACACGCCGCCGATCTGGCGCGCCTCGCCGTAGGCAATCCCCTCAGCCGTGATCTTGCCCAAACGGTGGCGGATCACGGGCAGGGCTTGATGGGTGCACAGATAAGCCCCCATGCCGCGCGCTGCGTGGTCAGAATGGCCGTGCGTGATCAAGGCGCGGGGCACGCGGCCCATCGGGTCGATGTGAAAACCCCCTTCAGGGCAAAACAGGCCCTGCGGGGTTTGGATAACAAGGGGCGTATCTGTCATGCGGGCAGGGTAGCGCAAAGGCGGGGGTAGGTTCATCTGCTTTGTGCCGCAGAACCGCGCCATCTGCGCCTAATTTATCAGCACATCGCGCAATATTTCAGCGAATGGCGCGGTTAACGGCGATTTTAGCCGCCTTGCCCTTTCAGCCACGGTCAACGGCGTTTTACTGGCCAAGCACAAGAAAGGTTGACCTGATGTCTACAGCGTTCAACGAAATGTACCTAGGCCCGCAAATCCGCCCGCCCTATGCGCAGCTTGAATCGTGGATGCGCGCCATGCCCGCCGATCTGCGCCGCCAAAAACAGGCCGAGGCTGAGGCCCTGTTTCGCCGCATCGGCATCACCTTTGCCGTTTACGGCGAGGGTGGCGATCCCGACAGGCTGATCCCCTTCGATATGTTCCCGCGCGTTTTCACCCATAGCGAATGGGCGCGGCTGGAACGGGGCATCAAACAGCGCGCACAAGCGCTGAACGCCTTTCTGGTCGATGTTTACGGGCGGGCCGAGATTATTCGCGCCGGCCGCATTCCGCCATCTTTGGTCTATCAAAACGAGGCGTTTGAAAAATCTGTCGTTGGCTTTGTGCCCCCCAAAGGCGTGTATTCCCACATCGTGGGCATCGACATCGTGCGCACCGGCCCGACTGACTTTTTCGTGCTGGAAGACAATTGCCGCACCCCTTCGGGTGTCAGCTACATGCTGGAAAGCCGCGAGATGATGATGCGGATGTTCCCCGATCTGTTCCGCGAAAACCGCATTCAGCCGGTGGATCGTTACCACGACCTGCTGCGGCGCACGCTGACCTCGGTCGCGCCGCAAAAGTGCCGTCATGACCCGACCGTCGTGATCTTGACGCCGGGGCATTTCAACTCGGCCTATTACGAGCATTCCTTTCTGGCTGACCTGATGGGCGTGGAACTGGTCGAAGGGCAGGATTTGTTCGTGGAAGGCGAGTTTGTTTATATGCGCACCACCCAAGGGCCAAAGCGGGTGGATGTGATTTATCGCCGCTTGGATGACGCCTATATCGACCCCTTGTGCTTTCGCCCCGATTCGATGCTGGGCATTCCTGGACTGATGGATGTTTACCGGTCTGGCGGTGTGTCGATCTGTTCGGCCCCTGGGGCTGGGGTGGCGGATGACAAGGCGGTTTACACCTATGTGCCCGAGATGATCCGCTTTTATCTGGGCGAAGAGCCGATTTTGAACAACGTGCCCACATGGCAATGCGCAAAGCCCGATGATCTGGGCTATGTGCTGGATAACCTTGGCGAACTGGTCGTCAAGGAAGTGCATGGGTCGGGCGGTTACGGGATGTTGGTGGGGCCAAAGTCGACCAAGGAACAGGTGGAAACGTTCCGCCACAAGATCCTCAACGACCCCGCCAATTACATCGCCCAGCCGACCTTGGCCCTATCGGCCACACCAACCTTTGTCGATGAAGGCGTCGCCCCGCGCCATGTTGACCTGCGGCCCTATTGCTTGGTCGGAGAGCGGATCGAACTGGTTCCCGGCGGGTTGACGCGGGTTGCCTTGACGGAAGGCAGTTTGGTCGTGAACTCGTCCCAAGGGGGCGGGGTGAAAGACACTTGGGTTTTGGCGGAGTGAACCATGCTGTCTAGAACCGCCGACAACCTTTACTGGATCGCCCGCTATATGGAGCGTGCCGAAACCGCCGCGCGTTTGCTGGAAGTGGGGGCGCGAATCTCGCTTTTGCCCACAGCGCAGGGGTATCGCAACGAGTGGGAATCGATCCTGCAATCGACAGGCACACAAGACGCCTTTGCCGCCAAGTACGGCGAAGCGGTGCAGCGCAACATTGAAAGCTTTTTGTTCTTTGACCGCGACAATCCCTCGTCGGTGGCGTCATGTATCACCCAAGCGCGCGAAAACGGGCGCATCGTGCGCACGGCTTTGACAGGCCAAGTTTGGGATGCGCTGAACACCGCGTTTCAAGACCTGCGCCAATT
Organism: uncultured Rhodobacterales bacterium; assembly: GCA_903873585.1. Taxonomy (GTDB): domain Bacteria; phylum Pseudomonadota; class Alphaproteobacteria; order Rhodobacterales; family Rhodobacteraceae; genus Stagnihabitans. The sequence continues at coordinate 53,873 of CAIQOV010000033.1, forward strand.
CGAACGCGCGCCGCGCAATGTGCTCGAACTAAGCCGCCTGACCGATTGGACGATGAAACAGGCCGCCATGGTGCGCGGGGCGATTGATGCCACGCTGTTGCGCAATGATGGCTATGATTTCCTCAACCTTGGCTACGCGCTAGAACGCGGCGATGCCACGGCGCGGTTGATGGATGTGAAATACTACATCCTTTTGCCGCGCGTGGGGGTGGCTGCGGGGGTGGAAAATGACCAATGGACGATGCTGTTGCGGGCGATGTCGTTGAACCGCGCCTTTCACTGGGCTTATGGCGGCGAAGTCACGGCGCAAAAGATCGCCCATTTCCTGATCTTGAACCCGCACTGCCCGCGCGCGCTTGTCACCTGCCTGTCAGATACGCAAACCGCTTTGGCGCGGCTGTCGAAAGCCTACGCCCAAGGCACTGAAGCGCAGGCCAAAGCCAGCGCCTTGCAGGCCGAGTTTGACAGCCTGACGCCAGAGCGCATCTTTGACGAAGGGCTGCACGAGTTTTTGTCGCGCTTCATCCGCCAAACCGCTGAAATCGCCAGCTTGGTGCATGAAAACTACCTGTCAGGGGATATGCGCTGATGTTGCTGATGATCGACCATCTTACGCTGTATCGCTACGAAACCCCCGCGCGCGGGGTGGTGCAAAGCCATCGGCTGATGCCATCGACCTGTGCGGGGCAAGAGGTGGTGGCATGGGAGGTGACAGTTTCCGGCGGCGTAAAGGGCGGCGGCTTTCGCGACGGCGCAGGGGATTGGGTGCAGGGGTGGAGCGTGACCGGCCCTGTCAGCGAAATTGCCGTGCAAGTGCGCGGCAAGGTTGCGACCAGTGACACGGCGGGCGTGTTGCGCGGCCACCGCGAGACGATATCGCCCGAGGTGTATTTGGTGCCAACGGCCGCCACAGCTTTGACGGGGGCGCTGCCCACCCTCGCCAAGGCGGGGCAGGGGCAAGCCACCGTTTTGGGCGCGGCCCACGAATTATCATGCGCGGTGACGCAAGCGGTGGCCTATCAGCCCGGAACCACGCATGCCCACACCACCGCCGCAGAAGCCTTGGCGCTGGGCGCGGGGGTGTGCCAAGACCACGCCCATGTTCTGTGCGCTGTGGCGCGCGCCAACCAGATACCGGCGCGCTATGTGTCGGGCTATTTGTCATCCGATGCGCAAGGCGCGGGCCATGAAGCGGCGCATGCTTGGGCGGAACTGTACATCGTGGGCCTTGGCTGGGTGGGGTTTGATCCGGCCAATGCCTGCTGCCCTGACGCGCGCTATGTGCGCCTTGGGTCGGGCCTTGATTCGCGCGACGCAGCCCCCATTCGCGGTTCGGCGCGCAGCACGGGGGCCGAATGGCTGGATGTGACGGTTGCGGTTCAAGCGATGCAGCAATAGTCTGGCTGCCGAGCGAAGAAAGACAAACCCATGACCTACTGCGTTGGCCTGCTGCTGAACGAAGGCGCTGTTTTGCTATCTGACACCCGCACCAATGCGGGATTGGATAACATTTCCACCTATCGCAAAATGTTCTTCTTTGAAGACCCAGGCGAGCGGGTGATCGTGATCATGACGGCGGGCAGCCTGTCTTTAACCCAAACCACCTTGGCGCGGCTGAAAGAGGCGGTCGACGACCCCGAGTCGACCGAGGAAACCTCGATCATGAAAGCGCCCACGATCCTGCAAGCGGCAGGGATCATCGGCAATATGCTGGCCACCGTGCGCGGTGAGATTGAAGACAAGCTGACGGCGATGAAACAGGGGGCGACCGCCAGCCTGATCGTTGCAGGCCAGCGCAAAGGCGGGGCGATGCGGTTGTTTTTGATCTATCCTGAAGGCAATTTCATCCAAGCGACCGAAGACACGCCGTTCTTGCAAATCGGCGAGCATAAATACGGCAAACCCATTCTCGACCGCGTGGTCAAGCCCACCACCAGCCTTGCGGACGCGCAAAAGGCGGTGCTTTTGTCGATGGATTCAACGCTGCGATCAAACCTGTCGGTGGGGATGCCGTTAGACCTGTGCATCCTGCCGCGCGATACCTGCCAGATCACGGGCAAACGCCGGATCGAAGCGGGCGACGAAGCCTTTCGCGCCATGAGCGAGGCGTGGAGCCGTGCTTTGCGCGATGGGTTTGCCCAGATCAAGCTGTAGCGCCACCCCCCCGCACGCCGCAGGGCAGTTCAACTTCGGTGAAAGGGTTAAGGCGCGTTTGAAAAAAGCTCGACGCAGTCGGCGATGAAGGCTGCGCGCGGTTCAGGGCGCTCCATCAGGATTTCGTGTTCAGCGCCTGTCACAATGACCAAGCGGCCAGTCTTCCATCTCCGCATGCGCGCATGAATGGGGGCGGTGTCAACAATGCGTTCGAAGCTGCCCAAGGCGCATAAGCACGGCAGCGGGGGGCAAGCCAAAGGGCGCAGGGCATGGCATTCGGCCAAGGCGGCGCGCAGCCAGCCAAAACTGGGGCCGCCCAGCGACATTTCCGGATGGGCTGCGGCTTGGGCGCGCATATAGCGCCAATGGTCAAGATCGCGGGTCAGGGTATTGCCGGCAAAGGGCACGTCCAGCACATAGGTCATAGGGCCAGTGCCGGGGGCATAAAGATGGTCAAACGACAGATGGCGCGAGGCGGCAGACAGGGCGTTGGCCAAAGGCCGCGTCCACGCTGACAGCAAGATGCCCCACATCGGGGCCGAAAAGGCTGCGGCTTGAAAGGGCAGGCCACGGATCAGGGCGCGCAGGCCAATGGCGCCGCCCATCGAATGGGCCAGAAGGTAGAAGGGCTGGGGCAGACCTTGGGCCTTGGCGAGATCTAAAAGGCAGTCAAGGTCGCGTTGATATTCGCCAAAGTCGCTGACATGGCCCACCTTTGGGTCAGACAAGGCGCGGGCAGAGCGGCCTTGCCCGCGCCAATCTAGAGTTAGGGTCGCAAAGCCAGCCTTGGCAAAATCAGCGGCGGTGCGGCCGTATTTTTCGATATATTCGGTGCGACCGGGCAGCAGCACCACAGTGCCCTTGGGCGCGTCTGGTGTCCAAATTCCGGCGCGAATCTGTTTGCCGTCTGCGGTTTTCAGCCAAACGGCGCGGCCCCCCAGCGGGCCTTCGGCCAGAACATTGTCCAGCGGCGCGGCGTTCATCGCAGGGCCTGCCCCAGCTTCATCGCCAAGGCAAACGGCCCGTCCAGCGCCAGTTTGCCCGACATATAGGCCGAGGCGGCCGAAAGTTCCCCCGCCAGAAGCGCTTGAAAGACTTCTGTCGTGGCCGTTAGCGTCACCTCTGCCGGATCATCACCCGCGCGCACGCCCGCCGCATCGCAGATAATCGCGCCTTCGCCCAAGAAAACAAACTTCGCCACGCCGTCAAACCCCGCCCCCAGCTTAGACGACAAGGCGGCCATGGCGGCGTCGATCACTTTGCTCATCAAAGGCTCCATTCTTGCAGCGCGGCACTGGCGTTCGCTGCGCTATACGCTAGTTTGACCTTTATGAAAGCCCTGCGCCCGCTTGCCAATGGTATCGTTGTGGCCGTTTCGCTGTTTGCGGCGGGGCTGGCACCGGTTTGGGCAGATTCTGCGCGGTTGGACACGCTGTTTGCTCAGTTGCAAAGCGCCAATGACGCGGATGCCGCGACGATCACGCAAGACATTTGGCTGGAATGGTCAAAATCCGGCTCGCCTTCCATGGATTTTCTGCTCAAACGCGGGCAAGACGCGCTGGCTTCGGGCGACCCTTTGGCCGCCATCGACCATCTTTCGGCCCTGATCGACCATGCGCCAGATTTCGCCGAAGCCTACAATATCCGCGCCACCGCCTATTTCCAGATCGGCCAGTTGGGCCTGTCGCTGGCCGATGTGGCCAAAACCCTTGCCCTGAACCCGCGCCATTTTGGCGCTTTATCCGGCCTTGGCATGATATTTGAGGAGTTGAACGAGCCGGATAAAGCGTTAGAGGTTTACCGCGCGGCCCTAAAACTGAACCCGCATCTGAAAGACGTGCAAGACGCCGTCAAACGGCTAGACGCGCAACTGGGCGGGCAGGAGCTGTAAGTGCACGAACCTTCAAGGGTGACGGCGGTCTTGGGGCCGACCAACACCGGCAAAACCCATTATGCCATCGAAAAGATGCTGGCCCACCGCACCGGCGTGATGGGCCTTCCTCTGCGCCTGCTGGCGCGCGAGGTGTATGACCGCATCGTCAAGCTGCGCGGGCCTTCGGTGGTGGCGCTGATCACGGGGGAAGAGCGCATTGTGCCCGATCGCCCGCTGTATTGGGTGGCCACAACCGAAGCGATGCCGCTAGAGATTGGCGCGGATATTGTGGTGGTGGACGAGATCCAGCTTTGCGCTGATCCCGAACGCGGCCATGTCTTCACAAACCGCCTGCTGCACGCGCGCGGCTTGCTGGAAACGCTGTTCCTAGGGTCTGACACCATGCGCCCCGCCATTGCGGGCCTGATCCCCGGCGTGCAGTTCATGCGCAAGGAACGCATGTCGACCCTGACCTTTGCAGGTTCGAAAAAGATAAGTCGGATGCCAGAAAGATCGGCTATTGTTGGCTTTTCGGTTGAAAATGTCTATGCCATCGCCGAGCTGATCCGCCGCACCAAGGGGGGCTGCGCCGTGGTGATGGGCGCTTTAAGCCCGCGCACGCGCAACGCGCAGGTTGCCATGTATCAAAACGGCGAGGTGGATTATCTGGTGGCCACCGATGCGATTGGCATGGGGCTGAACCTTGATATCAAACACGTCGCCTTCGCCTCGACCGCCAAGTTTGACGGGCGCAGGATGCGGATGTTGAACGTGCAGGAAATTGGCCAGATCGCAGGGCGTGCGGGGCGGCATACCGAAGACGGCACCTTTGGCGTCACAGGCGAGGCGCGGCCTTTTGACGAAGAAGAGATCGAGGCGATTGAAGCGCATAAGTTTGAACCCGTTCGCAAACTGATGTGGCGCAATGCTGACCTTGATTTCGCCTCGGCCGAACGCCTGATCCGGTCTTTGGAAAAGCCGACCTATGACCCTTGGCTCTCGCGCGCGCGCGATGCCGATGATGTCTTGGCGCTGAAATATCTGTCGGGCCTGCCCGAGGTGATCGAAAAACTCACCGGCCCGCAGCGCGTGCGCCTGCTTTGGGATGTCTGCCGCGTGCCCGATTTTCGCGGCGCGTCAGATAATGAACACTTCTCGCTTTTAACACGGCTGTTCGAATTCCTGACCGGTCGTGGCCTGTCGCAGACGCGAATCCCGTCGGATTGGTTGAAAAAGGCCATTGAGCGCATCGACAAACCGGGCGGTGATATTGACACAATCTCAAAACGTCTGGCCTATATCCGCACTTGGACCTATGTAGCCCAGCGTAAAGGCTGGTTGGAAGACGAAAGCCATTGGCGCGACGAGACGCGTACAGTAGAAGATCGTTTGTCAGATGGCCTGCACTTGGCGCTGACGCAAAGATTTGTTGACCGGCGCACCTCTGTGTTGCTGCGGCGGTTGAAGCAGAAGGAGACCCTCGTGGCCGAGGTGAATGACAAGGGCGAAGTCACTGTAAGTGGCGAATTTGTAGGCAAGCTGGACGGGTTCCGGTTCCGGCAGGACGCGACCAAGTCGCCGGAAGAGGCGCAGACCCTGCGTCAGGCGGCACTTGGGGCGCTTAAGCCCGAGTTTCACCTAAGGGCGGACCGTTTCTATAACGCGCCCGATACCGAGATGGATTATTCCACCCAAGGTGGCCTGATGTGGGGCAGCTCTGCCGTGGGCAAGCTGGTCAAAGGGGCGGAAGCCCTGCGCCCGCAAGTTGAAGTGTTTGTCGATGAAGAAGCCGGCCCAGATGTGGCCGACAAGGTGCGCCGCCGCGCGCAGCATTTCATCGACCGCAAAGTCGCCGCCCTGTTCGAACCCCTCGCCGCGATGTCGCGCGACGAAGGATTGACGGGTCTTGCGCGCGGCTTTGCCTTCCGCCTTGTCGAAGCGATGGGTGTTATCCCGCGCGAAGATGTGGCCGAGGATGTCAAAGCGCTTGATCAAGACTCGCGCGCCGCTTTGCGCAAGCACGGTGTGCGCTTTGGCCAGTTCACCATCTTTTTGCCCTTGCTGCTTAAACCCGCCGCCACCCGCCTGCGTTTGGTGCTGTGGAGCTTGTGGTCGGGCCTGCAAGAGTTTCCTGAAAGCCCGCCGCCCGGTTTGGTCACGATCCCCAACTTGGCCGAAGTGCCGCGCACGCATTACACGCTGTCGGGCTATCACCCGTCGGGCACCCGCGCGATTCGCATTGATATGCTGGAACGCTTGGCTGACATTTTGCGCACCAAAGACAGCCGCGCTGGCTTTGAAGCCACGCCTGATATGCTGTCGATCACCGGCATGACGCTGGACCAATTCGTCGATCTGATGGCCGGTTTGGGCTATAAGGGCGAAAAGGGCGAACGCGCCAAGGTTAAAGCCGCCCCCGTGGTAGAGGCGAAGGTGGAAGAGCCGGTGTCGTTGAACCCGGTTCCTGAAGAAGTGTCGCTGATCAACCCCGTGGTGGAAGAACCCGTGGTTGAGCTCGAGGCTGCGGTTGAAACGGCGCCTGAGATGGAAGCCTATTTCACCTTCACATGGGCCCCCAAACCGCGCGCTCGGCCAGAACGCCCCGCCCGTCCGGAACGCAGCGCTGAACCACGCGCCGATCGTGCCCCGCGCTCTGGCGCACGCCCCGATCGTGGCCCGCGCAAAGATGCAGCCCCCGTGGTTGAAGGTGAAACTCCGGCAGTTGACGGGGCCGCAGCGCCTGTCTCTGAACCCCGCCCGCGCCGTGAAGGTGGTGGGTACAAGGGCAACAAACCGCGTGACGGCCAAGGCGAGGGTCGGTCTGACCGCAAGCCGCGCCCGAAAGATGGTGGCCGCGAAAACCGCGACGGCGGCAAGCCTGATGCCAAGCCCCAGCGCAGCTTTGAAGCCCGCCCGCCGCGCGTGGAAAAGCCCATCGACCCAGACAATCCCTTCGCTGTTCTGGCAGCGCTTAAGCTGCAGAAGTGATTGGCGGGGCCGGGGGCAAAGACTACCCCCTTTGACAGCCCCAAACTGCGGCTGGATAAATGGCTATGGCAGGCGCGCTTCTTTAGGGGGCGCGACCTTGCCGCAGAGCTTATCCAAAGCGGCCATCTTCGGTTGAATGGCCAAAGATGCACCAAGCCCGGCCATGCGGTGGCGGTGGGTGATATGCTGACATTTCCCCAAGGCAGCCAGATTCGCGTCGTGCGCATTCTTGCCTTGGGGCAAAGGCGCGGCCCTGCGCCCGAAGCACAGGCACTTTTCGCCGACCTTGATGCCCCAAGCGCACCAGACAGCGCATCGTCCCTTGAATGATGCTTGCACCTCGTTTACGCAGACTTTGCTGCGATTTAAGGATGGAATACCCCCATGACCTATGTGGTGATCGACAACTGCATTGCCTGCAAATACACCGACTGCGTGGAAGTCTGCCCGGTCGATTGTTTTTATGAGGGCGAGAATATGCTCGTCATCCATCCTGACGAATGTATTGATTGCGGTGTGTGCGAACCCGAATGCCCCGCCGATGCGATCCGCCCCGATACAGAGCCGGATCTTGACCATTGGGTGACGTTCAACCGCAAATATGCCGAACTTTGGCCGGTGATCGTGACCAAGAAAGACCCGCTGCCCGACGCCACCGAACGCGACGGCGAAAAGGACAAGCTGAAGAGCTATTTTTCGCAAGCGGCAGGCTTGGGCGGCTGATTCGCGCCTTTCGGGCGGTGTTTTGTCGCAAACTTGATGAAAACTGTTGGGGTTAATCCTTTAACAGGCCATTTCGGCCTGATGCAGTTCTTGGAATTTCGCAAATTTTGTGTTATGAAATGTTTACAAACAATGAAGGATGCCTAAAGCCCGATCAAAGCCATTGGCTAGAGAAGGTTAATCCGACGGATGTGAGCGTGCATGACAGCGGGACTTCGGGCCCGCTTCTCTCTTTTCGTTGGGTCGGGCTGTGCCGCATAGGAATGACACAATGACCAAAAGCAAGAAGCCTGATTTTCATCCCAACGACTTTGTTGTCTACCCTGCCCACGGGGTCGGCAAGATCATTTCGATTGAAGAGCAAGATATCGCCGGAATGCGGTTGGAATTGTTCGTCATCTCGTTTGAAAAAGACAAAATGACCCTGCGGGTGCCCACCCATAAGGCGACCGAAATCGGGATGCGCTCGTTGTCGTCGCCCGATCTGGTGACCAAGGCGCTGGATACTTTGAAGGGCAAGGCACGTGTGAAGCGCGCGATGTGGTCGCGCCGTGCGCAAGAATATGAACAAAAGATCAACTCGGGCGATCTGATGGCCATCGCCGAAGTGGTGCGCGACCTGCACCGGACCGATGACCAGCGCGAGCAATCCTATTCCGAACGCCAGCTTTACGAAGCAGCACTTGAACGCCTGACCCGCGAAGTGGCGGCTGTGGCTGGCGTTGATGAAGCTGGCGCACAAAAGAAAGTTGGCGAAGTGCTGGTTGGCCGCGCCGCCTAATTTTTCGGGTTATGAAACGCAAAGGCGGTCTTTCGGGGCCGCCTTTTGCATGTCGGGAAACACCGTCAAAGCGTCTGCCATGTCTGGCCATTTGGCCCCCGTCAGGATAGCCATTGCGCCTTGCACAGGAGGCACAATTGACCCACAGGCCCGCCACTCTCACCGATATTCGCACCCTTTTGGCGACCTTGCCCGTGGCCGATGATGCCGCGACACAAGCAGCTGTGGCGCGCAATGGTCAACTGACCAAGCCGCCCGGCGCTTTGGGCCGCTTGGAAGATCTGGCGATCTGGCTGGCAGGTTGGCAGGGCACTGACACACCGCGCATCCAAGCGCCACAGATTGCGATTTTCGCGGGCAACCACGGCGTTGTGGCGCAGGGCGTTTCGGCCTTTCCGCCCGAAGTGACGGTGCAGATGGTGGCCAATTTCACCCACGGCGGGGCGGCGATCAACCAACTGGCGAAAACCTTTGGCGCCACGATGACGGTCAACCCCATCGACCTTGACCGCCCGACCGCCGATTTCACCCAATCTGACGCGATGAGCGAAGCTGACCTTTTGGCCGCCTTGCTTGTGGGCTGGGATGCTGTCGACCCCAAAGCCGACCTGTTGGTGCCCGGTGAAATGGGAATTGGCAACACCACCGCTGCCGCAGCCATATCGTGTGCGATGTTCGGTGGTGCGCCCGAAGATTGGGTCGGGCGTGGCACGGGAGTGGATGATGCGGGGTTGGCGCGCAAAGCCAAGGCCGTGCGCGAAGGTGTTGCGCGTTTAACCTCGCGCGATCCTTTGGCCATTTTGGCAGCCTTGGGCGGGCGCGAGATTGCGGCCATGGCCGGCGCGATGCTGCGCGCCAGAACCCTGCGCATTCCGGTCATTCTGGATGGCTTTATCGCCTGTTCCGCCGCAGCCATCCTGCACGCCTTTGCCCCAGCCGCTTTGGATCATTGCGTTGCAGGCCACGCGAGTGCCGAGGCTGCCCATACCCGCCTTCTGGCGCACCTGAACAAACACCCCCTGCTGTCGCTGGGTCTGCGCTTGGGCGAAGGGTCGGGTGCGGCTTTGGCGATTGGCATCGTGCAGGCGGCGGCGGCCTGTCACTCTGGCATGGCGACCTTTGCCGAAGCCGGTGTCGCGGCAGGCTAAACGTGGGCGGCCGAAAGGCCCCCGTCAGCCTTGGGGCAGCGACAGCGTCACGACTCGGCTGCCCTTTTGATATTGCACGGAATCCGCTGTGATACCGGCAATCCTGCCCCCGTCGATCATATCGCCGACCTTCACCTTTTTCACCCGCCCATTGGCCAGCCGGATCATCGCAAAGCGGCTGCTGGGCGTGCCAAAGACCGCCAACAAGACCACGCGATTGGCTTTCAGCGCATTTCGGTCGGTTGCTTGCTTGGCGACAGAGGCGTTGGTGGGCATTGTTGGGGCAGGGGCCTCTGCTTGCGGCTGCTCAGCCTCGGGCTGTTGGTTCAGCGCCACTGACACGGCATCGTCGATCCCGCTGCCCAGATCGGCAGGGCGCGCTTGGGGTTTGGGCGAACTGGTCAGAACCACGCCGTCACTTGCGGATGAGGACAGGTTGGCCGGGCGCGGTTGTGGCCGCAGTTTGGCATAGCGCGCATCAGGGGCCAGACTGTCAGACGCATTTGGGGTGGCCACAACTTGCACCAGATCGGCAGGGCGGGGGTGTGGGCGCTTTCCGGCCAAGGATGGGTCTTGCACAGCCACCTCTGGCACAGCCACCTCTGGCAAGGGCACCTCTGGCAAGGGTGCCGCGCTTGGCAGGGGCGCGATAGGTTCTGAGGGCGGCGCAAAGATCAGGGCTTGTGGCCGTGCCAGCGGCCTAAGCGGCGGACGCGCTGCGGTCATCAAAACGCCCGCAGGTGGGAAGACACCTTCGGGCGGGGCGGCGGTTGGGGTTTGTGGAACGTAGGGTTCTATATAGGGCGGCGGGTCTGGCGGCACGACGGGGTCGGTATCTGCCCCCACCTCTGGGGCGGGCAGGGCAATCGGGTCTAGACTAAGGGGCGGGGTGTCGGCGCTGGCCAGAAAGATCTCATCTTGGCCCGATGTGTCGGGTGCTGCGGCCACCACGTTGGCGGCGGCAACTTCGGTCTTGGGCGCAGGTTCTATTGGTGCGGTCTGGGCCAAGGACGGGTCTGGCCCGTTTGTGCTTTGACCGTCAGCGATTTGCCCGTCTGTGCTTTGGCCATCTGCGGCGGCCTCGTCTAAGGTAGAGGGCAGTTCTGTTGCACCGTTTTCGGCTGCCGCACTTGGGCTAACGGCGCTGCCCGCAGGGGTGGCATTTTGCGCCACACTTAGCGCGGGGCTTGTGGCGCGGTTTTTCGCCTCGTTCGTGCCAAGTCTAAGGGCTGACCAGATGACGACAATCGCCAAAAGCAGCACCAAGACCGCTGACAAGATCAGGATGATGTAGCGCCGCTGTTGGGCGGCGGTGCTGATTGCGGCACCCGTAACACGGTCGCGTGTGGCGCGGGTTTTGGCCAGAGTGGCCGCATCGCGCGCCTTGTCTTTGGCGCTTCCCGCTTGCCAAGGCCGCGCGCCTTTGGGCCGGTCGACGGCAGATGGCCCCGCCAAGGGCTTGGCCACCACAGGGCGCGGCACAGGCGCGCGCTGGGGCGAGGTGGGCCCAAATGCGCGCAAACGGTCATCGCGCGGGGGGGCAGGTTTGGGTACGGGAGTTGCCACCGGCGAAGCGATCTTGGGAGAAGGCTCGGCCGTGTCTTCGGCGTCAACATCCAAGGCCATCGGCGCTTCTGGCGCTTCGGCCTTGGGCGGTGGCGCGGTGGTTGGAATGGGCGCGGGTCTTGCGGCTGCAACCGATGCCAGATCACTGGGTACGGCGGGGGGAGCCGCAACCGGCGCATCTGCGACAGGGTTTGCCGCGATAGGCGCAACAGCATCGCCCACACCCTGTTCGGCCACAACTGGCCGTGGCTGTGCAATTATGGCGGCGGGCAGAGAAGGGGCGTCGCCTTGCGGTGCGGGGGCGGGCGGTGTGGCTTGCGGGTCGGGGTTTTCGGCTAGGCCCGTTTGCGGCGTTGCGGCTTGCTTGGGGGCAATCGGTTGCGCGATGGGGTCTAGGGCGACAGGTTCAGGTGCAGTGGGTTCGGGCTCAGCGGGTTCGGGCGCTTTGGGCGCTGCGACAAACGGCTCTGCGGCAGGCGGTGTAGGCGCAGGCCTGTCACGCCCCACCACGCGCACGGGTTCAGCGTCGCGCTCAACCGTTTCGTCCTTGGCCAACAGCGATTGCGACAGGGTCGAGGTGCCAAAGAACGGCTCGCCAGCAAACGTCCCATCGTCAGGCACGGCGACAAAGGACACAGGGTTGAACCGGTGGTTGCGCGCAAAAGCTTCGGCCTCTTCCAGCGTTTCTTTCGCCAGAACCGCCACTTGCAAGCCCGCCTCGGCCTCGCTCCAATCAAAGGCCAATTCGTCAAGCGGGTAAGGTGTCAAGCCTTCCAGCGCGGCCGCGATGCGGCGGGTGCGGGTCCACGGCTCTGCCACGGGGGAGGTGACGGTGGTGTACAGAATCTGCGAGTTGGGCAGAATGACCTTGGTCGTAATGCCGCGCGGCGACAGGCCAAGGGCTGTTGCGCGCATAACGGCCAGCGTCTCAACCAAGTCGGGCGCATCTAGCGCCACTTCGCCCAGTTTGGTCCAGCCCAATGCCGTGCGGTGCAGCAACGTGACGGCACTAAAGCGCAAATCAAGGGCGAATGATGGTTTCATAAGATGTGTCTATAGCAGCCATCAGACAGCCGGGTACGTCGCCCGGGGTTCTTTTTCTTCCTATAGCAGGAAATCGCCGATTGAAAGCCAAAGCCATAAGTTAACACTGCAAAAGCTTGGCCCAAAGGCCACAGTTACCGCCGACAGATCCTGTAAGGAGGACCCCATGCGCCTTTTGATCGCCTATGCCGTCATCGCGGCTTTTTTGTGGCCAATGGCAGCTTTTGCTGATGCCAGTGGCACTTTGACTGTCACAGGCACGGCGACGGTGAATGCTGCCCCAGATCAGGCCACTTTGTCGCTGGGTGTCACCACAACCGGCGCAACGGCGGCGGTGGCGATGGGCGCGAACAACGATGCGGCATCAGCCGTGATCGCGCGGTTGATCGCGGCCAAGGTGGCGGAGCGTGATATGCAAACCACGGGCCTGTCGCTGAACCCCAACTGGGTGATGAACGCCGCAGGCACCGCGCAAGAGATCCAAGGCTATACCGCAAGTTCGACGCTAACCGTGCGGATTGACGCGCTTGATGCGGCGGGCGCAATTCTGGATGCAGCGATTGCCGATGGGGCCAATACATTGAACGGCTTAACCTTTGGCCTAACCGATCCGCGCCCGCTAGAGGATGACGCCCGCAAAGCCGCCGTCGCCGACGCCTTGGCGCGCGCGCAAGTTTTGGCGCAGGCTGCGGGCGAAACCCTTGGGCCGATTGTGTCGATCACCGAAGGTAGTGGTGGGCAACAGCCTATGCCGATGCTGTTCAAAGCCGCCGCCGACAGTGCCGTGCCCTTGGCGGCTGGCGAGGTGGGGGTTTCGGCCGAAGTTACGATTGTTTGGCAGTTGAAGCCCTAACGCAAAGGGGCCGCCCCATGGGCGGCCCCTTAAACCGTAATGCCAGCCGCTTAAGCGGTGGCAGCCGTCAAGGCCTGATCCAGATCGGCGATGATGTCGCGCACATCTTCAATCCCGATCGACAGGCGCACCACGTTCGATGACGCCCCCGCCGCTGCGCGTTGTTCATCGCTCAGTTGGCGGTGTGTGGTGGACGCCGAGTGGATCACCAAGCTGCGCGTGTCGCCAAGGTTGGCCACATGGCTGAACAGCTTCAGATGATCGACCAGTTTCACGCAGGCGTCATAGCCGCCCTTAACGGCAAAGGTGAACAAAGCCCCCGCCCCACCCGGCACGATCATCTTGGCCAGATTGTGATAGGGCGACGATTTCAGGCCCGGATAGGTGACGAAATCCACACGCGGGTCGGCCTCTAACCATTCGGCCACTTCTTGAGCGTTTTGCACGTGGCGCTCCATCCGCAGGGGCAGGGTTTCGATGCCCATCAGCGTGTAATGCGCGCCTTGGGGGTTCATCGTCATGCCCAGATCGCGCAGGCCCACGGCGATGGAATGGAAAGTAAAGGCCATAGCCCCCAAAGCCGCGTGGAAGTTTAAGCCGTGATAGGCCGGTTCCGGTGCCGCAAGCGAGGGGAACTTGCCCGAGGCCGACCAATCAAACTTGCCGCTGTCCACGACCACACCGCCGGTCACAGTGCCGTTGCCGGTCAGGTATTTTGTGGCCGAATGCACCACAAGGGTCGCGCCGTGTTCGATGGGGCGGCACAGGAAGGGTGTGGCGGTGGTGTTGTCAACGATCAGCGGCAGGCCGTGGTGGTTGGCCACACGGGCAATGGCGTCAAGGTCAGACACAGCGCCGCCGGGGTTACAGATGGTTTCGCAGAACAAAGCGCGGGTGTTGTCATCAATCGCGGCGGCGATGGCCTTGGGATCGTCAAAATCCACCAGCTTGGCCGACCAGCCGAACTTGCGGATCGTATTGTTGAACTGCTGGATCGTGCCGCCGTACAGCTTGGTCGAAGCCACGACATTGGTGCCCGGCTGCATCAGCGGAAACAGCGCCATGATCTGGGCCGCGTGACCAGAGGAGCAGCACACCGCCCCCGCCCCACCTTCCAATGCCGCCACACGGTTGGCAAGCGCTGCCACGGTGGGGTTGGTCAGGCGGGAGTAGATATAGCCCACCTCTTGCAGGTTGAACAATTTGGCCGCGTGATCGGCATCGCGAAACACATAGGCGGTGGTTTGATAAATCGGCACCTGCCGCGCGCCGGTGGCGGGATCAGGCTCTGCGCCGGCGTGGATGGCAAGGGTGTTGAAGCCAAGGGTCATGGTTTTCTCCCTAGAATGACGCTGGAAGGCTAGGGCAGTCGGTGCGGTCGGGCAACAAGGAAAGTGGGGCTGCGCGGAAAGAGGATCAGGCTCTGTCGTCCTTGGGGCTGCCCATCACGACAAAGGTGGTGATCGCCTGAACCTGCGGCAAAATGCCCAACACCTCGGTGTGCCAATGCTTGTAATGCGCCAGATCGGCCGTTTCGACGCGCAGCAGATATTCCACAGTGCCCGTGACATTGTGACATTCGCGCACCTCGACCGCGCGGGAGATGGCGCGTTCAAACGCCTCTTGCGCAGACTTGGTGTGGCTGTTTAGCCCCACCGTCACATAGGCCACAAAGCCAATGCCGGTCTTGGCTGGGTCCAACACAGCGCGGTAAGATTTGATCACACCGCTGCGCTCCATCTCTTGCACGCGGCGCAGACAGGCCGAGGGAGACAGACCCACCCGCTCGGCCAGATCAAGGTTAGAAATGCGGCCATCGGTCGAGAGGACGCGCAATATTCGGGTGTTTATGTCATCTAAAGTCGCCATTTGTTGTGAAAAATGCTCCTAAAGTGACGATTATGCAATCTATGATCGCGAAATCCGGTCAATAATTGCGTTTAAATATTCTTAGTGAAAGTCTGCCCATGACCTACGACATCTTCCTAGCCCTGCTGTCATTTGCCTTTGTGACCTCGATCACGCCGGGGCCGAACAATTTGATGCTGATGGCGTCTGGGGCGAATTTCGGCTTTCGCCGTTCGTTGCCGCATATGTTTGGCATCTCTTTGGGCCACGGGCTGATGGTGTTCTTGGTGGGCTTGGGCCTTGCAGGGATATTTGAGGCCTTCCCGCCGGCCAAACTGGCGTTAAAGGCGCTGTCGGTGGCCTATATGCTGTGGCTGGCGTGGAAAATCGCCCATGCGGCGGCGCCGGGGGCGGGCAAGTCTGGGGGTAAGCCCATGACCTTTGTGCAGGCGGCGGCGTTTCAGTGGGTGAATCCCAAGGCTTGGGCCATGGCTTTGGGGGCGATCAGCGCTTATGGCGCGGGGGGTGTTGGGTCGGTTGTGATCGTGTGTATCGCTTTTACCTGCGTCAACCTGCCGTCGATTTCGGTTTGGGTTTTGGCGGGCGAACAGGTGCGCCATTGGCTGACCGACACCCGCCGCTTGATGGTGTTTAACTGGACGATGGCGGGGCTGCTTGTCGCCTCGCTTTGGCCGGTCTTGCGGATGTAGGGCCTTACGCCAAGCGAGGGCCTGCCCCCGCACCTCTGGCGTACCTGTGCCGAAATGCAGGGGTTAAGGAAAGGTTAAAGCGGAAGCGCTTGATAGGCCGCGCGGCCCGCGACCAAGGTCAGGCGGGTGGCAGGGGCCTCGCCGTCTGGCCAATCGAGCAAGACAAGGTCGGCACGTTGGCCGAGGGCCACTTGGCCACGATCGTGCAGGCCAAGCGCGCGGGCAGGATTTGCCGCGATGAGCGGCCAAAGTTGGGCCAGCGTGCCGCGCCCTTGGGCGAGCAGGCGCGCCATGGCAGACAGCATCGCGGGATAGAAATAGTCTGACGCCAGAATGTCGCACAGGCCGCGCGCGATCATATCGCCAGCGCTTGGCGAACCAAGGTGGCTGCCGCCGCGTGCCGCATTGGGGGCGCCAAAGATGATCCAGTCGCCAAGGTCGCGGGCGGTTTGGGCGGCTTGCAGGTTCATCGGAAACTCGCTGATCTTCGCGCCAATTCCGTGGTAGAAGCGGCGGGTTTGCGCTTGGCTGTCATCATGGCTCAGCATCGGCGCGCCTGCAGTGCGGCCCATGGCTGCCACCTTATCCATCACGGCGGGCACTTGCGCGCGGCGTTGCCAGATGGATTGGATCAGCGCCACATAGTCGCTTTGGCTTAGGCCCGAACGCTTGGCGCGGTCGGCCATTTTGGCGGCAAAGCCAGCGCTTGCCATATCAACCACGGGGAAGGTTGGGTCATGGTCAAAGGGGCGGTCTTGCAGGGCGGTGGCGGGGTGCAGCACCGCCATCGAGGTGTGGTCGTTAAAGGCGATGGACGGCAACAGCGGCCCCGCAAGGGCGCGTTCGATCAGGGGCAGCGCCTCAAAGCAAAAGGTTTCCCAGCGCAGTTGCAGGCGGTTTTCCACCGTCAGGCGTGGGGCAAGGGCTAAAAGCCCGTCCAGCACCGCGTTGCCCATAGCGACAGAGCGCAGGCCCGGTTCCCATGACAGGGTTAAGGCGTGGTAGGCGGTGGCAATGCCGTTGGCGGCGAGTTGCCGATCCGTTTCCAAAAGGGCGGCGTGCAAGGGGAAGTCAACACCGGGGCGGGGCATCAACTGACGCTCAAACGCGTCGCCGTGGATGTCGACAACGGCGGGGGCGAGGATTTTGCCCCGCCCGTCGATCACCCGCGCGCCGTCTCGCGGGGCATCAAGACCGGATATCTTGCCGCCTTCAACCCGCACAGACACCTGTTCCACCCCCAAGGGCAGAACAACGCGGGCACCTTCGATGACATAGGGATCCATGCAAGCCTCCAGCTTTGATGTGCTATGGCGGGGGCGTGTGACGGGCTTATGACAGGGGCCGCAGCCCCGCGCGTTAAGCGGGCTTCTTATCGGCCTTGGCCAAAGCAGCGGCCTTCATACGGGCCAAAAGCTGCTCTTTGGTTTCGCGGTCGCCATTGGCGGGGGGGATCTTTGCGTTCTTTTCCATATGGCGCGGCAGGCCCTTGCCGAATTTCGCGTTGCCGGATTTGCTGTAATCCATGGTCTTGTCCTTTCAAGGGCGGCCCCAAACGGCCAAGCGGTGCGCGCTTTTGCCTGAAGATGGGGCAAGCCACAAGATGGGCGCGCGATTAGCGCCTTTTGCCCAAGGCCCCTGCCGTCACAAGGCTGACCAGCACAAAGGGCAGGGCCACGGCGTAAGCGGCGCGAATGCCCCAGCCATGGGCGATATAGCCCAAGATCGGCGGGGCGAGCAGGAAGATCATAAAGGAAAACTGCGCAAGGGCCGCGATATTCAGGGCCGAGGCGCGGTCATTGCGCTGGGCGGCGGCTGACATGGCCAAGGGGAAGATGGCCGAGGTGCCAAGGCCCATCGCGGCAAAGCCTATCAGCGACAGGACGGGCCAAGGCGACAGCACCACCGTTATACAGCCCAAGCCGAGTGCTACAAAAAGCACCCGCGCCAGAGCTGCGGGGGAAAACCGCTCTACCACGCCATCAGCATAAAACCGCATCAAACCTTGCAGCACGGCGAAAGAGGCTACCGCGATGCCTTGCCAGAACTTATCCGCGTCAAAGGAATCGCGCATGTAGATGGCTGACCAATCCATGCTGGCCCCTTCCAAGATCATCGCGGGGATGGTGACGGCCACCAGCACCAAGATTGCCAAGGTGGGGGCCACAAACAGCGGGGCTTTGTGATCGGCCACCACCCCGCGCGGTGGCGACGGCACATAGTCATGCAGCGCCAGATAGCTGCCCAAAGCCACCAGCGGCACAACCAGCGCCAGATGCAGTTGCGGGCTGATACCAAAGCTTGCCACCTGCGCGCCGAAAAGGCCGGCAGAGAAGAACCCGATGCTCCAAAACGCGTGCGAGCGGTTCATGATGCGGCGACCTACTAGAAATTCGGTCCGGTCGGCTTCGGCGTTCAGCATGATTTCAACGCAGCCGATCACGACACCCACGGGCAGCAGCATCAAGAACAAGATCAAAGGTGAGGGCGCATGCACCGCCAGCGCATAAAGCGCCGCCAACAGCGGCAGCGCCCAAGGCAAAAGCCGCCCGTAGCCGATCTTGTCCAGATAAGGGCTGGCGAAGGTGAACGACACCAAGGTGCCCACCGGCGCGCCGATCAGCCCCAAGCCCAAGGCCGCTGTCGTCACCCCCATGCCCGATTGCACATCAGCCAGACGGGGAAAGATATTGCCCATGGCAAAGGAATAACACGCAAAGCCCGCAAAGACGCGGTGAATGGGCGACAGGGATATCATGGGCGCGGTCCTATAAGGTTGCCCCTTGGTAAAGACTTGGGCCACCGCCGCAACCCCGAATGCCTGTTTTTGCCGCAAGGGCGTTTCACGGCAGGAAGAAAAATTGACACTCAGCATAAGGTCTGGATAGGGTCACGTCCAAGGGCAAGATTCGCACGGCCCAAGCTTAGGGAGAGTTCCATGAAGAGAAGAGTTGCCGTCATCGGCGCAGGCCCGTCAGGGCTGGCACAATTGCGCGCCTTCCAGTCGGCACGCGCCAAAGGGGAAGATATCCCCGAGGTGGTTTGCTTTGAAAAGCAAGGCGACTGGGGCGGGCTGTGGAACTACACGTGGCGCACCGGCTTGGATGAATTCGGTGAACCGGTGCACTGTTCAATGTACCGCTACTTGTGGACCAACGGCCCGAAAGAGGGCCTCGAATTCGCCGACTACTCGTTTGAAGAGCATTTCGGCAAGCAAATCGCATCCTATCCGCCGCGCGCTGTGATGGTCGACTATATCGAAGGTCGTGTCAAAAAGGCCGGCGTGCGCCCGTGGATCAGGTTCCGCACCCCTGTGCGTTTTGTGAAGTACAACGAGGCGAAGGGCAATTTCACCATCACCGCCCATGATCTGGTCGCCGACCGGATGTATGAGGAAGAGTTTGACAATGTGATCGTCGCCTCGGGCCACTTCTCAACCCCGAATGTGCCGGAATATCCGGGCTTTGGCATCTACGGCGGCCGTGTGCTGCACGCGCATGATTTCCGCGACGCGATGGAGTTCCACGATAAGGACATCTTGCTGCTGGGGTCGTCTTATTCGGCCGAAGACATTGGCAGCCAGTGCTGGAAATATGGCGCAAAGTCGGTGACGGTGGCCTATCGCAACGCACCGATGGGCTTTGACTGGCCCGATAACTTCCACGAAGTGCCCGCGCTGGACCATGTGGATGAGACGACCGCTTATTTCAAAGACGGCACGTCAAAAAAGGTCGATGCGATTATCCTGTGCACCGGCTACAAGCACCACTTCCCCTTCCTGCCCGACGATCTGCGCCTGAAAACCGCCAACCGACTGGCTGCTGCTGATCTGTATAAGGGCGTGGTTTGGGTGAATAACCCCAAGCTGTTCTATCTGGGCATGCAAGACCAGTGGTTCACCTTCAACATGTTTGACGCCCAAGCGTGGTGGGTGCGCGATGCCATCATGGGCAAGATCGCAGTTCCAACTGACAAAGCCGTTATGCTCGCCGATGTGAAAGACCGCGAGGCGCGCGAAGATGCGGGCCAAGACGCGCATGACGCTATCCATTATCAAGGCGATTATGTGAAGGAACTGATCGCGGAAACCGACTATCCGTCGTTCGACGTGGATGGGGCCTGCGAGGCGTTCTTTGAATGGAAAGACCACAAAAAGGCCGGAATCATGGAGTTCCGCGACCATGCCTATAAGTCGGTGATCACCGGCACGATGGCCCCTGTGCACCACACACCGTGGAAAGATGCGCTGGAAGATTCGATGGAAAGCTATCTGAAAAACTAAGAATATCGCTGCAATTTCAAAGCCCGGCGCCACAATGCGCCGGGCTTTTTGCTGCGCTTTTGGGCAGCTTTCGATTCTCAAGTAAACAATTTTTCCACCGGATAAAATTTTCTAGCGTTGAATCATCCTTCGTGCTTCTAATGCGGCATCTGGGCTTAAGCTTGGTGCGAATGACCTTTGGCCATCCTCAGGCCGGGGGCGAGCAAAAACATGACGGGAGAGGGTTAGATATGACGATGGAAACAAGCGCGGGTGGCGAAGGCCAACTGGTACGCGCGTTAGATTGGAAGGGTGCCTTCTGGGTTGCGGCCGGTGTGCCGCCCTTGGTGTTGTTCTCGATTGGTGGGATCGCGGGCACGACCGGAAAGCTGGCTTTCCTTGTGTGGATCATTTCGATGGTCATGGGCTTTTTGCAAAGCTTTACCTATGCCGAAATGGCGGGGATGTTTGGCAGCAAGTCGGGTGGGGCTTCGGTTTATGGCGCAACCGCTTGGCTGCGGTATTCCAAACTGGTCGCGCCCTTGTCGGTGTGGTGTAACTGGTTTGCATGGAGCCCGGTGCTTTCTTTGGGCTGTTCTATCGCTGCAGGTTACATCCTGAACGCGCTGTTCCCGATCCCTGCGGCTGATAGTGTTATGGTGCTGGAATGGGTCACCGCCCATGCCGCTGATTACACGGCGGCAACGCAGTCGGTGATCGACTATATCACCGCCAATGCAGGCACAGCGCCTGCGGATGCGATCACGGCTGTCGCTTCGGCGGATGCTGTATCGGCTTTGACACCGGCTTTTCGCACATGGGAAGCGGCAACCTTCGCCATTCCCGGCGTCGGCACGCTGCATTTCAACGCGACCTTCGTCATCGGCGTGGTGCTGATGCTGATCATGTTCGCCATCCAACACCGCGGCATTGCCAACACCGCTTCGGCGCAAAAGTGGCTGGCGATTATCGTGCTGGTTCCCTTGCTGCTGGTTGGCCTTGTGCCAATCGTCACCGGTGCGATTGACAGCACCAACGTGATGGGCCTGTTGCCCCCGAGTGCGGCTTATTCCGGCGTCGATGGCACGTGGAGCAATGGTGGCTGGACGCTGTTCTTGGGTGGTTTGTACATTGCGGCGTGGTCGACCTATGGGTTTGAAACCGCTGTGTGCTACACGTCGGAACTGAAGAACCCCAAGACCGACACCTTCAAGGCGATCTTCTATTCGGGCCTTTTGTGCTGCATCTTCTATTTCCTGATCCCCTTCGCCTTCCAAGGCGTTTTGGGCCAATCGGGGATGCTGGCGTCGGGCATCGTTGACGGCACCGGCGTGGCCGAGGCTTTGGGCAACATGGTGGGCGGCGGCAAAGTCGTCACCCAGATCTTCGTGATCTTGATGATATTGGGCCTGTTCTTGGCGATCATGACCGCCATGGCTGGTTCGTCGCGCACCCTTTACCAAGGGTCGGTTGACGGCTGGTTGCCCAAGTACCTGTCTAAGGTCAACAATCACGGCGCGCCCACTGGCGCTATGTGGACCGACTTTGCCTTTAACGTCTTCCTTCTGGCGCTGGCGTCGGATGTGTCGGGCTATTTCTATGTGCTCGCCATTTCCAACGTGGGCTATATCACGTTCAACTTCTTGAACCTGAACGCGGGCTGGATCCACCGGATCGACTCGGGCCACATCGCACGCCCGTGGAAGGCTCCGAACCTGCTATTGGCAATCAACACCCTGCTGGCCTTTGTGAACGCGCTGTTCTTGGGGGCTGGGGCGAAAGTTTGGGGCTATTCCAACGCGCTGATGTCTGGGGCAATCTTTGCAGCCTTGATCATTCCGGTCTTTGCCTATCGGCACTGGGTGCAAGACGGCGGCAAGTTCCCGCCCCATGCTTTGGCTGATCTGGGGCTGAAAGACGGCGATCTGGGTCAACGCAAGGCGGGAATGCTGCCCTACCTTGCTTTGCTGGCAGGCTTGGCTGTGGTTTTGTGGTCGAACTGGTACTTCCAGCTTCCGGCCTAAGGCAACCGCACAGGCTATGGAAAAGGGGCGCCGCTTGGGCGCCCCTTTTTTCATCTGGCGGTGGCTTTGTTTGCTGACAAGAAAATATGTTGCACTTGAGTATTGCTTTTTGCGTAAGCGCCCTACAAACTTCGGCCAAATCTGAACCTGCGGGGGGAACTATGACGAATTCTTGGCGATTCTCGACTTTGGGCGACCGTCACCGCGCCTTGGGCTCTAATCTGGAAGATTGGTCGGGCATGGGGACCGCTTGGTCTTATGCGGGCGATCCGGAAGCCGAATACATGGCGATCCGCACCAAGGCAGGGTTGATGGATGTGTCGGGCCTGAAAAAGGTGCATATCACCGGCGCTGCGGCCAGCCATGTCATCGAACGCGCCACCACGCGCAACATGGAAAAGTTGATGCCGGGCCGCGCGGTTTACGCCTGTATGCTGAACGATGCGGGCAAGTTCGTGGATGACTGCGTGATCTACCGCTTTGGCCCCGACAGCTTCACCGTGGTGCATGGGTCTGGCCAAGGGCATGAGCAATTGACCATGGCCGCCACGGGCCGCGATGTGTCGATCCGCTTTGATGACCAATTGCACGACCTGTCGCTGCAAGGCCCGCTGGCGGTGGATTATCTGGAAAAGCACATTCCCGGCGTGCGCCAGCTTGGCTATTTCAGCCATATGGGCACCAGCTTGTTTGGCAAGCCCATTACCCTGTCGCGCACCGGCTACACCGGCGAGCGGGGCTATGAGATTTTCTGCCGTGGCCAAGATGCCGGCCTGATCTGGGACCGCATTCTGGAAGAGGGCGCTGCTATGGGGATCATCCCCTGCCGCTTCACCACGCTCGATTTGCTGCGCACGGAAAGCTATCTTTTGTTCTTCCCCTTCGACAATTCGGAAATGTATCCGTTCGAAAACGAAGGCCCCGGCGATACGCTGTGGGAACTGGGGCTAGATTTCACCGTCTCGCCCGGCAAAGTGGGGTTCCGTGGTGCAGAAGAGCATTACCGCCTGAAGGGCCGCGAGCGCTTTAAGATCTGGGGCCTGAAGCTAGAGGGCAAGAACGCCCCCGGCAACGGCGCGCCTGTGATGCGCGGCGGCAAGCAGGTCGGCGTTGTCACGCAAGCGATGTATTCGCCGCTGAACAACCACACGGTCGCCATCGCCCGCCTGCCGGTCGATTGCGCCAACAACGCCACCGATCTGGTGGTGAATTGCGGCACGCACGGTGCGATCAAGGCCCAAAGCCATTCGCTGCCCTTCTATGATGTCGACAAGAAACGCCGCACCGTTCAAGGCTAAGGCAAAGGCCCATTCCCCGCCGGAACGCGTCGCGCGGACCGTGCCTCCGGCGGGGATATTTGGGCAAGTATGAAAGACGTGAAGATAGGCAAAGTCATGAGCAAGACGATCTTCCCCCCCTCGATCAAAAGCCGCCCCGTCTATGCCACGCTAGAACCGCGCCCCGGAACCGCCCATGTCGTCATCGCTGATGGCGAAGGGGCAGAGGCGTTGGTTGATCTGCTGGCCAAGGCCCCCGACCGCGCGGGGATGTTGGCGCTGATGCATGTTTTGTATGCCCCAGGCCCGAACGGCACGGACCAATGGGCCACCGTGCAAGCCTTGGGGGCGGCGCAAAGCTACCGCGCGCCGACCATTCCGGCGATGCTGCCGCGACTGGCCAAGGTTGTGGGCGAAGCCCATATGGGCACGCAGTTTTACCTGACCGGAACCGAGGGCCTGATGGGCCAAGCCGAACGCGAAATCATGATGACCGGCCTGCCGTTTGACGCCGTCCAGAAAGAACATCGCGGATCGACCCTGCGCCGTGTGCAATGCGTGCATTGCAAGGGCATCACCGAAAACGTGGCGCTTGACCCCTTTGTGTGCAGCCATTGCGGCCTAAGCCTGTTTGTGCGCGACCACTACTCACGCCGGATCGCGGCCTTTCAGGGGGTCAATATTGATGCGGAAGACCCCGGCCTTGTTCCGGCAGCGGTGGAGCGGTTCAAATGAGCGGTGGGGCCAAGCTAGAGGTCAAAGTGGCCGAGGTGGTCGAGGTCAACGAGTTGATCAAGCGCTTTCGCTTTGTGTCACGCGATGGCGCGGCCTTGCCGGCGTTTTCGGGCGGCTCGCATGTTGTGGTCGAAATGGATGACCACGGGACGCGCCGTTTGAACCCCTATTCGCTGATGTCGGACCCTGCCGATACATCGGGCTACGAAATATCCGTCCGGCGCGATGATACGGGGCGGGGCGGGTCATTGTTCTTGCACACTCATGTGCGGGCAGGCGACGCGATGGTGCTAAGCCATCCGTTGAATTTCTTTGCGCTGGATACGCGGGCGAAAAAGCACCTGATGATCGCAGGCGGCATCGGGATCACACCGTTCTTGTCGCAGATCAAGCAGTTGGGCCATTTTGGCGGCAAGTTTGAACTGCACTACGCCGCGCGCAACCGCGCTTTGGGCGCCTATATGGGCGACCTTAAGGCCGCACACGGCGACCGCGTGCATCTGTACTTTGACGACGAAGGCATGGTGATTGACCTTAAGAGCTTGCTCAACCGCCAGCCCATCGGCACGCATCTGTATGTCTGCGGGCCCAAGGGGATGATCGGTTGGGTGCGCAAGACGGCTCAGTCCGCCGGTTGGCCCGAGCACGCCGTGCATTTCGAAGAATTCTTGGCCCCCGGCACCGGCCTTGCCTTTACCGCCGAACTGGCGAAATCGGGCAAGACCGTCACCGTAGGCACGCATCAATCGCTGCTAGAAGCCATCGAAGCCGCAGGCGTCGATGCGCCCTATATGTGCCGGGGTGGGGCCTGTGGGCAGTGTGAAACGGCAGTTATTTCGTGTGACGGCACGATCTTGCACCGGGATCATTGGCTAAGTGCACAAGAACAGGCCGAGGGTGCCAAGATCATGCCCTGTGTTTCCCGGTTCGAGGGTAAAACCCTTGTGCTGGACCGATAGGAGGACCAGATGAGCCTGGATTTCAAACCCGAACTTGGCGATTTCTTCAAGGATGAGACGTTTCGCGACGATTTCACCTTTAAGAACTCTCCCGCCGCCATCGCGCGCTTTCCCTTTCCGTTTGACCGCGACGAATACATGTATTCGGTCAATATGGAGCCGCATACATCCGGCCGCCCCGGATCGGTCTTTGAAAAGACCTTTGATGTGGATGAACATTACGTCAGCGAAATGATCGACCGCGCCAAGGTGCTGGCCGAAGACCCGCTGCGCTGCCAAAGCTTGCCCCATATGACCTTGGCAGGCTGGGATTTGCTGGAACTGATCATGGAAAGCAACGCGCGGGACTATCCGCAGTGGTTTTCGCTGCACAAGAACGGCAACCAGTGGCACTGGATCAACCGGCCCTTGGGGATCGACCAGAAGTTCACCTTCCTTGACGAGACGACCCTGCCTTATGGGCCGATGGAATACATCACCCGCCAAACTCAGGGTGACTTTTCGCTGCAAGACGAACGCGATGGCAGCCTGTGGATGGATGCCGGCATGATCACGACCCAAGCCGATTGGTCGCTTGATTTTGACGTGGGCATGAATTTCATGGAATGGCACGCGCCTGTGCCTTTGGCCCATGAAAAGCAAGTGTTTGACCGTGCGCTGAAGTTTTTGCTGAAGCTGCAACACGGCTCTCCGGTGCGGCGGTTCAACTGGACGATGACGGTGAACCCCTTGCTGGATACAGCGCCCGAAACCTATCCCAAATGGGGGCCCACGAAGGCGACGCTGACGCAAGACAACCTTGGGTCAAAGCAGCACCTGCGCGTGGAATTGCAGGCGCTGTTCCGACTGCCGCGTTCCAATGCCATCGCCTTTTCGATCCGCGCCTATCTGGGCAAGTTTGAAGAGCTGGTGACGATGCCCAAATGGGGCCGCCGCCTGCACCGCGTGCTGCGCGACATTCACCCCGAGATTGCCACTTACAAAGGCTTTATCCGCAACCAACCTGCGATGGTCGAATGGCTGGCGAAATATGACGATGGCAAGCCGACCTCGCCCGGTTGGTGGCCAACGCCGGAATGATGCGCGCGATATGACCAAGCCTTTGAAACTTGGGTTCTTGATGTTCCCAGGCTTCCCGATGGCGTGCCTGACCTCGGCCATCGAACCGCTGCGCGCGGCCAATGAGATCACGGGCACGCGCGCGTTTTCATGGGTGTTGCTGGGGGAAACAGCCGACCCCGTGCGCTCGTCTGCCGAGGTGCGCTTTACGCCTGATGATGTGCTGGATCGCGCACAGGGCTTGGATCAGGTGTACCTTCTGTCGCCGCCCACGGGGGCTTTTCTTGACCCCAAGCACACCCCCGCCGTGCTGCGCCGCCTTGATCGGGCGGGGGTGACGATGGGGGCGTTTTCGGGCGGGATATTTCCCTTGGTGCGGGCGGGGTTGATGGAAGGCCACCGCTGCTCGGTGCATTGGTGCTATGAGACGGCCTTTAAGGCCGAGTTTGCCCAAGTTGCTGCCGAAGAAACCGTGATCGTGCGCGACCGGCGGCGCATCACGGCTTCGGGCGCGGGGGCGGTGTTTGACCTGATGCTGCGCCTGATCGAAGAACGCTTGGGGCGCGAGACGATGACCGAAGTGGCCTGCTGGTTTCAGCACCCCTTTGTGCGTGACGAAGATGCGCGCCAAAAGGTGCCGGTGCAGGGCGCAGGTGGCACCGCCGATGCCTTGCCCCAACCGATCCGCGAAGCGATCCGCCTGTTTGACGCGCATATCGAAGACCCGTTGCGCATCCCTGATGTGGCCGATGCGGTCGAGATGTCAGAGCGCAACTTTGAACGCCTGTTCAAACGCGAAACGGGCCAAAGCCCCTTGCGCTATTACCGCTTGGTGCGCTTGGCCAAGGCACGCCAAAGGGTGCTGTATTCGGATGATTCCTTGGCCGAGATTGCAGCCTCGGTGGGCTATCCAAGATCAGGCCCGATGGCGCGGCATTATGCGCAGGCTTTTGGCGTCAGCCCGCAGAATGAGCGCAAAGCTTTGGCAGGGTTGCGCGGCTTGTCGGGGGCTTTGCCGCCTGAGATGTGATTTTTCGCAGAAAAATCGACCCCTTGGCCACGATTTTTCTGCGAAAAATCACCCCCAAGCCAGCGACCCAAGCCCGACAAAAATCAGCGCAATCCCCGCCCCCTGAACCAGTCGCACCTTTTCGCCCAAAATCCCCCAAGCCAGCAAGATCGTCACCACCCCGAACAAGGAGGACGCAACCGAGGCATAACTCGCCTGCGCCAAAGCGCCCGAGGCGATGACAGACGACAGCGCCAGTCCGTCCAAACACCCCATCGCCAGCAAAACCGGCCAGCGTTTCAGCGCAGCCCCTACGCCCTTGGGCCGCAGCGCCAGAAGCGCCAAGGCCAAAGCCGCACCACCAGCGCGTGCCAGACTTGCCGCTTGCATCGGGTCAATGCGCGCGGCTGCCTCTTGTCCAAGCGCAAAACTGGTGGCCATGCCCAAACAGGCGGCAAAGGCTAGGGGCAGGGCTGCGGGGTGGGGGCGCTGGCTGTCGCTGTCGCCTTGGGTCGCTACAATAGCCACGCCCGCGACGATCAAACCCGCTGCCAGCCATTCAACGCTGCTCACCGGATGGCTGCGCAGCAGTTCAAACCCCAATGCGGGCAGGGGATAGGCGCCGATCACGGGGGCCACCAGTTTCGCGGGTGCACGGGCAAAAGCGGCGTAAAGCGCCAAGCTTGCGGCAAAATAGGTGCAGCCCGAGGCTATCGCCAAGGCCAGCGTCCCGATATCGGGCAGCGCCTTTGTCCACCCAAAGGGCGCTGTCACCAGCGCTGCCACCGCCATCACCACCGCCAGTTGCGGCAGCACCCGTGCCCCCGGTGCAATGGTGCGCACCAAAAGGTCATGCGTGCCCCATCCCAAAGCTGCGATCAATCCAAGTCCTAGGGCGAGCATTTCTGTGCTTCCTGCTTGTGCCGCGCGCGGCCCGTGTTATTCTTCACAATGAACAAGTTTTACGAAGAATGAAATCGCCCCTGCGGGAGTCCCCATGCTTGATAGCCCCTATCCCAAGGTAAACCCCGGCCCGCCACGGCCCAGCCGCATCCTGACAACCCGCGATATGCAGCGCAAGTCTGGAAACGAGCGCTATGAAGTGCCCGGTGGCGGCGCTCTGATGGTTCAGATTGACGCAGGCGATGTGATCACCGTCACCAACCTTGAAGGCGGTCAGGTGGCCGAGGTTTTGGCCGCCGATGCCACGGGCATGATTGACCCCACGATGCTGGGGGTTGCGGGCGATTGCACCGGCGAGGGGCTGAAGGCGCTGATCACCGCAGGTGGGTCGGGCATGGGCCGTTTGCGCGCGGGCTTGGTGCGGCGCGGTATTGATTTGGGCAGGGCCAAGGCGATCCGCCTGTTTGGGCCGGATACCCCCGCCAATACGCAAGTCGCTTTTCAAGTGCAACGCGCGGGCCATCTGATCTTGGCCGCCCCCGGTGCGCCGATGTCGCCACATGACCAATCGACGCTGACACCGCTGATCCTAACCATCCGCCGCGCCAACCCAGCTTGGGCCACCTTGCATGATCTGCCCGAACCCTTGGCCGACCCCACGCTTGATCTGCGCGTGTCTTCGGGCACGGCACGGGCCTATCATGTCAAGGCGGGCGACTATATCCAGATCATCGACGTGGATGGCCGCCAATGCACCGACTTTCAGTGCTTTTCGGCGCGCAAACTCGATAAGGGCATTCAGCACGCCTTAGATGTGACCACCTCGCGCACCTTGATGGGCCACGCCTATTCAATGCCGGGCTTGCACGCCAAGTATTACGACCAAGATTGGGAACCCTTGGTTGAGGTGATTCAAGACACCGTGGGCCGCCATGACGCTTTCGCCATGGCCTGTGCCAGCAAGTATTATGACGAGATTGGCTATCCCGGCCACGCCAACTGCTCTGACAATTTCAACGGAGCGCTTGGTCAGCACGGCATTGATGCCCGCCCCGGTTGGATGGCCGTGAACCTGTTCTTTAACACCGCCATCGACGCCCACGGCGTTCTGGTCAGCGACGAACCGTGGAGCCGCCCGGGCGATTATGTTCTGTTTCGCGCCCTGACCGATCTGGTTTGCGTGAACTCTGCCTGCCCTGACGATACCTCTCCGGCCAATGGCTGGTATCTTTCTGACATTCATGTGCGCACCTATTCGGGCGCTGAACCCTTTTCGCGCGCGGTCGCTTGGCGCGCCACACCCGAGGCAGAGCCGAAGATGACCAAAGAAACCGCCTTCCACCCCGCCACATCCGCACGCACCCGCAACATGGTGGAGTATCGCGGCTATTGGCTGCCCAACGCCTATGCCGCCGCTGGCCCGATCGAGGAATACTGGGCCTGCCGCAACGCCGCCGTCGCCATCGACCTGTCGCCCTTGCGCAAGTTCGAAATCACCGGCCCCGATGCCGAGGCGCTGATGCAATACACCCTGACACGCGATGTCAAAAAGCTGGCAGTGGGGCAGGTGGTTTATTCGGCCATGTGCTATGAACATGGCGGCATGATTGATGACGGCACGTTGTTCCGGTTGGGCCGTGACAATTTCCGGTGGATCGGCGGCGATGATTTCGGCGGTATCTGGCTGCGCGAACAGGCTGAAAAGCTGGGGCTCAAGGTCATGGTGCGCTCTAGCACCGACCAGTTGCACAATTTGGCGGTGCAAGGCCCCAACAGCCGCGAGATTATGAAGCGCATCATCTGGACAGCGCCTGCCCAAGCCACGGTCGAAGAACTGGGATGGTTCCGCCACACGGTCGCGCGTTTGCACGGCTTTAACGGCGCACCCTTGGTTGTGTCGCGCACAGGATATACTGGCGAGTTGGGATATGAAATCTTCTGCCATCCCAAGGATGCTGTGGCGGTCTATAACGCTGTGATGGAAGCCGGCGCTGATCTGGGCATACGCCCGATGGGCCTGTTGGGTCTGGATATGGTGCGCATCGAAGCCGGTTTGATCTTTGCGGGCTATGACTTTTCCGATGAAACTGACCCGTTCGAGGCGGGCATCGGTTTCACCGTGCCGCTGAAATCCAAGCCCGATGACTTCATTGGCCGCGATGCGCTGATCCGCCGCAAAGACCACCCCGCGCGCAAGTTTGTCGGGATCGAGGTGGATGCCGCAACCGATGTGGGCCACGGCGATTGCCTGCACATTGGCCGCGCGCAGATTGGTGTGATCTGCTCTGCCATGCGCTCGCCCTTGCTGGGCAAGCAGATCGCCTTGGCACGGGTTGATGTGGCGCATTGCGAAGTAGGAACGGCGGTTGAAGTGGGCAAGCTTGACGGCCACCAAAAGCGCCTTCCTGCGGTGATCACCGCGCTTTCGGCCTATGACCCCAAGAAAACAAGGCCGCAAAGCTGATGCACCCCATGATTGACAGGATCGGCGGCGAGGCGGGCGTGCAGGCGCTTGTCACGCAGTTTTACGACCTGATCGAAACCTTGCCGCAGGGCGCCGCCATCATGGCCATGCACCAGCGCGGCCACGGCTTGGCCCATGCTCGCTCCGCGCAGTTCGAATTCCTATGCGGCTTTTTTGGCGGGCGGCGCTATCACAGTGAACGCAACGGGGCGGTCTCACTCCGCGAGATCCACGCCCATGTCGACATTCGCGCGCAAGATGCCGAAGACTGGCTTGGGGTGATGGATCAAGCAATGACAGATACCCATGTGGGCCAACCGATGCAAACCGACATCATGGCGACCTTTCGCCGCGCCGCACACATGTTGGTGAATGTGGCCTGATGGCCGAAATTAAGACTCGATTGGCGGAAATTGCGCTATGAAGCCGACAGGCCCACGCTACTTTCGCTTAAAGCAAACGGAGATCAAGAATGCGCTATTCCGGCTTTCGGATCCTTAAAGAGGCGCTTACGGGGCACAAAGGTTGGGGCCACGCTTGGCGTGACCCCGAACCGCAGACCTCTTATGATTACATCATCATCGGCGGCGGCGGGCACGGTTTGGCCACGGCCTATTATCTGGCCAAGGAATTCAAGCAAGCCCGAATCGCGGTGTTGGAAAAGGGCTATCTGGGCGGCGGCAACGTCGGGCGCAACACCACGATCATCCGGTCAAACTACCTGCTCGACGGCAACGAGCCTTTCTACGAATTCTCGATGAAACTGTGGGAAGGGTTGGAGCAAGATTTCAACTACAACGCCATGGTGAGCCAGCGCGGGATTATCAACCTGATCCACACCGATGCGGCGCGTGATGCGGCCACACGGCGCGGCAATGCGATGATTATGAACGGCGCAGATGCCGAACTGCTCAACCGCGACCAAGTGCGCGTCATGTATCCGTTCTTGAACTTTGACAATGCCCGCTTCCCGATCAAAGGCGCTTTGATGCAGCGGCGCGGCGGCACGGTGCGCCATGATGCTGTGGCTTGGGGCTATGCGCGCGGGGCGGATAGCCACGGGGTGGATCTGATCCAGAACTGTGAAGTCACGGGGATGCGGATCGAGAATGGCAAGATCCTAGGGGTTGAGACCTCTCGCGGGTTTATCGGTGCCAAGAAGGTTGGCGTGGCGGTGGCGGGGTCATCCTCGAAAGTCATGGCCCATGCGGGAATGCGTTTGCCGATGGAAAGCCATGTGCTGCAAGCCTTTGTATCCGAAGGGCTTAAGCCGCTGATTGACGGCGTGATGACCTTTGGCGCGGGGCACTTTTATGTCAGCCAGTCTGACAAGGGTGGCTTGGTCTTTGGCGGCGATATTGACGGGTATAATTCCTATGCCCAGCGCGGCAACCTGCCCGTCGTGGAAGATGTCATCGAAGGCGGCATGGCCCTGATGCCCATGATCGGCCGCGCGCGTCTGCTGCGGACTTGGGGCGGGATTATGGATATGTCGATGGACGGATCGCCCATCATCGACAAAACCCATGTCGACGGGCTCTATTTCAACGGCGGGTGGTGCTATGGCGGCTTTAAGGCCACGCCCGCCAGCGGGTGGTGCTTTGCCCATCTTCTGGCCAAAGACGAACCCCATGTGACGGCCAAGGCCTATCGTTTTGATCGCTTCCTGAAAGGGTTGATGATCGACGAAAAAGGCCAAGGCGCGCAACCGAACCTGCACTAGGAACCTGCCATGATCATCCATCATCCGATCCTTGGGCCGCGCGATGCGCAGGAATTTGTCTATCTGGGCGATGCCAGCCTGATTGGGCGGCCCGATGGCCTGACGGCTTCCATCGAAGAATTCCACAATTACACCTACCTGCGCGATAACCCCGCAGGGGCCCACCGCGAGCTGTGGTATCACGAGCAGGGCGACCGTTCATGGCTGGTTGTGACGCGCAACACCGTCACGCATGAGATTTTGCAGGTAGAGTTGGCCCGTGATGTGGCCCGGGCCGAGGGGCGTTCGAAATGAGCCAATCCAACCGCATTGCAGGTGGCCTGATCGACCGCAGCCAGACCCTACGCTTCCAGTTCGACGGGCTGCCCTATACGGGCCATCCCGGTGATACACTCGCCTCGGCCCTGCTGGCCAACGGTGTGCGCCTTATGGGGCGCAGCTTTAAGTATCACCGACCGCGCGGCCCGATCTCGGCTGGTTCCGAAGAGCCTAACGC
Source organism: uncultured Rhodobacterales bacterium (assembly GCA_903873585.1). GTDB lineage: Bacteria > Pseudomonadota > Alphaproteobacteria > Rhodobacterales > Rhodobacteraceae > Stagnihabitans. The sequence continues at coordinate 86,471 of CAIQOV010000033.1, forward strand.
TTTGGTCGAACTGCGCTCTGGCGCGCGGCAGGAACCCAACACCCGCGCCACGGTGGCAGAGTTGTTTGATGGGCTGACGGCGCAAAGCCAGAACCGCTGGCCCAGCCTGAAGTTTGACGCGCTGGCGATCAACGACCGGTTCAACAGCTTTCTGACGGCGGGCTTTTACTACAAGACCTTCATGTGGCCGGCGTCTTTTTGGGAAAAGGTGTACGAGCCGATCATCCGCCGTGCGGCGGGCCTTGGCAGCCTGACGCGGCTGGAAGACCCCGATACCTACGACAAAGGCTTCTTGCACTGCGACATCCTGATCATCGGCGCTGGCCCTGCGGGCCTGTCGGCGGCGTTGACGGCGGGGCGGTCAGGCGCGCGGGTGATCTTGGCGGATGAAGATTTCCGCATGGGTGGCCGCTTGAACGCTGAAACCTTTGAACTCGGTGATCAGGCGGGGGCCGCTTGGGCCGATGCGGCGGTGGGCGAACTTGCCAGCCTGCCCAACGTGCGCCTGATGGCGCGCACCACCGTGGTGGGGGCCTTTGACCACGGCATTTACGGCGCTGTCGAACGTGTGTCTGACCACTTGCTGGAACCTGCGGCGGGCAAGCCGCGCCAGACTTTCTGGCGCATCTATACCCAGCGCGCCATTCTAACTGGCGGGGCCACCGAACGCCCCATTGCCTTTGAAAACAACGACCGCCCCGGCATTATGCTGGCCGGATCTTTGCGCGCCTATGCCAACCGTTGGGGCGTGGCCGTGGGCGACCGCACGGCGATTTTCACCAACAACGACGACGGACTGCGCACCGCGCTGGATTTGCAGGCCAAGGGCGTGGATGTGGTGGCCGTGATCGACAGCCGTGAAGGCGGCGCGTTGCTGCCCGGCATCCGCCATCTGCGCGGCGCTGAAGTGATCGACAGCGCGGGCCGACTGGGCCTGTCATCCATCACCGTGCGCCAAGCCAATGGTGCGACCGAGGTGATCAAGGCCAATGCGCTGGGTGTGTCGGGCGGGTGGAACCCCAACGTCAACATCACCTCGCACCACCGCTCACGCCCCATTTGGCGCGACGATATTGCCGCTTTCGTGCCCGGAACAGGAGAGATTGCCAACCTGTCGGTCGCTGGCGCTGCGGCAGGCACGCTATCAACCCACGGCGCTTTGGTCACGGGTGACGCCTCGGCGCGGGCTGCGCTGGAAAGTCTGGGTCTGACCGCGAAAGCTGCCAGCCTACCCAAGGCCGAAGATGCCCCCGTGCGCATCACGCCGATGTGGTATGTCAAAGGGGCAAACCGCGCTTGGATTGACCCGCAAAACGACGTGACCGTCAAAGACATCAAACTGGCGCATCAGGAAAACTTCACCTCGGTTGAACATCTGAAACGCTATACCACGCTTGGCATGGCGACCGATCAGGGCAAGACCGGCAACGTGCTGGGCTTGGCCGTGATGGCGGGGCTGACGGGCAAGACCATTCCCGACACTGGCACCACGATCTACCGCCCGCCTTATACGCCTGTGGCTTTGGGCACCTTGGGGGGGCGTGGTCGGGGGCAGGAATTCAAACCCTTCCGCCTGACGCCCTCGCACAAATGGGCGCTAGAACAGGGCGCGGTTTTTGTCGAAGTGGGCTATTGGCTGCGCACGCAGTGGCTGCCCAAGGCCGGCGAAACCGAATGGCGCCAATCGGTCGACCGTGAGGTTTTGGCCACGCGCAAATCGGTTGGCATCTGTGATGTCACCACTTTGGGCAAGATCGATATTCAAGGCACCGATGCGGGGGCTTTCTTGGATAAGGTCTATGCCAACACGTTCAGCAGTTTGGGCGTGGGCAAATGCCGCTACGGCCTGATGCTGCGCGAAGATGGCATGGTGTTTGATGATGGCACCACGGCGCGCATGGGGCAGAACGAATATGTCATGACCACCACCACCGCCAATGCGGTGACGGTGTTCCGCCATCTGGAATTCTGCCGCCAAGTGCTGTGGCCGGATATGGATGTGCAACTGATCTCGACGACCGAGGCTTGGGCGCAATTCTCGGTGGCTGGACCCAATGCGCGCAAGCTGCTGCAAAAAGTGGTTGATCAAGATATATCCGATGCGGCCTTTCCCTATATGGGGGCAGGCAATATCACCGTGGGGGGGCTGCGCGCCCGCCTGTTCCGCATCAGCTTTTCGGGCGAACTGGCCTATGAAATTGCTGTGCCCACACGCTACGGCGACGCCATGATCCGCAAGTTGATGGAAGCGGGGGCCGAGTATGACGCTGTGGTTTACGGCACCGAAGCCTTGGGCGTGATGCGCATCGAAAAGGGCCATGTGGCGGGGAATGAGTTGAACGGCACCTCTACCGCGCTGAACATGGGGCTTGGCAAGATGGTCAGCCGCAAGAAAGACTCCATCGGGATGCTTCTGTCGCAGCGCGAGGGGATGACCCGCGACGATGGTTTGCGTTTGGTGGGTGTAAAGCCTGTGAACCCTACGGCAGAGCTGAAAGCGGGCAGCCATTTTCTGAAAACCGGGGCTGTGGCTAGGGCCGAAAACGATGATGGCTGGATCACATCCTTGGTCTATTCGCCGCATCTGGGCCATTACATCGCGCTGGGCTATCTGAAAAACGGCGCGCAGCGCATTGGTGAAAAGATGCGCGCCGTCAACCTGTTGGCCGGGACTGACACCGAAATCGAAATCGTCAGCCCGCATTTCATCGACCCGGAAGGGGAGCGTCTTCGTGCCTGATTTCATCCTAAAACCCCTGACAGCTCTTGGCCACGATCATCCCGAGGTGGACATCCTAGGCCCTTGGACCATCACCGAACGCGCCGATATCGCGCTGGCGTCCCTCGCGCTGCGGCGCGGGCGATTGGGCGATGTGCAAACGGCCGCTGCGGCGGCAGGCGTTCCTTTGCCGCAAGCGGGGGCTTCGGCCAGCGGCGCTGTCTACAGCGCCTTCTGGATGACGCCAGAGATGTGGATGGTGGAAGCGCCCTACGCATCCCACGAAGACATCCGCGCCCACCTGCTGCCTGCTTTTGGCGATGCCGCATCTATCACGGAACAAACCGACGCTTGGGTGCGGTTTGATCTGGCGGGGGCGGGGTTGGAACGGCTGTTTGAACGCCTGTCGAATTTTGATCTGGCCAAAGCGCCAGCTGGGGCTGCGACTCGCACGGTGATGGAGCATTTAGGCTGTTATCTGATCAAACGATCCGACACCCTCGTCACGATCTACGGCCCGCGATCCTCGGCGCAAAGCCTGCATCACGCTTTGACCGTGGCCGCCCAATCGGTTTTGTGACGGTTTTTCTTGTCCTAGGTGATCTTTTTTCCCTATAGTGAAAAAAGCGATCTCAAAGGACGCCTCAATGACCGACGACCCAGCTTTCGTGCCGCGCGGTAAGCCCGCGCTAAGCCAAGACCCGCACAAGGTGCGCGACATATCAGAGCGCAACCTAGAGGCCGCGATTGGCCGCGAGGTGCGCGCTTTTCGCCGCCAGCAGGGGTTGACGGTGGCCGATCTGGCGCAGGTGACGGGGCTGTCGATCGGGATGCTGTCCAAGATCGAAAACGGCATCACCTCGCCCTCGCTGACCACCCTGCAAGTCTTAAGCCACGCCTTTTCTGTGCCTGTGACATCGTTTTTCAAATCCTACGAAGAACGCCGCGAGGTGCAGCACGTGCAAGCGGGCGACCATATCGAGGTTGAACGGCGTGGCACGCGGTCGGGCCACCAATACAATCTGTTGGGCCATATCGGGTCGAACAATTCGGGCGTTGCGGTGGAACCCTATCTGATCACCCTGTCAACCGAGGCCGACATTTTCCCAACCTTCCAGCATGAAGGGTTGGAACTGCTTTATATGCTGGAAGGCGAAGTCACCTATCGCCACGGCGACAAGTTGTTTCACCTAAAGCCCGGTGACAGTCTGTTTTTTGACGCCGATGCGCGCCATGGGCCGGAAGTGTTGAACAAACTGCCCGCGAAATACCTGTCGGTCATCGCTTATCCGCAGGGATAACGCGCCTTAGCCCTTGGCGTAAATCGTCCAGCGCAAGCGGGCGGTGCGGTAAGCGTCGGGGATCGACAGCGCATAAACAAACACCCCCCCCGCCAAATGCCCGATCAACGAGGCTGTGGGCGGCGCTGTTATAAAGGTCAGCGTGCCAAGCAGGGCGGTGAAAAACAAAAACATCAACCCGCGCATCGGTTGGCGGTTTAGCACTTGGCCACAGCCGGGCAGTATAAGTGCCACAAACAGAACCAAGTAAGGATGCGGTGGTTTTTTCATGAAGGGGCCTTTTGGGCTGCGTGAAGGTCGGCCAGCGTGTCAAGCAGGTTGGCCAAGCGGGATGCTTGCAGGGGCTGGCGGCCCAGTTCGGCATCGCGGAAGATCAGATAGTTCGCGCGGTCGCCCTCTTCTGCCAGCACCACAAGGCGGATGCCTTTGGGCGACAGAACCGCCTCTTTGACCTTGGGGTCGCTGAAAAGCGGGGCCAGCATTGCCATGAACTGCGGTGCAGGCAAAGCGGCGGGGTCGGTGCAGCGTAAGGTGCAATCGGGGGGGAAGTTTGGCGGTAGGTTCACCGCAAAGGGCATTTGCGCGTGGGTGGAAAAGCTTTCCTGCCCATTGGCGCGCGCCATGATGTGTGTTTCGCCCTTTGACGGTTGGTGTTCGGTGACGGTGACCATCACCCAAAGCGCGGGCAGTTTGCGAAAGGTCAGGGTATCGGGCAGCGCTTGCAGGTCAATCCGCAGCCCGTTGTAGCGCCCTGCGATGCGGGCAAAGCCGGTCGGTTGAATTTGGCGCTGAAGGTCGGTCAAAAGCGATGTGGCGGCGGCGAAGTAATTGGCGCGTGATGCGGCCCTTCCCCGCGCGGCGCGCAAAATCTGCACCATGGTTTGTGCCAGCCACAGGCCAAGTCCAAGTGCTATAAGAAGGGTGATCAGCATGGACATTTGGGGCCTTTCAAGAAGAACCGGCCCGCTTTTTCAAGCGGGCCGGGGATTTTGGTTAGTAGCCTTTGGGCCGGGGCCAAGGCATCGTGAACTGCGATGCGCGGTTGACGAAGCGATAGCGCCAGAAGTGGAACCACAGCGAGGCCACGATGTAGAAGGCGATCATCGCCACCAGTTGCGTGCCATAGCCCAAGAACACCGCAAAGAAGGTGATGGCACACAGCGACAACAGCACGATCGAGGGCAGCGGGTGGAACGGATGTTCGTACCCGCGTATGATCGACCCCATGGGCCATTTCTTGCGGAACATGATCATGTTCAGCGGCATGAAGGTGTAATTCAACAGGCCAGACAGGATCGAGAAGGTCACCACTTGATCCAGCGGTGCTTTCAGCGCGAAAGCCAGCGCAATGGGCACCAAGAACACGATAGAGCGGTAAGGCGTGCGGAAGGTGGGGTGTACAGCCCCAAACCAGCCCGGCAGATACTTGTCGCGGCCCAGGGAAAACCAGGCCCGCGAGGCGTCGTTGATACAGCCGTTGGCCGAAGCCAGCGTGGCAAACAGCGTGCCAACACCCAGCAACCAAACCAAGGGCTGCGAGTTGGTGAGCAAAGCTGCGGTGAACAGGGGTGCGACCGAACCGTTCAAGCCATCGCCCAGATACTCCCACGGGATCAGACCGGTGCAGACATACCATGTCAGCGTCGCCGCGATCAGCAGGGTCATGATGCCAGCCAGCGTGCCAAACGGCAGCGCGCGGGCCGGAGAGCGGACTTCTTCGGCCGCTTGGGTCGTGCCTTCGATGCCCAGATAGTACCACAAACCAAAGTGCATGGCCGCCAAAACGCCGATCCAGCCATAGGGCAGGGCGGCAGAGCCAGACATCAGGTCAGCGTGCTGCATGAGCGACGTGCCAACAATGCCCGTGGTGGACAAGAACAAGATGATAATCGCGGTAAAGGCGATGGCGGTGATGACCAAGTTAAAGGTCAGCGTCGCCAGAACCCCGCGATAGTTCAGCCATGCCAAGAACATGATCGACAAGATGATGAAGGGGCGTTGATCCAGTGTGCCTTCAAAGCCCGACAATCTCGCCACTTCGGAAATCAGATAGCCCGCCGTGATGGCATTTGCGGCTTCCAACATCGTATAGGCGAAGACCAGATAAAGGCCGACGTTAAAGGCCATCAGCGGCCCGACGATGTGCTTGGCTTGGGTATATTGCCCGCCCGCCGCAGCCACTGTCGATGTGACTTCGGAGTCGATCATAGCCACGCAAGTGTAAAGAATGCCCGCAAACCAGCAGGCGACCAGCGCTGCATAGGCTCCGCCTTTGCCAACGGCAAAGTTCCAACCCATATATTCGCCCACAAGCACGATGCCCACGCCCAAAGCCCACACATGGGCCGGCCCCAGCACGCGCAGCAGGCCGACACTGGTGCCATGCGGCCCCATGCCGTCGCGCTCTTTCGAGGTAATGTCAAAATCAGCCATGATGACCTCCTTGTGCTTCGGTCATAGCTTCCAACTCGCCCTCGCGTGACGAGGTGAGAACCTCTTCCGAATAGGTCGAGTCGGTTTTCAGCCAGTCGATCACCATGTACAGCGCAAAGACCGCTGAGAGGCCCCAGGCCGCATATTCTGCATAATTCCAGATGCTCATAGCGCCCTCACTTGTCGAATTTTTCCGCGATGACTTCGCGGTATTCGGTTTCAGAGAATTTCAACATCAGCACGTAATAGGCCACGATGATCACGATCATCACAACCAAGGCTGTGACAGAAAAGCTGTAATCATAGCGGGCATTGATGATGTCGGAAACGGCGGCAGGGTCGGTAAAGCCAAGGGCGTTATACTGCGCGATTTGCGCCGCGTTTTGGCCCATGGCTTCCCATGTTTGGCCTGCGCCTTCGGGAACGGTCTTCACGCCCCCTGCCAGCCCCAAAAACATTGGGATGTAAAGCGCGCCGAAGGTCAGCGCCATCAGCACGATGACGTCGAACAACTGGCTCAGTTTGCCCTGTTTGGGTGCTACATAATGGGCCATGATTACCTCCGCGCTGCGCGGGCTTCATCAAGAAACTTGATGTCCAGCCCATACATGAAATCGCGATCTTCGCGGTAATGGCGCAACATGGCCAAGATGGCGGCCGTGTTGAACAGCAAGATCACAGCACCCGCAATAAGCAACAGCACCCGTGCCGTGCCGTTTGGCGCAAGGTTCCATGTGGCCAAAGCCACAAAGATAATCGCGAACCATAGGCCCAGCACAAAAGCCCAAGCGACACGTATGTCACCCTTGTGCATGGCCTCGATCCTAGCATTCAGATCTGACATTGTTTCCCTCCCTTTGGCCTTTCGTCGGACGGGCTGGCCTTGGTGCCCGTTTCCTTTCCCGACATCTTTTTTTCTTTCAGGAAACTCTGCCCGCAGCCGTCTGTCAAGAAAAGTCTTGTTTGCGCGCAAAATAGCCGTTTTCGGGCGACCTGCGCGCCGCATTGCATCTTGGTCAAAAAAGTTTCCTGACAGTTGATATGGCGAAACTTCCCTGCTAGCGTGATCCAAACTTGCAAGGAGACTCACCATGTGTGGCATCGTTGGGCTGTTCCTAAAGGACGCAAGCCTTGAGCCGAAATTGGGCGCAATGCTGGCGGATATGCTGGTCACGATGACAGATCGTGGCCCAGATTCGGCAGGCATCGCCATTTACTCTGGTGCTGGCAAAGGCCGCGCCAAGCTGACCGTGCAATCAGCCCATCCCGGGCGTGATTTTGCCAATTTGGATGCGGATCTTAAAGACGCCATCGGCACGCCCGTGCTGATGTTGATCAAAGACACCCATGCCATGCTGGAAGTGCCTTTGGCCCAGTTGGAAGCGGCGCGCTCTGCCCTGACGCATCTGCGCCCCGAGGTCAAAGTGATGAGTGCCGGCGAAGGGATCGAGATTTTCAAGGAAGTCGGCCTGCCCAAAGACGTGGCAACCCGCTTTGGCATCGCCAAAATGGGCGGCACGCATGGCATCGGCCACACCCGCATGGCAACGGAATCGGCTGTGACGACAATGGGCGCACACCCGTTTTCGACCGGCAACGATCAGTGCTTGGTCCATAACGGTTCGCTGTCGAACCACAACGGCGTGCGGCGTGAGCTCAAGCGCCTTGGCATGACGTTTGAAACGGAAAACGACACCGAAGTCGGTGCTGCCTTCATCAGCCACAAGCTGCAAAGCGGCGACACTTTGGGCCATGCGCTGGAAGCGACCCTGACTGATCTGGACGGGTTTTTCACCTTCGTCGTCGGCACCAAGAACGGCTTTGGCGTGGTGCGTGACCCCATTGCCTGCAAGCCCGCTGTGATGGCCGAAACTGACCAATACGTCGCCTTTGGCAGCGAATACCGCGCCTTGGTGAACCTGCCCGGTATCGAAACCGCCCGCATCTGGGAGCCGGAACCCGCCACTGTTTACTTCTGGGAGCGTTAAGGAATGCAGACTTTCGATCTGTCCAAAGACGGCCTGCGTGCCTTGAACTCATCTCTGCACGCGCTCAAGGGTCAGACCAACATGACGGCTTGGGAAGTTATCAACCCCAAGGGCGCGCACGCCATTGCTGCGGGTGTTGATGCGCCGGTGGAAATCACTGTGCGCGGGTCAACCGGCTACTATTGCGCGGGCATGAACAAGCAAGCGTCGATCTTTATCAAAGGCTCGGCTGGTCCGGGTGTTGCTGAAAACATGATGTCGGGCAAAGTCGTGATTGACGGCGATGCCAGCCAATATGCCGGTGCCACAGGGCGCGGTGGGTTGCTGGTGATCAAGGGCAACGCTTCGTCACGTTGCGGCATTTCGATGAAGGGCATCGAGATCGTCGTGCATGGCAACATCGGCCATATGTCGTGCTTCATGGCGCAATCTGGTTCGGTCGTGGTGCTGGGTGACGCAGGCGAAGCGCTGGGCGATTCCTTGTACGAAGCGCGGCTTTTTGTGCGCGGCAAGGTGAAGTCGCTGGGGGCTGACTGCATCGAAAAAGAGATGCGCCCCGAACATTACGCGCTTGTGGAAGACCTGCTGCGTCGCGGCGAAGCCGATCACAAGGCCAAGCCAGAGCAATTCCGCCGCTATGGGTCGGCCCGTAAGCTGTATAACTTCAATATCGACAACGCTGCGGCGTACTGAGGCAGATATGAGCGATTTTCCCCACACCCCGCCGAAAATGTCGTGGACCTTTTCCAACGACGTGAACGCTGAAATCCGCCGCGCGGCCGCCACTGGGATTTATGACATCCGTGGCGGTGGCTCTAAGCGCCGCTTGCCGCATTTTGACGACCTGCTGTTCTTGGGCGCGTCAATCTCACGCTATCCGCTGGAAGGCTACCGTGAAAAATGCGCCACCGATGTGTGGCTGGGCACCCGTTTTGCCAAGAACCCGATCCATCTGGACATTCCGATCACCATCGCGGGCATGTCGTTTGGCGCGCTGTCTGGCCCCGCGAAAGAGGCTTTGGGGCGCGGCGCTTCGGCGGCTGGCACCTCGACCACGACAGGCGACGGCGGGATGACCGAAGAGGAACGCGGCCATTCCAAGTCGCTGGTCTATCAATACCTGCCCTCGCGCTACGGCATGAACCCTGACGACCTACGCCGCGCTGACGCGATTGAGGTTGTGGTGGGGCAGGGTGCTAAGCCCGGTGGCGGCGGGATGCTGCTGGGGCAGAAAATCTCTGACCGCGTGGCCAATATGCGCAACCTGCCCAAGGGCATCGACCAACGCTCGGCCTGCCGTCACCCTGACTGGACTGGTCCGGATGATCTGGAAATCAAGATTTTGGAGATCCGCGAGATCACCAATTGGGAAAAACCGATCTACATCAAAATCGGTGGCGCGCGTCCCTATTACGACACGGCCCTAGCCGTGAAGGCTGGCGCTGACGTTGTGGTGCTTGACGGGATGCAGGGCGGTACGGCTGCCACGCAAGACGTGTTCATCGAAAACGTCGGTATGCCGATCTTGGCCTGTATCCCCTTGGCCGTTAAGGCGCTGCAAGATTTGGGGATGCACCGCAAAGTGCAGCTGATCGTATCGGGCGGTATCCGCACGGGGGCAGATGTGGCCAAGGCTATGGCTTTGGGCGCAGATGCCGTTGCAATCGGTACGGCGGCCCTGATCGCCTTGGGCGACAATGATCCCGCGTTGGAGGCTGAGTATAACAAGCTTGGCACCACGGCTGGTGCATACGACGATTGGCACGAAGGCAAAGACCCTGCCGGCATCACAACCCAAAACCCCGAGCTTGCCGCACGGTTTGATCCCGTTCTGGGCGGTCGCCGCCTGAAAAACTACCTCAAAGTCATGACGCTAGAGGCGCAGACGATTGCGCGCGCCTGTGGCAAGAACCACCTGCACAACCTTGAACCCGAAGACCTTTGCGCGCTGACGATCGAAGGCGCTGCCATGGCTGGGGTTCCCCTTGCAGGCACCAACTGGATACCGGGCCGCAACGGCGGTTTCTAAGAAAAAAACGAACAGGGAGACTATAATGTCACACGCTCCGACCAAGGATCTGGCCGCTTGGGCCAAAGAACGCGGTGTTAAGTACTTCATGATCTCCTACACCGACTTGTTCGGTGGTCAGCGCGCCAAACTGGTGCCGACACAGGCGATCAACGACATGGTGGACGATGGGGCAGGCTTTGCTGGCTTTGCCACTTGGCTTGACCTGACCCCCGCCCACCCCGATCTGATGGCTGTGCCTGATCCGTCCTCGGCCATTCAGTTGCCGTGGAAAAAGGATGTGGCATGGGTCGCCGCGCGTGCGACGATGGAAGGCAAACTGGTCGACCAAGCGCCGCGCAACGTGCTGGAACGTCTGGTGGGCGAAGCCGCCAAGGAAGGCTTGCGCATCAAGACGGGGGTCGAGCCTGAGTTCTTCTTGCTGAACCCCGAAGGCACGCAGATTTCCGACCCCTACGATACCGCCGAAAAGCCCTGCTATGACCAGCAAGCGGTGATGCGCCGCTATGACGTGATCGCCGAAGCCTGCGATTACATGCTGGAACTGGGCTGGGAAGCCTATCAAAACGACCATGAAGACGCGATTGGCCAGTTTGAGATGAACTGGAAATACGACGACGCGATGCAAACCGCTGACAAGCACAGCTTCTTCAAGTTCATGATGAAGTCGGTCGCTGAAAAGCACGGCTACCGCGCGACCTTTATGCCCAAGCCGTTCAAAGGGCTGACAGGATCAGGCTGCCACGCGCATATCTCGGTTTGGAGCTTGGATGGCAAGTCGAACGTCTTCTCGGACCCGTCCAAAGAACTGTCGCTGTCGGATCGTGGCCGCACGTTCCTTGGCGGTATCATGAAGCACGCCTCGGCACTGGCTGCGATCTGCAACCCGACCGTGAACAGCTACAAGCGCATCAACGCCCCGCGCACCTCGTCAGGGGCCACTTGGGCGCCCAACACGGTGACATGGACAGGCAACAACCGCACCCACATGGTGCGCGTCCCCGGCCCGGGCCGATTTGAGTTGCGCCTGCCCGATGGCGCGGCCAACCCCTACCTGCTGCAAGCCGTCATCATCGCCGCCGGCCTTGACGGCGTGCGCACCAATGCCGATCCGGGCAAGCGTTACGACATCGACATGTACCAGCAAGGCCACCTTGTGAAAGGCGCCCCCAAACTGCCGCTGAACCTGCTGGATGCCTTGCGCGAATACGACAAGGACAAGACGCTGAAAGCGATGATGGGCGAAGAATTCTCGACCGCCTTCATCAAGCTCAAAATGCGCGAGTGGAACAGCTACGCCTCGCACTTCTCGGCATGGGAAAACGAAAACACGCTGGATATCTAAGCTCAGCCCACGAACAAAAAGCCCCCGCCAACCAGCGGGGGCTTTTCCTATTTCATACTTGCACAAATATCCCACGGGGAGGTCTGGAGGGGTGTGAAACCCCTCCGGTGGAAAAGTGCTGACCTGTCACATCACAGCGCCCATAGCCCACGGCACAAACTCTGCCCCGCCAAAGCCCAGTTCTTCGGACTTGGTCTGCCCGCCCGATGCCACCGTGATGAACATCTCGAATATCTCGCGGCCCTTATCTTCAAGGCTGACCCCGTCGGTGATGATGTCGCCGCAGTTGATGTCCATATCCTCGGCCATGCGGTTGTACATTTCCGAATTGGTCGCAAGTTTGATGCAGGGCGTGGGCTTATAGCCCGAAACCGACCCGCGCCCTGTGGTGAAGACGATCAGGTTCGACCCCGACGCGATCTGCCCCGTCACCGATGCCGGATCGTAGCCGGGGCTGTCCATATAGACAAAGCCACGCTCGGTGACGGGTTCGGCGTATTTATAGACCTGCGTCAGCGGGGCCGTACCGCCTTTGGCCACTGCGCCCAGCGATTTTTCCAAGATCGTGGTTAGCCCGCCCTTTTTGTTGCCGGGGGATGGGTTGTTGTCCATCTCGCCGCCCAAGCGTGCGGTGTAGTCTTCCCACCACTTGATGCGCTCGACAATCTTTTCACCCACCTCTTGGCTAACGGCACGACGGGTGAGCAGGTGTTCTGCGCCGTAAATCTCGGGCGTTTCTGACAGGATTGTCGTACCGCCATGCGCCACCAACAGGTCAGACGCCGCCCCCAAAGCTGGGTTGGCGGTGATGCCCGAATAGCCATCAGACCCGCCGCATTGCATGCCGACCATCAGATGCTCTAACCCCGCAGGCTCGCGCTTGTGTTCGTTGGCCATGACGGCCATTTCTTTCAGCACCGCCACGCCGCGTTCAATCGAACGGCGCGTGCCGCCGACGTCTTGGATTGTCATATGGCGAAAGTTGCCATCGCTGCGCAGGCGGTCAAGGCCGATCAGGTTGCCCACCTGCAACACCTCGCAGCCCAGTCCCACCAGCAGAATGCCGCCAAAGTTCGGGTTGCGGGCATAGCCTTGCAGGGTGCGAAACAAGGTGGCGTAGCCTTCGTCTTTTCCGCTCATCCCGCAGCCCGTGCCGTGCACAATCGGCACCACGCCGTCGATGTTGGGGAAGTCTTTCAGCCAGCCCTCGCGTTCGACCGCTTCGGCGATGAACTTCGCGACCGAGCCTGAACAATTGACCGAGGTCAGGATGCCCAGATAATTCCGCGTCCCATATTTGCCGTCAGCCCTAGGATAGCCCATGAAGGTACGCTTTTGCGTGACCACCGGCTGCGGGTTGCTTTCGCTGGCATAGGCATAGTCGGTGCTATGCGCGCCCATGCCCAGATTATGGGTGTGAATATGGGCACCTGCTGCGATGTCTTGGGTTGCATCGCCGATGATCTGGCCATAGCGGATCACCTGCGCGCCGGTGGGAATGTCTACCGTGGCAATCTTGTGCCCGCGCGGCACGGCTTGGGCTAAGGGCGCTGATAGTTCTGGGACAACTGCCCCAGCGCTCAGATCTTTAAGGGCTATGATCACATTATCGGTCGGATGCAGGCGGATCACGGAATGGGTGTTGGGAATGTTCATAGGCTCAAGACCTTTTCTTCGGCGCCACAGCACAGCGCAGGGCAGGGTGGTTGACAGGCGCAAGGCCCCAGCTAACATGTTAGTATGCAAGACGCCCCGCGCCAAGCCCCAGAAGTGCCCATGCCAGAGGTGCAGTTGCCCCCGCGCAAACCCCTGCGCCCATTGGACGCCTTTGCCGGATCTCTGGCGCAGCGCGTCTATGCCAGCCTGCGCGAGGCGATCTTGTCGATGTCCTTCCGTCCCGGCGACATCCTGCGCAAGCCAGAGGTTTGCGCGCAACTGGGTGTGTCACGCTCGCCGGTGTCAGAGGCGGTGACGCGCTTGGCTGTGGAACATCTGGTGCGCATCGTGCCGCAAGCGGGCACCTATGTGGCGCGCTTTTCGCTGGCTGAGGTTCGTGAGGGGGCGTTCTTGCGTGAGGCGCTGGAACTCGCTGCCGTGGAAAAGGTGGCCCAGACCATCACCGATGATGAATTGACCCAGCTGCGCCACAACCTGCGCCTTCAACAGGGATTGCTGGAAGATCACGATTTTGACGGCTTTTACCAAACCGATGCCGCCATGCACGAGTTGATCTTAACTTTCACCGGCTACCGCCGTGTGGCGGCTTTGGCCGATACATCCTGGGTGCATGTCAACCGCGCGCGCCAGTTGATCTTGCCTGCGCCGGGGCGGGTGCAATCGACCTATGCCGAGCACCAAGCGATTTTGGCGGCGATTGAAACGCGCGATCCCGTGGCGGCGCGTGCGGCGACGCGCTTGCATTTGGGGCGACTTATAGGCTTTCTGGAACCCTTGGCGCTGGCGCGCCCCGATCTGTTCGAACCTGACTAGGATATCATGATTCCCAACCGCCCCCGCTATGCCGCCCGCTTGAACGCGTTCAAGCTGGGCCTAAAGAACCCCACCGTGCCCGACCTTTTGGCGCGCATTGCCGAGGTGCCGGGGATCGACGCCGCCGATCTGAACTTTCCCGACCATTTCGAGGGCATCCCCCCCGCCACCCTGTCGCGCATCATGGCCGACCACGGCATTGCGCTGAACGGAGTGGCGATGCGCTATTACACCGACCCCGGCTTTCGCCTTGGGGCGTTTAGCAACCCCGACGCCAAGGTGCGCCAAGCCGCCGTCGATATCACCAAGCGCGGCTTGGATGCGATGGCGGAAATGGGCGGCAAAGTGATGACGCTGTGGATGGGCCAAGACGGCGTGGATTACGCCTTTCAGGGCAATTACGCGCGGATGTGGGACGACAGTCTGGAATGCTTGGCACAGGTGTGTGACCATAACCCTGCGGTTGATGTGTCCTTGGAATACAAACCCAACGAACCGCGCGCCTTCTCGTTGATGCCCGATATTGCCACCAACCTTCTGGCGATCAAAGAGTTGGGCCGCGCCAACACCGGCATCACGCTCGACTTCTGCCATGTGCTGTTCGCAGGCGAAATCCCCGCGCAATCGGCACAACTGGCGGGGCGCTATGCGCGCATCTTGGGCGTGCATTTGAACGATGGCTACGGCAAGCGCGATGATGGGTTGATGGTGGGGTCTGTCCACCCGATGCAGACATTGGAATTGTTCGTGGAACTGGACCGCCAAGCCTATGACGGCGTGATCTATTTTGACACCTTCCCCGATCATTCCGGCCTGAACCCTGTGGCAGAGGCTGCGGCGAATGTGATGATGACTGACCGTTTGCGCGCCACAGCCAAGCGTTTGTCATCAGATGCAGCGCTTGGTCGTGCGACAGCGGTGCAAGATGCCGCTGCGGCGATGCAGGCTGTGGCAGCACAGTTGTATCGCTAAGCGCGCACCTGCTGCCAGCCAAAGATTCGATTTTTCGCCGAAAAATCAAGAAGCCGATTTTTCGCCGAAAAATCGTTTCTTTACAGCCGATAAAATTGCTCGGCTGTCCGGCCGTAAACGCACGCTTGCGCATCGGGAGGCAGATGCGCGGTCAGGCTTTGTGCGGCACTTAGCCAGCCGTCATATTCCGCGCGCAAGCGGCAGACGGGCCAATCTGATCCCCACATGATCCTCTCTGGCCCAAACACATGCAAAATATGATCCACATAGGGGCGCAGCGCATCTACCGACCAATCGGGGTTCGCTTCGGTGATCAGGGCCGAGAATTTGACGCAAGCCCCCGTCTCTCCCGCCAAGCGGGCCATGCCTTCGGCCCAAAAGGTAAAGTTGGCCGCGTTGTGGTCACGGATTTGCGGCTTCATGCAGTGGTCAATCACCACGCGCAACTTGGGATAGCGCTTCAGGATCGTCAGGAAATTGGCCAAATGGCGCGGAAAGCCCAAGGCGTCAAACGTCAGGTCTAGGTCGGCAAGGGCACTGTAGCCCCATTGCACATCCGCGCGCAGCATCCAATTGTCGTCGGGAATGTCTTGGATCATCGGGCGCACGCCCTTGAACTTGGGATGGGATTTCAGGCGTTCTAGAACCTTCACATCAGCGGGGTTTTCGAAATCAACCCAGCCCACCACGCCCTTGATAAAGTCTGACGCATCGGCCAGCCCCAGCATATATTCCGTTTCAGCTACGGTGGCTGCGGCTTGCACCAAAACCGTACCGTCAATCTGGTGGCGGGCCAAACTGGCTGTCAGGTCGGCAGGGCGGTAGACCAGATCCAGCACGGGGTCGCCCTTGGGCATCCAGTCATAATCGCCGCGCGCGGGGTTCCAGAAATGTTGGTGGCTGTCGATTTTCATGCCAAGGCCCCTGTCGGTGCGTCTTGGCGCATCAGGCCTTGGGCTTTTAGATCGTCCCATAGGGCAGGGGGAATGGTTGCACTTGCTGCGCGCACATTCGCGTCAACCTCGGCCACACCTTGCCCCCCGGGGATGATCGAGACGACCGACGGATGCAGCAGCGGGAACTGGAAGGCGGCATCCACCAGCCGCACCTTATGCGCCAAACAGACGGCTTCGATCTTGGCCACTTTCGCCAAGACCCAATCCGGCGCGGGGTTATAGTTGTAAAACGCGCCGGGTCGCGCGCCTGTGGCCAAAACGCCAGAGTTATACGGCCCGCCGATCACCACGCCCACGCCGCGCGACACGCAAAGCGGCAAGAAACTGTCCAGCGCCTCTTGCTCAAGCAAAGTATAGCGGCCCGCCAGCAGGAAGATGTCAAAATCCCCGCGCTCTACCAGCCACTGTGCGGGTTGCCATTCGTTGATCCCAGCCCCAAAGCCCCGGATCACGCCTTGGTCGCGCAGGGCGACCAGCGCTTTGTAGCCGCTGGCCATGAACTCATCCAAGCGGGCCTGCATCGCCTCGGCCGAACCGTGAGTGAAAATGTCCAGATCATGGGCATAGATCAGGTCGATCCGGTCAAGGCCGGTGCGTTCAAGGCTGAATTCCACTGACCGCATCACGCCGTCATAGGAATAGTCGAAAATCTCTTTGCGGTTGGGCACATCAAACCATTTGCCAATCCCGTCACGCTCTTCGCCCTTGCGCGTGGGTCGCAGCAAGCGCCCGACCTTGGAGGACACGATAAACCCCGACCGCCCCGCCAAGGCGCGGTTCAGGCGGGTTTCTGACTGCCCCAGCCCATACAGCGGCGCTGTGTCAAAATATCGCACCCCTGCCGCCCAAGCGCGGGTCATGGTATCATGCGCCTCATCGCCCGAAACGGGCCGATACAGCCCGCCAATGGGGGCCGTGCCAAAGCCCAGTTCGGTAAACTGCAAGGCCCCTTTGCCCAAACGATCCCAGACCCGTGTCTTCAATTGCAACTCCCCATGCTGCGTGGCTAACATGCTAGTATGAATCGGAAGGCTTGTGCAGCCATTTACGGCACATCGGGGGGGAAGATGCGAAATTTTGCAAAGGTGTTTGGCCAGACCAAACCGGTGATCGGGATGGTCCATCTGGGGGCCTTGCCCGGAAGCCCGCTTTATGACGAAAAGGCTGGCATTGCGGGTTTGCTGACAGGGGCGCGGGCTGACCTGATGGCGCTGCAAGCGGCGGGGTTTGATGCCGTGATGTTTGGCAATGAGAACGATCGGCCCTATGAGTTTGCGGTTGATACCGCCTCGACCGCCACAATGGCCGCTGTGATCGGCGCGCTGCGGTCAGAGATCACGGTGCCCTTTGGCGTGAACGTGCTGTGGGATCCCATGGCGACCGTGGCGCTTGCCGCCGCCACCGGCGCGCATTTTGTGCGTGAGATTTTCACCGGCACCTACGCCAGCGACATGGGCCCGTGGACCCCCAACGCTGGTGCCGCCATGCGCTACCGCAACCGCCTTGGGCGCTGTGATCTGGCTATGCTGTACAACGTCAGCGCTGAGTTTGCCGATAGCCTAGACCGCAGGCCCTTGGCCGACCGCGCGCGTTCGGCGGTGTTCTCGTCTATCCCCGATGCGGTGCTGGTTTCAGGTGCGATCACGGGCGAGGCTGCGGCGATGAGCGATCTTGAAGCCGTCAAGCGCGTGCTGCCCGACACACCGGTTTTGGCCAACACCGGCGTCAAACATTCCACCATCGCCGATGTGCTGCGCGCCGCTGATGGCTGCGTGGTTGGATCAGCGCTGAAATACGACGGCCACACATGGAACGCGATTGACCCTGACCGCGCTTTGGACTTTATGGCCAAGGCCCGCGCCGCACGGGGCGGTAAATGACCGCCCGCCTGCGCGCCGATCTTAAGGCGCTGATGCTGATCCCCGGCCTGTCGGGCCATGAAGAACGCGTTGCCGCTTGGCTGCGCGCCGAATTGAACGCCTTGGGCCTGCCCAACCGCACCGACCGTTTGGGCAATCTGATTGCGACGATCCAAGGGGATCCGGCTAAGCCTGCGGTCATGATCTTCACCCATATGGACCAGTTGGGCTTTTTTGTGCGCAAGATCGAGGCGGACGGCCTGATCAGGGTTGAACGCATGGGCGGTGTCAGCGAACGCGCTATGGCGGCACAAGAGGTGACATTGTGCGGCGCTGCGGGTGATGTTGCGGGCATCATCATGAACAAGGCCCACCACGCCACCACGCCGGAAGAAAAGTACAAAGTCCTGACCACCCCCGAAATCCGCATTGATACCGGCCACGGCAGCAAAGCCGCTGTCGAGGCGGCAGGCATTCGCATCGGCACACCCGTGGTCTATGCCCCGCGCGTGATCGAGCTTGCGGGCGAACGTGTTGCGGGCACCTCGGTCGACGACCGCGCTGGCTGTGCCGCCCTGTTGGATCTTGCCCGTGCCCGCAAGGGCCGCGATGGGCCAACGCTGCATCTGGTCTGGTCAGTGCAAGAAGAATTCAACCTGCGCGGCGCGGTTGTGGCCGCCCAAAACCTGCACCCCGACATTGCCATTCAGATTGACCTGATGCTTGCCACCGACACGCCCGACATGGCAGATCGCGGCGAGATGGTGATGGGCGGCGGGCCGGGGATCAGCCTGTATTCGTTCCACGGGCGCGGCACGTTGAACGGGGTGATCCCGCATCCGGCATTGGTGTCTTTGATGGAAAACACGGCGCAAGCCCTGTCTTTGCCCCTGCAACGCTCTGCCCAAGTGGGGGTGCTGACCGACCTAAGCTATGTGCAACTTTTGGGGGACGGTGTGGCATCCATCGACGTGGGCTTTCCCATGCGCCATTCGCATTCCACCATCGAATGCTGCGATCTGCGCGATCTGGCAGGCTTGGTGCGCCTGCTTGACGGCGCGCTAGACCGCATCCCCGCCGCAATGAAACTGGAGCGTGACTGACATGGCCTTAACCCTTGGCATCGACATTGGCACGTTTGAATCCAAGGGCGTCTTGGTTGACGATACGGGCCGCATCATCGCCCAAGCGGCCCGCGCGCATGAGATGATCGTGCCCCGTGCCGGTTGGGCCGAACATCGGGCGGAAGAAGACTGGTGGGGCGATTTTGTCTTTATCACCCGCGCTTTGCTGGCCCAATCGGGGGCCGATCCGCAAGATATCAAGTGCATTGCCGCCTCGGCCATCGGGCCGTGTATGCTGCCTTTGGACGCAGCGGGGCGCCCGTTGATGAACGGCGTGCTCTACGGCGTTGACACCCGCGCTGCCGACGAGATCGACCTTCTAAACGCCGAAATCGGGGCCGAGGCGATCTTGCACCGCTGCGGCAATGCGCTGACCTCGCAAGCGGTTGGCCCCAAGATCTTATGGCTGCGCCGTCAGCGGCCTGAAGCGTGGGCCAAGACCGCCAAGATCGTCACCGCCACCACTTATCTGACGTGGAAGCTGACCGGCCACTACGTGATCGACCATTATACCGCCGCCAACTTTGCGCCTCTTTATGACATCGCAAAGCAAGACTGGTGCTTTGATCTGGCCGATATCTGCCCCCCCGCTATGTTACCCAACCTGATGTGGTCGGGCGAGATTGCCGGAACCGTTAGTGAAGCCGCCGCCCGCGAAACTGGCCTTGCCATCGGCACCCCCGTCACCTGCGGCACGATTGATGCGGCGGCAGAGGCGGTGTCGGTCGGCGTGGCAGAGCCGGGCGATATGATGATGATGTATGGCTCAACGATCTTTATCATCGAAATCGCCCAAAAGCGCCTGACCGACCCGCGCCTGTGGCACGCACCTTGGCTGGTGGCAGGCCAACACGCGGCGATGGCGGGGCTTGCGACCTCGGGCACGCTGACCCACTGGTTTCGCGACCAATTCGCGCGCGATCTGCCCAAAGAGACCGCCTTTGCCACGCTAACAGCAGAGGCAAACGCCACCCCGCCCGGGGCCAACGGCCTGATCTGCCTGCCCTACTTTTCAGGTGAACGCACTCCGATCCACGATTCCCACGCCAAAGGTGCCTTCTTTGGCCTCAACCTGACCCATGATCGGGGCGCTATGTACCGCGCAGCACTGGAAGGCATAGCCGCAGCCACCCGCCACATTACTGACACTTATGCCGAAGCAGGCAGCCCGCCGCACCGTGTGCTGGCGGTTGGGGGCGGTACCAAGAACCGGCCGTGGATGCAGGCCACGTCAGACCTGACGGGCCTAGATCAAAGCGTGTGCCACATCACCACGGGGGCCAGCTACGGCGACGCCTATCTGGCAGCGCTGGCGGTCGGGCTGGCGCAACCGGGCGATATCGCCCGGTGGAATCCGGTCGATTACGTTGTGCCCGCCCAAAGCCACGCCGCCTATGCCCGCCAATACCCGATCTTCCGCGCGCTTTACACCCAAACCAAAGACCTGATGGCCGCGTTATGAGATATGAACTTCTCACCCCGCACCACTTGCGCCAAGCCATCGCGGATAACACGCCACTGGTCATGGCGATTGGTGTGCAAGAATACCACGGCGAGCATCTGCCCCTTGGGGTTGACCTGTTGGCCGTCACCCGCTGCCTTGACCGACTAGAGGCCCAAGCCCCTCAAAGCCTGATCATCCTGCCCGCCTTTGCTTACGGTGCGGCCAGCCATGCCGTGGCAGGCCCCAAAAGCGGATCGCTGCATGTCGATGCGCAAACCCTTTTGCCCATGGTGCAAGCCCTATTCGCCGCCCTGCTAAAGGTGGGCTTTCGCAACATCCACGGCATCATCCACCACCAGACCGAAAACTTCGCCCAAGGCATGCCGACCGATCTGTCCTTTCGCCTTGCTGCGCGCCAAGCCGTCTTTGCGCATCTGGAAGCGACCCAAGGCGAAGGCTGGTGGGGTGCGCCCACGATGGAAAGCTATTACGAAGGCCATGCCGCAGGCGACAACCCGTTTAACTGGATCCGCATCCATCCGCTGATGCCGCCCGAAGTGGCCGAACACTTCCCCTTTGACCACGCTGGCGAAGGCGAAACCGCCCTGATGCTGGCCCTCGCCCCCGAAACGGTGGAAGCGCCCCGCATGGCCGAAAACACCACATGGTACACCCAAACCGCCCCGCGCGCGACCAAAGCCCAAGGCGAAGCGGGGGTTGCGGTGATTCTGCACCATCTAAAATCTGTCCTCAATCTGTAACTCTGCGCGCCGACACTTCACGGCAGGTTCGCGGGGGCACCCATCAGGGTGACGAGCCTAGCGCAGTTAGAGCGGCGGCAGATCAATCACGCCCTTTTTCAGGATAAAGCAGCCATAAGGCCCGCTGTCTGATGTGCGGATGATGGCAAAAGCACGCTTAGCTCTGTCGTAAAATTCAAAGCGTTCCAGCGGTTCAAGGGCAATCTCGCGCCCTTCAATGCGCGTGCAGGTGGCCTGCATATCGGCAAACAGCGGCAGCACCTTGCCCGCATCGCCCACCACCTGCATCCGCGCCACAGGGGCAGGCACAAAGGTGTCGAGTGGCATCAGGCTTAAGATCGCCTCTGCCGCCGTCAAAAGGTTGCATCCGGCCATATCGACCAAAGCGCCATAAGTGGTTTCTTTGGCGATTGTCACGGCGGGATGGTTCACATCGCAAATCACCAGATCGTCGCCGTGGCCCATCAGCATCAGAATATGCACAATCTCGGCACTTAAGCGTTGGTCAATTCCCTTTAGCATATCGCCATCCCCCGAATTTTCGCCGAAAATTCGAGTCTCCGATTTTTCGGCGAAAAATCGTTCTTCACTTCACCGCCCCCGCAGCCATGCCTTTGATGATAAACCGTTCTAGCCCGATGCCGATGATGATCAGCGGTAGGATGGCGGCAAAGCTCAGGGCTGCCATCGACCACCAAGAAATCCCCTGCGATCCGGTTTGGCTGGCCACCATCACGGGCAACGTGTTCGCATAGGTCGATGTCAAAAGGGCGGCAAAGAAATACTCGTTCCATGTCAGCACCAGCGACAAGATCAGCGCGGCCACCATGCCGGGCAGGGCGATGGGCAGGATGATCGTCAAATAAGCGCCCCAGATCGTCTGGCCATCGACCATCGCGGCCTCTTCCAACTCGGTCGGTATGCCTGCGAACTGGTCGCGCATGATCCAGATGACGATGGGCAAGACGGAAAGCGTATACAGCAAGATCAAACCCACCTGCGTGTCAAGCAAGGCCAGCTCTTTGTACAGCACCAAGAAGGGCAAGGCCAAAACTACGGGCGGCAGGATCAACTGGCTCAGAAAGAAAAACGAAATATCGGCATTCTTCATCCACAAGAACTTATAGCTGAACCGGCTTAGCCCATAGGCCGCCAAACTGCCCAAAGCCACCGCCAGCAGCGAAGAGCTGACAGAGATTACCGCCGAATTGTAGAACCGCCGCAGGAATTCGCCACGCACGGTTGAGGGTTCAAATATCGTGCTAGGCGACAGGCCAAGTGATTTCCACCCCAGCCACTTGGGCGTGAAATCCCACCACGGCACAAGACTGCCCTTCATCACATCAGGCGCCATCTTGAAAGATGTCGACATCGTCCAATAGATCGGAAACAGCGCGACAATGGCCCAAAAGATCAACAGGCCGTAAATCACCACCCGCCCCGTCCACCACTTGGCGCGAAAGGATGTGTCGGCGGCGCTGTCGCGAAAGATTTGTGCACTCATGTCAGTAACTCGATTTCATGTAACGATCGGCAGCTTTCATCAGCAAGGTCATCACCACGATGATGATCACCAGATAGACCATGGCCAACATCGTCCCATAGCCCACATTGGATCGGTCGCGGTACTCGCGGAAGATGAAGCTTGTTACCGTATCAGTCGCCCCCCCCGGCCCGCCCGAGGTGACGTTGATCACGATATCGGCCAGCTTCAGCTTGAAGATCAACCGGATCAGCACCGAGGTGATGGATACGGGCAGCATCAAGGGGAAGGTCACTTCCCAAAAGGTGCGCCAGCCTGTCGCGCCATCAACCCGTGCCGCCTCTTGCAGCTCTTTCGGGATGGCCTGCAAACCGGCCAAGATCATGATCATCATGAAGGGAATAAACGTCCACGCATCCATCAGCATGATGGTGGTCTTGGCGATCCAAGGCGAGGAAAAGAACGATGGTTCTGCCCAGCCCAGATGTTTCATCAGATTGGCAAGCGGGCCAAAGCGGGTTTCCATCATAGATTTGCCAATCATCCAAGACACGGCCACCGGTGACAGCATCAAGGGCATCAAAAACGCCACGCGGAAGAACTTGCGGCCGCGAATCTCGGCGTTCAGCATCAGGGCCAGTGCAAAGGATACGACGTATTCCGGCAAAATCGCCAGCACATACCAGACCATATTCGTCAGCGCGTTCCAGTAGAACGGATCGTTCCACATCTGCACCAAATTCGCCACGCCGTTGAATTGGCGGCCATCGGGCGAGGACAGGTTCCAGTTGGAAAAGGCGATTATCAGCCCGAACAGCAGCGGAAAGACGGTCAGCGACACCACGAACAGGGCAG
>CAIQOV010000034.1 GCA_903873585.1 uncultured Rhodobacterales bacterium
ATGTGGAAAACATCATCCTCAAGCTGTTGCAGGCCTCGGAATACAACGTGGAACGCGCCCAGCGCGGCATCGTGTATATCGACGAGGTGGATAAGATCACCCGCAAGTCTGATAACCCTTCGATCACCCGCGATGTGTCGGGCGAAGGCGTGCAGCAAGCGCTTTTGAAGATCATGGAAGGCACGGTGGCCTCTGTTCCGCCACAAGGCGGGCGCAAGCACCCGCAGCAAGAGTTTTTGCAGGTCGATACGACCAACATTTTGTTCATCTGCGGCGGCGCTTTTGCGGGATTGGAAAAGATCATCGCGCAGCGCAACAAGGGCACGGCCATGGGCTTTGGCGCTGATGTCAAAGACCCCGACGCGCGCGGCGTGGGCGAATTGTTCATGGAGCTTGAGCCGGAAGACCTGCTGAAATTCGGCCTGATCCCCGAATTTGTCGGCCGCTTGCCCGTGATCGCCACGCTGACCGATCTGGACGAAGCCGCTTTGGTCACGATTTTGACCGATCCCAAGAACGCCTTGGTCAAGCAATATCAGCGTCTGTTGGAAATCGAAGGCGTGAAGCTAACCTTCACCGCAGATGCGCTGGTGGCCATCGCCAAACGCGCCATCAAACGCAAAACTGGTGCGCGCGGGTTGCGCTCGATCATGGAAGACATCTTGCTCGACACGATGTTCGAACTGCCGGGCATGGATGATGTGTCGGAAGTTGTGGTGAACGAAGAGGCTGTTGGCCCCAAGGGCAAGCCGCTGTTGGTGCACGCCGAGAAGAAAGAGAAAAAGCCCGCCTCCGCAGGCTGATTTTCGCAAAGGCGTAAAAATCGGCGGCACCCCTTTGGAGTGCCGCCTTTTTCTTTTTTACAGCCGCCCCAGCCTGTCTGTCAGCAAGGCAAAAAACCCGTCCGCATCCACCGCCCCCATGAACATCGCATTGGCGGGCCGATCGGTCACGCCCCACCAATCGGCAACGGTCATGCCAAGCGTCAGGTCTGAGTGCGTTTCGATTTCAACATTGATATGGCGGCCCTTAAACAGATCGGGTTGCAGCAGGTAAGCGATCACGCAAGGGTCATGCAGCGGCGCACCTTCCGAGCCGTATTTTTCCATATCGAAGCGTTCAAAGAAATCTGCCCATTCTGCCGCCACCCGCCCGACTTGGCTGCCCAAGGCGCGAAAACCTTCAACCCGCGCACGGGTGGTGAGCACTTTGTGGGTCACATCGAGCGGCATCACCACCAAGGGCACGCCAGAATTGAACACAATTTCAGCGGCTTCCGGGTCGACGTAAATGTTAAACTCTGCCGCTGGGGTGATGTTGCCCACCTCGAAATAGGCCCCGCCCATCAGGACAATCTCTTGCACACGCGCCACAATATCGGGGGCCTTTTGAAAGGCCGTGGCGATGTTGGTCAAAGGGCCCAAGGGGCACAAGGTGACACTGCCCGAAGCCTCGCGCCGCAGGGTTTCGATGATGAAATCCACCGCGTGCCGGTCTTGCAGCGCCATGGTCGGTTCCACCATCACCGGCCCGTCAAGGCCGGTCTTGCCATGCACATGCTCTGCCGTCACCAGTTTGCGCTTTAAGGGCGCAGCGCAGCCGGCAAAAACCTTGGTATCAGGCTTGCCCGCCAATTCGCAGATGATGCGGGCGTTGCGCGTTGTCCAGTTCAGCGGCACGTTGCCCGCAACCGAGCAGATGCCCAAAACCTCTAGATCGTCGGGGCTGGCCAAGGCCAAAAGCAGGGCAAAGGCATCATCCTGCCCGGGGTCGGTATCAATAATGATCTTGCGGCGATGGCGTGTCATGAAATGCTCCTTTTCGCGCCCCATCCAACAGGGGCGCGAATGATTCGTCTATCGTAAGCGCGGCTTAGCCGTCGAAATCGACATCCTCGATCAGCTTGACCGCATCGCTGCGCGCCTTGGCAATATCGGCTAGCCCCAGAGTGTCGGGCGTAAACGGACCCCAGCTTTGCACCAAGGCTGACCGCGCCACGCCGGGTTTGACGGGAAATTCGTGGTTGGTTTCAGCATAGATCTTTTGCGCCTCGTCCGAGGACAGCCATTCCATCAACTTCACCGCCGCGGCTTTGTTGGGCGCGGCTTTGGTCAGCGCGATGCCAGAGATGTTCATATGGCTGCCACCGCCTTCAAACACCGGAAAGTCAATGCGCACGGCGGCGGCAAAGTCTTTTTCGGCGTCATCATTCAGCATCTGCCCGATGTAATAGGTGTTTCCCAAGGCGATATCGCATTCGCCAGACCAGATCGACTTGACCTGATCGCGGTCCACCCCTTGCGGTTTATGTGCCAGATTGGCTTTCAAAGCTTCGAGCCAAATTTTGGTCGCATCGGCCCCGTGGTGCAGCAGATAGGCCGCTGTCAGCGCCACGTTGTAGTCGGCAAGGCCAGAGCGCATGCACAGCCGCCCCTTCCACTTGGGGTTGGCCAAGTCTTCGTAAGTGGTGATTTCCCCCGATTTGACGCGGTCAACACTGGCGTAAACCACGCGCGAACGCGTGGTCAGGCCAAACCACAAATTGCCCGGGTCGCGGTATTCGGCGGGGATATTGGCGGTAAGCGCGGGGTCATCCACCGGTTGCAACACATCAGCATCCACCAGTTCGATCATCCGCCCAATATCGACCGTGAGAACCAGATCGGCAGGGGAACGGGTGCCCTCGGCTTTCAGCCTTTCGGCCATGCCTTTGTCAACAAAAGCGATATTCACATCAATGCCGGTTTCTGCGGTGAATTGATCCATCAGGGGTTGGATCAGTTCGGGCTGACGATGGGAATAGATGTTCACTTCGTCGGCAAGGGCGGGGCTTGCAAAGAGCATGGCGAGAAGAAAAAGGCGCGACATGGTTGAGTCCTTTTGTCAGGTATTGCCTGACATAGACTGCGAAATAGCCGAAGCGTCAATAGCTGACAAAAACACTTTCCTGTGGGTTGGCGCCTTACGAGTTTTCTGCGAAAACTCTTGGCATCAAGTTTTCTGCGAAAACTTACTTCGATAAATTTTCGCAGAAAATTTGCAAACTCAAAGTTTTCGCAGAAAACTTGTTAGCCCTTCGACGCTTTGTCCTCCGCCCGCGCGCGGTTCCACAGCGCATCCATCTCCGCCAGATCGGATTGATCCGGCGTCTTGCCGCCTTCGGCCAGCCAATCTTCAATCTTGCCAAAGCGGCGCTGAAATTTGCCATTGGCCCCGCGCAGCGCGGCTTCCGGATCAACGCCCATATGACGCGCCAAATTGGCCATGACGAACAAAAGATCGCCCATTTCTTCAACAACTTCGACCTGCGTCAGGCTATCGCGCGCTTCGACCAGCTCGGCCATTTCCTCGCGCAACTTGTCCAACACTTCATCGGTGCTAGGCCAGTCAAACCCCACCCGCGCCGCGCGCTTTTGCAGTTTCACCGCGCGCGTCAGTGCCGGCAGGCCAAGGGCCACCCCGTCCAGCACGCGCACTTTACCACGTTCGGCGGCTTTGATCTTCTCCCAATCCACGGTTTGCTGGGCCGATGATTTGTCGCGGCTTTCACCCCCAAACACATGCGGATGACGCGCCAGCATCTTGTCTGAAATCGCGCGGGCGACATCGTCAAAGCCAAACATCCCCGCCTCTTCGGCCATCTGGGCGTGAAAGACCACCTGCAACAGCAAATCGCCCAACTCACCGGGCAATTCATCCCAAGCTTGGCGTTCGATCGCATCGGCCACTTCATGCGCCTCTTCGATCGTATAGGGCGCGATGGTGGCGAAGGTTTGTTCTATATCCCAAGGGCAGCCTGTCGCCTTATCGCGCAAGCGCCGCATGATTTCGCGCAGGCGGTCTATTCCACCCTGAGGGTCACGAACCACGTCATCACAGGTCAGGGCCATTGCCGATCCCTTCGTTTTCAGGTTTGATCAAAATGCAAGAAAAGGAGTCTCCCATGCCCGTTCTCAACCGTATCGCCGCTTATGCGCCGGAAATGAAGGGCTGGCGTCAGCATCTGCACCGCCATCCGGAACTTTCCTTTGATTGCGTCAACACCGCCGCCTTCATCGTCGAACGCCTGCGCGAGATTGGCGTGGACGAGGTGCACACCGGCATCGCCCAAACCGGCATCGTGGCGGTGATCAACGGCTCTGCCCCCGGCCCGACGATTGGCCTGCGCGCCGATATGGATGCGCTGCCGATTGTCGAGATGACGGGGGCTGACTATGCCTCGTCCATTGCGGGCAAGATGCACGCCTGCGGGCATGACGGCCATGTCACCATGCTGCTGGGGGCGGCGAAATACTTGGCCGAGACGCGCCGCTTTGCGGGCCGTGTTGCGCTGATTTTCCAACCCGCCGAGGAAGACGGGGCAGGGGGCCAAGTGATGGTGAAAGAGGGCATCATGGACCGCTTCGACATCGCCCAAGTCTACGGCATCCACAACGCGCCGAACTTGCCGTTTGGGCAGTTTTTCACGACACCGGGGGCCTTGATGGCCTCGGTCGACACCGCGTTTGTCTATATCACCGGCAAGGGCGGTCACGGGGCTAATCCGCACGAATGTGTTGATCCGGTGGTGGCCGTGGTGGGCATGGTGGGGGCCATTCAAACCATCATCCCGCGCAATGTCTATGCGCTGGACGAGGCGGTTATTTCGGTGACGCAAATTCACACCGGCACAGCCTCGAACATCATCCCAGAAGAGGCGATGTTCTGCGCCACGATCCGCAGTTTCAAACCCGAGGTGCGCGCTTTGCTGAAAAAGCGCTTCTATGAAATTGTTGAAGGCCATGCAGCGGCCTATAACGTCACCGCGCGGATCGACTATGATTGGGGCTATCCTGCCACGATCAACACCCCCGAAAACGCCGCCTTTGCCACCGAAGTTGCCGCCGAGATTTCCGGCCCTGACGGCGCACATGGCCATTCTAACCGCGAAATGGGGTCTGAGGATTTTTCCTATATGCTGGAAAAACGCCCCGGGGCTTATCTGTTCTTGGGCACAGGCCCAGGCGCTGGCCTGCACCACCCCGCCTTTGATTTCAACGATGAAGCCGCCCCGATTGGCGCATCGTTCTTTGCAAGGCTGGTCGAGCGCGCGCAGCCTTTGGGGTAAGAACGCCGTGCAAGGGTTTGGCTTTACAGGATAAAGTCAGACCCTGTCAGGGCGAACTCTCCTGTCAGGGTCACGAAGGCATCCGCCACACCGTCGCCGTCGGTGTCAAACTGCACCTGCGTTTGGCCTGTTGTGATGACATAACGCAGTTGGCCTGCTTCATGGGTGAACGCGTCAGCGCCCGTAAAGGTGAAGCCACCTAGGGCCGACAGGTCGATTTTGTCAGCACCTTGGGCAAAGTCGGTGATCGTGTCGGCGGTTTGAAACGTCGCCCCCATCTCTGACAGGCTGGCAAAGACAAAGTGGTCGCTGCCCGCCCCGCCTGTGAGATGATCTGCCCCCTGATCGCCGCGCAGCACATCATCCCCCGCGCCGCCGGTCAGGGCATCATTGCCCGACCCGCCGCGCAAAAGATCGTCGCCCTCGCCGCCATAAAGCCTGTCTGCCCCGCCGCCGCCCAGCAAACGGTTGTCGCCCGCATTGCCCCAAAGCGTGTTGGCTTTTGCGTTGCCAAAGCCGTTCAGGTCGCCCGCCCCGCGCAGCGACAGAACCTCTAGCCCGTTTGACAGGGCATAGCTGCACCAAGCCTGCACCGTGTCACGACCGGTGCCCGTGTCAGCGATGCGGGTTTGAGCAGTGTCTACCAGATAGGTATCGGCCCCGCCGGCATCCAAAATCACACCGGAAACGGCATGGCCGCGCGCGTCAGTGCGGTCATTGCCCAAGCCCATATCCAGATCCCCGTGCAAATGCCCGCCTGCAAAACTGTCATTGCCCGCGCCAAGGTGAACATCCCCCACAATCGTGCCGCTGTTGTGCACGGTGTCGCGACTGTCGCCGGTTGATAGGATGTCGCCCTGAATCACACCCGCGTTCGAGACGACATAAGTGCCTGCACCGGTCATCTTCACCGCCACTTGCCCCGCAATCTGGCCCGAATTGGTCAGACTGGCCGCATCGCCCAGCAAGTCCACCGCCGTGCCATTCGTGGCGGTAATTTGCCCCGCCGTATCCAGATGCGCGCCGTCCAGCGAGATCGCCGCACCTTGGTTGGCCGACACAACCTGCCCCGTGGCCGTGATGCCAAAACGCACATCGCCGTCCACGCTAAGGCTGTTCAGCGCCACATATCCGCCAAGGCTGATCAGCGTTGGCCCGCCCACATCCAAGTCTGACAGGTTGGTATCGGGCAGAACCAAAGCGCCGCTGGGTGTGACGATCAGGGCGTCGCCGCTGTCGAAATGGGTTAAGCCGATCCATGTTACGGCATTGCTAATCAGATAGGTCGCCATCAAAACCCCCAACGTCACCTTATGAAATTAGGGTCTTTTTAACCTAATCAGCCTATGGTTCAACCAAATCCTGAACAAAGGGTTAACGATGCCATCTAAAGTGCGGTGCGCACTCGCCAAAGTTCAGGAAACAGCTCTACCTCTAGCATCCGCTTCAAGTAACTGCCCCCTGATGTGCCCCCCGTGCCGCGCTTCATGCCAATCACCCGCGTGACGGTGGTGAGGTGGTTAAAGCGCCAGCGGCGGAAGAAATCCTCGAAATCCACCAGCTTTTCGGCCAGCTCATAAGCCTCCCAGTGCTGCTGCGGGTCGCGGTAGACCTGCTGCCACATGGCTAAAACGCCTTCATCAAAGACCCAAGGTTGGCGCAGGTCGCGGGTTAGCACATGGTCGGGCACGGGCAGGCCCGCGCGGGCGACATGGCGCAGGGCCTCGTCATACAGCGTGGGGCGTGCCAGTTCGGCTTCCAGCTTGGCCATGATGTCGGGGCGATGCGCGTGGGGGCGCAACATGGCGAGGTTGCGGTTGCCCACGGCATATTCGATCAAGCGGTATTGCCACGACTGAAACCCCGAAGACTGGCCCAAAGCATCGCGGAAGGTCGAATAATCTGACGGCGTCATGGTGCGCAGCACGTCCCACGCGTTGTTCAACTGTTCAAATATCCGCGCAATGCGGGCGAGGATTTTAAACGCTTCGCGCGCACGGTTGGCGGCGATCATCTGGCGCGCGGCATCCAACTCGTGCAGGGCCAGTTTCATCCACAGTTCGGATGTCTGGTGCTGGATGATGAACAGCATCTCGTCATGGGCGGGGCTAAGGGGGCTTTGTGCGCCCAAGATGGCATCAATGCGCAGGTAGTCGCCATAAGACATGCGGCCGTCAAAAGACATCTGCGCGCCGTCGGCTGCGGGATCATAGGTCATGGTCGTCTCCAATGTTGAAAGGGCAGGGGCGGGTTAGGCCGCGCTTGCCCTGTCCAACACCGAAAAGGCCCCGATGCGCCGCCATGCCGCGACCCAGCCAGCGGGGCGGCACAGGGGGGCTTTTGATCCGCCGACTTCGGTCATGTCACCTTGGCCCGCGCTTTGAATTCGGGCTTGTCCCATGATCCGCGCGCCATAATCTCCGACAGGGCGGCGACTGCGCCGTCAATCTCGGCCTGACCGACAAACAGCGGCGTGATGCCAAAGCGCAAAATATCGGGCGCGCGGAAGTCGCCGATCACACCTTGGGCGATCAGGGCCTGCATGATGGCGTAGCCTTCGGGATGGGCAAAGCTGATCTGCGAGCCGCGCTGGTCATGGGCGCGGGGGGTCACAAGGCGCAGGGTGGGGCAGGCGGATTCGACCCCTGCAATAAAGCGGTCGCCCAAAGACAGGCAAGCTGCGCGCAGATCGTGCAAATCGACTGTGTCCCAGATGTCTAGTGCTGCTTCCAAAGCGGCCAGTTGCAAAATGGGCGGCGTGCCCACGCGCATCCGTTCAACACCTGCGGCGGGGCGATAGTCGGGGTCAAAGGCAAAGGGCGCATCGTGGCCTAGCCAGCCTGAAAGCGCGGGCTGCACCTTATTGGCGTGGCGCGGGGCGACATAGATAAACGCAGGGCCACCGGGGCCAGAGTTGAGGTATTTATAACTGCACCCCACAGCGAAATCTGCGCCACCGCCAGAAACATCGACGGGGAAAGCCCCTGCCGAATGGGCCAGATCCCAAACGATCAGCGCCCCCACGTCATGCGCGCGCTTTGATAGCGCGGCCATATCATGCCGCCGCCCGCTGCGGTAATCGACCTCGGTGATCATCACCACCGCAACGGTTTCATCAATCGCGCCTAGCACCGCTTCGGGGGCGACGGTTTTCAGCCGGTAGTCTGCGCCCAAGGTTTGGGCCAATCCCTGCGCCATATACAGATCAGACGGAAAATTGCCGGTGTCTGACAAAATCACCCGCCGCGAGGGGGCAAGTTGCAGGGCCGATGCCAGCGCTTGATAGACCTTGATCGACAGCGTGTCGCCCATCACGACATGCCCCGCCTCGGCCCCGATCAGGCGGGCCACACGGTTGCCAACCTTGGTCGGCATATCCATCCAGCCGGCCTTATTCCACCCCCGGATCAGCAATTCGCCCCATTCGCCGGTGATCGCCTGCGCCACCCGCGCGGCAGCGGTTTTGGGCAGCGGCCCAAGCGAGTTGCCGTCCAGATAGATCAGCCCCTCAGGCAGATGAAACTGGCGCTTTGTGGCGGCGAAATCGGTGGTCATCGGCGTCTCCCTTTGGGGCAACCTATCGCAGATTGCGCGGGGGCGAAACAGGGGGTTGCTTTAAGTTCAAAATTCCCGAAAACGCAAAAATGCGTGGTATACCAAGGTATTCTGCGCCTTAATCCGACGTTTTACCCCCAAAATGCGAAATTTGCGCTGGTATGTCGGGAAAGATTACAGCAATTTCCCCGCGTATTGCTGCAGCGTAGCAAGCAGTCACTGGTCCAGACTGCCGAGATAGGGAGAGCGCGCGTGAAGATAGGGGCATTGGCAGAGGTTTTTCCGGGTGAGAATCGCGTTGCGATGACACCGGAGTCGGCTTTGCAATTGGTGAAATTGGGCCACACGTGCGTGGTGCAATCGGGGGCAGGGGTGAAAGCCGGCTTTTCGGATGCGCTTTACGCCGCAGCAGGTGTGCAAGTGCTGCCAGATGCGGGCGCAGTTGTGGCGGCAGCGGATGTGCTGGTCAAAGTGCGCGGGCCTGAGGTGGCCGAGGCCGAGGCTTTGCGCAACGGCCAGACCTTGATCAGTTTCTTCTGGCCCGCCCAGAACCCCGAACTTCTTGAAATCGTCAAAGCGCGCGGTGCTACTGCTGTGGCGATGGATATGGTTCCCCGCATCTCGCGCGCGCAGAAGATGGACGCGCTGTCTTCCATGGCCAATATCGCGGGCTACCGCGCGGTGATTGAAGCCGGTTCCAACTTTGGCCGCTTCTTCACGGGCCAAGTGACGGCAGCGGGCAAAGTGCCCCCCGCCAAGGTGCTGATCGTGGGGGCGGGTGTGGCTGGTTTGGCTGCCACTGGCACATCGGTGTCGCTGGGCGCTATTGTGCACGCCTTTGACGTGCGCCCCGAAGTGGCTGAACAGATTGAATCAATGGGGGCGAGTTTTGTCTTCCTCGACTTTGCCGAAAGCCAGACGGACGGGGCTGCAACAGGTGGCTATGCCGCGCCGTCCTCGCCGGAATTCCGCGAAGCGCAGCTTAAGAAGTTCCGCGAGCTTGCGCCGGAAATGGACATCGTGATCACCACCGCCCTGATCCCTGGTCGCCCCGCGCCCAAGCTGTGGACAGCGGAAATGGTCGCGATGATGAAGCCCGGATCGGTCATCGTTGACCTTGCCGCCGAACGCGGTGGCAACTGCGATCTGACCGTGATGGACCAAAAGATCGTCAGCGAAAATGGCGTGACGGTTGTGGGGTACACCGATTTCCCCAGCCGCATGGCCGCACAAGCAAGCACGCTGTATTCCACCAACATCCGCCATATGCTGACTGACCTTACGCCGAAAAAAGACGGCGTGATCGTGCATAATATGGAAGACGATGTGATCCGTGGGGCAACGGTTGCCAAGGATAGGTCAATCACATGGCCGCCACCACCGCCCAAGATTGCAGCGATTGCGGCGCAAAAGCCTAAAGAAAAGGCCAAGGAACTGACCCCCGAAGAAAAGCGCGCCGCGGAAACGGCGGCGTTCAAAGCGCAAAGCCGCAGCCAAGTGACGCTGCTGATCGTGGGCGGCATACTCATGGCGCTGATCGGGGCCTATGCGCCAGCGGCGTTTATGAGCCACTTCATCGTCTTTGTTTTGGCCGTATTCATCGGCTTCCAAGTCATCTGGGGCGTCAGCCACAGCCTGCACACACCGTTGATGGCGATCACCAATGCCGTGTCGGGCATCATCGTTCTGGGCGCTTTGCTGCAAATTGGCGAAGGGTCGATGCTGATCCAGATCCTGTCGGCGATTGCGATCTTGATTGCCACCATCAACATCGTGGGGGGCTTTATGGTCACCCGCCGGATGTTGCAAATGTTCCAAAAGTCGTAAGGGAGGCGGGAAATGTCATTTGGTATTCAAACGGCGGCCTATATCGCCTCGGCGGTGTTGTTCATTCTGGCCCTTGGCGGCTTGTCGGGTCAGGAAAGTGCGAAACGCGCGGTCTGGTACGGCATTGTCGGCATGGCCGTGGCGATCTTGGCCACGATCACAGGGCCGGGCGTGCCCCTGTCACCCCTACTGATCGGCGCTTTGGTTGTGGGCGCTGGCATCGGGTTGGTTCTGGCGCAGCGCGTGGAAATGACGGGAATGCCGCAGCTTGTGGCGGCACTGCATTCCTTTGTCGGCATGGCGGCGGTGCTGATCGGTCTGAACTCTGATCTTGGACCCCACCAGTTGGAAGGGGCCGAGCAGATCATCCATCAGGCTGAGATTTTCTTGGGCGTGTTCATCGGCGCTGTCACCTTTACCGGTTCGGTCATTGCCTACGGCAAGCTTGCAGGCCGCATCAGCGGTAAAGCCTTGATCCTGCCCGGCCGTCATGTGTTCAACGTGGTCATGGCACTCGCCTGCTTGGTGCTGATGGCGCTGTATATGAACCACGCCGGATCGTGGACGCTGTATGCCATGCTGATCATCGCCTTTGTGATCGGCGCGCATTTGGTCATGGCGATTGGCGGGGCGGATATGCCGGTGGTGGTGTCGATGCTCAACAGCTATTCGGGTTGGGCGGCTGCTGCGACTGGGTTCTTGCTGGGCAATGACTTGCTGATCGTGACGGGGGCTTTGGTGGGCTCGTCGGGTGCAATCTTGTCTTACATCATGTGCAAGGCGATGAACCGGCAGTTCCTAAGCGTGATCTTGGGCGGCTTTGGCGGCGCAACCGGCCCTGCGATGGAAATCACAGGCGAGCAGGTGGCGATTGATACCGACGGGGTGGCCGCTGCGCTGAACGATGCCGATTCGGTTATCATCATCCCGGGTTACGGCATGGCCGTGGCGCAAGCCCAACAGGCCGTATCAGAACTTACCCGCAAGCTGCGCGCGCGTGGCAAAACGGTGCGCTTTGCCATCCACCCCGTGGCAGGCCGCTTGCCCGGCCATATGAACGTGCTTCTGGCCGAAGCAAAGGTGCCCTACGACATCGTGCTGGAGATGGACGAGATCAACGATGATTTCCCCGCAACCGATGTGGCCATCGTGATCGGCTCGAACGACATCGTGAACCCCGCAGCCCAAGAAGACCCCAATTCCCCGATTGCGGGGATGCCGGTGTTGGAGTGCTGGAAGGCCAAGATGGTGATCGTGTCCAAACGCGGCCAAGGCACGGGCTATTCGGGCATCGAGAACCCGTTGTTCTTCAAGGAAAACACACGGATGTTCTACGGCGACGCCAAGAAAAGCTTGGATGCTTTGCTGCCCTTGATCGCCTGAAGTCGTCGGCGAAACCCTTATCAACAAGCGCCCCGAGGTCCATCCTTCGGGGCGCTTTTCGGTGTGCCTGCGCTTGCGCCCTTTGTCGGCCTACCAAAGTATACTGCTAAGCATTGCATTTCCCGCCTTTACCCAGCCGCATTGCCGTCTCAGTATGCGTCAACCCCTGCAGAAAGCCGCCCCCGTGACCGATCACCCGCTGCGCTACGCCCTTGTTAACGAACTGCACGCAAGGCCCTTTCCGGTGCTGACCGTGCCTTCAACCGCCGCCTTCATGGCGCTGATGGAGGACGACGGCGCAGGGCGTGATCGCGCGGGCGACCGCGCACATCTGTTGGAACTGCTTGATCGGCACGGCTCGACGCATCCGCAGCCCAATGCCACGCATTTTTCTGGCCCCATTGGCCGGTCAGAGCTGAAATGGGAAAGCCACACCGAATTTGTCACCTACACCGCCTTCACGCCGGGTGTCTCGGCGCGCCCGTTTGACCCGACCGATTCCAGCTTTCCGCAAGATTGGCGCGACAAGGCACCGGGGCGGGTTGCGGCCTCGGTGCTGATCCGCATTGAAGAGCAGCCTGCCAGCGAAGAGGCGATGATGACCAAGCTGGAAGCTTGGTTTGTCGCCGAAAGTCTGGCGGTGGCGCGGGTGGTCGATGGGTCGGCTGTGGTGGCGGGTGACTTTCGGATTGATCCCGATGGCAATATGCGCTTTGCCGTCTTTGTGCGCCCCGACACGGGTGCGCGCCGAGTGGGGCGCATCGTGCAGCGCCTGTGCGAGATTGAAACCTACCGCGCCATGTCAATGCTGGGCCTGATCAAGGCGCGCGAATTGACAACCACGCTCAATGCGCTTGACCCGCGCTTGTCGGCTTTGGTGACGGGCCTTGACGCGCAAGATCGCCCTGCCGAAGTTGCGCTGCATGACCTGCTGGCGATTGCCTCAGAACTCGAAAGCCTTGCGATGCAAAGCTCGTTCCGCTTTGGGGCGACCACGGCTTATGAAGCCATCGTCACCCAACGCATCCAAGCCCTGCGCGAAGACCGCCTGTCGGGGCGCCAGACCTTTGGCGAATTCATGATGCGCCGCTATGATCCAGCGATGCGCACGGTAAAATCCACCGCTGCACGGCTGCATTCCATGGCCGAACGCGCCCAACGCGCGGCAGAATTGCTGCGCACTCGGGTCGATGTCGAACGGTCGGCGCAAAACCAGATGCTGCTCGCCTCGATGGACCGCCGCGCCGATTTGGCCTTGCGCTTGCAGCACACCGTCGAGGGCCTGTCCGTCGTGGCCATCAGCTACTACGCCGTCAGCCTTGCGGCCTATGTCGCAGCCCCCTTGGTGGAACAGGTCGGCGTGGCAAAACCCCTCGCGATGGCCCTCATCACCCCCATCGTGGTCTTGGCCGTCTGGCTTGCCATCCGCCGCATCCGTCGATCAATGAACTGATCCCCCCCGCCCCCCCCTTTCATACTTGCCCAAATATCCCACAGGGGTGCGGGGGTGTGAAACCCCCGCGCTTTGGGGCGGGTGTTGACACAGGGCACCGGACACAACAGGGTCGACCCAACCAAGTTGGAGCTTTGCCATGCCTGCCCCCATCACCCTTGACACCCCCCTGCGCTACGCAGGCCCCCCGCCCAAGGCTTGCGATGTCGTGGTGCTGGGCGGTGGTGTGATTGGCGTGATGACCGCTTGGTTTTTAGCCGAGCGCGGTTTTTCCGTTACCTTGTGCGAAAAGGGTCGCATTGCGGGCGAACAATCCAGCCGCAACTGGGGCTGGATTCGCCAGCAGGGCCGCGATCTGGCCGAACTGCCGATCATGATGGAAAGTATGCGGATTTGGGCTGACCTGTCGCAAACCTTCGGCCCCGAATTGGGCTTTCGCCAAGAAGGCGTGATGTATCTGGCGCGCAGCCATAAAGAGATGGCGGGGTTTGAAGCGTGGATGGGTCAAGCCCAAGCCATGGGCTTAGATGTGCAGTTGCAATCGACCGGACAGGTGTATGACCATCTAAAAGGCGCTGCGGTGGAATGGCTGGGCGGTTTGTTCACCGCCTCAGATGCGCGGGCCGAACCTTGGGCGGCGGTGCCCCTGATGGCGCAGGGCGCTGTGGCGCGCGGCGCTGTGCTGGTGGAAAACTGCGCCGTGCGCCGGTTGGATGTGCAAGGTGGGCGGGTTGCGGGGGTTTACACCGAACAGGGCCGGATTGGCTGCGAACAGGTTGTGGTGGCGGGCGGGGCATGGTCGTCGCTGTTTTTGGCGGCCGAAGGCGTGCATATTCCCCAGCTTTCGGTTCTTGCCTCGGTCGGCCAAACGGTCCCCTTGCCAGAGGTTTTTGCCGGCAACGCCGCCGATGACCGCTTTGCCTTTCGCCGCAGGCAAGATGGCAGCTACACCGTCGCCCCAGGCGCTGTGCATGATTTCTTTATAGGCCCCGATGCGTTCCGCCATTTCGGAGCCTTTCTGCCCGTGCTGAAAAAAGACTTTAAATCCACCAAGTTTCACCCCGCAGCGGCCAAAGGCTACCCCGACGCATGGCGCACCCCGCGCCGCTGGGAGGGGGACGCCGTATCCCCGTTCGAACGCCTGCGCGTGCTAGACCCCAAGCCCAACCTGCGCGCTTTGTCGCAGGTGCAAGACAATTTCGCCAAAGCCTTCCCTCACCTTGGCCGCCCCGCTTTGCAGCGCGCTTGGGCGGGCATGATCGACACGATCCCCGATGTGGTGCCCGTGGTCGACCGTGTCGCTGCGATCTCGGGGCTGGTGATTGCCACCGGCATGTGCGGCCACGGCTTTGGCATCGGGCCGGGTATGGGGCGGGTTGTGGCGGATTTGGTGGCCGACCACCCCGTTGGCCATGATTTGCACCGTTTTCGGTTGGCGCGGTTTAGCGATGGCACGCGATTGGTGGCGGGGCCGACCCTGTAAACACGGGGGGCGGCTGCCCCCCGCACCCCCCGCCCGAAGGGGGCCTTCTGCCCCCTCCGGACCACCCCCGCGCGTATTTGCATCTTGGTGAAGGGGCTTGTGGTGTCGGTGGGATTGGCGGATGCTTTGGCAAATCCAAGGGGGCCCTCATGCCGATCAAGAACCGTTTTGCCGAAATGCTGCCCGACATCACGGCGTGGCGGCAAGATTTTCATGCCCATCCAGAATTGATGTTCGATGTCCAACGCACGGCGGGCAAGGTGGCAGAGCTGTGCCGCTCGTTTGGCTGTGACGAGGTGGTCGAAGGCATTGGCCACAGTGGCGTGGTCGTGGTGATCAAGGGGCGCACAGACACCTCGGGCCGTGTGATTGGCCTGCGCGCCGATATGGATGCTTTGCCGATCATCGAGCAGACGGGGTTGGCCTATGCGTCAAAGACCCATGGCAAGATGCACGCCTGCGGGCATGATGGCCACACCGCCATGCTGCTGGGGGCTGCGCGCTACTTGGCCGAGACGCGCAACTTTGACGGCACGGCGGTGTGCATCTTTCAACCCGCCGAAGAGGGCGGTGGCGGCGGTAAGGTGATGGTCGAAGACGGCATGATGGAGCGTTTTGGCATTCAAGAGGTGTACGGTATGCACAATATGCCGGGCATTCCTGTCGGGGCTTTTGGCATTCGTGACGGGGCGATGATGGCGGCGGCGGATACGGTCGATATTCTGATCACTGGCAAAGGGGGCCATGCCGCCAAGCCGCAGGACTGTGTGGATCCGGTGGTCGTGGCCTCGCATCTGATCTTGGCGTTGCAGACCATCGCCAGCCGCAATGTTGACCCGTTGCATCAGGTGGTGGTGTCGATCTGCGTCGTCGAAACCGACAGCCCCGCCAGCAACGTCATCCCCCAGACGGTTAAGCTAAAGGGCACCGTGCGCACCATGGACCCAGCCGTGCAAGACTTGGCCGAACAGCGCCTGATCGAGATTGCTCAAGGCACCGCCTTAGCCTTGGGCGCGCGGGCCGAGGTGACCTACAGGCGCGGTTATCCCGTGACGGTGAATGCCACCACGCAAACCGGCTATGCGGTGGATGTGGCACGGGCGATCTCTCCCATGGTGGATACCAATGTGGCGCCGATGATGGGGGCCGAGGATTTCAGCTATATGCTGAACGCACGACCGGGGGCCTATATCTTCGTCGGAAACGGCGATACGGCGATGGTGCATCATCCGGCCTATAACTTTGATGACAACGTGATCCCGTTCGGCGCCAGCTGGTATGCGGGGATGGTCGAGGCGCGGATGCCCGTTGCGTGAAAAACCGTCGATGCACGCGCACCCCGCACGTTAACTCTGCCGTAACTCGGCCTGTGCCAATGTCGGCCCATGCCCACCTACATCCGCCCGCACATC
This sequence comes from uncultured Rhodobacterales bacterium, assembly GCA_903873585.1. Lineage (GTDB taxonomy): Bacteria > Pseudomonadota > Alphaproteobacteria > Rhodobacterales > Rhodobacteraceae > Stagnihabitans. Next base: position 16,221 of record CAIQOV010000034.1, read on the forward strand.
CCCGCAGCCCGCATTTTCTTCACCGTCACCCTGCAAGAACGCGGGTCGCGTGTCTTGGTAGACCAAGTCCCGCGCCTGCGCGCGGCGGTCGCCCTGACCAAGGCAGAGCGACCCTTCCGAATTGACGCGTGGGTGGTCTTGCCTGACCATTTGCATTGTGTGTGGACTTTGCGTAAACCTACGCCGAGGGCCGTCTGGACTTAACGGTTTTTCTCGTCGGCCATTATGCGTTGGATGAGGTCGGGGTCACACTCTTCGTCGCGCAGGAACTGGATGATGCCGCCAGGCCATGTTCGGATGTCAGCGAGGAG
>CAIQOV010000035.1 GCA_903873585.1 uncultured Rhodobacterales bacterium
CGATATCTCAATACGAAATCAATAAAAAAAGAACCGTCGCGGGGTGGAGCAGCCCGGTAGCTCGTCAGGCTCATAACCTGAAGGCCGCAGGTTCAAATCCTGCCCCCGCAACCAAAAAAATACATAACAAGACCAACACAATAGCCCCGCTAACGCGGGGCTTTCTGCATTTGGGCCCACGCGAAATTGCCGCGTCCGTTGCCGCGTTCGCAAAATGTGTGGGTAACAACAAGCAAACCTGCGCACTGGGGTAAAGATGAACCGCAACCCCTCTACTACGCAATCACGCAAAACTGTTCCATGGGCGCTGACGTCAGACACCATGGGCGCTGATCGCAGACATGCATAACGAATTAAATTGGACTGCCCGATTAGGGCACCTTAGGGCATTCTAGCTCGCTTGATTTAAGGAAACGAAAGCTCTGCAAACACTGGCTGATGGTCCGAGCCATCGGCCTGAGTGTCGATCCATGCGCGGGTCACAGACCCAACCAGATCCCCCGACACGAAGACATGATCGATCCTTTGATATCCTGCCGGGTCCGCCTCGGGATGGGTAGACCCCTCATGCTCTGGCTGCCCGACAAGGGTTAGGGCATCGCTGAAGCGGGCAAGGTCAGGCAAGCGGCCGTAGAAAGGATCACGCTCGCCCACGATCTGGTCGTAGTTCGGGGAATTGGGCCGCATATTGAAGTCGCCGGTCAGAATGGCAGGAACAGGCATTGCGGGCACATCTTCGGGCCCTATGGCAATCCAATCCTGACGATACTCTTGCTCTGGCACGCCCGGCCCAACGATCGGGCCACCTTGGTGCGGCGCATCGGCGATGATCTTCAAGATTTCTTCAATCTGAAGGCGGCGCTGGCGCTGAGACAGATAGTTGAGATGCGTGTTGTAAATGCGCAGCCCTTGCCCGCCCGGGGCAATCACCGCCTCTTGCAGGCCTGAAGTGTCATTCAGGCTGCCATGCACGGGATACTTTGGCAGGGGAAAGGTTCGGGTCGACAAGATGGGCCAGCGCGACAAGAGCAGCAGGCCGTATTGGCGGCGGCCCTTGGCAGCGGTGTTACGATGATCATGCAGATCGACAGTTGGCGAAAAAATCGCATGGTGATCGGGCAAAAGGGCCGTAAGCCGCGCGACTTGGTCACTGTCTGCCATGTCACGCCAATTGCGCTCTACCTCTTGCAGGCAGATCACGTCGGCTTTGGCCACGGTTCTGGCGATGCGCGACAGGTCAACGACCTCGTCCTGACCTTTGCCCCACTGAATGTTGTACGTCACAATCTGCATAGCAGCTCCTAAGTCGACACCGCCAGCGCCCTTGTCGAACTGTCTTGCGGGTGTCATGCTTCTACGATCTAGTTGCCATCAAAGACGATGCCAGGCGCGCGCGCCTTGAGGGCTCGCATGTTTTCTTTCGAAAAGCAAACAAGGACACCCATCGCCATGATACTTTCATTATCGGCCAAAGTCTTAGCGACACCCCTTGTCATCTTGATGACACTTGCCAGCGCGGCACAGGCAGAAAGCGTCCTGCGGCGGGCCAATGATCTGAGCTTTGGGGGCAGCGAAAGTCTTGATCCGATCTCGGCCAACCGGTTCTATGAGGTGAACGACCTGATCTACAGCCGCCTCATCCGTCAGGATGTGGATGGCCGTCCGGCGCCAGAACTGGCGCAGACCTGGACAGCGAACGCCACCGCGACGGAGTGGACGCTGACGCTGCTGCCGGGGGTGACCTTTCACGACGGCAGCGCCTTTGATGCGGCGGATGTAAAGTTCACATTAGAGCGGGTCAAAGATCCTGCTCTGGAGTCGCCCGTGACGGATGTTCTGGGTTTCATCGAAGCCGTGGATGTTATTGACCCCCTCACCGCGCGGATACGTTTGTCTACGCCCCATGCGGGTCTGCCACTTTTGCTGATGGATTACCGGGTCAGAATGTTGCCCGAGGGGGCCGCAGCGCCTTATGGGGTCGGCACTGGGCCCTTCAAGTTGGACAGCTTTGATCCTGAAAGCACGACGATCCTGTCGGCCAACACCGCGTATTGGGAAGGGGCCCCCAAGTTAGATAAGATCGAATTCACAGCGATCCCAGATTCTGAAGCGCGCAATCAGGCGATGCTGGGGGGGCAGATCGATTACAACGGCCTGACCCGCGATCAGGAACCGCTTTATGCTGGCAATCCTGACTTCACCGTTCAAAGCTATCCGGCGGGGGGGTGGTTTGGCATCGCCTTTCAAAGCAACCAACCGCCGCTTGACGATCCGCGCATCCGCAAGGCCCTGCGGATTGCGGTGGACCGCGCTGAAATGCTTGCCCTGATGACGGGCGAAGGCAATGGGATCGTGAGCTGCGATACACCGGTGATGGCCAGCGATCCGTTCCGTGCCAACCTTGACTGCCCGCAAGACATTGCCGGTGCCAAGGCTTTGCTGGCCCAAGCCGGCTATCCCGATGGCATCGACATCGAGGTTTTCACCGCCGATCTGGAACCCGGCATGGTGCAATATGCCGAAGTTTATCAGCAGCAAGTGGCCAAGGCGGGCATTCGCGTCAAACTGACGGTGGCCCCATCGGATGGCTATTGGGACGATATCTGGTTGCAAAAAAACGCCGTCACCTCGTGGAGCCAACGCCCGGCCGACCAGTTTTTGAACGAGGCCTATCGCTCTGGTGGTGCGTGGAATGAAAGTCACTTTGCCAATGCTACCTTTGATGCCCTTTTGGATCAGGCGCGGGCAACGCTGGACATCGACAAGGCACGGGCGCTGTACGTTCAGGCGCAAGAAATCCTGTTCAACGAAGGCGGAACCCTGATCGCCTATCAAGAGAACGGCCGCCGCGTGATGACGTCCCGTGTGACCGGCATCGCGCCGCAAGACGAAGACTACATCCGATGGCATCTGGTCGGCATGGCCGAATAAAAGCCCCTCTCGGCGATGGCCGCTGTCTTGCTGGAACGGATCGGATTGGCGCTTGTCACGATGGTGATCATCGCGGTGGTCGTGTTCTTTGCGCTTGACCTCATGCCGGGGGATGCCTGCAGCGTCACTCTTGGGCGCGGCGCCTCTGACAGCATGCTGGCGGCCTGTCACGCAAGGTTGGGCCTTGATCAGCCCCCCCTCTGGCGATTTATCACTTGGGCGGGTGACTTTTTGCGCGGGGATCTGGGCATATCCATGCAACGCGAGCGTCCGATTGCCGAAATCGTGGGGTGGCGGCTGCGCAATACCTTGATCCTTGCAGGTGTCACCTCTGTCATCGGCATTCCGCTTGCCCTTGGTCTGGGGGTGTTGGCAGGGCTTAATCCTGAAGGGCCTTTGGATATGGCCATCTCTGGCGTGGCTATTTTTGCCATGACGGTGCCAGAATTCATCTCGGGCACGTTGATGATCTTGGTGTTCTCAGTCATCTTGGGCTGGGCTGCCGGTGTGGTGACAATTGGTTACAAAGCGCCAGCCTTTGAGTTGGTCAAGGCCTCCATCCTGCCTGCGGCCACGCTGATCTTCATCCTTGCGGCGCATATCTTGCGCATGGTGCGGGCCTCGGTGGTCGAGGTGATGCAAAGCGACTTTGTCCAGATGGCGCGGCTGAAAGGGGCGTCGCGGCGGAGAGTCATCTGGCACCATGTGGTGCCAAACGCGCTGTTGCCGGCGATCAGCATCATCGGGCTGACGATGGCGTGGCTTTTGGGTGGGGTGGTGATCGTGGAAAGCGTGTTCAACTTTCCCGGCCTTGGGCGGTTGGCGGTAGATGCGGTGGCCGATCAGGACCTGCCTTTGGTGCAAGCCATTGCCCTGCTGTTTGGGCTTATCTATGTTTTGACCAATCTTGGCGCAGACCTTGTGGCCTTGATCCTCAACCCCCGGCTCAGGACGCGGCGGCAATGAGGGGGGCGCGCCCTTTGGCTGTGCCGCAAGTTTTGCACGATGTGCTGGCCCAAAGGTCGGGGCGTATCGGGTTTGTGATCGTTTGTCTGCATCTGTCCGTCGCTGTCGCGGCCCCTATGATCGCCCCGCAGGATCCAGCCCATCAGGATGCGGCGGCCATGCTGCAATCGCCCTCGCTGGCGCACTGGTTTGGCACCGACCGGTTGGGGCGTGACGTGTTCAGCCGCACCCTGCTTGGCGGCCGTGAGGCGATGTTGATCGCAACGCTGGCCACTGTCATCGCGATGGCTTGGGGATCGGCCCTTGGTATTCTTGCGGCCCTGATCGGGGGCAGGACCGATGCGATTGTGATGCGCTTTGTGGATGCCATGATGTCGATCCCGTGGATCTTGATGGTGATGCTTTTTGTTGCGGCCTTGGGCAGCAGTTCTGTAGCCCTTGTGCCGGTGCTTGGGTTTTCTTACGGATTGTCCGTGGTTTACCTTGCGCGGGCAGCGACACTTGATTTTGTGACACGGGATTTTGTCGTGGCAGCGCAGATCCGCGGCCATTCGCGGTGGTCGATTGCGGCGACAGAGCTTTTGCCCAATGTCCAAGACAGCCTTGCCGTTCAAGGCGCTATGCAATGGTCTTGGATTTTGCTTGCGGTCAGCTCTTTATCCTTTCTTGGGATGGGGGTTGCCCCGCCAACCCCAGATTGGGGCCAGATGATCGCAGACGCCCGTGGGATCATGCAGCGCGCCCCATGGGCGCTGATTTGGCCAATGCTCGCCCTAAGTTCACTTGTGATCGGCATGAACCTTGCCGTCGACGCCTGGGCCCGGGCGACGGGTGTAGAGCGTAACCGCCGGGTGCCTGGCGCATGACACTTAGCGCGCACAAGCTTGAGGTTGCGAACTTGCAAGTCGGGGGTGCCGATTTTCTGGTTGTCGACAACGTATCCTTCACAATTGGCCAAGGCGAGAGTTTTGGCATAGCGGGGGAGTCTGGTTCTGGCAAAAGCACGCTGCTTTTGTCGCTCATGGGCATGATGAGGCCAGGTTTGAAGGCAATCGGCGGGTCGGTCAGGCTGAATGGTTCATCGATCCTTGGGCAATCCGATGCCGCCCTTGTATTCGTTCGTGGCGGAAAGATTGCTCTTATTCCGCAAAATCCTGCCACGGCATTCAATCCCAGCCTCCGTATCGGCGCACAGATCGCTGAGGCTTTGCTGTTGCACAGCGCGCTGCACCAACAAGCGCGTGCCAAGCGGGTTTTTGACCTTTTGGAGATGGTTCTCTTGCCAGAGCCAGCCGTCACAGCAGGCCGATTTCCGCACGAGTTGTCTGGTGGGCAGTTGCAGCGGGCTGCAATTGCTATGGCCTTGGCAGGTGAGCCTGAAGTGCTGCTGCTGGACGAGCCCACGACAGGGCTTGACGTCACCACGCAGGCCGCGCTGCTGGATCTGCTGGTCGATCTGCGGCATCGCGCAAAAGTTAGCATGGTTTGTGTCAGTCACGATCTGGGCGTCTTGGCGCGGCTGTGTGATCGGATCGCGGTAATGTATGCTGGCGCCGTCATTGAGGAAGGGCCGCTGGTTTCAGTTCTGGCGCGTCCTGGTCATCCCTACACGCAAGCGCTTTTGTCATCGATCCCACGTCTTGCCTCGGCTGGCCTGCCATCGCCCATCGAAGGAAGCCCGCCCTCGCTGTTCGATTTGCCATCAGGCTGCTGCTTTGCGCCGCGCTGCGCTTTGGTACAAGATGCCTGCCACGACCAGCGCCCTGACTTAAAACTGGCCGATAAAGATCATAAGATCGCGTGTCTGCGGACCTTAATCGCGACTGCGCCTGTGGTAGACCACAGTGACACCATATTTACCAAGGCTGCTCCCATCATAGCTGTTCAATCGCTGTCTGTTGGCTTTGCCAAGCAAGGCTTTTTTGTCCGTAAAGCGCCCAAATCCGTGGTCGATGCAGTTAGTTTCACCTTGGCCAAAGGTGAAGTTCTTGGATTGGTGGGTGAATCTGGATCGGGCAAGTCCACTATTCTGCGTGCGATTGCTGGGTTGGCCGTTCCAACTACCGGGCAGATCACTTTGATGTCACAAAACAGCGCTGAAAACCTTGCGGCGCGGGGCACTGACCGCCGTTTGTCACAGCTTCGGTCGATCCAACTGATCTTCCAGAACCCTGATGCCTCGTTGAACCCGCGCCATCGCATCATCGACCTTATTGCCCAACCCTTACTGCTTTATGGGCGAGTACCGCGGTCACAAATTCGGGCCATGGCTGCTAACCTGCTTGCTGAAGTGCGACTGGGCGAGGCCACGCTGGATCTGATGCCCGCCCAGCTGTCAGGCGGCGAACGCCAGAGGGTCGCCATAGCGCGCGCCTTTGCGGCCAAACCCGACGTGCTGCTGTGCGACGAGATCACCACATCACTCGACGTTTCGGTGCAGGCAGCGGTTTTGGCACTGATTCGCGATTTGGCCAGAAAGCATGATGTTGCTGCGATCTTCGTGTCGCATGATCTTGCAGTGGTGCGGTCTATCGCCGATCGCATCGCGGTGCTGCATAACGGCCGAGTTGTCGAAATAAATGATGCCCAAGAGCTATGCGCGCGGCCAGTGGACCCTTATACCAAAAGTCTAATCGGGTTTGTTCTAGAGATCCCCGCTTAAGCCTTCTATCATCGGAGTGCGCCCATTCGGTAGTGCGGTTTAGATGTAGAACATTGTTGGTCTTTGAGTGGCCAGTAGGCGTCATGCCGCGATATCTACTGTAGGTTCTTGGATGTATCCTGCCCCCGCAACCATAAAAATACATAACAAGACCAACACAAATAGCCCCGCTAACGCGGGGCTTTCTGCATTTGGGCCCACGCGAAATTGCCGCGTCCGTTGCCGCGTTGGGAAAATGTGTGAATTCCAACAAGCCAAACGCAGAACAGGAAATGGCTCACAACGCTGTGCCGATGGTAAGCTCAACCCAAGCTTCCAGGTAAACATCCGCCGAGGGCCGTCTTGAGAGGTTTTCTCTTGATGGGTTATCGAGTGTCCTTATGGACGCACACGAAGACACCCCCCGCATTCAGATTTTGTCGGTTTCGGATACCGGTCGCCGCCGTCGCTGGAC
>CAIQOV010000036.1 GCA_903873585.1 uncultured Rhodobacterales bacterium
GAAGACCAGACCAATCACGGCGGATAAGATCGGGTTGCGAAATTCGAAATCAACATCAAAGATCACTTTGCAAGACTCTGGCCCGTTGTCACCCGCCACAAACCGCCACACCGATTTTAAATCGCGCAGCGGACCGTCCAGATATTGCGTTAAGATTTGCCCCTGCGTGGGCAGCAAAGTGACGCGAGAGCCGAACCTTTCGCGAAACAGTTTGAACGAAATCACCAGATCGGCTTCCATCACTTCGGCCAAGGGATCGGTATGGCCGACAAGCGGTTGGCGCGACCGGATGCGGGCGGCGGCGGTCCATGGCAGAAATTCGGGGTAGCGCGCCACATCGGCGACCAGATCGAACATCTGTTGCGGGCTGTGGGGCAGAAGTTTTTCTTCGTGATGCGTTGTCATTGGGCCCCTTCCACGGGGTCTTGCGCGCTTTCGCTCTTGCCACGGACCCTGCTGTGCATTTGAGTGGGAAAGCCAAGAAAATCAAGAGGGGCCCATGGGCGAACGTCCTTATGTGATCGACCAGATGATCTCTGCCAAGGCCATTGCGGCACGGGTCGAGGAATTGGCCGCCGATATTACCGAATACTTCAGGGGCACTGACAAACTGGTCGTCGTGGGCCTGCTGCGCGGGTCGTTTGTGTTTATCGCCGACCTTGTGCGCGAATTGGGATTGCCGGTCGAGGTGGATTTTCTGGAAGCCTCGTCTTACGGCGATTCGATGCGCTCTAGCCGCGAGGTGCGGATTTTAAAGGATATTCGCGGCGAGATTGCCGGCCGTGATGTGCTGGTGGTGGAAGATATCGTCGACACCGGCTTTACGCTGCACCATGTGCGCAAAGTTCTGGAAGCGCGCGAACCGCGCCGCTTGTGTGTGTGCGCCTTGCTTGACAAACCCTCGCGCCGCGAGGTGGATATTAAGGCAACTTGGACCGGATTTGAAATTCCCGATGAATTCGTGGTGGGCTACGGCATCGACTATGCGCAGCGCAACCGCAACCTGCCTTATATCGGTAAGGTGAGGTTCACCGAATAACCCTTTCAAAACCTACGCTTGTCAGGCAACCACATCTTCCAAGCGCACCACTTTTTCAATTCCAAGCGTTGCATCGGGCGCGCAGGGTTCATAGCCCATTTTAACCATCATGCGCGGCCCGTAACTGTGAAAGGTGGCGTGCCAGCGGTGGCGAAAACTGCTGTCTAACGGCAGCGACACATGGCTGTCGCTGACCGCCGAAATCAAGGCGATCTCGCCGCGCTTAATCTCGCGCACAAAATCGTCGTCGTGCAGTAAAATAGCCGCTTCGCCAATCAGGTGATCTATCAGGCGCAGGTCGGGCAGCGACGAAAAACGCGGCCAAGCCCTCTGCATCCCTTGCGAGGTCGATAGCAGTTTCACCCCTTCTAAATCAAACAGCGCTTCAAGCGCAGATTTTTGGCGCAGCACGAAATCGTCAATCTTCAACCGCGCGTTGCCAGAGGGGCACATCATATCGCGCAAACGCAATTGCAAGGCGACAGAGGGATGATCTAACCCCGACTCCCACCGTGAAATGGCGGGTTGGGTGACACCCAGCAGATGGGCCAAAGCATCTTGCTTTAAGCCGACCGCTTTGCGCCAGCTTTTCAAATCTGTGGGAAAGGGGCGTTTTGGCAAGGCGTTCTCCTGTAGGGGGGAAAGCCTTTAGCGGATTGTGCGCAAAAGCGAAGCGGCCTTTGGTGTCGGCCGCGTCTCTTTCGTGTGAAATACCAATCTGCCAACGGGCGGAAACCAAGGCCCCCGCCCGTTGGCCGTTGCGATCAGCCTTATTGTGCGGTCAGGCGCAGAACGGCGATGTTCTTTGACCCGTCGGTCGCGGTGGTGGTGCCGGCCACGACAACCAGTTTGTCGCCTTGCAGGGCCACAGCGTTGGCGGTGTCGTCGCCGTCACCCAAAGACAGGTTGACCACGCCGTTTTCGGTGCCGTCATCTGCCGTGCCAAAGCTTTGGTCCAAAGCGCCGTCGGCGTCATAGCGGGCCACGGCGATGTTGGTGCTGGAGCCCTCTTGGTGATAGCCTACGACAACCAGTTTGCCATCGGCTTGCACAGCCAGACCGGTGGCAAAATCATTGCCTTCGCCAAGCGAGGTTTGCACAAACCCGTTCGGCGTGCCGTCTTCGGCCACACCAAAGCTGTCATCCGGCGAACCATCGGCATTCAAACGCGCCAGAACGAAGTTCGAAGACCCATCCGTCGCAACCGTATCACCCACCACGGCAATTTTGCCATCGGCTTGCAGCGCCACGCCGTGCGCCGCATCATTGCCAGCGCCCAGCGAGATGTTCACAAAGCCATCGGGGCTTTCGTCTTGTGCGGTGCCAAACGTGGCATCCGGCACGCCTGCGGCATCATAGCGCGCAACCAGCAGGTTCGAAGACCCGTCTTGCGCAACATGGGTGCCTGCGATCACGATTTTGCCATCAGCTTGCAGCGCAACGGCATTGGCCTTGTCATCGCCCTTGCCCAAAGATGTGGCGACAAAGCCGTTCGGCGTGCCGTCTTCAGCTTGACCAAAGCTGTCATCGGCAGAGCCATCAGCATTCAGGCGGGCCAAGATGATGTTGGTCGAGCCGTCTGCTTCGACGCTGTCGCCCACGACGACGATCTTGCCATCGGCTTGCACGGCCACATCACGCGCGGTGTCGTTGCCATCACCAAGCGAGATGTTGACGATGCCGTTTTCGGTGCCGTCATCCGCGGTGCCAAAGGTATCGTCCAAGGTGCCGTCCGCGTTCACGCGCAAAACGAAGATATTGGTCGATGCGCCGTCTTCATGATAGCCAGCGACCAGCACTTTGCCGTCAGCCTGCACAGCGGTTGCGGTGGCGAAATCATTGCCCGCGCCCAAGGAAATATCCACCACGCCATCGGGTGTGCCGTCTTCGCTGCCCACGCCAAAGCTGGCGTCAAAGCTGCCATCAGCGGTGTAACGCACCAGCACGATGTTATTGCCGGTGTCAGCGGAGCGGTTTCCCACAACCAGAACCGACCCATCCGCGCCAACAGCCAAATCATTCGCCACATCATCGCCATTGCCAAGCGAGGTGGCAACCACACCCGCAGGCGTGCCATCTTCAGCGCCTGCGCCAAACGTGGCGTCCAGCACGCCCGCACCCTCCGCAGCCCAAGCCGACTGACCGACCATCAGCGCCAGCGCTGCAACGGTTGTCAGCCGCAGGGCCAACCCGCCGCGTTTCATCAAGTTTGTCATGTCGGTATCCTTGCTGTTCAAATGCGACGCGGCCTTGACATGGGGGGGAGAATCCCATCGCAACCGCTGGGTGATTTTAGCGAAAGCAAGCGGGTTTCGCAACCGCTGGGTGATTTTAGCGAAAGCAAGCGGGTTTCACAAAGATTGAATTATAAGCAGGAAAAGAATTTTTCCTGCCATGAAGCGAAATTTGTATTTATTTAACAATGCCTTGCGCGCCTCCCAAAACCAACCGCAGCGGCATTTATAAGCGGGCCTTTCGCCCTGCATTTCCCGCCTTCAAACAAGCCCGCCACACCCCAGAAGCCCTACCCCTTTCGTTAGATAAAGGCCCCAAAGCGGCAGGTTTAGGGGCATAGCCAGCGCCAAGCCTTGCCGCCCTTGCCCGAATGTGCAAAGCCAATGGCATATAGTTTGGAGGCTTGCATGCTACGAGTGTTGCGCATTCTGATTGCTTTGGGCGTTATCGCGGCAGCCGTGGGGTGGTACGTAACCGCGCCGGTTTTGCGCGATACGGCCGCTTTGGAAAACCTTAGCGGCGACAAAACCAAGGGCGAAACGATCTTTTGGGCCTCGGGGTGCGCGTCGTGCCACATGGCACCGGGGGCCAAGGGGGCTGACCAGTTGGTGCTGGCCGGCGGGCTTGCGCTGCCGACACAGTTTGGCACGTTTTATGCGCCCAACATCTCTTCCGATCCGGAACAGGGCATTGGCGGGTGGTCGATCGCAACCTTTGCCCATGCGCTGCAAGACGGGGTGACACCGGAAGGCGAACATGAATATCCCGCCATGCCCTATGTCGCCTATGCCAAGATGGAGCCGCAGGATCTGGTCGACCTGAAAGCCTTTATCGATTCACTTCCCGCTTCGGCCACGCCGAACAAAGAGCATGAACTGGGCTTTCCCTTCAACATCCGCCGCAGTTTGGGCGTTTGGAAGCTGTTTGCGGGCAACACTGATTACGTGCTGACGGGCGATATGTCGCCCGAAGTCACCCGTGGCCGCTATGTCGCCGAAGCTTTGGCCCATTGCGGCGAGTGCCACACGCCGCGCAACGAACTCGGCGGGCTGAAACGGTCGGCATGGCTGGGCGGGGCGATGATTGACGATGGCAAGTCGAAGGTGCCCAACATCACTTCGGGCAAGCTGGATTGGTCGGACGGCGACATCTTCACCTACCTCACCACCGGCGCCACGCCCGAGTTTGACTTTGCCGGCGGTGCCATGGCGCATGTGGTGGAAAACATGGGCCACCTGCCCGAAAGCGACGTGAAGGCGATTGTGGCCTATCTGAAAGCCGTGCCTGCGGTGAATTGATCTATGACGATCCTGATCGGCCAGTATGACAGCCCCTTTGTCCGGCGGGTCGGGATCGCGCTACGTCTTTACGAAATGCCCTTCGAACACCGGCCTTGGTCGGTGTTCGCCGATGCCGAAAAGATGAGCGCGATCAACCCTTTGGGGCGCGTGCCTGTCTTGGTACTGGAAACCGGCTTTGCGCTGACCGACAGCCATGCGATTTTAGATTATCTTGACAGTCTGGTGGCCCAACCGCTGTGTCCACGCACCGAACCGCAGCGCCATCAGGTGATGAAAGTGACCGCTTTGGCGACAGGTTTGGCTGACAAAGCGGTTGGCCTTGTCTACGAACGCGCGATGCATCAGCCCCCCTCTGCCCTGTGGGAGACGCGCTGCACGAACCAGATCACCGCTGTTCTTCGCAGCCTTGAAGCTGACCGCGCGGGCCGGAACAGCCCTTGGTGGTTCGGCGCGCAAATGACCCATGCCGATATAGCCGTGGCCTGTGCCCTGCGCTTTGTGGTGCAGGCACATCCGGCGATTGATCTATCTGCCTGCCCCGCGTTAAAGGCCCATTCTGCCGCGTGTGAGGGTTTGGCGGCGTTCCGTCAGATCGACCAGCCTTTCAACGGGCCAGCACCGCGCTAAGCGGGTGTGCAACCTGCCCGTAGCCTTGGGGGCTAGATTGCGCCAACAGGGCAGAACATGGGCGGATGATCGGGGCTTATATCCTTAAGGATGTGCCTGATAAACCCAAGGGCGAACCCACCCCCCGCCCGTGTCACCCTCTATCATTCTGCCACACTTGAGAAACACGCCATCCAAGCGTCATTCCGTCTGACACCGCCTAGAAACGGCGGTCATGAAAGGACAGATGATGCAAATAGTCTTGCTGATTGTCGCTGCGATTATTCTCGCTTGCTCGGCAGCTTTGGCGCAAAGCCCCGTCACGTTTTCGCAATCTGGATTGCTGAAGCTGGAAAGCCTAAGCCTAAACGGCACAAGGCAGGATTTTATCTTTGGCGCGGCAGATATGGCTGTGCGATTTCGCGTGAGCGACCAGTTTAAAATTGGCGGCGATCTTGGGGTGGATTCGCTGCAACTGGATGGGCAAAGAGGCGGATCGGTGTTTGCCACGGGCGTGATCGAAGGCGCTTATGGCAAACTTTCGGTCGGCATTCCGCGCCTTGTGATGCCGCAAGTCTTTGATGTGCCAGCGATTGGCGGGTCAGAGGTGCTGGGTGTGGTGCAGGGTCTGGCCTCGGGTGAATTGCTGCGGTTTATGTCCTACTTTACCGCCGCACCTACGATGCGGGGCCTGCGGTATGACGCGCAGTTTGACAAAATCTTGGTCGCGGCGTCGGTGCAAGAATTGGGCAGCAAGGACCGCATGATCCATGCCATCGCTGCAACTTATGATCTGGGCGATTACAAATTTTCGCTGGGGCGGGCCGATGTGGATTTGGGGCCTTGCATTGCCACCACAACCAAAATCGCCCTGCGCGTGCAAAAGGGCCGGATAAGTGGCGGTGTGGTCGGCAGCCATCAAAACCTGATGGGAAGTTGGGAAAATACGGTGAACGGCTTTGTTGCCTATGCCGTAAACGATCACCTTACAGTTGAAGGGCAGGTTTTTGACATGATCACCCCAAGCGATAGCTATCTGGCTTGGGGGGCGGATGTGATCTATCGGCTTAAGTCGGGCCTGTTCGTTCAGGCTGGGGTGGCGCAGCTTAACCCCAGCGCGGATCGGCTGGTGACACTTTCGCTGGGGTTTGCCTACTAAACCGTCAGTTGCAGACACAGCATCCCTCTAAACCGGGGTAAACTTTATGTGTAGAGCGCCGTTCTTAACCTTAGACCTATGCACGGGGCCATCTATCGCCGGTATGCCAGCCCTGCAACCGCGCGATTTTGGAGAGCGTTATGAAAAAGCTACACCTTTTGGGCCTGACAAGCGCCCTGATTTTGACCGGCCTGACCGTTTGGGCCCAAGCCGAAGATCCCTTTGCCGATATCGTCGAAACCCGCCACGGGTTGATGATGCAGATGGCCGCTGACGTGGGCAAGATGGGCGCTATGGTTAAGGGCGACGTGCCTTACGATGCAGCGGTTGCGGCCAAAGCGGCCTCGAACGTGGCGGCTGTGGCTTCGGTCATCAGCATGGACCAATTCCCCGCCGGTTCGGAAGTTGGCAAATCGCCTGACAGCTTCGCGAAAGCGGAAATCTGGGCCGCGCAAGATGATTTCCTGACCAAGATCGCCGACTTGAACACCGCAGCCGAAGCGTTGAAGGCATCGGCTGGAACCGATGCTGACAGCTTGAAAGCCGGCATCACCGCTTTGGGCAAAGCTTGCGGCGCGTGCCACTCGGCTTATCGTCAGACCGAGGGCTGATCTAAAAAACCAAGGCTGGGGCAGGTTTAGGCCTGCCCTAGCTTTTCCAAGCGGTTCGCGCGCAGGCGGGCGAAATCATCACCAGCGTGGTAGCTGGAACGGGTGAGCGGCGTGGCCGACACCATGGAAAACCCTTTGCCCCAAGCGGCAGTTTCATACGACTTAAACTCATCAGGTGTGACAAAGCGGTCAATGCGGTGATGTTTGGGCGTGGGTTGCAGATATTGCCCGATGGTCAGAAAATCGACATCAGCGGCGCGCATATCATCCATCACTTGCAAAACGCCCTGACGATCTTCGCCCAATCCCACCATGATGCCGGATTTGGTGAACAGGGTCGGGTCAAGTTCCTTAACCTTTTGCAGCAAGCGCAGGCTGTGAAAATAGCGCGCACCGGGGCGCACTTCGGGGTACAATCCCGGCACCGTTTCAAGGTTGTGGTTGAAGACATCGGGGCGCGCGGCGACCACGGTTTCAAGTGCCGAGGACGGGCATTTCAGGAAATCAGGCGTTAAGACCTCAATCGTCGTATGGGGCGCGCGGTGGCGGATGGCGCGGATGGTCATGGCGAAGTGTTCCGCGCCGCCATCGTCAAGATCATCACGGTCAACCGAGGTGACGACGACATGTTTCAGCCCCAATTCGGCAACCGCATGGGCCACACGGCCCGGTTCAAACGTATCCAGCGCTTTGGGCTTGCCCGTGGCGATGTTGCAAAACGAACAGCCACGGGTGCAAATTTCGCCCATGATCATCATGGTGGCGTGACCTTGGCTCCAACACTCGCCCACGTTGGGGCAACCGGCTTCTTCGCACACCGTCACCAGCTTTTTTTCGCGCAAAATATCGCGGGTTTGTTTATAGCCTTCAGAGGTGGGGGCCTTTACCCTGATCCAGTCGGGCTTTTTGGGCTGAGGATTGTCCTTACGATGCGCCTTTTCGGGGTGGCGTTCTTCGGGCAGGGTCAGATCGCGCGACATCGAATGCTCCATCAGGTTTGGCGCAGACATAACCTTTGGCGCGGTTAAAGAAAAGTTGTTCTGAAAAGCGTGGTCCCGCCAGCGATGCAAAGCCGGTATGCACGATGTCGCCTGCAAATTATTTGCTGCTTAAACTCTGGATCGGGCTTTGATAGACCCTATCTGAGAACCATGGTTGGCCAAGGCGACGAAACGTGGTTTCGCAGCCCCGCCACATTGCGAAATTGTCTAGGATCCGGAGAGAGTTATGACCACCAACACCACCACCGCGGGCAAATGCCCTGTCATGCACGGCGCTGGCAGCCAAACCACGTCTGCCGCCCGATCAAACCGCGACTGGTGGCCGAACCAGTTGAACCTGAAAATTTTGCACCAGCACTCGGCCAAATCGAACCCGATGGGCGCGGATTTTTCCTATGCCGAGGCGTTTAAGAAGCTAGACCTTGCAGCGCTGAAAGCCGATCTGGCCGCGCTGATGACAGACAGCCAAGATTGGTGGCCCGCCGATTGGGGCCATTACGGCCCACTGTTCATTCGCATGGCGTGGCATTCGGCGGGTACCTACCGCACCGGTGACGGGCGCGGGGGGGCTGGCACGGGCACGCAGCGTTTTGCGCCGCTCAACTCATGGCCCGATAACGTGAACCTTGATAAAGCCCGCCGCTTGCTGTGGCCGATCAAGCAAAAATACGGCAATGCGATTTCTTGGGCTGACCTGATGATCTTGGCAGGCAATTGCGCGTTAGACTCGATGGGCCTGAAGCCCTTTGGCTTTGGCGGTGGCCGTGCCGATGTGTGGGAGCCTGAGGAAGACATCTATTGGGGCAACGAAGACACATGGCTGGGCGACAAGCGCTATGAGGGTGAGCGCCAGTTGGAAAACCCGCTGGCCGCCGTGCAAATGGGCCTGATCTATGTGAACCCCGAAGGCCCTAACGGTGTGGCCGATCCGGTCGCATCGGGCCGCGACATTCGCGAAACCTTTGCGCGCATGGCGATGAATGATGAAGAAACCGTGGCCCTCGTGGCGGGCGGTCATACGTTTGGCAAAGCGCACGGCGCGGGCGATCCGGCCTTGGTCGGGCGTGAACCAGAAGGCGCGGGCCTTGAAGAGCAAGGTTTGGGCTGGAAGAACGCCTTTGGCACCGGCGTTGGCGCCCATGCCACGGGGTCGGGGATTGAGGGCGCTTGGAAGCCGAATCCGACGACTTGGGATATGGGATATTTCAAGGTCTTGTTCAAATATGACTGGGCCTTGGGCAAAAGCCCCGCTGGTGCGCAGCAATGGCATCCGGTGGATTGTGCGCCGGAAGACTTCGTGGTTGACGCGCATGATGCAAGCAAAACCCATCTGCCGATGATGACCACGGCTGACATGGCGATGAAGATGGACCCGATCTATGGCCCAATCTCGCGCCGCTTCCATGATGATCCGGCGGCTTTTGCCGATGCTTTCGCGCGCGCTTGGTTTAAACTGACGCACCGCGATATGGGGCCGAAGGTTCTGTATCTGGGGCCGGATGTGCCGAAGGAAGATTTGATCTGGCAAGACCCTGTTCCGGCGCGCAAGCATGATGTGATCTCGACCTCTGACATCACCGCGTTGAAGGCAGCGATTTTGGCAACGGGTCTGTCGGTGGCAGAACTGGTCAGCACGGCTTGGGCTTCGGCCTCGTCTTTCCGTGGGTCTGACAAGCGCGGCGGGGCGAATGGCGCGCGGGTGCGCTTGGCACCGCAAAACGAATGGGCGGTGAACCAGCCTGCGCAATTGGCCAAAGTGATCAAGGCTTTGGAAGGCGTGCAGGCGGCGTTTAATGCCCAAGCAGGCGTGAAGCACGTATCCTTGGCCGATCTGATCGTGCTGGGCGGTGTGGCTGCGCTTGAACAAGCCTCGGGCTTGGCCGTGCCCTTCACACCCGGTCGCACCGATGCGTCGCAAGCGCAAACCGATGTAGAGTCTTTCGCCGTGATGGAACCTGCCGCTGACGGGTTTCGCAACTATCTGCGCGCGAAATACACCGTTTCGGCGGAAGAACTGCTGATCGACAAAGCGCAGCTTTTGACCCTGACAGCGCCCGAAATGACGGTTCTGGTCGGCGGCTTGCGCGTGCTGGGGGCCAACGTTGACGGCGCAAAGCACGGCGTGTTCACCGCGAAGCCCGGCGTTCTAAGCGCCGACTTCTTTGTGAACCTGTTAGATATGGGCACCGAGTGGAAAGCCACGACCGCGGCGCAAGATGTCTTTGAAGGGCGTGATCGCAAGACGGGGGAAGTCAAGTGGACAGGCACGCGGGTTGATCTGGTCTTTGGGTCAAACTCGCAACTGCGCGCCTTGGCAGAGGTTTACGCCCAAGACGATGCCAAGGCCCGTTTCGCGCAAGATTTCATCGCCGCGTGGACGAAGGTGATGAACCTTGACCGCTTCGATCTGGTCTAAGGTCTGACACATAGCGATAAAGGGGGGCCAGTGTGCCCCCCTTTGTTTTGCCCCCTGCCCTAGCCGATGCGCGGGCCAGATTTGCCGTAGGTTTCATCATAATGCCGCGCCAAGCGTTGCAAGGCGATGCGCAGCACGATTTTGCCAGATCGCGCGGCCCAGCCCATGCGCTGTTCGGCAGCCTCGATCCCATCCAGAAAACAACACACCCGCAGCGCCACATCGCCCAAACCCGGCCCAAGGTCGCGCAGGGCTGCGGCCACGCGGTCGCGGGCGGCGCGGGGGCCTTCGGCTGTGCCAGCATCACCGCGAAATCCGCCCCTATCGCCTGCGGTTAGAAACCTGTCCCAGTTTTGCGCCACACGCGGGCCCATTTGCGCCAGTTCGAAATCTTCCCGCAACCGTTCCGCGGCGTTGATCAGATCGGGCGACAAAAACGCCATGCCGTCTTTATCTTTGCGCCGCCCCAAAACGGCCACGGGGTTTTCGGCCAAGTTATAGCGCAGACGGCGCGGGCCTTCGCGGGTGGGAATGTCTTTCTCTTCCCAGTCGCGGTGCTGGTCGGCAAAGGGCGTGGGCGCTTCGGCAAGGCCAGCGGGGGCTTCATCCATTAGCCGCTTCAGCGCAAGGCGACCGATGCTGGAAAGGTCATAGGTCGTCACCCGCCCCGCTTTGCGCAGGCTGATCCATTCTTTCAGCGCAAAGGCATGGGCAAACTTGCGCTCTACCACGCCGGTGCGTGCGGTGCGCCCATCGGGAAATTCGCGCAGCACCACGGCGCGTTCCAGATCGGGGGCGATGGCCAAAACCGCCCCCGGTTCGGCCAAACGGCGCAGGATGCGGCGGCCTTCGTGCAAGATGGCGGCTTCGTCAAGCGTGGGGGATGGGTGGCGCAGGGTGGCAGACATGGCGTCCTCCATGGGGGATTGGGCCAGACGATCCAAAGCTTCATCCAGCAAAGGGTCGTCGCGGCGGGTTTCATAACGGCGCACTTGGCGCAGGATGGTTGAGGCGTGTAAGCCATCGCGCCGCGCCAAAGCGCGCAGCGATAGCCCGCTAAAGGTGTGATCCAGATACAAGCGCACCGCGTCTGGAATCCAATCTGGCAGGGTTAAGAGCGGGCTAATGTTAGAGCGCATGGCAACATCCGGCTGCGCGCCCTTGGGGCGCAGGTTTGAAAAAGGCTTTTGACCAAGCGTGACCTGCATTGCTTACCGAAAGGTTAAATTTAACTGTATTTTCCTATAATTGTTGCAAAAACTTAAACAAACGGGAAAGGAACGCGCGCTGCAAAGCACGGTTGCGCAACAGGCGGGCTCTTTGGGGCAGGATGGCCTTCCAAAGCCATTTTCACCGGAGTTGCCGCCATGACCGACCTAATCGCCCTGTTTTCCGAGTTGCGCCGCCCGAAAATGCTGATCCGCGCGGCCAGATACGGTCTTTCAGACTATCGGCGCGACCGTGATTTGAAGCGGTTGTTGAACGGCGCGAACCCGTCCCCGACGCAATCGGTGCCGCGATTGTTGAATGAAGAGAAACAGATGGAAGCGACCCGCACCGCAGGCGACGCCGCCTATTCCTTTTCCCGCCATATCGAGGTGCTGATCGCCCTGATGGCCGAAGTGCGCCTGTTGCCGCGCGCGGGGATGAAGGCGTAAATGAAAAAGCCCGCGCCGATGCAGGGCGCGGGTTTTTCTTGACGCGTTGCAATCTTAGACGAACATATCCGGCATCGCCGCTTTGCGGGTGACAACGAATTCATCCAGCTCTTCTTGCTTGCCTTCGTCCAATGCGGGTTGCACGTAATCGCCCAGCATCTTTTTCACCCGTTCCGCCGCCAAAGTTTGCGTATCGCGTGCGCCTTCTTCGGCCCATGTCTCAAACGGCTTGTAATCGAACAGGTCAGACCGCCAGAACGCGGTTTTGAAGTTTGATTGCGTATGCTCGCAGCCCAAGAAGTGACCACCGGGGCCGACTTCGCGCAAAGCGTCCATCGCTTGGCCGTTGGTATCCATGTGGATGCCTTGGGCCAGATGGTGCAGCGTGCCCAACTGGTCGGCGTCCATCACGAATTTCTCGTAAGACGACACCAAGCCGCCTTCCAGCCAACCGCAGGCGTGCAGCATAAAGTTCACACCCGCCAACAGCCCCATGTTCAAGCTGTTGGCCGATTCGTAAGCCGCCTGCGCGTCGGGCAGTTTCGATCCGCAGAACGCGCCTGCCGAACGGTAGGGCAGCCCCAAACGCCGCACCAATTGGCCTGTGCCATAGGTGATATGGGCGGCTTCGGGCGTGCCAAACGTCGGCGCGCCAGAGTTCATGTCGATCGAGGTCACAAAAGCCCCCGCAATCACCGGGGCACCGGGGCGGATCAGTTGCGAATAGGCGACACCGGCCAACACCTCGGCCAGAACCTGCGTCAGGGTGCCTGCCACCGTCACGGGTGCCATAGCACCGCCGACGATAAAGGGTGACACGATGGCGGCTTGGTTGGCTTTGGCATAAACCTCCAAAGCGCCCATCATGATGCCGTCAAAGGTCATGGGCGAGTTGATGTTGATCAGGCTGGTCATGACGGTGTTTTGGTCAACAAAGGCATCGCCAAACAAAATCTTCGCCATAGCGACCGAATCCGCCGCGCGTTCGGGCGCTGTCACTGACCCCATAAAAGGCTTGTCCGACAGCGTCATATGGGCGTGCAACATATCAAGGTGGCGCTTGTTCACCGCGATGTCGGTGGGTTCGCAAACCGTGCCGCCGGAATGGTGCAACCATTTGGACATATAGCCCAACTTCACAAAGTTACGGAAATCTTCAATCGTCGCATAACGCCGCCCACCATCGGCATCGCGCACAAAGGGCGGGCCGTAGACGGGGGCCAGCACCAGATTGCGCCCGCCGATTTCAACATTGCGCAACGGGTTGCGCGCGTGTTGGGTGAAGCTGCTGGGCGCTGTCGAGCAAAGCTTGCGCGCCAAACCGCGCGGGATGTGCACGCGCTCGCCCTTTACATCCGCGCCAGCATCACGCCAGCGCTGCAATGCGGCAGGGTTTTCCACAAAATTCACGCCAATCTCTTCCAGAACGGTTTCGGCGTTCCATTCGATGATTTGCAGCGCTTCTTCGTTTAGAATTTCGAAGTTCGGGATATTGCGTGCGATGAACTTGGCGGTTTCAAAGCTGACCGCTGTTCGTTCGGCCCGCCGTGTGGCCCCGCCACCGCCCCGCACCCTGCGCCCTGCACTTGTATCGCTCATGATCCATCTCCGGAAAAGTTTGGTCCTATATGGCGGGAATGGGGGCGAGAGGGGTCTTTGTTTGCGCCGCTTACGCTCCAAAACCGACATGGGGCTTGATCGGAAACGACCTGTTTGATGGTGCGCCCGCGCCAAAACCTGCATTCCGCCTCTTGCAAGGGCGGGCTTCAAAAGCTAGTCGGGCACATGACCCAAGCGCATGACCGTCTTTTGATCATCGACTTCGGCTCTCAGGTGACGCAGCTGATTGCGCGGCGCTTGCGAGAGTTGAATGTTTATTGCGAAATCCACCCGTTCAATAAGATTGATGGGGCGTTTTTGGCGGCTTTTGCCCCCAAAGCGGTGATCCTGTCGGGGGGGCCTGCTTCGGTTTACAACGCCGGCGCGCCGATGCCGCCGGATGGGGTGTTTGATCTGGGCGTGCCGATCTTGGGCATTTGCTACGGCCAACAGGTGATGATGCACGTGCTGGGCGGCCATGTGGAAGGTGGGCACGGAACGGCAGAGTTTGGGCGCGCTTATGTCACACCCGCGGCCGCACAGCTTGACCTGTTGGAGGGCTGGTTCACCCAAGGCGACGAGCAAGTCTGGATGAGCCACGGCGACCATGTCAGCAGCATTGCTCCGGGGTTTGAGGTGTATGGCACCTCGCCCAACGCCCCCTTTGCCATCACCGCCGATGTCAAGCGCCGCTTTTACGCCGTGCAGTTTCACCCCGAAGTGCACCACACCCCCAAAGGCGCGCAGCTTTATGCAAACTTTGTGCGTATGGCGGGCTTTAAAGGCGATTGGACCATGGGCGCTTACCGCGCCGAGGCGATTGCCAAGATCCGCGCGCAGGTCGGCGATGGTAAGGTGATTTGCGGGCTGTCGGGCGGGGTGGATTCGTCTGTTGCGGCGGTGCTGATCCATGAAGCCATCGGCGCGCAACTGACCTGCGTCTTTGTTGACCACGGCTTGCTGCGGTTGGGCGAGGCGGAACAGGTTGTGTCGATGTTCCGCGACACCTATAACATTCCGCTGATCCACGCTGATGAAAGCGCGCTGTTCTTGGGCGCGCTGGAAGGTGTGTCTGACCCCGAAGTGAAGCGCAAAACCATCGGGCGGTTGTTCATCGACGTGTTCCAAAAGCACGCCCATGCCGTGGGCGGGGCGAAGTTTTTGGCACAGGGCACGCTGTATCCTGACGTGATCGAATCGGTGTCGTTCAGCGGCGGGCCTTCGGTGACGATCAAATCGCACCACAATGTCGGCGGTCTGCCGGAAAAGATGGGGCTGAAACTGGTCGAACCGCTGCGCGAACTGTTCAAGGATGAGGTTCGCGCTTTGGGCCGCGAGTTGGGCCTGCCTGCCTCGTTCATCGGCCGCCACCCCTTCCCCGGCCCGGGTCTGGCCATTCGCTGCCCCGGAGAGATCACGACCGAAAAGCTAGACATTCTGCGCCGTGCCGATGCCGTTTACATCGACCAAATCCGCAAACATGGTCTTTATGATGAGATTTGGCAGGCCTTCGCCGCCATATTGCCGATGAAAACCGTGGGCGTGATGGGCGACGGGCGCACTTATGACTTTGCGCTGGCGCTGCGGGCTGTCACCTCGGTTGACGGGATGACGGCGGATTATTACCCCTTCACCCACGACTTTCTGGGCGAAACCGCGACGCGGATCATAAATGAGGTCAAGGGCATCAACCGTGTGTTTTACGACTGCACGTCAAAACCGCCGGGAACGATCGAATTGGAGTAGGGCCACGATTTTTCTGCGAAAAATCAAGTGCCCCGAACCGCTGCCTCTATCGCTGCGACGTCGATCTTTTCCATCTGCATCATGGCGGCAAAGACCCGTTCGGCCACAGCACCACCTTGCGACAGCGCTTGGCCTAGCGCCTTGGGGATGATCTGCCACGATATGCCCCAAGCGTCTTTGCACCATCCGCACTGGCTGGGGCTGCCGCCTGCATCAAGAATAGCGCTCCATATCCGGTCGGTTTCGGCCTGATCTTCGGTTTCAATCTGCACCGAAAAGGCTTCAGAATGGGTAAAGCGCGGGCCGCCATTCACACCTGTGCAAGCTAGGCCGCAGACGGTGAAGTTTACCATCAGCACCTGCCCCTTTTTGCCATCGGGATAATCGCCGGGGGCATGATGCACGCCTGTGATGCGGCTATCGGGGAAGGTTGCGGCATAAAACGCTGCTGCGCCTTCGGCGTCATGGTCGTACCACAGGCAGAGGGTGGCTTTGGTCATCGGGATGGTCCTTGTGGCCTCATCGTCCTGCATCCTATACGCTGCACGTTTGGTCAAGCCGCTTGACCTGCGCGCCCCACTTGGGCCTGATACCGCTCAGAGGTTCCCATGCAAGCAATTCGACTTTATGGCATAGGCGATCTGCGCCTGACCGACTATGAAACCCCCACCCCAAAGGCGGGCGACATCGTGATCCGTGTTGAAGCCGCAGGCATTTGCGGCACCGACAGGCACTTGGTCAAAGGAGAGTTCCCCTGTGCCCCGCCCGTCACGCTAGGCCATGAATTCAGTGGCATCATCACGGCGGTGGGGGCTGGGGTTGATCTGCCCCTAGGCACCCGCGTGGCTTGCGATCCGAACTGCCCCTGTGGCATCTGCGCGCTATGCCGCGCGGGCAAGCCTAACCTCTGCCCGCAAAACCGCGCCATTGGCATTCATGAGGACGGCGGCTTTGCCACCTTTGCCAAACTGCCCGCTCACCGCGCCCATGTGCTGCCTGCCACCCTCAATCCCCTTCACGGCGCGTTTTGCGAGCCTTTGGCCTGCACCCTGCACGGGCTAGACTTGGGCGCGCCCAAAGCCGGTGAAAGGGTGATCGTTCTGGGCGGCGGGGTGATTGGCCAACTGGCCGTGCAACTGGCCAAACTGGCAGGGGCAGAGGTGATGCTTGTCACCCGCCAAGCCACCAAGCGCCGCCTGGCCGAGGATATGGGTGCCAGCCTAAGTGCTGCCACGCTGGCCGAAGCCCAAGCCCTTTGGCCCCAAGGTGCTGACCTTGTGCTGGAATGTGCCGGAGTGCGCGAAACCCTCACCCATGCCCCGGCCCTGTGTGCGGCGGGTGGGCGGGTGGTGATCTTGGGCGTTCTGCCCCAAGGGGCAAAGATCGAAATCGAACCCTTCGACCTGCTCTTTCGCGAAATCAGCCTGCTGTATTCATTCCTCAATCCCTTCACCCAAGCCCGCGCCGCCCAGCTTATTGCCAGTGGCACGGTGCAAGTGGCCAAGCTGATCACACGCCAAATCCCGCTCGATAGGGCCGCACAAGCCATCAGCCAGCCACCCCTTCCCGATGACGTCAAAGTGCTTATCCTGCCCTAACCCTTTCATACTTGCCCAAATATCCCGCAGAGGTCTGGAGGGCGCGCAGCCCTCCAGTTCCCCCTTGCGCCCTGCGCCCGCCAGCGCCATGGTCCGCGCGCAATCTTTGGGTGAATTATGTCTGACACGCCGCTTGCCTTCCTGTCTCGCCACAAAGATTACCGCCGCTATTTTCTTGGCATGATCCCGATCCAATTCGGCTCGCAAATTGAAGCAATTACATTGGCCTGGCAGGTCTACCACATCGCCCGCCTCACCCGCTCGATCGAGGAAAGTGCCTTTATGGTTGGCATGGTGGGCCTGTGCCAGTTCCTGCCGATGTTCGCCCTGACGCTGTTTGCGGGCAATGCCGCTGACCGATACAGCCGCAAAGCGATTGTGATCTGGGCGCTTGTGGCGGAAGCGGTTGGAGTGGTGGCCCTGACAGTTTTGTCGCTGCAACCCACCCACGGCCTGACGCTGATCTTTGTCATCGCGGGCTTGTTTGGTGCCGCGCGGGCGTTTCTATCTCCGGCGGCCTCGGCGCTTGTGCCGATGCTGGTCAGCCGACCCGATATGCCGGTGGCGATTTCGTTTTCAACCACGGTCTGGATGACAGCCGTGATCGTTGGCCCCTTTATCGGTGGCGTGCTGATCGCGGGGTCAATTCCCTTGGCTTACGGTGTCACTGCGGCGACCTATGTCTTGGGCATCGCGATGATCTTTTCCATCCGCGCCAACACCACGCCTGAACGCCAAACCGGGCATCCCGTGACCCTTGTGGTGGAAGGGCTGGCCTATGTCTGGCAAAATAAGGTGGTTTTCGGGGCCATTTCGCTTGACCTGTTCGCGGTGCTTTTGGGCGGGGCCACAGCCCTGCTGCCGGCTTTTGCCACCGACATTCTGCACGTCGGGCCAATGGGCAACGCGTTGTTGCGCATGGGGCCAGCGGTGGGCGGCTTGGCGATGTCAACATTTTTGACCTTCCGCCCGATCAAACGCAAAGCGGGGGTGAAGATGTTTTTGGGGGTCGCTGCTTTTGGCCTGTCAACCGTGGTCTTTGCCTATTCGCACTCTTTGCCCTTGTCGCTGCTGGCGCTGGCGGTGCTGGGCGCGGGGGATATGATTTCGGTCAACGTGCGCCAAACCCTGATCCAGATTGTCACACCCGATCACATGCGCGGGCGGGTTTCGGCGGTGTCGGGTTTGTTTATTTCCGGTTCCAATGAACTGGGCGAGTTTGAAAGCGGTGTTCTGTCGCGCTTTGTCGGCCCCGTGATGGCCGCAGCCTTTGGCGGCATTGGGACGATAATTGTGACAGGCGGGTGGGCATGGATGTTCCCTGCCCTGCGCCGCGCTGACAAGCTTGACGGCACACCCCATGGCTGACGCCCGCCTAACCACAGCCGCGGCTTGGATGATGGGATCGGTCGTCTCATTCTCGCTGATCGCCATCGCCGCGCGCAATGTCGAAACCGTGCATGACAGCTTTGAGGTGCTGACCGTCCGCTCTGCCGTGGGCTTTTGCTTGGTGGTGATCGTGGGCCTGATGACAGGCCGCCTGCACGAGGTGACAACCCAACGCCTGTCGGGCCATGCCCTGCGCAATATCGTACACTTCGCGGGCCAAAACCTGTGGTTCATCGCCATCACGCTGATCCCCCTCGCGCAAGTCTTCGCGATTGAGTTCACCTCACCCCTTTGGGTGATCTTGCTTTCGCCGCTGTTTTTGGGCGAAAGGCTGACACCGCTGCGATTAGGCGCTGCGGCCTTGGGCTTTGCGGGCATTTTGATCGTGGCCCAACCGGGCGCGCAAAGCCTTAGCCTTGGGGTGCTGGCGGCGGCAGGATCGGCGGTGGCCTTTGCAGCCGTGTCGATCATGACCAAGCGGTTGACGCGCGGGGTAAGCGTGATTGGCATCCTGTTTTGGCTAACGCTGATGCAGTTCTTCTTCGGCCTGATTGGCGCGGGGATAGATGGGCACATCACATGGCCCACAGCGCAAACCCTGCCGTGGCTGGTGCTGATCGGGGTCTGCGGCGTGGTGGCACATCTTAGCCTAACCTCGGCCCTGTCGCTGGCCCCTGCGGGATTTGTCGCCCCCATCGACTTTCTGCGCCTGCCCCTGATCGCCGTAATCGGAGCGCTGTTTTATGCTGAACCCTTTGATCCTTTCGTGCTGTTGGGCGGTGTGGTGATCTTTGCAGGCATCCTTCTTAACATCCGCGCGCAGATGCGCCTATCTGCCGCCCCTGCCCCATAAGGCCGTCATGACCGCACCAATCCCCCAACGCCACCTGACCTTGCAAGGGTGGGCCCTGCTGCTGCTTCTCGCCCTGATCTGGGGCGGGTCGTTCACTGCCAATCATGCAGCCTTGGCACAGATGCCTGTGGCGACTGTCGTGGCCTGTCGTGTCACGGGGGCGGCCCTTGTGCTTTGGGCCTATATCGCGCTTGCCCGCCTGCCTGTGCCCAAAACATGGGCCTTTGCCCGCAATGCGCTGGTCTTGGGCGTGTTTAACAATGTGGTGCCCTTTAGCCTGATCGTCTGGGGCCAAACCCATATCGCCTCGGGCCTTGCGGGTATTTTGAATGCGGCGACGGCGCTTTTCTCGGTGCTACTCGCCGCCGCTGTCTTTCCCGACGAGCGTTTGGGAACCCGCCGCCTGATCGGGGTGATCTTGGGGCTGGCGGGGGTGGCCGTGGTGATCGGCCCCGATGCGCTGGCGCATTTTGATCTGACCTCGCTGGGGCAATTGGCCATCTTGGGCGCGGGCCTGTCTTATGCCGGTGCTGCTGCCTTTGGCCGCCAAGCCCTGCGCGGCATCAGGCCCGAAGTGGGTGCGGCCGCGATGCTGACCGCCTCGTCACTGATCATGCTGCCCACAGCGCTGATCTTGGGCGGCATCCCGCCCCTGCCCCAAGGCCAAACCCTGGCAGCGTTGCTTTACCTATCGCTCATCGCCTCGGCGCTCGCTTACCGCTTGTTTTACACCATCCTGCAACAGGCAGGGGCTGGGAACTTGGGCCTTGTGACCTTGCTGATCACACCCTTCGCCATCCTGTTCGGCGCGGTTTTGTTCCACGAAACCTTGCCCCCCCAAGCCTTCGGGGGTGTTGCGCTTCTGACCCTTGGCATGGTGGTGCTAGATGGCCGCCCCCTGCGCTACCTTGCATCGCGATTTTCCGCGTGAACCGCGCGCCACTTCGCGCTAAACCAAAATGAACGCCGCCTCGTCACTGCGGCGAAACTACTCCACGGGGGGTGTGCCCCCCCCGGCCTTGGCCACAGGACAACGTGCTGATGATTTATCAATCCGCCCAAGACTACCGCAACGCCGCCCATAAACAGGTGCTGCTCTTTGGCATGTCGGGTCTGGGCAAGACCTATCTGTCGAACATGATGCGCGCGTCGGGGTGGTTTCACTACTCGGTCGATTACCGCATCGGCACGCGCTACATGGGCGAATATATCGCTGACAATTTCAAGCGCGAGGCGATGAAAGTGCCTTTGCTGCGCGAATTGCTGATGACGGATTCGGTCTATATCGCCTCAAACATCACGTTTGAAAATCTAGCCCCCCTGTCGACCTATTTAGGCAAGCCGGGTGATGCGGCGAAGGGCGGGTTGGCTTTGGGTGAATACCAACGCCGCCAAGCGCAGCACGCCAAGGCAGAGGTCGCCGCCATGCTTGACACCACGCGCTTCATTGCGCGTGCGCAAGATATCTATGCCTACCCGCATTTCATCTGCGACACATCAGGCTCTATCTGCGAGGTGGTGGATGGCGACGATCCGCACGATCCGGTGCTGGCCGAAATCGCCGATCACCTGCTGCTGGTCTGGATCAAAGGATCAGAAGCGCACCGCGACGAGCTGTGCCGCAGGTTTGATCGCGCCCCCAAGCCCATGTATTATCGGCCCGAGTTTCTGATGCAGGTTTGGGGCGAGTATCTGGCGCAAGAGGGCAAAGGCCCCGATCACGTCGACCCCGACGCCTTCTTACGCTTTGGCTATGCCCGCCTGCTGGAAAGCCGCCAACCCCGTTATGCTGCGATGGCGCGTTGGGGCGTGACGGTCACGGCCGAAGAGGTGGGCGCGGTGAAATCGCCCGCTGATTTTGATACGCTGATCGCGCGCGCCCTTGATCGGCGCGCCGCTGATCCCACATTCGCTGCCTAAAACGCCCAAAGGTTCAAAATGCCCATCACCCTGCCGCAAACCCTGCCCGCCTTTGACGTTTTGCGTGCCGAAGGGGTTATGGTCATGTCACCCGACCGCGCCGCAGCCCAAGACATCCGGCCGCTGCGCATCGGGCTTTTGAACCTGATGCCCAAAAAGATCCAAACCGAAACCCAATTCGCGCGACTGATCGGGGCCACCCCGTTGCAGATCGACTTTCACCTGATCCGGATGAGCGAGCATCAAACCAAAAACACCGCCGCCGAACATATGGAAACCTTCTACCGCCCCTTTGCCGAGGTGGAAGCGAGCGGTGAAAAGTTTGACGGGCTGATCATCACCGGCGCGCCCATCGAACATCTGCCCTTTGAAGATGTGACCTATTGGGCCGAACTGACCCGCGTGATGAATTGGACGCAAAGCCATGTGCATTCGACCTTTGGCGTGTGCTGGGGGGCGATGGCGATGTTGTACCATTTCCACGGCATCCAAAAACATATGCTGCCCGCCAAGGCGTTTGGCTGCTTTGTGCAGCAAAACTTGGCCCCCACCTCGCCCTATCTGCGCGGGTTCAGCGATGATCTGGTGATCCCCGTGTCGCGCTGGACCGAAGAACGCCAAGACGAGATTGACGCCGCAGGTCTGCGTACCCTTTTGGGCAGTGCCGATACCGGCCCTTGCTTGGTGGAAGACCCCGCCCACCGCGCGCTGTATATCTTTAACCATTTTGAATATGACAACGAAACGCTTAAGCAAGAATACGACCGCGATGTGGCCAATGGCACGCCGATCAACGTGCCGGCCAATTACTACCCCGATGATGACCCAACGAAGCGCCCCCGCAACCGCTGGCGCAGCCACGCGCATCTTTTGTACGGCAATTGGGTGAACGAGTTGTATCAAACCACATGGTTTGATCTGGCCAAGATCGGAACCTGACCGCGATGGACCTGCCCTTTGACGCTGCCATCAGCCACTATCTGAAAACCGACGCCCCGCACGCGGTGCGCCGCGCGATCGAGGAAAGCGGCAAGGATGAGATCTTGTCGAAAACCTACCCTTACCGCGTCGAGATGACCCATAAAGACTATCAAACGCAGATGGAGGCGTTGCAGCTGCAAATGGTGCGGATGCATTATCATCTCAAAGCCAAGGGCAAGCGGTTGGTGGTGGTGTTTGAAGGGCGCGATGCAGCGGGCAAGGGCGGCACGATAGATGTGATGCGCGAAAACCTGAATCCGCGTGTGGCCAAGATTGTCGCTTTGGCCAAACCAACCGAACGCGAGGCGGCGCAGTGGTATTTTCAGCGCTACATCGACCAACTGCCCGCCAAGGGCGAAATCGCCCTTTTCGACCGCAGTTGGTACAACCGCGCCGTTGTCGAGCCGGTGTTTGGGTTTTGCACCGAGGATGAGCACGCGAAGTTCTTTCGCCAACTGCCTGAATTTGAACGCATGATCACCGATGAGGGGATTGTTCTGGTCAAGCTGTGGCTAGAGGTGGACCAAGCCGAACAGCTTAAACGCTTTTTAGACCGCGAAAAAGATCCGCTCAAGCAATGGAAGCTTAGCCAGATCGACATTGATGGCCTGTCCAAGTGGAATGATTATTCCAAGGCCATTTCCCATACGATGGCAAAATCACACTTCGCTTATGCGCCTTGGACTGTGATCCTATCCGACGACAAACTGCGCGCGCGGATTGCCGCGATGCAGGCGGTTCTGATGGCTGTGGACTATCAGGGTAAAGACGCCAAGATGATCGGCGAAGTAGACAGGCGGATTTGCGGCGATCCGGCCTTGTGCGGGCTTTAGACCAAAGGCGCGCGGCGGCTCCGTCTGGGGGGTTTCACACCCCCCAGACCCCCCGTGGGATATTTAAACACGTATGAAAGACAACAGGGTTAGCGGAACAGCACCAGCGCCCCCGCACTCCACCCCACGCGGGTGCGGGTGCCGATATCAAGCACAGGGCGGCCAAAGACGTTGCGCATCGACAGGCGGACGGGGGCCGAGGTGCCGTCAAGCAGCACGTCGTAATAGGTCATGTCGCCGTAGTAGACGACCTCTTCCACGGTTGCCATGGTTTCGCGGTCTGTCGCCTGTTGGCCATCGAACAGCAGCGTTGCGGTTTCGGGGCGAAAGCCGATGGTGGCGCCCGTATCGGTGGGCGCGCCTGTCACTTGCTTTTCGGCATCAAGTTGCAAGCGACCGAAGCCTTGGGCTTCAACCTCTACCTTGCCGCCTGCCTCAGACAGGATCTGCGCGGACAGGAAATTCATCGTGCCGATGAAATTGGCCACAGCGCGGGTTTTGGGCAGGCGGTACAGACGTTCGGGGCTGTCAAGCTGGGCGATCTGGCCTTCGAACATCACAGCGATGCGGTCTGACATCACAAGCGCTTCTTCTTGGTCATGGGTGACAAGAATAAAGGTGATGCCGACTTGGCGTTGCAGTTTGATCAGTTCAACCTGCATATTCTCACGCAGTTTTTTGTCCAAGGCCGAGAGCGGTTCATCCAAGAGCAGCACTTTGGGCTTTAAGATCAGCGCGCGGGCCAAGGCCACGCGCTGGCGTTGGCCGCCCGACAGTGCGTGGGCGGCGCGCGCGCCGTAGCCTGACAGGCCGACCATCGCCAAAGCTTCATCCACCGCACGGGCTTTGTCGGCCGCAGAGAGCGGGTCTTTGCGCAGGCCAAAGCCCACGTTCTGCGCCACACTCAGGTGCGGGAAAATGGCGTAGCTTTGAAACACCATATTGGTCGGGCGCTGGTTGGGCGGCACAGCGGCCACATCTTTGCCATCAATCAGCACCACGCCAGACGAGATGCCTTCAAACCCCGCAATCGTGCGCAACAGCGTGGTTTTTCCACAGCCCGAAGGGCCAAGCAGCGAGAAAAACTCGCCCGCTTTGATCGTGGCATTGATGCCGCGCAAGGCGTGATAGTCGCCGTAATATTTGTGCACGTTTTGAAATTCGATCATGGTGGGTTTGCCAGATGTCACAGGAAGCCTCCGGTATCTTTAGCGCCGGTGCGCGCAAGGCCGCGCCGGCGGAAAAACTCTGCCAAGGCCAGAAGGGTGATAGAAACCCCCACAAGGATCGTGCCCAAGGCCATGATATTGGGCACGTTTTTGGGAAAACGCAGTTGCCCGTAGATGAAGGTGGAAAGCAAGGGTTCGCCCGAGCCCAAAAAGTTCGCGACGATGAATTCATCCAGCGAAATCGTAAAGCAGATGAGCATGGCCGAGATGATGCCGGGCATCACCAAGGGCAGGATGATCAGGCGGAAGGTCGAAAAGGGCCCCTCGCCCAGATCATAGGCCGCCTCTTCAAGCGACTTATCAAGGCTTTGGAAGGCCGAGGTCAGGATGGCCACCGCAAAGGGCGTACACACCAGCACATGGCCCAGAACGATGGTGAACAACGACAGCGGAATGCCGACCGACAGCAAAACCACCAGCAGGGCCATGGCCATGATAATCTCTGGCAAGACCATGGGCAGCATGATCAGGCCCATCAACGGGCCTGCCGCTTTAAACTGATACCGCGTGTTGGCGCGCGCGGCGAGCGTGCCCAAGAATGTCGCCAAAACAGCGGTGGAGCCCGCCACAAGCAGGGAGTTTTTCAGCGCATGGCCCAGAACCGCATCGTGAAAGACATTCACAAACCACTGGCTCGTGAAGCCCTGCAACGGAAAGGCCACGGCGGTAGAGTTGTTAAAGGCGAAGATCGGCAAGATGACGATGGGGCAATACAAAAACAGCAGATAGCCAATCGTATAGATCCGCAGGACGGGAATTTTCATTTCTGCCCCTTCAAGTACCGCCGGTTCAGCGCCAAAAACACCACCGACACCAAGCCGACCACCAGCATGGCCGACACCGCAATCGCCGAACCCAAAGCGCGGTTGTCGGCCTTGAGCATCTGCTTTTCGATCATATTGGCAATCATCGGAATTTTCCCCCCGCCGATCAGGTTCGGCGTGACATAATCGCCAATCGTCGGGATGAACACGATCAAAACCGCCGCGATCACGCCCGTCATCGACAGGGGCAAGGTGACGCGCAAGAAGGTCGCAAACCGCGTCTCGCCCAAATCTTGACCGGCTTCCAGCAAAGACCGGTCGATCTTTTCCAGCGCCACATAAATCGGCAAAATCGCAAAGGGCGCATAGGCGTGGGCAAGCGTGATCACCATGGCTTGAATCGTAAAGCTCATCTGCAAGGGGTCGGTGATGATGTGCAAGCCTTGCAGGAAAGAGTTGATCACGCCGGTGCGGCTGATCATCACGTTCCACATAAAGACGCGGATGACGTAAGACGTCCAAAACGGGATGGTGATCATGAACAGCCACAGCGACTTTTTCGACGCTTCCACGTTGAAGCTGACGAAATAGGCCACCGGATAAGCCAAAAGCACCGTCGCCGCCGTCACCAAAACCGACACCAGCAACGAGCGCGCCATCAGCGTGCGCACGATAGGGTCGCTCCACGCGCCAAGATAGCCGTCGCGCGACTGGGTGCCATCGGCCAGTTGCGAGTGGCATTCGCCGATGTAGTTGCACAGTTGGAAGTGGGGAATGATGGTCAGATAACCATCGGTCATCACCGAATAAACCAAAGTCGCGGCCAAAGGGGCGGCCAGCAGCAAAATGGCGTACAGGGCCGTCGGGCTGATCAAGGCCAAACCCGAGGCGGCCTGCGATCCCCAAAACCTTGGGCGCTTGAGCGGTTCAGACATCGGGCAACCTATCAGTTTGGTTCGCTTTAGCCCTCAGAACAATCATCTTGAGAAGGGTATGACAAGCCCTTTGATGGACAAAGGCCACACATCGGGCAGCTTAAATGTCTAGGATTTTTCCAAACACCCAATAAAAAAGCCCCGCATCGCTGCGGGGCTTTGGTCTTTGATAGAGCGATACCGCTTAACGCTTGGAGAACTGGAAGCTCTTACGCGCCTTGGCCTTACCGTATTTCTTACGTTCCACAACGCGGCTGTCGCGGGTCAGGAAGCCTGCGGCTTTCAAAGCGCCGCGCAGGGCGGGCTCGTACAGTTGCAGCGCTTTGGACACGCCGTGCTTCACAGCGCCGGCTTGGCCCGACAGGCCGCCACCAGCCACCGTTGCCATCACGTCGAACTGGTCTTCACGGCCAGCGATGGTGAAGGGCTGGCGCAGGATCATTTGCAGCACGGGGCGGGCGAAGTATTCTGCCATCGTCTTGCCGTTCACGGTGACCTTGCCGGTTCCCGGCTTGATCCAAACGCGCGCAACTGCGTTCTTACGCTTGCCGGTTGCATAGGCACGGCCCAGTTTGTCACGCACAGCGACCCGAACCGGGGCTTGGGCTTGAACGGGGGCTGCAGCGCCGACGGCCGATTTCAGATCGTCAAGGGATTTGATTTCCGACATGATCAAGCGCTCCGGGTGTTCTTGGGGTTCATCGCTTTGATGTCGATGACCTCGGGTTGCTGGGCTTCATGCGGGTGGGCAGCGCCGGCATAGACGCGCAGGTTCGTCATCTGAACACGGCCCAGACGGTTGCGCGAAATCATCCGCTCGACCGCTTTTTCCACGATACGCTCAGGATGTGCACCGTCGAGGATTTGCTCTGCCGTGCGCATCTTGATGCCGCCCGGGTGGCCGGTGTGCCAGTAGTATTTCTTGTCTTTACGCTTGGTGCCGGTCATCTGGATTTTGTCAGCATTGATGATGATGACATTATCCCCCATGTCCATGTGGGGCGTGAAGGTCGGCTTGGTTTTGCCGCGCAAGATCGAAGCGGCCAGCGTGGCGAGGCGGCCCAGAACAACGCCTTCAGCGTCGATCAGGACCCACTTCTTCACGATATCCGCAGGCGTTGCGGTGAAGGTTTTCATATCAGAACCCAGTGTGAAAAGGGCGGACAATCCGCCGTGGTCGAAGATGAGGGCTTATCGCTGAAGGTCTACGCGCGGTCAAGGGCCTTGATAATCTTTATTTTGTTTAACATCATGTACTTACAAGATGTGGTATTATTTTACCCCACTTATTTCAATCGCGGCGGTCGATCTGGGTCAGTGCCGGGGCCTTTGGGTGCCAAGGGTTCAACGCGCGGCGCAAGCGGCATTGGTTGCACCAGCTGCCCCGCTTGGGCGATACGTGCAAACAAAGGCGCGTCGGGTTCGGTGAAAACCAAGTCCAGCGCTGCGGCATCAAGGCCCGAAAAGGCCAAAGCCTCGGTCACAGCGCGGCCCATGCGCGGTGCGTCTTCGGGTAACAGACCACTTAGCGCCAAAACATGGCCCCAGCCGCCGTCTTGGTATTCTACCTGTGCCAAGGCTCCTTTGGCTTGCGCGGGCAGCAAAGCGCGCAGGGCCTGCCCCAAGCCCGCTGGCAACAAGGGCGCTGCCAGTCGCGCAATCTGGGCGCGGCGTTCTTCGGGCTCTTCCTGCGTCAGCATCTGCACAAGCCAGTCAAGCGATCCTGCCGCCAGCACCGTTTCGCACCCCGCCCCCGTGCCAAGGTTCAACCCCAAGGCCAGTTCCTGCCCCGCCAGTTGCGCTGCAATCACCCGACCGGGCAAGGCGGCATAGGGGACGGCCATGTCACTGATTGAGGCCAAGCGCTCTTCGATGTCAAAGGCCAACAACATCCGCCCCATCGACAGGTCAAACACCCGTGGCTCTAGCGTGTCGCCCTGCGCCTCTTGCTCTAGCACCAAGAACAGTTCCGCATCGGCAAAGGCGCGCCAAAAGGCCAAAGCCTCTGGCTCGCCGCCGGCTTCCATCGCAGCATGGGCCTGATCAAGTGGTGTCATGTTAATCCCCAAATCCATCCCGCCAGCGCTAAAACGCCGCGCCAACGGCATCAAGGCCCAAATTCCCTTTCATACGTGCACAAATATCCCACGGGGGTGCGGGGGTGTGAAACCCCCGCCTTGGGCCTCGGGTGCAGCGCACCAAACCCATCGTTGCAAGCCAACCCGACGGGCCCTATGCCGAAAGAGTACCCCCAACGCAGCGAATCGAGCCATGTACCGCGTCTCTCCTCATATCGTGCAATTCGCTTGGGCCTTGGGCGCGGGCTTGGGGCTGGCCACACTTTGGGTCAATCTTGACCCTGCCAGCTATTATGACGTGATCGAATACCGCCTTTGGGGCCCACATCTGCCTGACGGCCTGTCGCTGCACGACCCGATCTTTTCGGCGCAATACATCACCTCGCAAGCGCTGATGGCGCTGTTCATCGCCCTGATCGCCAAAGAGTTGTGGGAGGCGCTGGTGCTATCGCACGGCACATTGTCGCGCCGGCATCGGCGCATGATGCCCTTGGGCGCGGTGCTGGGCGGGGTTTTGGGCGCTGTTGCGGTGTGGGTGGCTTTGCCCTTGAACAGTGCCGCGCTGTTTGACCTTGGCGCGCTTACGGGGTGGTCGTTGCCCGTCGGGTCGGATGTGGTGCTGTGCTATGTCTTTGGCGCTTGGGTCTTTGGCAAGGGCCATCCGGCCTTGCATTTGCTTTTGCTGATGGCCATCGCCTTTGACATTCTGGGCCTGCTGGCCATGGCGATTGACAGCGCGGTGCAAGGTGTGCAGCCGCTGTGGCTGGGCCTGTCGGTGATCGCACTGATCGCGCTATGGCGTTTTTCCAGCCGCCATGCCCGCGCAGGGGCATCAGAAATCGCGCATCGGCGTGCGGCCCATCTTTGGCCCTATGCGCTGGCGGGCGGGGTGTGCTGGGCGGGCTTTGTGCTGTCGGGCCTGCCCGGCGCTTTGGGCCTTTTGCCGCTGATCCCCCTTATCCCCCATGCCGAGCGCAGCTTTGGCTTGTTTGCCGAGGCTGAGGATGTCTTGCACGACCCGCTAAACCGCTTTGCCCACCTGTTGGCCCTTCCGGTCACCTTGGCACTGTTCTTATTCGGTCTAACGCGCGGCGCGGTTGATATGACGGCTTTTGGCACGCTCACCCCGCGCATTTTGGCAGCCCTTTGGCTGGGCAAGCCTTTGGGATTGCTGGCAGGCGCGCTGATTGGCCTGCGGCTAAGCGGTCGGCCATTGCCCAAAGGTGTGGGCCTTTTTGATCTGGTGCTGATCGCGGTTCTATCCGGCATCGGCCTGACCGTGCCGCTTTTGACCCTCGACACCGCCTTGCCTGCTGGTCTGCCTGCCGATCAGGTGCGCGCCGGACTGGCTGCAAGCTTGGCGTTTGGGCTGCTGGCGCTGGCCCTTGCACGGATTTTTGGCCAAAGGCGCGCTTAAGGTTGATCTTTGCGCCCCAAGGCTTTGATGCTACACGCAGCGCAAAGCGCGACCAAAGGGGATAAAGTGATGAAAGACGTGCACATCGGCGGGCTGACCGTCTCTAACGACCGGCCCCTGATGGTCATCGCAGGCCCCTGCCAGTTGGAATCGCTAACCCATGCGCAAATGATCGCAGGCCACATGGCCGAGGTGTGCAAGGCATCGGGCGCGCAATATGTTTTTAAGGCCAGCTACGACAAAGCCAACCGCACCAGCCTGAATGGCCGCCGTGGCTTGGGGATCGAGGCGGGCTTGGCCGTGCTGCAAGCCGTGCGCGCCATGGGCATTCCCGTGCTGACCGATGTGCATGATATTGGCCAAGCGCAAGAAGCGGCCAAAGTGGTGGATGTGATCCAGATACCAGCTTTCCTGTGCCGCCAAACCGATCTTCTGCTGGCCGCTGGCGAAACCGGCGCTGTGGTGAATATCAAAAAGGGGCAGTTCCTTGCGCCGTGGGATATGGCCAATGTCGCGGCCAAGGTTGCCTCAACCGGCAATGACAAGATCTTGCTCACCGAACGCGGCGCGAGTTTTGGTTATAACACACTGGTCGCCGATATGCGCAGCCTGCCTATCTTGGCGCGCACCGGTTATCCGGTGGTGATGGATGCCACCCATTCCGTGCAACAACCCGGCGGGCAGGGCAACTCATCGGGCGGTCAGCGCGAGTTTGCGCCGGTTATGGCGCGCTGTGCCGTGGCTTTGGGCATTGCGGGCGTCTTCATTGAAACGCATGAAGACCCCGACAATTCACCCTCGGACGGGCCGAACATGATCGCGCTGAAAGATATGGGGGCGCTGATTTCCAGCCTGATGGACTTTGACCGTTTGGCCAAAGCCAACCCGCTGCGCGCTTAAGCCACCTGCCCCGCAGCCCAGCCCGACGCCCAAGCCCATTGGAAATTATACCCGCCGAGCCAACCGGTTACATCGACAACTTCACCCACGAAATACAGGCCCGGCACAGACTTGGCCTGCATCGTGCGCGCATCCAAAGCGTCGGTATCAACGCCGCCCAAAGTCACCTCAGCGGTGCGGTAGCCTTCTGACCCTACGGGGATCAGCGCCCAGTCTTGCAGGTGGCGGGCGATACGCTCGATCTCGGCCCCTGACAGGGTGGCCACAGCGCTTTCGTCATGGCCCACCTGCCCTGCCAGCACGCGCGCCAAGCGCTCTGGCACCAAAGCGGCCAAAGCCGTGCGCAGGGTTTGGCGGCCGTTCGCAGCCTTGGCGGCACGCAAGGCAGCACCCACATCCAAATCAGGGCACAAAGCCAGCCGCACCCCCTGCCCCTCGCGCCAATAGCTTGACACCTGCAAGATCGCAGGGCCCGACAGGCCACGGTGGGTGAACAGGGCGGCTTCCGCAAATGCCGGCCCCACCGGCTTGCCCGCAGCATGGGCACGCGCCTGCACGGGCAAGGACACGCCCGTCAGGGGTGCCATCCACGCCAGTTCCTGTTCGGCAAAGGTCAGTGGCACCAAAGCAGGACGCGTTTCCACCAAGGGCAAGCCAAACGCTTCGGCCACCTTATAGCCAAACCCCGTCGCCCCCATCTTCGGGATCGACTTGCCCCCCGTTGCCACGATCACCGAGGCCGCCTGCACCGGCCCACGCTCGGTTTCCACCACAAAGCCCTTGGCCTCTTGGCGCACCTCTCCCAGCGTGCAGTTCAACCACAAGGCCACCTTGGCGCGGCCCATATCGGCCAAAAGCATGGCGACAATCTCTTTGGCCGACCCGTCGCAGAACAACTGCCCCAGCGCCTTTTCGTGCCAAGCAATCCCCGCCGCATCGACCCGCGCCACAAAATCCAACGCGGTGAAGCGCTTAAGAGCTGATAAGGCAAAGCGCGGGTTCTTGGATAGGAACCGGTCCACCCCCAACCCAAGGTTGGTAAAGTTGCACCGCCCCCCGCCCGAGATTCGGATCTTCTCCCCCGCCTGACGCGCATGATCTATGACCAAAACCCGCCGCCCGCGCCGACCGGCCTCGATCGCGGCCATCATGCCAGCAGCGCCAGCCCCGAGTATTACGACATCAACTTGTTCCATAGCCCCCCTTAGACCGCCAAGCCCGCGCAATCAACGCCTGACGGTTTGTGACATTTTCCGCGAGAACCCCCTTGCAGCCCCCCAAACCCTTCGCTAAACACCGCCGAAGTTGGGGCGTCGCCAAGCGGTAAGGCATCGGTTTTTGGTACCGACATACCTAGGTTCGAATCCTAGCGCCCCAGCCAACTGCTTAAAGTCACACACGAAACCTGTCGGGGCGGCGATCACTCGCCAAGGCCGAAGCCAAGGGGATACAGCGATGAAGCGGAATGTTTTGACAGCGATCTGCTTGATGGCCACCCTGTCGGCCTGTGGCGGTGGCGGTAATGTCAACCTGCGGCTGTATCCGATCGAGGGGCCGATCAAAAACAGCCACCCGTCCGAAATCATCGCAGTGAAAGTGCGCAATCAAACCGCCGCCTCGGCCGACATCAGCTTTGTGCTGCCCGGATCAGGTAAAAAGAACCGCTGCAATGGCACTTGGACATCGGTAGCCCCCCGCGTGACAGAAAAAGAACGCGGCATGTCGCTGACGCTGCAAAGCACGGGCGGGAAGCTGACCAAATCGGTGAAAGATCTGGGCGGCGTAAACAATGGCGAAGTCTACGCCGTCTGCCGCGATGGCACGCGGGTGCAGGGGCATTTTATCACCGGATCTGGCACGGAAAGTGGCACGGGGACGGTGACGGATACTTTGGGGAATACGTATAAGCTGCTGTTCTGACGGCAAACTGCCCCAATTGCAGGTAGAAAATCATCTCCGGCAGGCTTTAACCCTCTCCAATATCGCCAATATGTCCAGCAACAGACTGACATATGTGCTGAAAGTCAGGCACCAATGCTGCGCAGGTAAGCTTCCTTTGCCAAAAGCGCTGTAGGGTTTGACAGTTTGACCGTCGTTGGCGCTTGCAGATCCTCCTTGGGAAACTCAAGCCATTCATGCACTTTCGCAAGAACGGTGGGCGGGTCGTTCGCCAAATCCTCATAACATATTTCCAGATAGGATAGCCCAAGTTGGGCACAGATCGACCGCCAAGCATTCTCTTGCCGTTGGAAATCATGGATAGTCCCTGAAACCAATTCGGAATGTTCGGGGCGGAATTGATAATCTGCTTGCATGGCATGACGCGGATCATGTGACGCCCAAACCTTAGTCTGATTGGCCCGCACATTGCTAAGCGCCTGCAAGATGCGATCTCGGCGGGTCATAAGGATAAGCCGTTCAAAACTCCTCAAGACCATTTCGCCGCGCACAGTGGCAAGTCCCTGTTTCGCATAGAACTTTGCGAACTGACTGAAATGCATCTTGGTTCCGAAGGCCTGACCGCGTTGGGCGTGGGCCTGACGCGATCCAGGGAAATACACCCCTTCCAACTGGCCTCGCAATTGACGGTCATCCAATGGTTCGCGGACATGCGAAGTTAATTTAGAGGTTATAAGATCGTTCAGGTGTTCCATCGGTTGCCCCGCACCCGGCACCAATTTAAGCGCCGAACACAGCATCGTGCTGCCCGTTCGGGGCGTTGAAAGGATGGCGTAAGACTTCACCGGCATACAGGTAACTCTCCAAGTGAGTTGATATTTTACGTTTCCACCCAACAAAATCAAATCGTCTATCACAGGCGATGGAGCGAGCAAGGCCATTATTTACACTGCTCCAAACATGGTAGCATGAAGAACTTTAGATCTACCAGCACCTAGATGCGCAAGAATTGTGGCGGAATTTTGGGGAACGCCTATAGGTTGCTTGGCGCATTTAAGGTTAGCGCCTTGAATAGGCCATTACCGATTTGGGCTAGATTTCAATCTGTTTTAAAATTAAAAAAACGCCCCCAGATGAAAATCTGGCGGCGTCTTTTCCTCTGAGCTTAGGACCGCTTTGGTCTAAGCCACCATCAATGTGCTTTACCGCCTTTTGTCGGGAAAATCACTTCGCTTTTCTGGAACAAAAGCAACGCAATCGTCGCCAACAAAAATGCAACACCAGAGAACAGTATTTCTGATCCACTTGAGTTGGGTTCATGTACCATTTCTGGCATGATCGCCAAATTTTCCAGAAAAATGATTGCCATAACGACGATTAAGAAGCTGCTGAAGAACGACTTCAGGTGGTGAAAATCATGAAACTGCAACGCCACAGGAAGCGGTATTGGGGCGATGACCAAGCTTGCGATACCAAGCGCCATGATAAACACGCCGGTTCCCAAGAACAGTTTATCAATCGCACTGATAATTTCCAGCGTCATGGTGATGGTGATATCCAGATGCGCAAGGCCGTGATAGACTTCAAACAGCGTGACGCCTGACAGCCAGTAGCAAAACACGCCACTTAAAAACAGGCCGAGAATTCCAATAATGACCGCAATCCGCGTCAGTAACAACATTTCGTACCCCTTTCCGTTGATAACCCTCCTTGGAACGATAGATGAAAGGGATAGGTTTGCAATGCCTGACTTGGGTATCGGGTGCCCAAACGCCGTGGAATTTTAGACTAAATTTTTGGGTAGAGTCGCGTTGAGGACCTCATCCCTTGGGATAGTCTTTCGCTGGAAAAATTCATCATTTGAACTTACAATCACCCTTTCGTTTTAAGCGATAAAAATGTGCAGATCCAGAATACCGAATTGCAAAAAATAGCCTTTTTTTCCTTTTTTACACTTGTAACTTTGCGGTGAACTTGCGCACTTAAGGATAGTGCACGCCACCACCACGCCATTCGCCAAAGTCGCACTCCAAACGCTATCGTTTTGAAGAAAGGCTGCTCTATGGTGCTCGAAGGTCCATTTGCACATAAATTGAAGGCTTTTTCTGCCCTATCTGACGAAGATTTGGCCACGTTATCCGCCCTGCACGCCCGACGGCGGCGGTTTCCGGCTGGGCGTGACATGATACGGCAGGGCCAAAGCGAACACGCGGCGTTTATTTTGGCGGAAGGTTGGGTCTGTTCTTACAAGCTTTTGTCCAACGGCAGCCGTCAAATTCTTGATTTTAAAATTCCCGGTGATTTGCTGGGTCTTCGATCAATTCTGCTGCGCACGGCGGATCATAACGAAGAGCCGATCACAGAGGTGAATGCCACCGAAGTGCATAAGGATAAAGTTTTTCGGGCTTTTAGCGCTACGCCAAGCCTTGCTACGGCCGTTTTATGGTCTGCGTCGCGCGATGAGGCTTTGTTGGTCGAACATCTGGTCGGCCTTGGGCGGCGCAATGCGGCGGAACGTACGGCGCATTTCTTCTTGGAAATGGCAGCGCGCCTGTCATTGGTGGGCTATGGCACAAAAACCGGTTACGCTTGCCCTTTGTCGCAATATCTTTTGGCCGATGCACTGGGATTAAGCGCGGTGCATGTCAACCGCGTGCTACGTGAGTTGCGAGAAGAGGGTTTGGTTACATTTCAAAGTGGTCAAGTGCGGTTCGATAACTTTGACGCGTTGGTTAAATTTGCCGTATTTCATTCTCGAAACATTTCCGCAGACATCTGTACTGTTTCCCCAATCCGTATGTCAATACAAAGAAGCTACTCCGGA
>CAIQOV010000037.1 GCA_903873585.1 uncultured Rhodobacterales bacterium
AGCTGCCAAGGATTCGGGCAAGTTCAAATACGCGCTGGATCTGGGCATGGCTTGGAAAGGTGAATGGTATCCCTACGCCTTCTCGCCCTTCCTGCAATCGTTCGGTGGCGACATTGTTGACCGCACCACCTATGCCAGCGCAGAAGGCGCTTTGAACGGCGACGCCGCTCAGGCTTGGGGCAAATGGTGGCAGCACCTGTTCACCGAAGGCTATGCGCAAGCGGATCAAGACGGTGCAGATCGTGACAACGGGTTTGGCGCAGGCGACTACGCTTTCTCGTGGAACGGCAACTGGGCTGCTTTGGGCGCTTTGAAAGCCTATGACGACACCCTCTTCCTGCCCGCGCCTGACTTTGGCAATGGCCCGAAGATCGGCGCTGCGTCTTGGCAGTTTGGCGTTTCGGCCAAGTCGGCTCACCCCGAGGGTGCTGCCAAGTTCATCGAGTTCGCGCTGCAAGACAAGTATCTGGCAGACTTCTCGAATGGCATCGGCCTGATTCCGGCAACGCCTTCGGCGGCTGCGATGGTTGACAACTACAAAGAAGGTGGCCCGCTGGCCGTGTTCTTCGGTCTGTCGAACGCCCAAGGCATGCTGCGTCCGGTGACCCCGGGCTATGTGGTTGAATCAAAAGTGTTCGAAAAGGCTGCCAACGACATCGCGCACGGCGCTGATGTGGCGGCGACCTTGGATGCCGCCGTTGACGAGATCGACGCCGACATCACCAAGAACAACGGCTACGCCGCGCAGTAACAAAACCAGCGCGGGGTGGGTTTCCTGCCCCGCGCATACTTGGCAAAGGTGGTCCTCCCACCGCCTTTGCCGCAACTTTGCAAGTCAGGGTCGGCTATGGCATCCAAATTCACACGGTCCAATCGAACAGGCTGGCTGATGGCTGGCCCCGCCATTGCGCTGATCTTGGTTTTTGTGATCGCGCCGTTCTTTCTGGCCGTCGGCTTTTCGTTTACCAACCAGCGCCTTGTTTCCCCCAATCCAGCCGAATTCATCGGCCTGTCAAATTACCGCCAGCTTTTGGGCGTGGGCGTGCTGCACCTTGACCCGCTCACCGACGCCGCAGGCGCAG
Source organism: uncultured Rhodobacterales bacterium (assembly GCA_903873585.1). Classification (GTDB taxonomy): domain Bacteria; phylum Pseudomonadota; class Alphaproteobacteria; order Rhodobacterales; family Rhodobacteraceae; genus Stagnihabitans. The sequence goes on from CAIQOV010000037.1 coordinate 1,083, forward strand.
TGGTGCTGGATGAGCAGGGCCAGCCCAAGCTGTCCGAGTTGCGCAAGATCACCCGCAAGAACCCCGATTACCCCCAGTTTGACGGGATGCGGGAATGGTTCTCGTGGTCGTCGGGCGAAGGGCGCACCTATGTGCTGGCGCGCGATGTGGTCTTTATGACCGCGATATTGAACACCTTTATCTTCGTGCTGGTCGTGGCCCCCCTGCAAGGCGGGTTGGCCTTGGGGCTGGCGCTTTTGATCAACCAGCGCCTGCGCGGCATCAATGTCTTTCGCGCGATTTACTTCATGCCCGTTGTCGTTTCTATCGTCGTCGTCTCGTTGTTGTGGAGTTTTATCTACAACCAGAATGAAGGCATCTTGAACAACATCCTATCTGCCATCAGCTTTGGGGCGATCCCAAGGATCGACTGGCTGGGAAATCCCTCGACAGCTTTGGGGGCGATCATCTTCATGTCGGTCTGGCAAGCGGTTGGTTTTCATATGGTGATCTGGCTATCGGGCCTGCAAACCATCTCTCCCACGCTGTATGAGGCGGGCGCGATTGAAGGCGCATCGAAATGGCAAACCTTCCGCTACATCACATGGCCCGGCCTGCGGAATACAGCGGTGCTGGTGCTGGTGGTGATCACGATGCAGGCTTTCGGGCTGTTCAGCCAGATTGATGTGATGACCAAGGGCGGCCCCTTGGACAGTACGCAAACCATCGTGTTCCAAGCCATCCAGCGCGGCTATGGCAAACAAGACATCTCGGCAGGGTCAGCCATTTCGGTGATCTTGTTTGTGATTGTGCTGTCGGTCTCGCTGATCCAACGCTACCTGACCCGAGAGAAAGCCTAACATGGCCCAGATTTCCCAAGACAATCGCGGCTTGCGGCTGGTGGTGCGCTATAGCGTTTTGTGCCTGATTGCGGCGATCTTCAGCTTTCCGCTGATCTTTATGGTCGTCTCCTCGCTCAAACCGTCCGAGCAATTGCTGGCCGATGCCCATTCGTTCCGCGCGCTGCTGCCGGTGGGGGACATCTCGCTGAACAACTACTTTGACGCCTTCAAGCGCGCCCCTGTCGCGTTGTTTGTGTTCAACTCGGTTCTGGTGACGGGGGTGACGGTCATAGCCTCGTTGGCGCTGTGTTCGGTTGCGGCTTTTGCCTTCACCTTTGTGAACTGGAAAGGCCGCGATCTGGCGCTGACGGTGATCTTGGCCACGCTGATCGTGCCCTTTGAAACCATCGCCATTCCGCTGCTGTTAGAAGCGTCCAAGCTGCCTTGGATCGGCTTGGATGGCATCACTTGGGGCTGGCTGAATTCCTACCGCGTCCAGATCGTGCCCTTCATCGCCGACGGGCTGACGATCTATCTGTTCGTGCAATATTTCAAAGACCTGCCTGCAGAGTTGATCGAAGCCGCCCGCGTTGAAGGCGCAAGCTGGTTCGCCATCTACCGCCGCATCGTCATGCCCCTGTCTGGCCCCGTGCTGGCCACGGCTGCGATCCTTAAGTTTCTGGCGATGTACAACCAATACCTCTGGCCCATCATGGTCACCCAAGAAGAGCAATACCGCCCCGTCATGGTGGGCTTGCAATACTTCTTCCAGCTCAACCGCGCTTGGGGAGAGATCATGGCCTACCTATCCCTTATCACCGTGCCTGTGCTCGCCTTTTACCTCTACCTGCAAAAGGCCTTCATCGCCTCTATCGCTTCCACCGGGGTCAAGGGCTAAGCCTTTCCCCTTTCATTCGTGCTCAAATATCCCGGGGGTCCGGGGGCAGCGCCCCCGGCTTTTGGCAAAGGAACCAAACGATGGTCATCGCAATCGACGGAAAATGGATATGGGACAGCTGGTACGCCAAAGACGGCGACACCTATCATGGCTTCTTTTTGCAAGCTTCGACCAGCTTGGGCGACCCTGACCTGCGCCATTTCAACGTATCCCAAGGCCATGCCACTTCGAAAGACTTGGTGAACTGGACGCATCTTGGCACGATGTTTGCCCCGCAGAAAAATGGCCCCGCTTGGGATGACAGCACGACTTGGACGGGTTCGGTGCTGCAAGGGCCGGATGGGCTGTGGCATTTGTTCTATACCGGCACGACCTTGGCAGAAAAGTCGATGTACCAGCGCATCGGCCATGCGACATCCAGCGATTTGCATTCTTGGGTGCGCGTGGGCGACGGGCTATGCCTAGATCTGCAAGGCCCTAATGCTGACACCTACGAAAAAGACCATATGGTCGGTCATTGGCACGACCGCGCCATGCGCGACCCTTGGGTGATGAAAGACCCCGATTCCGAGGGTTGGCTGATGTACTTCACCGCCCGCGCCCCCGGCATCCCCGAGGCGAACGCTGGTGGCGCGATTGGCTTTGCAACCTCGCCCGATCTGTACACATGGACGCTGCGCCCCCCTGTCTTCACTGGCGGCATGGGCCAGCTAGAGGTGCCGCAGGTCTTTGAACACGCAGGCCGCTGGTATTGCCTGTTTTGCACCGCAGGTTCGCAATGGTCGGCCCATTACCGCGCCACCAACCCGCAAAGCCCTGTGACCGGCAACCACTATCTGATGGCCGACCACCCCCGTGGCCCGTGGCGCATTGCCCCCGGCCCCTTCCTTGACGGCGCAGAACCCTGCCGCCGCTACGCCGCGCGCATCGTGAACGGCCCTGATGGCCTTGTGATCTTGGGCTTTGCCGATGGTGGCAAAGACAAGTTCGGCGGCTATGTGATGGACCCTGAACCTGTCGTGGCAGGCCCTGACGGGCTGCTGCGGGTTGTGCCCACCGCAAAGACGGCGGGCTGACCTATGGCTGGCATCACCCTCAAAGGCTTGAAGAAAAGCTACGGCACGGCCCATGTGATCAAGGGCGTGGATATTGATATTGAAGACGGCGAATTCGTCGTTTTCGTCGGCCCGTCAGGCTGCGGCAAATCGACCTTGCTGCGCATGATCGCGGGGCTAGAGGATATCTCGGCAGGCGAATTGTCGATTGGCGGCAAGGTTGTCAACGACCTGCCCCCCAAAGATCGCGGCGTGGCGATGGTGTTTCAAAGCTACGCCATTTTCCCCCATATGTCGGTGCGCGAGAACGTGGGCTTTGGGTTGACGATTGCCGGTGCTTCAAAGGCCGAAAAGGCCGAGAAAGTTGCCAACGCCGCGCGCATTTTGCAGATGGAACATTTGCTTGATCGCAGGCCCAGCCAATTGTCTGGTGGCCAGCGCCAGCGTGTCGCCATCGGGCGGGCGATTGTGCGCAATCCGCAGGTGTTTTTGTTTGATGAACCCCTCTCAAACCTAGATGCCGCTTTGCGCATGGATATGCGGCTGGAAATTGGCAAGCTGCACCAGCAGCTTGGCGCCACGATGATCTATGTCACCCATGATCAGGTCGAAGCCATGACCTTGGCCGATAAGATCGTGGTGCTGAAAGACGGTATGGTGCAACAGATCGGCTCGCCGATGGAGCTGTATCACGACCCAGCCAATCTGTTTGTGGCAGGGTTCTTGGGCTCTCCGGCGATGAACTTTCTGGATGTTGATGTGACGGCGGTGAACGGGTCCAAGGTTCTGGTGTCGAATGCAGCCCTAAAGCCGGTGGAAATCACCGCCAAGGTCGGCGGCTTTAGCGCTGGTGGCAAGGCCAAGCTGGGCATTCGCCCGCAATATCTGACACCGGTAGATTCGGGCGGCATGTTGCAAGGGCGCATCGCGCTGACCGAGCGTTTGGGGTCGGAAACCGTGGTTGACCTGACGCTGGGCGATGGCACTCGCCTAATCGCGGCCCTTGCGCGCGATGCGGTTTTTCCCATCGGGGCCGACTTGGGGCTGACCTTTGATGCAGCACAAGCACATATCTTCCCGCAATAATCCCCCCACAGCGCGGTTTTGGTAACACCCCGCGCCGCGCTGTGCTAAACCAAACTGGCAAATCGCGGAGAGTGAAGATGGCAGAATGGTGGCGTGGTGCGGTGACCTATCAGGTCTATCCTCGGTCGTTTCAGGATGACAACGGGGATGGGGTTGGCGACTTGCAGGGCATCATCCGGCGGCTGGATCACATCGCCGATCTGGGCTGCGATGCGGTGTGGCTGTCACCCTTCTTCACCTCGCCCATGCTGGACATGGGCTATGATGTGTCAAACTACACCGACGTTGACCCTGTCTTTGGCACGCTGTCCGATTTTGACGCGCTGATCGTGCGCGCTCATGAATTGGGGCTAAAGGTGATCATTGATCAGGTGCTGAACCATTGTTCCAACCAGCATCCGTTCTTTGCCCAAAGCCGCACCAGCCGCACCAACCCCAAGGCCGATTGGTACATCTGGGTCGATGCGCGCCCCGATGGCACGCCGCCGTGCAACTGGCTGTCGGTGTTTGGCGGGCCTGCGTTCACGTGGGATGCGCGGCGCAAGCAGTATTACATGCACTCTTTCCTGCCCCAGCAGCCCGACTTCAACTATCGCAACCCCGAGGTTGTCGATTACATGGAAGGCGTGCTGCGCTTTTGGCTTGATCGCGGCGTGGATGGCTTTCGCTTTGACACGGTGAACTATTTTTACAAAGACGCGCTGTTTCGCAACGATGCGGCGGATTACGTTGTCAAAGACTATGTCGACGGCAATCCCTACAATATGCAGTATCACCTGTTTTCCAAAAACCAGCCTGAGAACCTTGGCTGGATGGAACGCATCCGCCGCGTGATGGATGAATATCCCGGCACGGCAACGGTGGGAGAAATGGGCGAAAGCCACCACGCGATTGAGATGATGGGCGATTACACCGCGCCGTGCCGCCTGCATCAATGCTATTCGTTCGAGATGATGGGCCACGACTACTCCGCCGCCTTCTTTCGCAAGAAAATCTCCGAGTTCTTCACCGGCGCCCCGAACGGCTGGCCGATGTGGGCCTTTTCCAACCATGATGTGATGCGCCATGTCTCGCGCTGGGCCAAACACGCTGAAAGCGAGGATGCGGTGGCCAAACAGGCCGCAGCCCTGCTGCTCAGCTTCCAAGGCTCGATCTGTCTGTGGCAGGGCGAAGAACTGGGCCAAACCAACACGGAACTGGGGCTTGAGGAATTGACCGATCCGCAAGGCATCAACTTTTGGCCCGAACCGATTGGCCGCGACAATACCCGCACGCCGATGGTGTGGGATGGCACGCAGAGCGGCGGGTTCACCACGGGCAAGCCTTGGCTGCCGGTGAAAGCCCCGCAATTGGCGCGCAATGTGGCGGGGCAAACGGGGGTTGCGGGTTCGGTTCTGGAGTTCTACCGCGCGATGTTGGCGCTGCGCAAAGGGTCACAGGCCCTGATGGCGGGAAAGACCGTGTTCCATGATCTGCCCGAACCGCTGCTGGCCTTTACGCGCCAAAGCGACACCGAAAGCCTGCTGTGCGTGTTCAACCTGTCGGCCCACGCGCATAGGGTCACCGTGCAGGGCACCGCTGGCCCCCAAGCGGCGTCACTTGGCGCTGCGCTGTCAGGCAATACCCTGACCCTTGCGCCCAACGCCGCCGCCTTTCTGCCCGTCACGGGGTCTTTGACCCTACAGGCTTAAGCGCCCTTGAAGCGGGGGGTTAGCCCCCCGCAGCCCTGTGCCGTCGCGGCTGATCTGGCGCAGCACGCGCTACCGCCCAATCACCCCGCCCGCCACCAGATCTTCGCGCGTGGGTGTCCAGAAATCCTGCCGTGGCGTGTCAAAAACCCGCAAAGCGAAGGTCAAACTGACCCCGTGATCCAGCAAAAATCCCAGCGCATCGCGCATGTCGTTTTGGGCGCGATCATACATAAAGGCGGCTTGGTCGAACTCATCTTCCCAGCCGTAAATCGCTTTTTGGTGGTCAAACTGTTCGCGCAAATCCTCTGACGGAATAACGATGCGCCTAAGATGCAGCAGGCCACCCTTTTCCAAGCTGCGCGTCTTTCCGGCGGCCAGAATATACAAACAGCCCCCGCTGCACGTACCACGCACTTCGGTATTCAAACCAAAGTCATCCACCACCCGCGCCACGTCAAGGGCGTCTCGGGTCATCAAGAAATCCCCGCTTATCACCACGCGCCGCACTTCGGGGTTGTCGCGCAACAAAGTGCCTATGGCATCGGCATCGGATAATCTATTCAGCACGTAACTTGATGTAACGGTGTCGTATATTAAGGCATCACCCTCGATATGGATGTCGGCCATGGCCGGCAGCGCCACAAAGGCAAAAAGCGTGGCAAGGAATTTCATGGCGCGGTCAACACTCCTGCTGCGGTCAATTCGGCGCGCGACGGCAGCCACATGTCGGCCGGTTCATAGCTGAGCGCTTTTAGCGTAAAGCCGATATCAACCCCCCGCTCAACCAGGAATGTCACATTGGCCAGCGTTTCATCCACCCCGCGGTCGTATTCATCGGCGACCAAAGATTTGGATTTTTTGGCTTCACCAAGATTGATGACCTCGACGTAACTGCGATGAAACCCTAAAACGCTGCCCTTGGGCAAAGTTCGGTGCGTGCCACCCATAAAGATCAAGGTGCAGGCACTTAGGCAGCGACCGACCACTTCGGTATCAAGGCCAAACTTTGCAATGATATGCGCCATAGACCGCCCCGTTTCCGTAGACCCGCCGGTCGAGTTTAGCACAACAGTCCGAATGGCGGGGTCTTCGTTCAGATAGCGCAAAAGCGCATCCTCATCCGCCGCGCCAATGCTTTGCGAGGTGTCATTGGCAAAAGGCACGTTGCTGTCGAGATAAAGCCGATCCCCGACTTTGGAAAAACGTTGCGGTTCGGCACTGGCGGCATGGGCCAGCGCCACAACCACAAGGGTTGCGATGCAAAAGCGCCTAGCCATGGCCAAGGGGGTTGAGGATGTGGCGCTTGCGATCATCCCCGTGCCGGTCAAGGATCGGGTGTGGGCCATAGCTGATTGATTTGGCGCCGTATTCTGCCAGTGCGTTACGTCGCGCAGCACGGCAAGGTGCCAATCCGGCTTCAGAATGCGTGTGACTGACATGGAATAGGTCAACTGAAGGGCGAAATTCATCATCGGTTTCAGCCGGTTCGCAGGCGCAGGGTGCAAGCAATACCCTGTCGGATCTCATTGTCATACCGTCTTTGCCCTGCTGGAACTGCCCTATGAACGTGAAGCCTCGCTCCCATATCCGCAAGGGTATTCGCGCGCCGACTTGATTGCCGCTATTACTCTTTAGGGTTTTTCTGTGCACCTAAGATTATTTGACCCAAAGCGATGATCGGTCCCATGCGTAGCCACTCCACCGCAACGGGGTCAGCGCTATGTTTAAACTTGCAATCGCCTTTGTGGCATTGATTTTGGCCTGTTCGCAAGCCTCAGCCCATGCGGGCAAGCTCAATGCCAATGGGTGCCATCACAACCGCAAGACCGGTGAATTTCACTGCCACAACCCCGTCGATGCGGCTTATGCAGGTGTCACTTCGGTGATTGATGGCGATACCGTTGATATACACGGCCAACGCTTCCGCCTTTTTGGCATCGACGCACCGGAATCAAAGCAGCTTTGCACTGATGCGGTGGGTCAGCCCTATCGCTGCGGTCAGGTGGCGGCCAATGCGCTGAGCAATCTTATCGGTCGCCAGACTGTCACCTGTGCTAAGAAAGACATCGACCGTTATAAGCGCATCGTGGCTGTTTGCAGCGTCAACGGGCAGGATGTGGGGGCCTATTTGGTGGGCAAGGGGCTGGCGGTGGCCTATGTTCATTATTCCAGCGCCTATGTGCCCGCCGAAACTGCCGCTAAATCGGCACGCCTTGGCCTATGGGCCGGAGCGTTTGATTTGCCTTGGGATTGGCGCAAGGCGCATTAAGCCCACTTTTGACGCAGGCTTGCCGATCGGGTGCTGGCAACACAAAAGCCGAGGGCTCGATGCCCTCGGCTTTTGTTCACGCATCAAACCAGATCAGTCCTTGGCGCGTTCTTGATAGGTCAGGTCTTCGGTGTTGATCACAATCTTGGTGCCCGGCCCGATATGGGGCGGAACCAGAACACGCAACCCGTTGGTGCAGATCGCCGGCTTGAACGAGGACGAGGCGGTTTGCCCCTTGGTCACAGGCTCTGTCTCGGCAATCTCGACCACGGCTTTCAGCGGCAGGGTGATGGCGATGGCCACGCCGTCAAAGGTCTGGACATAGGCTTTCACGCCCTCACCCAAAAACACCTTGCTGTCGCCCACAACGTCTTCCGACACAGTGATCTGATCATAGCTGAGCGGTTCCATAAAATGGAACCCTTCGCCGTCTTCATACAAGAAGTCGTATTCGCGTTCGTCGACCGTGGCCTTTTCGACCATCTCGGTCGTGCGCCAGCGTTCAGCCACCTTCACCCCGTCCGAAATGCGGCGCATATCGACCGAAGTGGTCGGCGTGCCCTTGCCGGGGTGGAAGTTTTCCGATTTCAGGACGACATACAATTTGCCTTCCAGTTCGACGATGTTGCCCTTGCGGAGCGAGGATGCGATGACCTTCACGAGACGGATTCCTTGTTTCCCTGGGCCCCGGTCGCTAAGGAAGGGCCGTATCGGCGCAGCCTTTACCTGTATTTTTCACAAATCGCCAGAGGAAGCTTCATGACCCTATCACCGTGGTGGTCGCAAAAGCGCCACGCCGACCGCAGACCCGCCCTTTTGGCCCGTGCGCGGCTGCAATCTGGCCTGCGCCAATGGTTTGATGCGCGAGGTTTTCTTGAGGTGGATCCGACAGCCTTACAGGTCAGCCCCGGAAACGAGGCGCATTTGCACGGCTTTGCCACCCAAGCCATCGGCAACGACGGGGTGTTGCGCGCGATGTATCTGCACACTTCGCCCGAGTTTGCGATGAAAAAGCTGTTGGCGGCGGGGGAAGAACGCATCTTTGCCCTGACCCACGTTTGGCGCAACCGCGAACGCGGCCCTTTGCATTCGCCCGAATTCACCATGCTGGAATGGTACCGCGTGGCGGAAGATTACGCCCAACTGATGCAAGACTGCACCGATCTGATGCAACTGGCCTGCACCGTGGCGGGCAGCCAAACCCTGCGCTACCGCGACTTAACCTGTGATCCTTTCGCCACCCCCGAACGTTTGGGCGTGGTTGAGGCTGTTGAACGCTATGCGGGCATCGACCTATTCGCCTCAATCCACGCCGATGGCACCACCGACCCTGCGCCACTGGCGCGCCAGATGCAGGCCATTGGCCTGCGTGTGGCCGAAGATGACACATGGTCAGACCTGCTGTCGCGCGTGCTGGTTGCCAAGGTGGAACCGCACTTGGGCCAAGGTCGCCCGACGATCCTTGACCGCTATCCTGCCGCCGAAGCCGCCCTTGCACGCCGAATGCCCGGCGATGCGCGCTTGGCCGAACGGTTTGAGCTGTATGCCTGCGGGGTCGAACTGGCCAACGGCTTTGGCGAACTGACCAACGCCGCCGAACAACGCCTGCGCTTTGACGCCGAGATGGACGAAAAGCACCGCGTTTACGGCGAACGTTACCCGCTCGACGAAGATTTGCTTTCAGCCTTGCCCTTTATGCCCGCCGCCTCTGGCATCGCGATGGGGTTTGACCGCTTGGTGATGCTGGCGACGGGTGTGCCCAAAATCGACGATGTTATTTGGGCTCCGGTCGCTTGAAACATCTTTTTGCACAGTTTGCGCTTGCCTCGCCTTGGGCGAAGCCTAGGATTTGACGTTTAAGGCAGCGTTCGATTGCCTAACCACATTCGGGGAGCACGACATGAAAAAACATCTGCTGTTATCCACCCTTCTGGTCGCGGTTGCGCTGCCCGTCTGGGCTGACACCAACCCGCGCACCGGCGAAGAACTGGCCGATAACCAAGCCTATACCTACCGCATGCTTGATTCCGTCAAGTCACTGGACCCGCAACTGATTTCGTCGGTCGAAGATTCCGATGTGGCGCGTGGCCTGTTTGAAGGGTTGTTCAACGAAGACGGCGATGGCAACTTGGTTCCGGCGGGGGCCGTCTCGTTCACCGTGTCGGATGACAAGCTGACCTACACCTTCAAACTGCGCCCCGAATCGAAATGGTCTGACGGCACGCCCGTGACGGCGGCGGACTATGTTTATGGCTGGCAGCGTTTGGTCGATCCGGCGCTGGCGTCGGAATACGCCTATTATCTGGAACTGGCGCAGGTGAAAAACGCCGCCGCGATCACCGCAGGCACAACCCCTGCCAGTGAACTGGGTGTGAAGGCGGTGGATGATCTGACCCTTGAAGTCACCCTAGACAACCCGATCCCCTATTTCACCAAGATGTTGACCAACACCTCTACCTTCCCAGCGCCGAAAGCTGCGATTGAAAAGTTTGGCGCCGATTGGACCAAGCCGGAAAACATCGTCACCAACGGCGCTTATCTGCTGAAAGACTTTGTCGATGGCGAAAAATACGTCGAAGAAAAGAACCCCGCGTATTGGGATGCCGCCAACGTCATCATGTCGCCCGTCACAGCCCTTGTGATCAACGACGAAGACGCAGCCCTAACCCGCTATCAAGCCGGAGAATTGGACCGCACCGAAGTGCCCGCGGGCCAATATCCGCGTTTGAAAGAAGAATTCCCTGCCGAAGCGCATTCCACGCCCTATGCCTGCGCTTATGATTACATCATCAATTTGGCCGATGGCAAAGGCAACGAGGCGCTGAAAGATGTGCGCGTGCGCATGGCCCTGTCTTACGCCGTTGACCGCGATGTGATCGTGAACAACATCCTGCAAGGCGGCCAAACGCCTGCCTATTCTTGGACCCCGCCTGCCATCAACGGCTATGTGATGCCCGACATCGACTATTCGCATTGGACGCAGGCAGAGCGTAACGACAAAGCCAAGGCACTTTTGGCCGAAGCAGGCTTTGGCCCAGACCATCCGCTGCAACTGACGCTGAACTACAACACCTCGGACGCGCACAAGAAAATCGCCGTGGCCATTCAGCAAATGTGGAAGCAAACCTTGGGCGTGGAACTGACGCCGAACAACTACGAATGGAAGGTTCACACCGACAAGCTGATCGCGGGCGACTTTGACATGGCCCGCTATGCTTGGTGCGCCGACTATAACGAGGCGTCGACATTCCTTGATTTGTACGCCTCATATTCGACCAACAATGACGGCAAGTTCGCCAATGCTGACTATGACAAGTTGCTCAAAGACGCCAAAACCATGGCTGACCCGTCGGCCAACTACACGGCGGCAGAGCAGATCTTGGCAGCGGATATGCCTGTCATTCCGATCTATCACTATGCCAAGGTTGATATGGTCAAGCCCGACCTAAAGGGCCTGCCGCAGCATGATGTGATGCAGTTCTGGTACGCCAAAGACTTGTACCGCGTCAAACAATGACCTCTGTCAGGGCAGGGGGCCGCGCGTGCGGCCCTCTGATCGGGTGACCTATGCTGGTCTTTATCCTTAAGCGGCTTGCCGTGGCGGTTCCAACGCTTTTGGCGTTGATCGTGATTTCATTCTTGATGATGCACGCCGCCCCCGGCGGGCCGTTCACCCAAGAAAAGCAACTGCAAGCGGCTGTTTTAGCGAATTTGAACGCCAAATACGGGCTGGATCAGCCGATCTGGGTGCAAATGGCGCGTTATGTCTGGGGGATTGTGGCCCATTTCGACTTTGGCCCGTCTTTTGTGTACAAAGATCGCACCGTCAACGAAATCATCGCCCAAGGCTTTCCTGTGACCCTGTCTTACGGGGCGATTGCCTTTGTGCTGGCGGTGGGTGTGGGGCTGGTTTTGGGGGTTTTTGCGGCGGTGTTCCAGAACTCGTGGCTGGATCATCTGGCGGTGGGGGTTTCGATCGGGGCGCAGGTTTTGCCCAACTTCGTGATGGCTCCGATACTGGTGTTGATCTTCACCCTCTGGCTGGGCTGGCTGCCCGGCGGCGGGTGGGAGGGGGGCGATTGGAAGCATCAGGTGATGCCGGTGATCGCCATGGCCACGGCCTACATGGCCTCGATTGCGCGGATCGTGCGCTCTTCCATGCTAGAGGTGCTGACGCTGAACCACATCCGCACCGCGCGGGCCAAGGGCCTGCCGACCCATAAGGTGATTTTGCGCCACGCTTTAAAGCCTGCGCTTATTCCGGTGCTTAGCTATCTTGGCCCCACCTTTGTGTCGATGATCACCGGGTCTGTGGTGATTGACATGTTCTTTTCCACCGCAGGGATCGGCAAGTTCTTTGTCGATGCGGCGTTGAACCGCGATTACGCCTTGATGATGGGGGTGACGCTGTTGGTGGGCGTGCTGACCATTGTCTTTAACCTGCTGGTTGACGTGCTTTACGCATGGATCGACCCCAAGATCCGGCTGTAACCATGGCACTTTCCGCAATTGATATGAATGCCTTGGCCCAACGCTTGGCGCGGCTGGACGAGGTGAAGGGCCGCTCGCTTTGGGCTGATGCGCGGTTGCGCTTTGGGCGCAACAAGGCGGCGATGGCGGGGGTGGGTTTGCTGGTGCTGTGCTTGGCCTTTGCCGCCTTCGGCCAAGCCATTTCGCCCTATAGCTACGATTACATTGACTTCACCATCATGGGCCACGCCGCCGAGATGGGGGCGCCCGATTGGGCCAAGGGCTATTACTTCGGCGTCGATGATCAGGGCCGCGATCTGTTTGCGCGTGCAGCGATGGGCACGCGAATCTCGCTGTATGTCGGCGTGGTTGGTACGGCAATTTCGGTGCTGGTGGGCACGCTTTACGGCGCGGTGGCGGGCTATGTGGGCGGGTGGATCGACGGGCTTATGATGCGCTTGGTCGATGTGCTTTTGGCCATTCCCTTCATGTTCGTGCTGATCTTGCTGTTGGTGATGTTTGGCAAATCGCTGGGCGTTTTGCTGATAGGGATCGGCTTTTTGTCTTGGCCCTCGATGGCGCGAATCGTGCGGGGCCAGACCCTAACCCTGAAATCGCGCGAGTATATAGAGGCGGCACAGGCCACCGGCGTGCCCGCCTTTCGCATCATTCTACGCCATATCGTGCCCAACCTTTTGGGCATCGTGATCGTCTATGCCACGCTGCTGGTGCCCGACATCATCCTGACCGAAAGCTTCATCTCTTTTCTGGGGCTTGGGGTGCAAGAACCCCAAACCTCGTTGGGGGCGCTGATCTCGGAAGGGGCCAAGACGATGCGCTATGGCACGCTGTGGCAGTTGGGCTTTCCGATGTTGTTTTTCATCATGACCATGTTCGCCTTTTACTTCATCGGTGACGGGTTGCGCGATGCGCTTGACCCGAAGGATCGCTGAATGGCCCTGCTGAATGTTTCTAATCTGGGCGTCAGTTTCTCTACGCCGGATGGCACGGTGAATGCCGTGAACGGGGTTAGCTTTGCGCTGGAAAAGGGCCAAACGCTGGGCATTGTCGGCGAAAGCGGGTCGGGCAAAAGCCAGTTGGCCTTTGCCCTGATGGGGCTTTTGGCGCGCAACGGCACGGCACGGGGATCGGCTTTGTTCAACGGCACAGAGTTGATCGGTGCGCCGCTGAAAACGCTGAACGCCCTGCGCGCCAACCACATCGCCATGATATTTCAAGACCCGATGACGGCGCTAAACCCCTATATGCGCGTCTCTGACCAGATGGCCGAAGGTTTGGTGCATCATAAAGGCATGACCAAAGCCGCAGCCTTGGCGGAATGCGTTCGAATGCTGGATGCGGTGAAAATCCCTGACGCGCGCTCACGCATTCATCTGTTCCCGCACGAGTTTTCGGGCGGTATGCGCCAGCGTGTCATGATCGCGATGAGCCTTTTGTGCCAGCCTGACCTGCTGATCGCCGATGAACCCACCACGGCGCTGGATGTCACTGTGCAGGCGCAAATCATGGCGCTGCTGCGCGATTTGCAGCGCGATTTCGGCATGGCGACGATCTTGATCACCCATGATCTGGGCGTGATCGCGGGCTTTTGCCGCGAGGTGATTGTGATGTACGCCGGCCAAGTGATGGAGACAGCGCCCGTCGATCCGTTCTTCGAAAGCCCCAGCCACCCCTATGCGCGCGGCCTGTTGCGCGCGCTGCCACGGGTTGACCAAGACAATGATGCGCTGTTGGCCATCCCCGGCACGCCGCCCAACATGACCCGCGCCCCAAAGGGCTGCCCCTTTGCGCCGCGCTGCCCTGATGTGTTGGACCTGTGCCGCGATACGCTTGCACCGCTGTCACCCTTTGCCCCCAACCGCCAACGCGCCTGCAACCGGCCAGAAGGCGAGCTGTCATGACCCCCCTGATCGAGGCGCGCAACCTGTCGGTGACCTTTGCCATACGGCGTGAAGGGCAGATGCCTTGGGCGGCGCCAAAGCAGTTGCAAGCGGTGAAAGATGTCAGTTTCACGCTGAACGCGGGCGAAACCTTGGGCATTGTGGGCGAAAGCGGGTCGGGCAAATCGACGCTGGCGCGCGCCTTGATCAGAATGCTGCCCGCCACGGGGAAGGTTTTGTTTGCAGGCACCGATCTGCTGACCCTGCCGCCCGCCCAAATGCTGGCGCGGCGCGCTGACATTCAGATGGTGTTCCAAGACCCCTTTGCCAGCCTTGATCCACGCATGACGGTGGGCCAGATCGTGGCCGAACCCCTGCGCACCCATTACCCCCACCTAAGCGCCGCCGAGGTTAAGGCCCGCGTGCAGGTGATGATGGACCGCGTGGGCCTGTTGCCCAACCAGATCAACCGCTATCCGCATGAATTTTCCGGCGGCCAATGCCAGCGCATCGGCATTGCGCGCGCGTTGATTGTGGAACCCAAGGTGCTGATTTGTGATGAACCTGTGTCGGCACTCGATGTGTCGATCCAAGCGCAGGTGATCAACCTTTTGGCCGACTTGCGGCGCGATTTCGGGCTGGCGATGATTTTCATCGCCCATGACCTGTCGGTGGTCAAACATATCTCTGACAGGGTGATGGTGATGTATCTGGGCAAGGTGATGGAGGATGCGCCCAAGGCCGACCTGTTCGCCGCCCCGCAGCATCCCTATACCCAAGCGCTGTTGTCTGCCGTGCCGATTCCGAACCCAGCCGCAGAGCGCGCCAAGAAGATGATCGCGCTAGAGGGAGAGTTGCCCTCGCCCATGGCCCCGCCGTCGGGCTGTGTTTTTCGCACGCGGTGCGCGCGCGCCCAACCCCTTTGTGCGCAACAGGTGCCAGCACTACTGGGCGGATCGCGGGCCGTGGCGTGCCATTTTCCCGGGCCAGACACGGCAGCACAAGGCTAAGGGGCAGGGTTTCCCCCGCCCCCTGATTCATTCTTAATGCGCCATCAGCACGGGAATCTTCACCGCTTCCAGCACGGCGCGGGTTGTGCCGCCCAACACCGCTTCGCGCAGGCGGGAATGGCCATAAGCCCCCATCACCATCATATCGCAGCCCTCGTCCAACGCGTGTCGCGCCAGAACGTCTGAAATCTTCGGCATCGTCTTCGCCAACACCGACACCTGCGCCTTCACGCCGTGGCGCACAAGGTATTGGCACAGCACCCCACCCGGATCAGACCGTTCTGGCCCGCGCGCGGGCGGGTCGATCACGGTGACATCGACCAGATCGGCCATCTTCAGCAAAGGCAAGGCGCGGCGCACGGCGGCGAGTGCTTCACTGCTTTGGTTCCATGCCAGCAAAACGCGGCGCGGATGGGCCAAGGTGTTAAGGGCAAGCACCTTGCCGATTTCGGTTTCAGGAATGATCAGCACGGGCGCGCGGCCTTCAAACAGGGCGGCTTCAATCACCGCTTCGGCTTGGTAGTTTTGCGCGCCGGAATAGGGGCGGCATTGCACCACCAGATCGACAAAGCTGGCCGCATTGCCCACCACCGATGTCAGGCTGCCCATTTCGGCCACGACGGTTTCAACACTTGACCGCAGGGCTGGGTCCATCTCGGCCAAGGCCGCATTGGCGGCATTCGCTGCGGCGCGCGCATCGCCTTCGGCGCGTTCCAGCGAGAACTCGCTTAAAACAGCGCCTGCGCCGATGTAGGCATAGCCGACTTGGGCCTGATCGACCCCTACGGCCAAAACGTCCAAGTGGGCGTCAAAGCCCAAAGCCATGCGGGCGGCTGCGGTAACTTGTGCTTCGGCCATAGCGGGGTTGGTGACAACGGTCAGGATGGATTTGTAGCTCATGTTCGCCTCCGGGTTCCTCGATAGGGCCTTGATGCCACCCCTCAGGCGACCGCGCCTTGATGCGGATCATGTTGGCCATCACGCACAATTGACATGGATCAAGGCATAGCTTCGCCGCACCTGCAAAATAGCCATCAGTCAGAACCCGTATCGCGGCGCATGAATCAGCGCGCGAAACAGGGTCAAAGGACGAAGGGAACAGGAAATGTGGGACTACGCCAAATTGATCGTGCTGGCGGCTGTGGCGCTTCTAGCCGCCATCGCTGCCAATTACGCGCATGATCTTCCCTACATGGTCAACGCGATAGAGGTCGCCATCGCAGCCGCGATCACCTTTATCTATGTGCTGCGCCTAGTGGGTGAAGACAAAACAAGCACGCCGAATGAATACCAAGACGGGGTGATCCGGGCTGGGGTGATTGCCACCTCGTTCTGGGGCATTGTGGGCTTTCTGGTGGGCGTGGTGATCGCCTTCCAACTGGCTTTCCCTTCGTTGAACCTAGGCAATGTGACCGAGGGGATCTTGAACTTTGGCCGGTTGCGGCCCTTGCACACCTCGGCGGTGATTTTCGCTTTTGGCGGCAACGCGCTGATCATGTCGGCGTTTTATGTTGTGCAGCGCACCTCTGCAGCACGGCTTTGGGGCGGCAACCTTGGCTGGTTCGTGTTCTGGGGCTGGCAGTTGATGATCGTGCTGGCGGCATCGTCTTACATTCTGGGCGGAACCGAGGGCAAAGAATACGCCGAAACCGTTTGGTATATTGACCTGTGGATCACGGTGGTCTGGGTGGCCTTTTTGGCGGTCTTTGTCGGCACCTTGGTCAAACGGCGCGAGCCCCACATCTACGTCGCCAACTGGTTCTATCTGTCGATGATCCTGACCGTGGCCATGTTGCACCTTGTCAACAACGCCGCCATTCCGGTGTCGATCCTTGGGTCTTTGTCTGTGCCGGTTTATTCAGGCGTGCAGGATGCCATGGTGCAGTGGTGGTATGGCCACAACGCCGTGGGTTTCTTCCTAACGGCAGGCTTTTTGGGCATGATGTACTACTTTGTGCCCAAGCAGGTCGAACGGCCAGTTTACAGCTATAAGCTGTCGATCATCCACTTCTGGGCGCTGATCTTCCTGTATATCTGGGCCGGTCCGCACCACTTGCACTACACCGCTTTGCCGGATTGGGCCTCGACCCTTGGCATGGTGTTTTCGGTTATGCTGTGGATGCCGTCTTGGGGTGGCATGATCAACGGGCTGATGACGCTGTCGGGCGCATGGGACAAGCTGCGCACCGATCCGGTGGTGCGCATGATGGTGATCGCCATCGGCTTTTACGGCATGTCGACCTTTGAAGGCCCGGTTATGTCGATCAAGGCCGTCAACTCGCTTAGCCATTATACCGACTGGACGATTGGGCACGTGCACTCTGGTGCTTTGGGCTGGAACGGGATGATCACCTTCTCGGTCCTGTACTTCCTGACCCCGCGCTTGTGGAACCGTGAAGGGCTTTACAGCCTGAAACTGGTGTCTTGGCACTTCTGGTTGGCCACGATCGGGATCGTGCTTTACGCCGCTTCGATGTGGGTGTCGGGCATCATGGAAGGCCTGATGTGGCGCGAAGTGGATGCGAACGGCTTCCTTGTGAACGCCTTTGCCGACACGGTGGCTGCAAAGTTCCCGATGTATGTGGTGCGCGGCTTGGGCGGGGCGATGTACCTGACCGGTGGGCTTATCATGGTCTATAATCTTTGGATGACGGTGAACGCCCAGCCTGCCAAGGCCAGCGCCTACGCCGCCGTTCCGGCTGAATAGGAGCAGGGAACATGGCTTTTCTAGACAAACACAAGATCATCGAGAAAAACGCCTCGATCCTGTTGGTGCTAAGCCTTTTGGTCGTGCTGATCGGCGGCTTGGTGCAGATCGTGCCGCTGTTCTACCTGCAAAACACCATCGAAAACGTCCAAGGGATGCGCCCCTATACGCCCTTGGAACTGGCGGGTCGCAACATCTACATCCGCGAAGGCTGCTATGTTTGCCACAGCCAGATGATCCGCCCGATGCGCGATGAGGTGGAACGCTACGGCCACTACTCGCTGGCGGCGGAATCGATGTATGACCACCCGTTCCAATGGGGGTCTAAACGCACCGGCCCCGATCTGGCGCGGGTTGGCGGCAAATATTCGAACGCTTGGCACGTTGACCACCTGTCGAACCCGGAAGCCATCGTGCCGGAATCTGTCATGCCGAAATATGCCTACCTCGCCACGACAGAGTTAAGCCCCGAATATATCGGCGATGTGATGGCAACCCACCGCATGGTCGGTGTGCCCTATACCAACGATGAAATCGCCAATGCCAAGGCTGACTTCGTGGCGCAAGACACGCCCGATGGCGACACCACCGGCCTTTTGGGCCGCTACGGGCCTAAGGTGACCGTGGCGGATTTTGACGGCAAGCCCGGTGTAAGCGAAATGGATGCGCTGGTGGCCTATCTGCAAATGCTGGGCACGCTGGTCGACTTTTCGACCTTCACACCTGATGCGTCGCGGTAAGGGGGGATCATGGAAACCTATTCCTTCCTGCGCGAATTGGCCGACAGCTGGGCGCTTTTGCTGCTGACGCTGTTCTTTGTGGGCGCTGCTGTCTGGGCGTTTCGCCCGGGCAGTCGGGCGATCCACCAAGAGGCCGCCAACGTGATCTTCAAGCATGACAAATCACCCGGGCCCCTGCCCGGACCTTCGAAGGAGGGCTGAGCGATGTTTGCCAAGCCAATCAAAGACGACGCCAAGGATAAAGTCGGCACCACCGGCCATTCTTGGGACGGCATCGAAGAGCTGAACAACCCCTTGCCGCGCTGGTGGCTGTGGACGTTCTACCTGTGCATCCTGTTTGCCCTTGGCTACACCATTGCCTATCCGGCATGGCCGCTGATTCACGGGGCAACACCGGGGGTCTTGGGGGCGTCCACCCGTGCGGATGTCGAAAAAGACATCCAGCATTTTGACGCGTTGAACGCGCCGATCAAAGCCAAACTGGTGGCGGCTGACCTGACCGCCATCGAAGGCGACGACGCGCTGAAAGCCTACGCTTTGGCGGCGGGCAAATCGCTGTTCGCCACCAACTGCGCCCCGTGCCACGGCGCGGGGGCGGCGGGTGTGCAGGGCTTGGGCTATCCCAACCTGCTTGACAACGACTGGCTGTATGGCGGTGCGATTGATGCGATCCATACGACCATCACGCACGGCGTGCGCAACACGGTTGACCCCGATGCGCGCAACGTTGGCATCTATATGCCCGCTTGGTCTGACAAGGCGACAGGGCCATTGGCCGACATGGCCACCGCCAAACTGACGGGTGAACAGATTGGCCAAGTCGTGAACTATGTGCTGAAAATCTCGGGCCAAGCGGCGGATGAGGGCAAAGCCACCGCAGGGGCTGCGATCTTCACCGAAAACTGTGTGGCCTGCCACGGCGAAGGCGGCATAGGCAACCGCGATCTGGGCGCGCCCAACCTGACAGACGCCATCTGGCTTTACGGCGGCGACGAAACGACCTTGACCGCCACGCTGACCGCTGGCCGTGGCGGCGTGATGCCAAGCTGGGGCTATGCAGCCGCAGGCAGCTCCGCCCGCCTGACCGAGGCCGACATCCGCGCTGTGGCCGTTTATGTCCATTCCCTTGGGGGTGGCGAGTAACACCGAGCTGTGCCGCCCTTTGTTCCATCGGGCGGCATAGGCACCGACACCTTCCTGTTCGCGCGGTTCCTGGGTGTCGGTGCTTTCTAACTGTGGTCCCGCGCAGGGACTGCTTTCTCCTCCTGTACCAACTTGCGGGGCTGGCCTTGTGCCATGCCCCGTTTTTTTCTGGTGAAGGCCAAAGCTGCGGGAATTGACTTAGGTCAAAGCACAGGCCAGCGCTGCGGTGCAGAATGGGGGTAGCGAATAGGATATGACATGTCAGACACCCAAGACCCCCCGCAGCTGTACGCCGCCCGCGAACCGATTTTTCCGCGCCGTGTGAAAGGAACGTTCCGCACGCTGAAATGGTGGCTGATGGGATTCATGCTGGGCATCTACTACATCACCCCATGGCTGCGCTGGGACCGTGGCCCGCTGATGCCCGATCAGGCGGTGTTGTTAGACCTCTCCTCACGCCGGTTCTTCTTCTTCATGATCGAGATTTGGCCGAATGAGTTCTACTTCGTCGCCGGCCTGTTGATTATGGCGGGCCTTGGCCTGTTCTTATTCACCTCGGCTGCAGGGCGGGTGTGGTGCGGCTATGCCTGCCCGCAGACGGTGTGGACCGACCTGTTCATCTTGGTCGAACGCTGGGTCGAAGGCGACCGCAACGCGCGCATTCGGTTGCACCGCCAACCGTGGAACTGGGAAAAGCTGATCAAGAACGGGATCAAATGGTGGCTGTGGCTGCTGATCGGCTTGGCCACCGGCGGGGCGTGGGTGTTTTACTTCACCGATGCACCGACCCTGTTCTGGGGCCTGTTGAACGGCACGGCCAGCCCAGTTGCCTACATCACCATGGCGGTTCTAACCTTTACCACCTTCTTCTTTGGCGGTTTTGCGCGCGAGCAGATTTGCATCTACGCCTGCCCTTGGCCGCGCATTCAAGCGGCAATGATGGATGAAGACACCATCACCATCGGCTATCGGTCATGGCGCGGCGAACCGCGTGGCAAGCAAAGCGTGCAAACCAGCGGCGATTGCATCGATTGTATGGCCTGCGTGAACGTCTGCCCCATGGGCATCGACATTCGCGATGGCCAACAACTGGCCTGCATCACCTGCGGTCTGTGCATCGACGCGTGCAACGGGATCATGGATAAGATCGGCAAGCCCCACGGTTTGGTGGGCTATCTGGCCCTGACCGATGAACCGCTGGAAAAGGCGGGCAAGGCTGACAAACCGATCTGGAAACACATCCTGCGCCCTCGCACGATTGTTTACACCGTGCTTTGGGCTGGCATTGGCATTGGCCTTGTGGCCGCGCTGTTCTTGCGCGCCAATCTTGACGCCTCGATCACGCCAGTGCGCAATCCGCCTTATGTGACCTTGTCCAACGGCGATATTCGCAACACCTACGATATGCGCCTGCGCAACAAACATGGCGAAGATCGCTGGTTCACCGTGTCTGCCACAGCAGGGGGCGATGTGACCTTGGCCTTGGAAGGCACCGATGCGTTGCGCGTGCTGGTCAAAGCCAACGAAACGCTGGTCCAACGGCTGTTTGTGACCGCGAAAGCCGGTACAGTCGCCGCCACAGCCCATCACTTGCCGCTGCGGTTGTGGATCAATGATGTCGCGGGAACCGAGGCCCCCAAGGCCGAACGCATTTACAAAGACACGATCTTTAATGGCAAAGAGGACAACTGACATGGCCGCAGCCGCCCCAAAACCCGTCCGTCCCTTTACCGGCTGGCATATGCTGGCGCTGACCTGCTCTTTCTTCGGCGTGATCATCGCCGTCAACGGGCTGCTGGCCTATAAAGCCGTGTCAACCTTTCCGGGGCTAGAGGTGAACGACAGCTATGTCGCAAGCCAGACCTTTGACCAAGAAAAAGCCGCCCAAGAGGCGCTGCATTGGCACCTGAAACAGGGCTACGACCGCACCGCAAACCAACTGCGGCTGGATTTCTCCGATGTCGCAGGCAAACCTGTGACCCTGCGCGACATTGATGTTCTGATCGGCCGCCCCACCGATGCCGCCCAAGACCAGCACCCCAAGATGACGCAAAGGGCCGATGGCAGCTATGTCGCGCCAAGCGTTCTGCCCTTGGGCAAATGGATGTTGCAGATCGTCGCCCATGCGCAAGACGGCACGCTGTACCAAGCGCGGACCTTCTTTTACGTCAGGGACTAACCCATGGCCTATGACGCCCCCGCCGACCTTTCCAGCGGCATTTCAGCCTGTCCTGCCTGCGTGGCGGCCCCTTCGGCGCAGCGTTTGGCGGCGTTGCAGCGCCCTGAAACTGCACGCCTGATCTTGTCGCTGCCCACGGCGCATTGCGCGGCCTGTATGGCAACGGTGGAAGGTGCGCTGAAAGCCCATCCGGGTGTCCATTCGGCGCGGGTGAACCTGACGCTCAAGCGCGTCTCGGTTGAAGCTGAGGCGGAAGTGACCGCAGCACAACTGGCAGACGTTCTGGAACGTGTCGGCTACGAGGCGCACGAACTGGACGCTGGCCTTTTGTCGATGACCGAAACCGACCGTCAGGGCCGCGAGATTCTGATGCGTCTGGGGGTCGCCTTTTTCTCTATGATGAACATCATGCTGCTGTCGGTCGCCGTCTGGTCGGGGGCCGAAGCGGCAACGCGGGATATGTTCCACTGGATTTCGGCGCTGATCGCCATTCCCACCGTGGCTTTCGTGGGCCAGCCCTTTTTCAAATCGGCATGGCGCGCACTGCGGGTGGGGCGGTTGGGCATGGATGTGCCGATTTCGCTGGCGCTGATCCTCGCCTCGTCAATCTCGCTGTATGAAACCATGCATTCGGGCGAAAAGGCCTATTTTGATGCGGCTGTGATGCTGGCCTTCTTTCTGCTGTTGGGCCGCTATCTAGATCACCGCAGCCGCGCCTTGGCACGCTCTGCCGCCGAAGAACTCGCTGCACTTGAGGTGCCACGCGCTATCGTGCTGCAAGACGGTCAGGAATTTCTGCGCCCCATCGCACAGGTCGCAAAGGGCGATTTGGTGTTGGTGCGCCCCGGTGGGCGGATGCCGGTGGACGGAGTGGTGGTGCAAGGCACGTCGGAAGTCGACCGTGGTCTGTTGACCGGCGAAAGCCTGCCCGCCTTTGCCGGCCCCGGTTTGGCCGTTTCGGCGGGTGAGGTGAACCTCACCGGCCCCCTTACCTTGCGGGTGACGGCGGCGGGGCGGGACTCGTCGCTGCACCGCATGGCCGATCTGGTCGCGGTGGCGGAATCTGCGCGCAATCGCTACACCACACTGGCCGAACGCGCGGCGCGGATTTATTCGCCCTTGGTGCATATCCTTAGCTTTTCCGCCTTCGCCTTTTGGCTGTGGAAGACCGGCGGCGATGTGCGCTTTGCCGTCAACATATCTGCCGCCGTGCTGATCATCACCTGCCCCTGCGCTTTGGGGCTGGCTGTGCCAGCGGTGGTCACGGCGGCATCGGGCAAACTGTTTCGCAAGGGTGTGTTGATCAAGAACGGCACGGCACTGGAACGCTTGGCCGAGGTGGATGTGGTGGTGTTTGACAAAACCGGCACGTTGACGCTTGGAACGCCTACGCCGTGCAACCTTGAAAGCGTCAG
Organism: uncultured Rhodobacterales bacterium; assembly: GCA_903873585.1. Classification (GTDB taxonomy): domain Bacteria; phylum Pseudomonadota; class Alphaproteobacteria; order Rhodobacterales; family Rhodobacteraceae; genus Stagnihabitans. The sequence continues at coordinate 24,468 of CAIQOV010000037.1, forward strand.
CGCGCAAGATCAATCTGTGGCGTTGGCTTTGGCCAAGGCATCATCGCACCCTTTGGCGATGGCCTTGGCGGGGCAGATTTCGGGCGCGCCTGCCGCTGTCACCGACCTGCGCGAGGTGCCGGGCTACGGGATTGAAGGGCAGTTGCACGGCCAGACTGTGCGCTTGGGCCGAGCGGGTTGGGCTGGCGTGGAAGGCTTGGCGCAAACGGCGACCTATCTTGCCATCACAGGCCAAGCCCCCGTGGCCTTTACCTTCACCGACCAAATCCGCCCGGGGGCCGAGGCCGCGATTGCTGGCCTGACCTTGCAGGGCAAGCGCATCAAGCTGGTGTCGGGCGATACCGAGGCGGCTGTGCGGGCCTTTGCCGCACGGGTGGGCATTGCCGATTGGGTGGCTGGGGCGCTGCCCGCCGAAAAAGCCGCCATCGTGCGCGGGTTGGCCGATCAGGGGCACAAGGTGCTGATGGTGGGCGACGGGTTGAACGACACCGCAGCGCTGGCGGCGGCGCACGTTTCCATCTCACCCGCGCAAGCACTGGATGCGGCGCGGGTGGCTTCTGACATCGTGCTGCTGGGCCGAGATTTGGCCGCCATCGCCGATGCCACGCGCATCGCGCGGCAGGCGACCAAGCGGATGGTGGAAAACTTCCAGATTTCCGCCGCCTACAACGTCATCGCCGTGCCCTTGGCGCTGATGGGGGCGGCAACGCCCCTTGCGGCGGCGCTGGCGATGTCGCTGTCATCGATCACCGTATCGCTGAACGCATTAAGGCTGCGCTGATGCAAATCTTGACCGTTCTGATCCCCGTGTCGCTGTTCTTGGGCTTTATCGGGCTGGTGGCCTTTATTTGGGCGATGCGCACCCGTCAGTTTGACGATCCGCAGGGCGATGCCAGCCGGATTTTGACCAAGGAATACGACGACAAACCCGCGCCTTGATTAGGCGATGGTGACAGAGGCGGGGGATAGGCCGTCAATCGTGACAGTGCAGGTCTGCCCGCGCTGCAAGGCCCCAACCCCTGCGGGCGTGCCGGTGAAGATCAGATCGCCCGGCGCGAGTGTGACCAAGCGCGACAGATGGGCGATGATGCCCGCCACATCCCAGATCATCTTAGACAGCAGGGTTGATTGGCGTGTGATACCGTCAACCGTTAAGCTTAGCGTGCCATCGGCCAAGGTTGATTGCGGGTGGATCAGCCCGACAACGGCGGAAAGGTCAAAGCCCTTGGCCATATCCCACGGGCGGCGGTCAGCCTTAGCTTGCGCCTGAACGTCACGCCGTGTCAGGTCGTTGCCAGCGGCATAGCCCCACACATGGGCCAGTGCCTGATCGGGCGCAATATTGGCCCCACCAAGCCCGATCGCCACGACCAACTCGCCTTCATAATGCAGGTCTTGCGTGGCGGGGGGATAGGGGATGGTTTGGCCCGAAGGCACAATTGCATCGGCGGGCTTGGTGAAAAAGAACGGCGGCTCTTTTTCCGGATCGCCGCCCATTTCAAGCCCGTGGTCGGCATAGTTGCGCCCGACACAAAAAATCCGCCGCACCGGAAAGCGCGCGGCACTGGCAAAGACCGGCAGGCTTGGAAGCGGCGGCGCGGGGAAAACGTAGTCCATCAATTGCCAATCGTGAAGCATTGCACCGCGCGGGCTTGCAACTTGCGACAGGCCAGATCGGCGGTGTCACGGTCAAGCCCCAGCACCACGGCGTCATAGCCGTTTGACCGCGTGATCACCTTGCGCAACCCGTTGCCCAAAGTGGCGGTTTCGGCCAACTGCACCTGCAACAACGCCTTTTCGGCCGAGATTGTGGTAGGATAAGCCCCCAAGTTCACCCCCCAAGTCTGCCCGCCGGACGAGGTGGAAACCCGTGTCACAACCTGCGGTTTGGCAGCCACCTGCGCCAGTTCCGCGTTTTGGTCGGTGTAGATCGGCGCGCTCTTCTTTGGCGGGCGCATGGTGGCGCTGGCCAAGGTGACTGGTTGATCGGCGGCGGCATTGGCCAAGGCCACGGCATCCTCGATTCCGGTATCGGCCTCGCCCAAATCGCCCTCGGCCCAATCGGCGGGGCGCGGCATCGGGCGCGGCGATGTGGTCATAGCCACTTCTGTCGCATCACGGGCCGTTGCCTGCGGGGTCGGATCATCCTCGGCCTCGGCCACAAGGGTGGCATCGGCGCTGGGCATAGTTTCCGGATCGGCGGGTTTAGGGGGCACCACAGCCACACCCGGCTTGGCCATTTTGAAGCCCTTATCCAGCAACTCGGCCATCTTTTGATTGCGCATCGGGGTCGAGGTGCCGCCAAGGATCGTGCCAATCAGGCGCACGCCGTTGCGTTCAGCACTGGCGGTCAAACAAAAGCCCGCCTGATTGGTAAAGCCCGTCTTGATCCCGTCAGCGCCCTCGTAAGCGTCAAGAAATTTGCGATTTGTGGCGGCCACAGTGGCGATGCCTGCATCGGTCGAACGGCGCGAGAAGATGTTGTAATATTGCGGGAAATCGTAAAACAAATGCCGCCCCAAGATCGACATATCCCGCGCAGTCGACAGATGGCCCTTGGTGGGCAGACCGTTGGCGTTCTTGAAGGTCGAATGTTTCATCCCCAGCGACTTGGCGGTCGCTGTCATCCGCGCGCCCCATTTCGCGGGCGAGCCTGCAAAGTAGTCGCCAATCGCCGCAGCAGCGTCATTGGCCGATTTTACCGCCGCAGCACGGATCAGATAGCGCAGCGCGATCTTTTGCCCCGCCTTCAGACCCAGCCTCGACGGGGCCTGATTTGCGGCGTTTTTCGAAACAGTGATCATCGTGTCTAATGTCACATGGCCCGCTTCGATTTCTTGAAAGGTGATGTACAGGGTCATCATCTTGGTCAGCGACGCGGGGGCCAGTGGCGTATCGGCGTTCTTGGCGTACAGAGTTTCCCCCGTGCGCGCATCCATCAGATACAGCGCCTGTGGCACCGCAAAAGCGGCTGTGCCTGCCAGAATATTGGCCCAAAGTCCAATCACCAGCACCCATACTAGATTGCGGACATGGTCCGCCCAAACCCGTGCCAATTGCCTGCCTCACACTGCCCGCGCCCTTGGTTAGTCCAAGGTTTCGCTCTTGATCTTGCGCGCATCGTAGCACGGGATTTCGTTTTGAAAAACACCTTTGTTTCCATAGGCTTCGCAGAGTTTTTGAACCTATCGCTAGGGGAATTCGCACCCTTATCTAGTGGGGCGTTCACCGCCAACCACAATCTATGGTAGGTTCCTAAGCTGATCCATCAGCGCGGGCAGCGCGCCCAGATCTGCAATGGCGCGAAACCGTGGCGACCCGATGGGCGGTTCGGCCCGCTCGTAAGACCAAGTCAAATCATGCGGCACATGAATGCCCCACGCGCCAACGGCCAAAGCGGGCAGCACGTCCGACTTTAACGAATTGCCCACCATGGCGGCCTGCAACGGCCCTGCACCATGCCGCGCGAAGGCCATCTGGTAAATCTCGGGGGTTTTATCGGAAACAATCTCGACCCCGTGGAACAGATCGCCCAAGCCCGATTGCGCCAGTTTGCGTTCCTGATCCAACAGGTCGCCTTTGGTGATCAGCACCACGCGGTGATCGGCGGCCAGTGCCGTGACGGCTTCGCGCGCATGGGGCAAAAGGTGCACAGGATGGCGCAGCATCTCGCGCCCCGCCGCCAGAATCTCGGCGATGACGGGGGCTGCCACGCGCCCTTGCGTCACCTCAATCGCGGTTTCGATCATCGACAGCATAAAGCCCTTGATGCCAAATCCGTAGTGCCCAAGGTTGCGCCGTTCTGCCGCTTCTAGCCGTTCGGTCAGGTGGGCCGGATCCGAATCAGACAGCAATTGAGCAAAGCGCTCTTGCGTCAGGCGAAAGAAGGCCTCGTTCTGCCACAGGGTATCGTCGGCATCGAAGCCAATTGTGGTGATCGGCATAGACTTCTCCTGCCCCAAAGGCGGTGGGGGCCTTTCATGGGCGGCAAAATGGTCTATATTAGACCCCTACGCAACAAGCACCCCTTCGCACCGGAGCACTCTTTTGACCGCTTTTCCTGACATGATGTCTGACGGCCCCAAAGGCCCGGGTCAGGATACTTCGGTTCTGACCAAAACCGCGACAAAAACCGAACGCCCGCCACTGTACAAGGTGATGCTGCTGAACGACGATTACACGCCCATGGAATTCGTGGTGCACGTGCTAGAGCGTTTCTTCGGCCTGAACCACGCGCAGGCGTTTGAAATCATGCTGACGGTGCACAAAAAGGGGCTGGCCGTGGTGGGCGTGTTTTCCGCCGAGGTCGCCGAGACAAAGGTAGCGCAAGTGATGGACTTTGCGCGCAGGCATCAGCATCCGCTGCAATGCACGATGGAAAAAGAATAACTGATCTAGAACTGTCTTGCTTTAGCGCGACATTAGACATCAGTGCGACATTAGACATCAAACAGAAAAGACCGTGCGATCCTGTTATTGGTTGACTCCATAGGCATGCCCTGTAACTTGCTTGGCAAATGCTACTTTAGGTAGATCAATAAATTGGGGGTTGAATGAAATGAAGGCGTTCACAGGTGCACTTTGTGCAATATCAATCGCATTAGCTTCGCCCGCAGTGGCAGACAATGATCTTGTCGAGGGGTTGATCGGCGGAATGATTGGGGCGGCCCTGATGAACCAAGGCTCGTCAAACAATCAGGGCAGCACACCGCGAAAGTCGAAGGCGAGCAGTGGGATGTCTGCCGAGACCAGAGCAAAGAACAAGGAATTGCAGGAATCTCTCAATTACTTCGGCTTTGATGTAGGCGATCCGGACGGCGTTCTGGGGCGAAGAACCAACACCGCAATCTCGCAATTTCAGGCCTGTATTGGAAAGTCGATCACCGGTGATTTGGATTCCTTTCAAGACCAGTTCCTGAGGACGTCTTATTTCAAAGCTGAAGCCGGCGGAACTTCGACACTTCAGATTGTAGCGTCAAAGCCGAACGGATACTGCGGCCTTCTGCAACAATATTTGCTAGAGCTTTCCTCACCCCCTGTCACCGCCACGGCAACTCCGCAACCGGCACAAACCGTCGAAGTAACGGAAACTGTTGCAGCGCCGGTTGTTCAACAGCAGACTGTGGTTGTGAATAGCAATCAGACAAACAATACGGTTATTGTTGTGGATGCTGATCTGCAGGCAAAGTATGACTTACTCCTCAATCAAGTAAAATTACTTGAGCAAATTCAATCATTTGTCAATTCGAAGGAAGTGAATGAATCAAGCCGGCGCAAGCTGAAGACCGTCGATGAAAGGCTGGAAGAACTGCGTAAGCTTTTAAGTTCTGTCGAAGTGGAAGCAGAAGGTAAATACGGCACACCCATTCGGCCAACAAATGCGAACTTGGGCGTAACTGTTGCGAAGGCCTCGGAAGTTTTTCCGCGCGTTCCTTATTACGTTCCAGGTACGGAAGAAATAGGAGAGCTATGGATCAAGCCGTTTGTCACCGACTCGGGCATGCTGATGTACGATTTCAATTTCGTAACTGAACATTCTGACTTTGATAACATTCGTGAGACAATTGAATTGACCTCTGAAAACATTCGTTCCGTAGCCACTGCACTGGTGAAGGTAACAGAGTGGAGTGATAAAGCGGTCAGCCAAAATCTTAGACGGAGTTATGAGAAGTCAGCCTTTTGCTTTCCCACAGCAATGTGCGGCAAGGCAGTCGAGGGGAACAACTCTTCAGAGGTTTTCTTTGTGCTCTACGAAGACGGTTCTACGGCGGTTAGGCTTCAGAAAAATAAAGGAAAATTCCGCTCAGCGTTCAACCTATCTATTGAAAGTGGGCTCTTGCTCTCTGCCTACATGGATTACATGGCCGAGATCGGTGAGAAAGACTTCGCGGCGAATACTATGACCGACAAGGATCTTGACGGCATTTTCCAGTAACAGACTCAAATTTGGGTAGTTGCATAACTATCTCTTGGACGGTTCATAGGCGCCTTTGAACCGTCCTTTTCTATTTTTTAGACACCCAGCTGCATGTTCTACCAGCGCGTTGGTTTGAGTCTCGTTTGGGACGGTGAAGCAGCCGATTTTTGGCGGTTGGAATTGGTGATCTAGCCAGTTTTTAGCTATCCACCAGTTGATTGGCCACGAGGATCACGGTGTGTGTTGCATGAACCTTTTCTTGAAGAACCTGAAGTTTGCCGATATGCCTATCCTCGAACGACCGGGTTCCGAATTGTGCCATCCAATGGGCGTTAATGAATTAAAAATTTCATTAAAACAGATGGTTAAGTGCATTGGTTACAACAGGAAGGAATAACCGCTTAGCGGTGATCATGAGAGCAGTTCGATTGGACATGGCGCTGCAAGCCGGTGCTTGGGCTTTGCCGCCTGCGGGTGACATTGCGGTGATGCGGCCGCGTGCGGGGGATGATCTGTCGGCCCTGCCAGCCTCGCGCACCGTGGTGCTGACGGGCTTTCGCCCCGACCAAGACTATTTTGCAGCCCAAGGCTACCGCGTTGAAGGCAAAGCTTTTTCTGCCGCGCTGATTTGTCTGCCCCGTTCGCGGGCAGAGGCTTGGGCGATGATGGCGCAGGCCGTGGCTTTGGTCGGTGCAGGTGGGTCGCTTGCGATTGACGGGCAAAAGACTGACGGATTTGACAGCGCGTTGAAAGACTTGCGCGGTGCTGGGTTTCAATTGGGAGAGGTCATCTCAAAGGCCCATGGCAAGTTTGTGGCGTTCACCGCGGCCCCTGTGCCTGCTACTTGGCCTGCTGCTGATACCCAAGTTGACGGCTTTATCACCCGCCCCGGTGTCTTTTCGGCGGATGGGGTCGATAAGGGCTCGCTTTTGTTAGCCGCCGCTTTGCCCGCCGACCTGCCCGCGCGGGTTGCCGATTTTGGCGCTGGCTGGGGCTATCTGTCGCGCGCCATTCTGCAACGCCAAGGCGTTAAACGGTTGGATGTGGTCGAGGCGGAAAAGGTGGCACTCGATTGCGCCCGTCTGAATGTGCCCAACCCGCGGGCTGAATTTCACTGGGCCGATGCGACCACGTTCAAGCCTGAACGCCCTTGGAACGCTGTGGTGATGAACCCGCCCTTCCATACAGCCCGCACGCCCGATCCCGCTTTGGGGCTGGCGTTTATTCGGGCCGCCCATCGCGGGCTTGCCCCTGATGGTGTGCTGTGGATGGTGGCCAACCGGCATTTGCCCTATGAACCCACGCTGAAAACCTTGTTCCGGCAGGTCGAAGAGGTGGGCGGTGACGGGGCCTTTCGCGTCTCACGCGCGGCCTATCCTGTGCGCACCAAGTGATCTACTTTGGAAATTCTGCCTGACATTGGGCGAAAGCGGGCTGCGCTTTGGCTTCTATGTCATCCCGGCGCGCCCGCATGGAAGCCAACTTCGCCGCTTCGGCCGTCAAATCTATCGCCACCGCTTCGCGCGTCGTGGTTGTTTCCGTTTCAAGGCACATCGTTTGGCCGACCTCGCTTAGTGTCAGATCGACCCTGCAAAGCTTCCAGACATCCATTTCTACCTCAACGTCCGCAAAGGCATAGCCGCGCGCTAGGTTGCCTTCGCTTTCGGCGATCAGCCGGTTTAGCACGGGCAAATCTGGCGCGGCCTTGATGATGCAGCGCTGTTGCGGGGTGGCGCAGGCCATCAGGGCCAGCAAAAACGGGGCGGCCAGATAGGGTTTCATCGGCGTCTCCTTTATCGTGCATATCTTAGCCCTCAGATTCTTGGTTTGGAAGTCATGCGCGCGTTGAGCGGCGCAGAACTTCCTGCTAGCACTACGGTGTTGCGATGGAGCCCCCGATGACCGACCTATTCGACGACCGTAAATCCCGCGCCGCTGCTTGGTTTCGCACCCTGCGCGACCAGATCGTTACCGCCTTTGAAGCGATCGAGGATGATTTTGGCGGCCCCGACCCTGCTGGCAGGTTTGACGTGACGCCCACCACCCGCCCCGACGGTGGCGGTGGGTTGATGAGCGTGATGCGCGGTGGGCGTGTGTTTGAAAAGATCGGCGTCAACGTCTCGGCGGTGCATGGCACTTTGGCCGAACGTGCGCAGAAGGCAATGGCCGCGCGCGGCGTGCCCGGGATGGACAGCGACCCGCGCTTTTGGGCTTCAGGCATCAGCCTTGTGGCGCATATGCAAAACCCCCATGCCCCCGCCATTCACATGAACACCCGTATGTTCTGGACACCCCACGCCTCGTGGTTTGGCGGCGGGTCTGACCTGAACCCTTGCATCGAATATGCCGCCGACACGCAGCATTTCCACGCCACGCTGCAAGCCGCCTGCGACGCGCACAGCCCTGATTACTACACCCGCTTCAAGGCTTGGGCGGATGAGTATTTCTTTATCCCCCACCGTGGCCGTGCGCGCGGTGTGGGCGGGATTTTCTACGACGATCTCGCCACCGGCGATTGGGAGGCGGATTTTGCCTTTACCCAAGCCGTAGGCCGCGCCTTTCTGCCCGCCTTCCTGCCGCTCACCCGCGCACGGATGGCCAGTGCTTTCACCGAGGCTGACCGCGAAACCCAGCTTATCCACCGTGGGCTGTATGCCGAATATAACCTTGTCTACGACCGTGGCACCAAGTTCGGCCTAGAAACCGGCCACGACGCCAACGCCGTGCTGATGAGCCTGCCGCCGGTTGCCAAATGGACGTAGTGGGGTTTTTCAACCGCGAAACCCCCGCCTTTCGCCTTGCCCTGCAATTTCTAACCCGCCTGCCCATCGCCGCCCCCTATACCGAGGCAGCGATGCGCCAAAGCCCGCGCTGGTACCCCGCCGTTGGGATTGTGGTGGGGGCCGTGGCAGGATTGGTGTTTGCGGTGGCTGACTGGGTTTTAACCCCGCCCTTGGCTGTCTTTCTGGCGGTGGCTGCGGCTGTCATCGTCACAGGTGCGCTGCATGAAGACGGCTTTGCCGATGCCTGTGACGGTTTGGGCGGCGTGCGCCCGAAAGAGCGCGTGCTAGAGATTATGCGCGACAGCCGAATTGGTGCTTACGGTGTTTTGGGGCTGATTTTTATGATCGGCACCAAGGGCTTGGCGCTGTCCTCTATGCCCGCGACAGATGTGTTTTTCGTGCTTATCGCGGGGCACACGGCCAGCAGGGCGGCTATGGTGTGGGTTATGGCCTCATCCGACTATGTGCGCGAAAAAGGGGCGGGGTCGGCTGTGGCGGGGGGGATTGACCGTGCGGCGATGATGGTTGCGCTGATCACGACGGGTGTGGCGCTGTTGCCCTTGGTGTTTTGCCTGCGGCTGGAAGCCATCCTGTGCGGCCTTGCGGGCCTTGTGCTGGCCCAAGTCTTGATGCGCCGTTGGTATGAACCGCGCTTGGGGGGGTATACCGGCGATTGCCTAGGTGCTGTGCAGCAATGCAGCGAAGTTGGGTTTTATTTGGGGCTATTGGTGGTGGTCGGCGCTTAAAACCTGCGCTTGGCATCGGCCAGCACCAAAGTGCCCGCCCCTGCCAAAGTCACAACCGCCGCCAGACCTGCGGCCAAAGTATAGCCCGACAGGCTGGTGCCCAAAGCAAAACTGCCCGCCGCCAGCGCATCGCCCGCGACCTTTTTCAACGACATCAGCGCCGCCGCTGTTCCGGGGCGCTCTGACAATTGGTCTTGCAGATACAAGATCGGCAGCGTCAGCGTAAGTGCCCCGCCCGCCGCCCCCGGCAGCAGCAAAAGCCACAGGCAGGGCGAATGCGCCAGCAGCGGAATGCCCACCAGATGCACCGCGTAAAGCGCTGTGCCGATGGCGATCAGGTGTGCCCGCTTCCAGCGCGGCAACAGGGGCAGGGCCAGCATAAACGGCACCTCTAACCCCGCGACAAGGCCCGCATACAGCGCTGCATTGCCGCCCGTGCCTGTGGCCGGTGTCAGCGCAAGGCCCATCACCGCCCAATAAGCCGTGCCGCCCACCGCCACTGCCCCCAAGGCCGCGATGCGCAGGGCAAGGGCGGGGTTTGCCACCTCGGCCAAGGCGGCGCGCAGCGACAGGCCCGATGGCACATCACGCCCCGCCATCGCCCCTTTGCTGGGCCATCCTGTCCAGATCAGGGCCAGCATGGTCACACCCACCACCAAACCCACCGGATAAATCGCCATCACCGGCACGCCGTTTTCAAAAGCCACCGACCACAGCGGCAAGATCACCACAAAGGGCAGCGCCAAAAGGGCGCGGATCGTGGATTGGATGCTGTCACGTTGTGCTGGCGGAAGATGCGCCGTCGCAAGCCTAGCTTGGGCGAAAAGCTGGCCGAACAGGCTGTTGGCGGGCAGCAGCAGCGCGTGGGCTAGCACAAAGCTAAGGGTTGATGGCAAAAACGTCATCGCCGACACTCCCGCCACAATCACCGCGCCTGCAAACAGGGCAATTTCGCGCCGGTTCGCGGTTTGGTCAGCGCGAATGCCCGAATACAGCGCCGATGTCACCGCGACGAGGGTCGAGGTGAACATCACCGCCGCATAGCCCGCATCGCCCAAACCAAAAGACCGCACCGCAAGAACTGACACAAACGGCCCAAAGGTGCACAAAAGCGCGCCTTGCAGCGCCATCAGCCCCGCCACCATCCGCAAAGTCGGGTCGCGCCAGATCAGGCGAAGCTGTTGCACGCTAGGCCTTATCCGCGAACAGGTTTACACGGTCGGCCCAATACAGCCCGCCCGCCCCGATCAGGCTGCACACAACCCCCGTAATCGCCACGGTTTCAAACCCGCCCACTTGAGCGGTGGCCGCAAAAACCCCAGCGGTCAGCACGTCTGACACCAGCTTTTGCACCGCCAGCATAGCAGCAGCAGTGCCGGGCCGTTCTTGCAGCAGGTCTTGGTAATAGGTGATCGGGGCGGTGATGATCATCGCCCCACCCACCCCGCCAAACAGCGGCATGATCCACAAAAGCGACGAGTCCGACAGCAACGGCAGCGCCAATAGATGCAGGCCATAAAGCACGGTGCCAATCACCAACAGCGTCGATTTCGGCACGGCCCGCGCCAAGCGCGGCAAGATCAGCATGGCAGGCACCTCCCACCCCGCGATCATGCCGACATACAATGCCACATCCGCCGGCCCTCGCAGCGGCGAGGCGTCAAAGATCAGCGAAATCAGCACCATATACAGCGTGCCCGATGATGCGATGGCCCCGATGAACAGCACGCGCACAGCCACCCGTGGCTTTGCAATCTCGGCCAAGGCATCGCGCAGGCGCATCCCTGAACGGGGGTCTGCCCAAGGGGTCTGCCCGTCTTTGGGCCAGCCAAACACGATCAATCCCAACAAACCAAGGCTTGCTATGCCGCCGGTGACATAAACCGCCATTTCAGACAGGCCAAAGCCAAAGGCGAAGGTCCAAAAGACCAACATCGCCAAAAAGCTGAACGACAAGGCCGACCGGATCACCCCTAAAATGCCATCGCGGTTGGCTCCTTCATCAGGGCTGGCCAAGCGTGCCAAGGCGAACAACTGGCCATACATGCTTGAGGCGAGAGGAAGCAAAACGCCCTGACACAGGATCAGCGCCCAAATGCCTGGAAAGGCCAAGATCATCCCTATGCCAACCGTGCTGCACAGCGTGGTGCAAATCGCGATCACGCGCCTATGGCCGAACTGGTCGCCCAAAATCCCCAAGGCGACCGAAGATGTGACCGCGATCACCGACGCCATAGCCAGCATCAGCGAAAAGGCCGGTTTGCTCATGCCGATGCGTTCGATGGCGATCAGCGATTGATACGGATAAACTGACGCATTCAGCGCCCCAAGCACCAGCAGGGCCACCGCGATCAACCGCAGCGTGGGGTGGCGCAGAACAAGGCGAATTGGGGTCATTTGCTGCTCCAACGGGGCTGCGATACCGCTAACGAGGCGCGCGCACGATGTCCAGAGACAGCCTGCGACACTTGGTGTCGCGAACCTGCCATCAGAGCACCAAAGCCTAAGCTAGCGTGACGTGCAATTCAGTGAGGCCGCTATGGACGCAGATTATATCATCGTAGGCTCTGGCTCTGCCGGGTCGGTTCTGGCCAATCGGCTTTCAGAATCGGGCAAGCATCGGGTGGTGGTGCTGGAAGCGGGCGGTACGGACCGGCGGTTTTATGTGCACCTGCCCTTGGGCTACGGCAAGCTGTTCTTTGACCCCAAGGTCAACTGGATGTACCGCACTGAACCTGACGCGGGCCTTGCAGGATCAGCCGATCACTGGCCGCGTGGCAAGATCTTGGGTGGTTCCTCTTCCATCAACGCGATGGTCTATATTCGCGGCAACCGTGCCGATTATGACGAATGGGGGGCCGCCGCCGCCGGTTGGGGCTGGGACCAAGTTCTGCCCGCATTTCGCGCGATGGAGGATAACGAGGCGGGGTCCGATGCCTATCGCGGCCAAGGCGGGCCTTTGTTCATTTCCGAAAACCGCCGTGGTTTGCACTGGCTGGTCGAAGATTACATCGCCGCTGCGGGCGAGGCGGGTTTGCCTTATACGCCAGATTTCAATGGCCAAACCCAAGAGGGTGCTGGCAACTACCAGATGACGATCAAAGGCGGGCGGCGCAATTCGGCGGCGCGTGCCTTTCTGCGGCCCGCGATGAAGCGCAAGAACCTGCAAGTGATCACCAAAGCCATGGTCACCCGCGTGTTGTTCGAAGGCACCAAAGCCGTGGGCGTGGAATACAAGCGCGGTGGGGAAACGTTGCAGCTGAAGGGCGCCGAGGTGATCTTGGCAGGGGGTGCCATCAACTCGCCCCAACTTTTGCAACTGTCGGGCATCGGGCCTGCGGGCTTGTTGCAAGATATGGGCGTGCCGGTAGTGGTTGATAACCCCAATGTGGGCGACCATTTGAACGACCATCAGGGCATCAACTACACATGGCGGATGAAGGTTGCGACCTATAACGGCATTCTGCGGCCGTGGTGGGGCAAGGCTTGGGTGGCGCTGCATTATGCGCTGCTCCGCGGTGGGCCTTTGGCCAAGTCGATCAACCACGCGGGCGGCTTTTTCCGCACCAGTCCAGAATTGGACAGGCCGAATATGCAATTGTATTTTCAGGCATTTTCCACCCTGCTTCCCAAACCGGGTGAACGGCCTTTGCTCACGCCTGACCCGTTTCAGGGCCTGTCGATTGGCCTGTCGAACTGTAGGCCTACCAGCCGAGGCAACATAAGGCTACAAAGCCCCGACCCGTTCCAGCACCCCACAATCGTGGCCAACGCCTTTTCGACCCAGCACGATGTCGATGAAATGCTGCTGGCGGTGAAGTTCTTGCGCAAGATCGCCAGCCAACCTAGCTTCTCGCGCTGGATCGAAGAGGAACTTCGCCCCGGCCCGCAGGTGCAAACCGACGACGATCTGATCGCCGATTTCCGCGCCCGTTCGGGCACGGTCTATCACCCGTCTTGCACCTGCCGGATGGGGGCTGATCCGGCCACCTCGGTTCTGGATGCGCGGTTGCGGGTGCGCGGGGTGCAGGGGTTGCGGGTGTGTGATGCGTCAGCCTTCCCCAACCTGATCGCGGGCAACACCAATGCGCCCGCCATGATGATGGGCTGGCGCGGGGCAGAACTGATCTTGGAAGACGCCCGCTAGGTTAGGCCCACCAGCGCGGGCAGGTCGAACATGCTGGCGAAGGGCTGCGCCCCTTCGGCCACTAGGGCTGATGCGTCATGCGGCGCATAGCCCATGCAGCGCATTCCGGCAGCTTTAGCGGCACGCGCACCTGTGGCGCTATCTTCCACCACGACGCAAGTGGCAGGATCAGCCGCCATCGACTTGGCTGCGTGCAAGAACACATCGGGATAGGGTTTCGGGCGCGGCACATCTTGGCCGGAAAACATCCGCCCGCCAAAGCGATCTATCAGCCCCGCGTGTTGGCCCAAGGTGATCTGCATTTTGCGTGGGCTGCCGTTTGACCCGATGGCATAGGGAATGCCCGCCGCGTCAAGCGCATCTAATACCGTCAGAACGCCCGCAACCAAGGGCGCGCCCTGTTCTAGCCGCGCATAAAGGCGGGCGTAGAAATCATTCACCCAAGCCGCAGGCAGATCAGCGCCAAGGGTGCGGGCCTTATCGGCAACCCCCGCCAGCGTTAGCCCGATCAGGGCGCGTTCCATCGCAGGGCGCGGCATGGTTAGGCCGTGGGCGTGCAGGTCGGTGGCCAGCAAGTCAAAGGCGATCACTTCGGAATCCACCAACACGCCGTCACAATCAAAAATCACAGCCTTTGGCGTCATTGTTCCAGTTCCAACAGGGTCACCCAAGTGTCGCCGTAGCGCCTTTGGTCTAGCAACGCAAAGCCTTGCGGTGGGGAAGGGGGGGTGCCCTCTTCCCAGACCAGCACGGCATCGGGGGCGATCCAGCCTTGGGCTTTCGCACTTTGCAAGGCGGCTTCGCCTAAGGCTTTGCCATAGGGCGGGTCGATGAAGATCAAGTTAAACGGCGAAGGCGCGGGGGGAAGTTTAGTCGCATCGCGCGGCAGTAGCGAGACTTGGCCCTGCACCCGCATCTTGGCGATGTTCTGGCCAATCAGGCTTTGCGCGGTGCGGCCATTTTCGACCAAGGTGGCCAAGATAGCGCCACGCGACACCGCCTCTAGCCCCAGCGCCCCCGTTCCGGCAAACAGGTCAAGCACCACGCGGCCTGTGACCAAGTCGCCGTGGCGGCCATTGATCAGCAGGTTAAAGATCGCCTCGCGCACGCGGTCTGACGTGGGGCGCAGATGCGCCTTGGGGTCGCCTGCGCCCACCTCTGCCAAGTGCAGGCCGCGCCATTGGCCGCCGATGATTCTCATGCCTTAAGCAGGGCTTTCAGGTCGGTGGCGGGGTTGGCGACCTGTGCCATGTCAGGCGTGCGGCCAGATTCGATCAGGCGCTTGCCCACCATATAGGCGCGGCTGTCGTTCATCGCATCCACGGCCAGCAAAACACCCGCCTTCAGATACCAAAAGCTGACAGCATCGCCGACAGGGCCGCGCGTGACGATCTGGTCATAGCCGGTGTTCAGCCCTGCAATTTGCAACTTGGTGTCGTATTGGTCTGACCAGAACCAAGGCGCTGGCACATAATCACGCGCAGCGCCCATGATGTTTTCGGCCACCAGTTCGGCGTGGTCGATGGCATGGCTCACCGATTCCAACCGCGCTTGTGCGCCGTTCAGCGGAAAGCTGGCACAATCGCCTGATGCCCAGACATTGGGGGCCGAGGTGCGGCCCTGCGCGTCGGTGCGAATGCCGTTATCAAGCACTATGCCAGCGGCGGCGGCTTCGGCGGTGTTGGGGGTGATGCCCACGCCTGCAATCACGAAATCGGCGGGCAGGTCGCGGCCATCTTTCAGGCGCACGCCGGTGACATGGGTCTCGCCCAGCAACCGGTCTAGGCCGGTGGATTCCATGATCACAGCGCCGTGATCTTCATGCAACTTGCGGAAATAGCTGGATGTTTCTGGCGCTGCCACCCGCTGCAAAATGCGCGGGGCCATTTCGATCACACTCACCTCTAGCCCCAGCTTGCGGCCCACGGCGGCGCCTTCCAGCCCGATATACCCGCCCCCGATGATGACCAAGCGCCGCCCTGCGACAAATTCGGGGCGCATCGCATCGACATCGGCCAAGCTGCGCACAACATACACGCCTGCCAAATCGCCGCCAACATCGGCGGGCAAACGGCGCGGGGTGGACCCTGTGGTCAAGATCAGCGCGTCATACCCCAGCACCTCATCGCCCACGCGCACCGTTTGGGCTGTGGTGTCAATCGCCGTCACAGCAGCGCCCAGTTTTAGGGTGATCTGCGCTTCGTCCCAAAACTCTGGCGCGCGCAGCCATAGGCGGGCCTCTTCCATCTCGCCCAGCAAATACGCCTTCGACAGCGGCGGGCGTTGGTAGGGGGGCGCTGCCTCGGCCCCGATCAGGGTGATCGCGCCAGCATAGCCCAAGGCGCGCAACTTGGCGGCGGCGGCAGCCCCCGCTTGCCCTGCGCCGACGATAACCACCTGTTGCATCATTCCCCCACTGGTCGAACATCTTTGGCCAGCCTATATCTGGCTTCCAAAGAAACGCAACGCGCGAGGGTTCACGAATGACGATTTCAGTAGGCGATAAAGTTCCGGCAGGCGTCTTGATGCTGGCAGGCGGCGACGGGATCAGCGACATTTCCATGGTTGAACGGCTGGCGGGCAAGTCAGTGGTGATCTTTGGCTTGCCGGGGGCCTACACCGGCACCTGTTCCACCGCGCATGTGCCCTCGTTCATCCGCTCGATGGGCGCGTTCAAGGCCAAGGGTGTGGATGAGATCATCTGCGTGTCGGTCAACGACGCCTTTGTGATGAAAGCTTGGGGAGAGGCGACGGGTGCCACCGCGGCTGGCATCGTGATGGCGTCTGATCCGGATGCGTCGTTCACCCAAGCGCTGGGCCTAGACTTTGCCGCAGGCTTTGTGCGCGGCGCGCCCCGTTCGCTGCGCTATGCGCTGCACGCGGTGGACGGCGTGGTTAAGGTGCTGAATGTGGAAGACAATCCCGGTGCCTGTTCGATTTCCGCTGGCGAAGGCTTGCTAGAGTCGATGTAAGCCGCGCGTCAGGGGCAGGGCGCTGGCCTTGCCCTTGGCCGCTGCGCAAAACAAAAGGGCAGGCTTGCGCCTGCCCTTTGCCGTTGTGGTGGATTAGAACGAGAAGTTCACGCCAGCATCGAAAGCGTTATAGGAAACAGTTTCAGTGCCGCTCACATCATCAGAAATCTTGTCCAGTTGTGCCACACCGGCTTTGATTACAGCGCCGCCACCAAGGTCGTAGGCAACACCCAGACCATAGCGATTCAGGGAAGCGGTGTCGGTGGTATAGTTGGCCGAAAACTCAGATGTCAGACCATAAGCGGTCAGGGTCACAGCACCCAACTTGTGGTCAACGGATGCGCCCATCGACTGTTCTTCCAGTTCATCGTCACCGTCTTCGCCTTGCTTATCTTGGTAAATTGCTTTGAGAGTGGTGTCGCCGGCAACAAAGGTAACCGAAGCGCTGGTGTCGGTTAGCGAAACACTGCGGTCTTCTAAAGCCACGTCTGCGGTAACCGAACCATAGCCGACTGCGACAGTGATCGCACCTGTGTTGTACGACACGCCTACGCCATAGGTGCTTGACCCAACGTAATCGCCAGCCGAAACGCCGTCATCGCTTTCGTCGGTGTTGTCAATCTGCCCGATAGATGCGTTCGCAGTCACAGCACCAGCAGAATAGGTGTAAAGGACACGTGCTTTAGTGGCTCCGCCCGCGTCGATGTCATTGTCGCCAAAGCCAATGGTGCCACCGTCGGCTGCATAGGCGATCGAGTTGCCCGAGCCCAAACCTTCGTAGCCGACCGAAGAAAGCTGGCCGACTGCTGCATTGTCGCCGCTGTCAACGTCGCCCATAGAGATCTTGCCGAAAGCGCCCGAGATGAAAACGGAGCCCGAGGTGCCATCTGCGCCGCCTCCAGCGTTGTCGGCGCGAATAGAACCGCCGAATGCCAAGCCGCCATCCGTGGTGCCCGAACCGGAGAACTTGATACGAACGCGGCTCGAGAACTGAGCATCGCTATCGTAGGAAGTGATGCCCATACGTGCGTCGCCCGAAACAGAAACGTCAGCCGCAGCGTAGGTGCCAGCCGTGACCAACATGGTCGTTGCCAGAAGAAGTTTTTTCATAATCGCTCCACCGTTTAATTTGCAGGGTTGCCAAGGCAGGTCATCTGGCTTGGATAGCAGCACTTCTATCCAATTGGTGCGCCATATCAACCAAAGTTTAATCTTTGGACAATTTTTCCCCCGATAGGTGCAAAAATGTCACAATGGGGCGGGTTTCTACTCTTTCGGGCGGCGCGCCTGCCCGCCTGTGCCACGCGCCCTTGCCCAGATCGGTGTGGTTTGGGGGAAAGCCCTTGGCAGGCCCGCTTACCTCGGCTAGACACAACCCAAACTTGGGGGCTTTTCATGGTCTATCGTCGCCACATCGCTGCCATCACCGCTTTGGCCCTAATGCTGACCCTTGCCGCGTGCGGCGGGGGCGGTGGGCTTTTTGGGCGTAAAGCACCCGTGACCGACGCCGAAGGCCATGTGCTGAACGCCAACGAAGCGCAGCGCGCCGCCATCGCCAAGTATGAAGGCACTGACCAGCCCGGCACCAAGATTTGGGATCTGCTGAACAAGAACGCTGATCCCAGCATCACGGTGAAGGTGAACAAGTATATCTGGATGGCCTCGCTTGATGTGCTGAACTTCTTGCCGATCCAGTCGGTTGATCCGTTCACCGGTGTGATTGTGACGGGCTACGGCACGCCTCCGGGTGGTTCGCGCAGCTACCGTGCGACGATTTATGTGCAAGACCCTGCGCTGGATGCGCGCTCGTTGAAGCTGTCGCTGCAAGGGGCGAATGGGGCGG
Source organism: uncultured Rhodobacterales bacterium (assembly GCA_903873585.1). GTDB lineage: Bacteria > Pseudomonadota > Alphaproteobacteria > Rhodobacterales > Rhodobacteraceae > Stagnihabitans. Next base: position 42,876 of record CAIQOV010000037.1, read on the forward strand.
CTGTCGCGCCGGAAACGGTGTCAGCGGTGGAAGACGCCATCTTGAACCGCGCACGCCAGTTGCGGATTGCGGACGCGGGTCTGTAATCAGCCCCGTCAGGCTGGACCTTGCGCTGCGCGCAGGGTAGGTCATGCCCAATGACCTTAAGAACATGGGCTGATGATGTCGCGCTACGACCCTTCTGATATTGAACCGAAATGGCAGCAGGCTTGGGACGCAGCCCGCGTCTTTGAAGCGCGGCGCGATCCGGCCAAGCCCAAGTATTATGTGCTAGAGATGTTCCCCTATCCCTCAGGGCGCATCCACATGGGCCACGTGCGCAACTATACCATGGGCGACGTGGTGGCGCGCACCAAGGCCGCGCAGGGCTATTCGGTGCTGCATCCGATGGGCTGGGATGCCTTTGGGATGCCCGCCGAAAACGCCGCGATGGAGCGGGGCGGCCACCCGCGCGATTGGACCGAGGGCAACATCACCGAGATGAAGGCCCAGATGAAGCCTTTGGGCCTGTCGATTGATTGGAGCCGTGAACTGGCGACTTGCCGGCCCGAATACTACGGCCAACAGCAGTCGATGTTCATCGACATGATGGAAAAGGGCTTGGTCTACCGCAAAGCCGCCGTGGTAAACTGGGATCCGGTCGATATGACCGTGCTGGCGAACGAACAGGTGATCGACGGGCGCGGCTGGCGGTCAAACGCCTTGGTCGAGCGGCGTGAGCTGACGCAGTGGTTCTTCAAGATCAGCGATTATTCGGGCGAGCTGTTGGCGGCCTTGGATGGCTTGAAAGATTGGCCGGAAAAGGTGCGCCTGATGCAGGCGAACTGGATCGGGCAAAGCAAGGGCTTGCAGTTTGCCTTCGACACCGTGGGCGCGCCTGCGGGGTTTGACAAGCTAGAGGTTTATACCACCCGCCCCGACACGCTTTTGGGCGCATCGTTTGCCGCCATATCGGCAGATCACCCGCTGGCCAAGGCGCTGGAATCTGATCCGAAAGTGGCAGAGTTTGTCGCTTTGTGCCGTAAGGGCGGCACTTCGGCGGTTGAGATTGAGACGGCAGAGAAGATCGGGATTGATACCGGCCTGCGGGTGAAGCATCCGCTGGACCCCTCGGTCGAATTGCCAGTTTGGATCGCCAATTTCATCCTGATGGATTACGGCACAGGCGCTATCTTTGGCTGCCCCGCCCATGACGCGCGCGATTTCGAGTTTGCCACCAAATATGGCCTGACGATCAAGTCGGTCTTTGTGGCCGATGGGGCCGAAGAAGCCGTGCTAACCGAACCCTTTGTGCCGATGAAATCCGAACCCGTCCGCTATATTCGCGGCTTTGCTGGCCCAGCCTTGCAAACTGGCGAGGCGGCTGTGACCGCTGCCATCGCCCATGCGGAAGCCGCAGGCTTTGGCCACGGCGTCACCAACTACCGCCTGCGCGACTGGGGCATTTCGCGCCAGCGCTATTGGGGCTGCCCTATTCCCGTGGTGCATTGCGATGCCTGCGGTGTGGTCGCGGAAAAGAAGGCGAACCTGCCGGTTGAACTGCCCTATGATGTGACGTTCGACATCCCCGGCAACCCGCTCGACCGCCACCCGACATGGCGCAATTGCACCTGCCCGACCTGTGGCGCACCCGCGCGGCGCGAAACCGACACGATGGACACGTTTGTTGATTCGTCATGGTACTTCGCCCGCTTCACCGCCCCCCACGCCGCCACCCCCACGGTGGCGGAAGATGCCGCCTATTGGATGAATGTTGACCAGTATATCGGCGGCATCGAACACGCGATTTTGCACCTGCTCTATTCGCGCTTTTTCGCCCGCGCGATGCACAAAACAGGCCACCTGCCCGCGAAAGCGATTGAACCCTTCAACGCGCTGTTCACCCAAGGCATGGTGACGCACGAGATTTATAAGACCACCGACGCGAACGGTCGCCCCGTCTATCACCTGCCGGAAGACATCGTGCGATCCGATGCGGGGGCCACTTTGGCGGACGGCACGGTTGTTGATGTCATCCCCTCGGCCAAGATGTCGAAGTCGAAGAAGAACGTTGTCGACCCGATGAACATTATCAGCGCCTTTGGCGCGGATACGGCGCGTTGGTTTGTGATGTCTGACTCACCGCCTGAGCGGGATGTGGAATGGACAGTTTCTGGCGCGGAAGCCACGTTCAAACACCTGTCGCGGGTGTGGGCTTTGTCGGTGCGCGTGGCGGAAATGCCGTTGGACCATAAGGGCGAAGGCGACGCCGACCTGCTGCGCGCCACCCACCGCGCGATTGCCGAGGTGACGGCGGGGATCGAAGGCTTTGCGTTCAACAAGGCCATCGCCAAGCTGTATGAATTCACCAATGTGATCGGGCGGGCCTCTGCCTCGACCCTTGCCATGAAAGACGCGCTGCGGGTTCTGGCGCAACTGATGCAGCCTATGACGCCGCATTTGGCCGAAGAGGTTTGGGCCGCCCAAGGCGGTGTGGGTTTGGTTGCCCAAGCGCCTTGGCCCAAGGCCGATCCGGCGCTTCTGGAAGATGACACGGTGATCTTGCCCATTCAGATCAACGGCAAGCGGCGGGCGGAAATCAGCGTGCCCAAGGCCATGCCCGCATCAGAGGTTGAAAAGCTGGCCCTCGCCAACGAAGATGTGCTGCGGTTCTTGGCGGGTCAGCCGATCAAGAAACTGATCGTGGTTCCGGGGCGCATCATCAATGTCGTGGTCTAGACGCAGCCTGCTTTTGACCTTGCCCGCAGCCCTTGCGGCTTGCGGCTTTCAGCCCGCCTATGGGCCCAAAGGCACGGCAGAGGGCTTGATGGGCGCTGTGCGCGCCAATGATCCGACCGATAAGAACAGCTTTGACTTCGTGCAGCACTTGGAAGAACGCCTAGGGCGCCCGACCAAGCCTGCCTACGGCTTGGCCTATACGATCACCACCGCCGCCATCGGCGCGGGCATCACGCCCGATGGGGCCATTACGCGCTACACTGTAACCGGCGGGATGGATTGGACCCTAACGCGCTTGGCGGATCAGACGCGCATGTTGGGCGGGCATATTGACGCCTTCACCTCCTATTCCGCCACGGGCTCTACCGTTGCGGGCCAAACGGCGCAGTCGGATGCCTATTTGCGCCTGATGCGACTGCTGGGAGATGATCTTGTGCTGCGGTTGATCGCCGCCTCGGCCAGTTTTGCGCCATGAAATTGGCGGGGGCCGAGGCGCGGCGCTATCTGGCCAAACCTGATCCGGCCAAAGCAGCGCTTGTGATCTTTGGCGAAGATGCGATGCGTGTGGCGTTAAAGCGGGCCGAGGCTGTGGTGGCCCTAGGTGGGCCCAACGCTGATGCCGAAATGCGCCTGACCCGCATTCCCGCAGCCGATTTGCGCAAAGACGGTGCGGCCTTGTTGGATGCCATCAAGGCCAGCAGCTTTTTCCCAGGCGCGCGGGTGGTGGTGGTCGAAGATGCCACGGATGGCCTGTCTGCCACCTTACAAACCAGCTTTGATGCGTGGCGTCCAGGAGATGCGAATATCGTTGTCACGGCGGGCAACCTGACGGGCAAATCTACGCTTAAGACGCTGGCGGAAAAGCACTTTGCCGTCATGTGCATCGGTCTTTATGACGACCCGCCGACCCGCGAAGAGATTGACGCCGAACTGACCCGCGCGGGCCTGTCAAAAGTGCCAAACGACGCGATGGCAGAGTTGTTGACCCTGTCGCGCGCCCTTGATCCGGGGGATTTTCGCCAAACCTTAGAGAAAATCGGGCTGTATAAGTACCAAGACCCGCAGCCCTTGACGCCCGCCGAAATCGCCGATCTTGCGCCTGCCACGATGGAAACCGAAGCGGAAGAGTTGCTAGACGCTGTGGCCGAATTGCAGATGGGGGCGATTGGCCCGATTCTGCGGCGGTTGGAAGGCCAAGGCGTTCTGCCCGTCACCCTGTGCATCGCGGGCCTGCGCCACTTTACCACGCTGCACTTGATGGCAGCCGACCCCGAAGGCCCTGCCTCTGGCTTTGCCAAGGCGCGCGGCTTTTTCAAACGGCGCGACCGGATGATGAAGCAGGCCAGCAGTTGGACAACGCGGCAGATCGAAAAGGCGCTGTCTTTGTTGGTGGAAACTGACATGACACTGCGCTCAACCTCACGCGCGCCTGCGATGGCGGTGATGGAGCGCACCTTGATTCGCATCGCGCGGCGCGAGCGTTAGGGCGCAGCGCAGCCTTTGTATTCCACGGCTTGGCCTTGGGCCAACACGGTCACGATCACAGCCGAGCGATCCAGCGTAAAGGGCGCACCCGAGGGTGGGACAAGATCCGTCGTCGATGACAAGACGCCCCCCTGCCGCGCCGTCTGCGCCTCGGCCACCCACACTTGCGGGTCGTTGGTTTCAAACACCACGGTTTCATCGGGGCCAAGCTGCGGCAGGGCAAGGTTGGCTTGTAGGCGCAGGCCATCAGCGATGGGGGCAATGGCGCAGGTGGCCCCCTTGGCTTGCTTGGGCATATCGGCCAAGGCCCGTTCAATCCGGCTGTCTTTCGCCCCCGCCCCTTGCAAAGCGGCAGCAAAGGTCAGGTGGGCGGGCATACAGATGTCGTGGCAAATGCCCAGATCCATGCGCAAAGCCAGTGTCACGGGTTGGGTGGGGTCTTGCGCTGTCACCTCGACCGGAAGGACCAACTCGTTCAGGTAGCCGATGCTTTTCATCCCGTTCAGCGCAATCACCTGCGGTTTGGGCCAATGAAACTGCACGCTTTTGAGGTTGGTTGACCCCGCCCAATCGAAGGTCGGGGGAATGCCCGCCTCTCCGGGGGCGCGCCAGTAGGTTTTCCACTTCGGGGCAAGTTGCAGGTCAAGCGCTGCCATGTAATGCCCGTCGGGCAGTTGCCAGCCCGACAGAAAGCCCGCCTGAACGAGGTCATCTTGGTCTTGCGCCAGCGCAGGGCTGGCAAGACACAGGGCAAGAAGGGCATAGCGCATCATCCCATCACTTTACGCATGCCGATGCCGCTTAGAAAGCCCGCCGTGTTCACTTTGCAGCGACAGCGTGTGATTGCGGCTTGAGCGTCGCCCCGCTTCGCCCCATCTTAAGCGACAGGAGGCGCTTATGAACCTGACCGGCCAAGTGATCATCGCCATGCCCGACATGGGCGATCCGCGCTTTGAACGCGCGGTGATCTTGATCTGCGCGCATTCTGCCAGCGGTGCCATGGGGTTGATCTTAAACCAGCCCGTGCCAGAACTGCGCTTTGGCGATTTGCTCGCACAGCTTAACATCCCGCGCGGCGACCTTGCGCGCGACATTCGCCTGCTGATCGGCGGGCCGGTCGAGCGGGGTCGCGGGTTTGTGCTGCATTCGTCTGATTACCAAAGTGCGAAGGCAACCATGGCGGTGGGCGAAACCTACGCCATGACCACCACGCTGGATGTGCTAGAGGCGTTAAGCCACGGTGACGGACCGCTTCAGGCGGTGATGGCCTTTGGCTATTCCGGCTGGGGTGCTGGCCAGCTAGAGGCCGAGATAGCCCGCAACGACTGGCTGATTGGGGCGGCTTCTGACGGGCTGGTTTTCGGGGTCGAGGCGGGGCGCAAATGGTCGCTTGCCTTGGCGGGCATGGGGGTTGACGCCATGGCCCTATCGCCCAGCGGCGGGCGGGCGTAAAAGGCCGCAAGTTTCACGGCAAGGGATAGCGCGCCATGGGCCAAATGAACCGCCTAGCGCCCGATAGGGCCGCCCATGCTTGACGCCTTGGTGATCGGGGCGGGGCCTGCTGGCCTGATGGCGGCGGAAGAACTGGCCAAGGCCGGTCGCCGTGTGGTGATCTGCGAAGGCAAATCTTCGCCCGCGCGCAAGTTCCTGATGGCGGGAAAATCGGGGTTGAACATCACCAAGGCCCAAGCCTTACCCGCCTTTATCGACGCCTATCAAAGCCCGCACATGGCCGCCATTCTTGCCGACTTCGGGCCGCAAGAGGTGATGGACTGGTGCAACCAGCTTGGGGCAGATGTCTTTACCGGATCATCGGGCCGTGTTTTTCCCAAGGCGATGAAAGCCTCGCCCTTGCTGCGGGCATGGCTGGCGCGGTTGGCGGGGATGGGCGTGGAATTGCGCAGCCGTTGGCGTTGGGTGGGGTTTGACGATGGTTTTGCCTTTGACACCCCGCAGGGACGGGCGGTTTTGCAGCCCGCCGTCACCGTTCTCGCCCTAGGCGGGGCCAGTTGGGCGCGGCTGGGGTCGGATGCGGCTTGGGTGCCTTGGCTGGCCGATCAGGGCGTTGGGATCGCCCCGTTTTTACCCGCCAACATGGGCTTTCACGTCGATTGGTCGCCGCATATGGCCAAGGTCTTTGGGCAAGCCGTCAAAGGTGTGGCGCTGTGTGTAGGCAATCGGCGCGAGCGTGGAGAGTTTGTGATCTCGTCCAAGGGGGTCGAGGGCGGCGGTATCTATGCCGTCTCGCGCGATCTGCGCGACGGGGGGGCACTCATCCTAGACCTGATGCCCGACCTTTCCGCCGATGCGGTGGCCCTGCGCTTATCCGCGATGCGGTCGAGCGAAACCTTGGCCAACCGGCTGCGCAAACTGGGCCTGTCTGCGCCAGCTTTGGCGCTGGTGATGGAGTATGGCCGCGCTTTGGCCCCGTTGCAGGCGATCAAATCCCTGCCCATCCCCCTAGGCCCGCCCCGCCCGATAGACGAGGCGATCTCGGTCGCGGGTGGCATCACGTTTGCCAGCGTGACACCAGACCTAGAACTGAGCGCGCTGCCCAATACCTATGCCTGCGGCGAAATGCTCGATTGGGAGGCCCCGACAGGGGGTTATCTGCTCACCGGATGCCTTGCCACAGGCCGCTGGGCTGGGCGGGCGGCAGCGCGAGGTTAAAGGGGCAAGGGGTCGGGCCTTGCAGCCCGACCCCCGCAAGTTTTGGCAGGCTTAGGCCAGCAACGTCACAGCGCGGGTTTCCAGATCGTAAAGGCCGCCCACAATCTTCAAGGCGCCAGCATCGACCAACTCTTTCAGCACAGCGCTTTTCTCGGTCAAAGCGGCCACAGCCATGCGCACATTCGCTTCGGCCACAGCCTGCACAAACTCGTGGTTGTGCGACGAGCGTTCGCCCGTCAGCGGCGTTGCGGCAACGGCGGGTTCGATTTCGTTCAACAAGGTGGTCAGCGAATCGCCCACAACGGCCTTGTCGACCGCGCCTTTGACTGCGCCGCAGTGGTTGTGACCCAAAACCAAAATGGCTTTGGCCCCTGCAACTTTGGTCCCATATTCAAAGCTGCCGATGACTTCGGTGGTGGCCACGTTGCCCGCAACGCGCGCTACAAAGACATCTCCAACTTGCTGGTCAAGCACGAGTTCCGGCGCTGAACGCGAATCCATGCAGGCCAGAACGCAGGCGAAGGGGGTTTGCTTTTCAGCGGTGGCTTCGGCTTGGACCAACAGGTCGCAGTGCAGCGAGGTACCCGCCACAAACCGCGCATTGCCATCCATCAGCAGTTGAATCGCCTGATCGGGCGTTGTGGCGGCCTGCATGTCGCTTAAGAACGGTGCGCATTCATCGGCGCGCGCAATGCCGGCCGTCATAGCGGCGGCGGCGGCAGCAAGGCCAAAGAATTGGCGGCGTCCGAAGGCGTGGGTGTCTTGGGTGGTTTCACAAGCGGTGCACATCTGGTGTTTCCCTTTGGGTTGATCAGGCTTCGCTAGCACAGGCTGATCGTTTATCCGGTGCCTGCACTGCAAAAATCACGCTAAAATCGCCAACCTATGCCAAAGATATACCAAAAAAACTTCGGTGCGGTGTCTGACCTAGGTCATAGCCGCCAGCAAATCCGCTTGGCAGCGCGTGATCAACGCTTCATAGCCCGCAAGCTTCTCTGCGGTGAAGTGGTGCTCTTCAGCCAGCAGGTTCACCGTGCCCAAAACAGGCCCGTTTGGTGCAAAAATCGGCACGTTGATGCACGATCCCAGACCCAAAGAGCTTATCAGCGCATGGTCAAAGAAATAGCGCGCAAATTCCGGCGTGGTGTTGGCCACAAAGACCTGCCGCCCCGCGATGCACTGGTCATACCAGCCATCGCGGGTGACGGGTTTGGTGCCTGACACCGGATATTCCACCGGGTGCGAGGTATAAGCGCGGTGGGTGATTTCGTTTGCCGCGTCCGTCACCGTGACGGTGAAAAGCCGTGTGCCCAAGGCGGCGCAATCGGCGTGCAAGGCGGCATAGGTTGCTTGAGCTTGGGGTGTGGTGTGTGACATGGCGGCACTTTGCGGATAAGGGGGTTACGGCAGATAGGGATAGGGTCGGCCAAAGGCGCGGTGATACCCCACGCCAAAGGCGACCAGCAGCGCAGAGCCTGCAAAGACCGTCAGCCCAAGCCAGTTCACGCTGGCATCAAAGCCAGCCGGTGCGGCCAGCACGGTTGCCAAGGCCACAGCGCCCCCCGGTGGATGCAGGCAGCGCGCCCAAGCCATGACGATCAGGCTGGCAAACACCGCAAGCCCCAAGGTCACCACCGGCGGCCAGCCCAGTTGCAACGCCAGCAGCGCCAAAGCGCCGGCCAAAGTGTTGCCCACCACCACCGACCAAGGCTGCGCCAAAGGGCTAGACGGCACGGCATAAACCAGCACAGCCGAGGCACCCAAGGGCGCCATCAGCAAAGGATGCGCCAAAAGCCCCTGATCGGGCAAACCAAACAAGCGGCCAAGGCCCCAAAGCCCCAAATGCGTGACCAAAAGCCCCGCCATCGCGCCAAAGGCGGCGCGCAAGGCTTGGGGCCGGTTGGGCGCAGGTTGGGCAGGCCCAAAGGCGCGCAGGGTCAAACGGGTCATTGGCAAACCCTTTTCAAAGTGGTGCGCTCGCGTCCCACCGGCCAGAGTTCAGCAAAACCCAGCCCTCGGCAGGTGTCGGGGCAGGCGGCGGCGGTGTGCCTGCATCCCAGACCATGACAAGCACATGATCGGGGTCGCGCCGCCCCTCTCCGGCCTCGGCCATCACTTGCCAGATCAGGCCAAAGCCTTCGACCAACAGGCCCTCGACATAAAACGGGATCTCTTCGGCATCCAGCATATCGGCGGCATCGTCTTGCACTTGCCAGCCTTCGTCGACCTCGGCAGCCCAAAGCACCTGCCCCTCGATACCGGGGTGGCGGGCGGCCAACCGCTTGAGCGGGGCAAGAAAGGTTTGCAAGGTATCATCGCGCATGGGCAAGGTGATGGCGCAAGCCAATGCCTGTGGCAAGAGCGATGTCGTCAGACCTGCCCTTACCTTTGGCCATCCGCCCTCCCATATATATCCCGTGACAGGAGGTGCAGATGGAAGTTGTGTTGCTTTTGGTGGTGGGTGCTGCCGCAGGCTTTCTGGCCACGCGGATGATGAAGATGCAGACGGATATTCCCACCACCATCGCCATCGGCGTGGGCGGGGCGATTGTGGGTGCACTGGTGATCCGCATTTTGGCCGAACTGGTGGGCTGGATGTCGGGCTTTGTCGGCGCAGTCTTGGGGGCCTTGGTGCTGCTGTGGATCTGGAAGACCTATATCGCGCGGCGGTAAAGGCTTATCCCAGCCGCTTGACCAAATCTTTCAGGCGAAAGCCCTTATTCTCTAGATGTTCCCACATCACCTGCCCCTACCAAGCGGCAAAGACCATAGCTGCGGCATCGCGTTCGCGCAGGTGGTGGGCGATCATCGCCTCGACCCGCTCTTTCCACGCCGCCGCGCGCCCCCGCAGATGGGCATGGCGCAGGCTGGCGGCCAAAAGCGCTGCCATGGGCAGGCCCGCGACCATTTCCGACAGGGCCTTAAGCAAAGCCTGTGCGCCCTTTGCCCCCGCGTGTTCGGCGGTGTCGGCGCCGTTTTGGGCGGCTGCGGCCATCCGGTCCAACTCGTCCCAACCCCAGTCCAACGCCGCCGCAACCATTTTGGGCAAACTGCCATACCGCTGCACAAGCGAAGCGCCCGCCAAGCCCGTGGCGCGCGATATGGCCGAAAAAGCGACAGATTTCTCGCCCTCAGCCGCTATGCGCTGCAAAATCACAGCAAAGACTTCGGAATCGGGCAGGGTTTTCGGGCGGGCCATGGCGTATTAGTAAACGCACAGTCACAAACTGCAACTGGCAAAGCCTATTTAACTTTGGCCAAATAGGCATCTTCGCCAAGCCGGTTGGCCCTTGGGCCAGAGGCGAGGAAAAAACAATGCGCTGAAGGCGCTCTTTTGGATTACGCCTCACACAGGCGCGGGGCTAGCCCGCTTTAAACGGCGCCATTCCCGCGCGGGCCAAGGCATCGGCGCGCTCGTTTTCGGCGTGCCCCGCATGGCCCTTGATCCAGCGCCATGTCACCTCATGCGCGGCGCGTGCGGCATCTAGCCTTTGCCACAGGTCGACATTCTTGACCGGCGGCCCGCCTGCCGTGCGCCAGCCTTTGCGTTTCCAATTGTCCATCCACTCGGTGATGCCATTTTTGACATAGGCCGAATCGGTGATCACCGTGATCGCCACCGGCTTGGCCAGCGCCTCTAGGGCTGAGATGGCGGCCAATAGCTCCATCCGGTTGTTGGTCGTCAAAGCCTCGCCGCCTTGCAAGGTGCGCTCTTTGACAACTTGGCCGCCGTCGCGGGCAATCATCAGAACACCCCAACCACCGGGGCCCGGATTGCCAGAGCATGCACCGTCAGTATAGGCGAAAAGATCGGGCATGGGGCGGCTTTCCTTGGGGGTTTGGCCGTCACATATAGATGCCAATGCCCAAAGTCACCATCACAACCGCCGTCAACGGCAGGCGCAGGCGCATCCACCATGGCGGGGCCAAGCCCGCGCGCCAAAAGAAGAAATCCAGCGCCAACAAGCCGTAAAACCCCGGTATCAACGCAGCCAAAGCCTGCGGAGTCGGCCCCACGGCGGTGAAAAACGCCCAAAGGGCTGGCAGCACTGACAGGCCATAGGCAAGTGTCGCCCTGCGCCCGTTGGCATTGGTGGCAAAGCCCCACAAGACCCCTGACATAAAGGCCAAGATGATAATGCCGTAGCGCAGCATGATCACATCTTCGGCCCCGCGCAGCACCACTTGATTGCCCGAAATGCCAACTGCGGCGCAGACCACGAACGGAATGAGCCCGCTAAGGGCCAGTAACAACGCAGATTTAGGGATCATGCAGGTTCTCGCAGCAAGCGGGGCACTTTGAATTCGATGTTTTCTTGCGCGGTTTCCACCAATTCCACCGTCACATCATAGCGGGCGCGAAAGGCGTCGATCACTTCGTTCACCAGCTCTTCGGGGGCTGATGCGCCTGCCGTCACCCCTAAGCTGTTGATCCCTTGCAAAGCGCGCCAGTCGATCTCGGCCGCGCGTTGCACCAGTTGGGCATACCCACAACCCGCCGCGCGGCCCACTTCCACCAAGCGTTGCGAGTTGGAAGAGTTCGGCGCGCCAATCACCAGCAAAGCATCAATCTTGCCCGCAATCGCCTTAACCGCAGATTGGCGGTTGGTTGTGGCATAGCAGATGTCTTCCTTGTGCGGCCCAAGGATCGTTGGAAAGCGGTTTTGTAGCGCTGCAACAATGCCAGCCGTATCATCAACCGACAGGGTGGTTTGGGTGATATAGGCCAGCTTGGCCGGATCGCGCACCGACAGGCGGGCGACATCTTCGACCGTTTCCACCAGCAAAACTTCGCCTTCAGGCAGTTGGCCCATCGTGCCCACGGTTTCAGGGTGGCCCGCATGGCCGATCATCACCATTTGCAAACCGGCCTCGGAATGGCGTGCTGCTTCGTTATGCACCTTGGTCACAAGCGGGCAGGTGGCATCCACCGCGATCATCTGGCGGGCCTGCGCCGCTGCTGGCACCGATTTGGGCACGCCGTGGGCGGAAAAGATCACGGGGCGGTCAACGGGGCAGTCTTCCAACTCTTCGACAAAGATGGCCCCTTTGGCGCGCAACCCGTCAACGACGTATTTGTTATGCACGATTTCATGCCGCACATAGACCGGCGCGCCCCATTTTTGCAGGGCCAGTTCAACAATCTTGATGGCGCGGTCAACGCCGGCGCAAAAGCCGCGCGGGGCGGCGAGGTATAGGGTCAATGGGGTCATGGCGCGCTCCTTAACCTGACGTTAGCAAAGGTCGCGCTTAAAGAAAACCACAGCCTAGGGCCAATGCGGGCGGTAAAGCAAAAAGGCCAATGCAGGGTGCTGCACTGGCCTTTTTATGTCGCTTTAAGGGTTTTGGCCTTAGTTGGCTTCAACCGGCGTATCTAGCTGGTCCATCTGGCGCGGGTCACGCGGCGGGCGGCCGATCACGTCGCGCAATTCATCAAGCTCGATGAAATTGTCGGCCTGACGGCGCAGTTCGTCAGCAATCATCGGCGGCTGGCTGCGAATGGTCGACACAACCGAAACCCGCACACCCTGACGCTGCAAGCTTTCGACCAAGGGCCTAAAGTCGCCGTCGCCCGAGAAGATGACGACATGGTCAACACGCGGTGCAAGCTCCATCGCATCGACCGTCAGTTCGATGTCCATGTTGCCCTTTACCTTGCGGCGACCTTGGCTGTCGGTATATTCTTTCGCGGGCTTTGTCACCATGGTGAAGCCGTTGTAATTCAGCCAATCGACCAGCGGGCGAATGGGTGAATATTCGTCATTTTCTAGAAGGGCCGTGTAGTAAAAGGCGCGCAGCAAACGGCCCCGACGCATGAATTCTTGACGCAAAAGCTTGTAATCGATGTCAAATCCCAGCGCTTTTGCAGCCGCGTAAAGGTTTGACCCGTCGATGAAAAGCGCAAGACGTTCATCTTTGTAAAACATCGTGTATCCCTTTAATTCACGATCCGCCATATACTTTGGCGCAACAAATACAACTGTGGTATTACACCACACCTTCGATCTAACAGTGCGACCGCGTGTGAACAAGACAACCTATCCGTAAGTGTGAATAAGATGCCGAATGAACAAACTTTCGTGCTGATCGCGTTAGGTAGTAATATACCTGTGGGGGACACTACACCTGCCAGCGTGCTACAGCAAGCCCTTGCAGCCCTAGCTGATCTGGGTTTGCCCGCCGTGCAAACCAGCCGCTTTTTTCACACGCCGTGCTTTCCCGCCGGGGCAGGGCCTGACTATGTCAATGCCGCTGCCCGCCTTCAAACCAACCTGCCCCCGGCAGAGGTGCTGGCCCGCCTGCACGCAGTTGAGGCGCAGTTTGGTCGCGAACGGATCACCCGCTGGGCGGGCCGCACCTTGGATCTTGACCTGCTGGCGATGGGCGGCACGGTTCTGCCCGATGCCAAGGTTTGGCGGCATTGGGCCGATCTTGCCCCCGATCAGCAAAGCCAAATCGCCCCTGATCAACTGATTCTCCCCCACCCTCGTTTGGCGGACCGCGCCTTTGTTCTGGTGCCTTTGGCCGACATCGCCCCCGACTGGTGCCACCCGATCAGCGGCAAAACGGTGGTGCAGATGCTGCAAGCGCGCCCTCAAAGCGAAATAGACGAGGTTCGTCTGGTGTGATCGGCGCCTATCTCCCATTTGCCGCTTGTCAAGATAATTTCACAAGACTATCTAAGCGCTTCCCGAGCCCCCACCTAATGGAGCATCCATGGCCCGCGTGACGGTTGAAGACTGCGTTGACAAGGTTCCGAACCGGTTCGAACTGGTAATGCTGGCCGCACATCGTGCGCGCGAGATCCAGTCCGGCTCTGCCGTGACGGTGGACCGCGACAACGACAAGAACCCGGTCGTCGCCCTGCGCGAGATCGCCGACGAAACCCAGATTGCCTCTGTCCTGCGGGAACGGATGATCGAAAGCTATCAAACTCAGATCGAGGTTGACGAGCCCGAAGAAGATCAAATGGCGCTTTTGATGTCGGGCGAAATGGATCGCCCGATGCAAGACGATATGTCTGAAGAAAAGCTGCTGCGCGCGCTGATGGAAGCGCAAGGCGACAACTGACCCTTTGCGGTCGGAAATGGCAGGACGAGGATGATCGACGTCGAAGACCTGATCGCCCTCGTCCGCAATTACAACCCACGCACCAACGCTGACTTGATCCGACAGGCCTATGCCTATGGGTTAAAGATGCACGAAGGTCAGATGCGCAAGTCGGGTGAACCCTATTTCACCCACCCCGTCGCCGTCGCCGCCATTCTGACCGAGCAAATGCTGGATGACGCCACCATCGTCACAGCCCTGTTGCACGACACAATCGAAGATACCAAATCCACCTATACCGAGGTCGAGCGCCTGTTTGGCCATGAAGTCGCCGAACTGGTGGACGGTGTCACCAAGCTGACCAATCTTCAGCTATCGTCAGGTGCGGCCGAACAGGCGGAAAACTTCCGCAAGCTGTTCATGGCCATGTCGAAAGACCTGCGGGTGATCTTGGTCAAGCTGGCGGATCGTTTGCACAATATGCGCACGATCAAAAGCATGTCGCCCGAAAAGCAGGCCCGCAAAAGCCGCGAGACGATGGATATCTATGCGCCTTTGGCGGGCCGCATGGGTATGCAGTGGATGCGCGAAGAGCTGGAAGACCTAGGCTTTCGCGTGCTGAACCCCGAAGCGCGCAATTCCATCATCCGCCGCTTTCTAACGCTGCAAAAAGAATCCGGCGATGTGGTGCATCAAATCACCGCCGACATCCGAACCGAGTTGGAACGCGGCAAGATCGAGGCCGATGTGTACGGCCGCGCCAAAAAGCCGTTTTCCATTTGGCGCAAGATGCAAGAAAAAGATCTGGCCTTCTCGCGCCTGTCAGACATCTACGGCTTTCGCATCATCTGCCAAGATATGGGCGATTGTTACCGCATTCTGGGGCTGATCCACCAACGCTGGCGCGCTGTGCCGGGGCGGTTCAAGGATTACATCAGCCAGCCCAAAACCAACGGCTACCGGTCGATCCACACCTCGGTGTCGGGGCGCGATGGCAAACGGGTCGAAGTGCAAATCCGCACCCGTGAGATGCACGAAGTGGCCGAAGCGGGGGTTGCCGCGCATTGGGCCTACCGCGAAGGCGTGCGCGCCAAGAACCCCTTTGCCGTCGATCCGGGCAAGTGGATCGCCCAGTTGACCGAACGCCTGAACGAAGGCGACCACGACGAGTTCATGGAAAACGTCAAGCTAGAGATGTATTCCGACCAAGTGTTCTGCTTTTCGCCCAAGGGCGATGTGGTGCAACTGCCGCGCGGGGCGACGCCCTTGGATTACGCCTATGCCATCCACACCCGCATCGGCAATTCCTGCGTTTCCGCCAAGATCGACGGCATCCGCGTGCCCCTGTGGACCCGTTTGAAAAATGGCCAATCGGTCGAAATCATCACCGCCGAAGGCCAACGCCCGCAGTCTTCTTGGATCGACATTGTCAGCACAGGCCGCGCCAAAGCCGCCATCCGCCGGTCACTGCGCGAAGAAGATCGCGGCCGCTTTGTAAAGCTTGGCCAAGAACTCGCCCGCGCCGCGTTTGACCATGTCGGGCGCAAAGCCACCGACAAAGCCCTGCGCACCGCCGCCAAGATGCTGGGGCTTGGCGATGAAACCGAACTTCTGGCGCGGCTAGGCTCTGCCGAACTGACAGCGCGCAAAGTGCTGGAAACGCTGTATCCCGAACTGTCAGACTCGCAAAAGGATGAGGTCGACACCCAGCGCCCTGTCATCGGTCTTGGGGCAGATCAAACCTTCAAACGCGCGCAATGCTGCCAACCCGTTCCCGGTGAGCGGATTGTCGGCATCACCTACCCCGGCCGCGGCGTGATCGTGCATGCCATCGACTGCCGTGCATTGGAAGAGTTGGAAGAGCAACCCACCCGCTGGGTCGACCTGCACTGGCAATCCGGCCGCCACGCGCCCGCCTATTCCGTGACACTCGATGTGGCGATTTCCAACGATGCCGGTGTGCTGGGGCGCATCTGCACCGTGATCGGCGAACAAAAGGCCAATATCTCGGACTTGAAATTCGTCGAACGCAAACCAGATTTCTATAGACTGTTGATTGATGTTGACCTGCGCGATGTCGAACATTTTCACATGGTCATGACCGCGCTGGAAGCAGAAACCGACGTGGCGCAGGTGGCGCGGGTGCGCAATGTAACCCGCAAGCCCTAAGCCAAAAGGGCAAGGGATCTTCGTGTTCAAACGCGCCAAACCGATGACATGGGGCAAATGGGCCCGCCAGCAGGTCTACCCCAAGGGCGGGATCAAGCGGGCGGCGGCTTACTTATGGCACAGGCTGCGCCGCCTGCCTGATCCACCCCACCGCATCGCGCGCGGGGTGTTTGTGGGCACGTTTGTGAACTTTCCGCCGATCTTCGGCATCCAGATGCCCGCAGCCGTGCTGCTCGCTTGGGCGCTGCGCGGCAATGTGTTGGCGGCGGTCTTGGGAACTCTGCTCTCTAACCCCATCACAACCCCGCTCATCGCGCTTGTGTCGCTGAACCTTGGTCATTGGATTTTAGGCACACCCGAAACCATCAGCCTGAACGCCGTCTTCGCGGCCTTTGCGGGGGCAGGCCAAGACCTGTGGCACAACATGGGTGCTGCCTTCACCCAAGAAACCGCCCATTGGGATGGCCTGATCTTGTTCTGGCACCAAATCTATTTCCCGTATCTGATCGGCTCGATCCTGCCCGGCTTGGCCACCTCTGCCCTGTTCGCTTGGGCCACGGTGCCCCTTGTCACAGCCGCCCAAGCCCTGCGCCGCAAACGCATCCTTGCGCGTAAATCCGCCCCCTGATCCCTTTCATACATGCCCAAATATCCCCCGGGGGTCTGGGGGTGGGAAACCCCCAGCGGGTGCTACGCTATACCACTCTTTCCAGAACCCGTGATCCCGTCTAAGAAGTGACCAATGAATTGGGGTGAGAGCCATGAAATACCTTGGAAAGTTGCGCCTTGGCGTGAACATCGACCACGTGGCCACCGTGCGCAACGCGCGCGGATCGGCTTGGCCCGACCCCTTGCGCGCCGCGCTCTTGGCCGAAATGGCCGGAGCGGACGGCATCACCGCTCACCTGCGCGAAGACCGCCGCCATATTCGTGACAGCGACATCGCTGCGCTGAAAGCAGGCCTTGGCATCCCGCTGAACTTCGAATGCGCCGCGACCGATGAGATGCAGGCGATCGCACTTGCCACCCGCCCCCACGCCGTCTGCCTTGTGCCCGAAAAACGTACCGAACGCACCACCGAAGGTGGCCTTGATGTGGCAGGCGATGAAAACCGTCTGGCCCATTTCATAGCCCCACTCAAAGCCGCAGGCGCGCGGGTGTCGATGTTTATTGGCCATGATCCGCGCCAGATCGAAGCCTCGGCCCGCATCGGCGCGGCGGTGGTTGAACTGCACACAGGCCACTACTCTGACCTGCACGCCGAGGGCCGCTTGGCCGAAGCCGAAGCCGAATTGCACGCCCTGCAACAAGGCGCAGCCCTTGCCCATGCCTTGGGGCTAGAGGTCCACGCCGGCCACGGCCTAACCTATGACAACGTCGCCCCCATCGCCGCGATCCCCGAAGTGATGGAGCTTAACATCGGCCACTTCCTGATCGGCGAGGCGATCTTTCTGGGTCTGGAAGACGCCTTGGCCGAAATGCGCCACCGCATGGATTTGGCGCGCAGCCACCCCTGATCTTCAGCGCAATTCGATTTTTCGCAGAAAAATCGTGGCCTTCCGCGCACCGCCGCGCCACCCGATTTTTCTGCGAAAAATCACAGCCCCGCCGCCGCGCTCGACACCTTCGTGCCCAGCTTGTATCACATATCTCACGGCGACAGGCACAGGCGGCTAGTTATGATCCTCGGCATCGGAAGCGACCTTGCCAATATTGATCGCATCGCAGGCACCATCGCCCGCTTCGGCCCTCGCTTTCTCACGCGCGTTTTCACGCCCCAAGAACAGGCCAAGGCCGAAAGCCGCCCCTATACCATCCCCGCCACCTACGCCAAACGCTGGGCCGCGAAAGAGGCGTGTTCCAAGGCTTTGGGCACCGGCCTGCGCATGGGCATTGCGTGGCGCGACATGGCTGTAACCAACCTGCCCACCGGCCAACCCGTCATGCATCTGACCGGTTGGGCCGCCGAGCGTCTGGCGCAGATGACCCCCCCGGGCCACCGCGCCGTGGTCCATGTGACCCTGACCGACGATCACCCTTGGGCCCAAGCCTTTGTCGTGATCGAGGCTTTGCCCCTTTCCAACCCCTTTACCCCGCCACTTCCCACCGATGTGACCCAATCAATCCCGCCTTCTTCTTGACTCTTAGGGTTCGCCCGCGCATCTAGCGGCAAACCTTTTTAGGAAAGCGCATCCCATGGCCAAGAAGCAGCAGGCAGACGGCGGTATCGTCGAAACCATCAAGACCGTTGTCTACGCCCTGCTGATTGCGGGCCTGTTTCGCACATTGCTGTTCCAGCCCTTCTGGATTCCGTCTGAATCCATGAAAGACACGCTGTTGATTGGCGACTTTTTGTTCGTCAACAAGATGGCCTACGGCTATTCGCGCTACTCCTGTCCCTTCGCCGCCTGCCCGATCTCTGGCCGCATCAAGCTGCCGTTGCTCTCCGGTGATCCGCAGCGCGGCGATGTCGTGGTGTTTCGCCACCCCGTCAACGGCGAGGATTACATCAAACGCCTGATCGGCCTGCCGGGTGACAAGATTCAAGTCAAAAGCGGTATGCTTTATATCAACGACACCCAAGCCCCCCAAGTCGACGCGGGCGTTTTCACCGAGATTTACGAGGCCCAAGGGTCGATGGGCAATTCCCCGCGCTGTTCCAACGCGCCGGTGGGCAATGGCGGCACCTGTGAAAAGATCCGCGCCGTCGAAACCCTGCCCAATGGTGTGAAGCATGATGTCTTGAACATCGACACCAATGGCTATGCCGACAACACCGATGTCTTCACCGTGCCCGAAGGCAATTACTTCTTCATGGGCGACAACCGCGACAATTCGATGGACAGCCGCTTTGCCCAGAACGTTGGCGGTGTCGGCATGGTGCCCGTCGAATATCTGGTCGGTCGGGCGGATCGGATCATGTTCTCGTCCGCCGGATCGTCGCTGTTCCAGTTCTGGACATGGCGCGCGGATCGCTTCTTTAAGGCGGTTGAGTGAAGCTTTCCACCGACATTCAGGCCTTTACGGCCGCCATCGGCTACGCCTTTCGCGCGCCTGAACTTTTGGTGCAGGCGTTAACCCATGCGTCGATGTCGTCTCCCACGCGGGCCGACAATCAGCGGCTGGAGTTTCTGGGTGACCGCGTCTTGGGCCTTGTGATGGCCGAGGCGCTTTTGTCTGCCGATACCGTAGCCGCCGAAGGCCAACTTGCGCCGCGCTTTAACGCCCTTGTGCGCAAGGAAACCTGCGCCGATGTCGCCCGCGCTTATGGTTTGGGCGAGGTGCTGAAACTGGGCCGGTCCGAGATGATTTCCGGCGGTCGGCGCAAAGAGGCGCTGTTGGGCGATGCGCTAGAAGCGGTGATTGCCGCCGTTTATCTTGACGGTGGCTTTGATGCCGCGCGCGATCTGATCTTGCGCCTATGGGGCGCGCGCATAAGTGCCGTCGATGCCGATGCGCGTGATGCCAAGACCAGCTTGCAAGAATGGGCCCAAGGGCGCGGCATGGCCCCGCCCGCCTATATCGAAGACGCCCGCGAAGGGCCCGACCACCAGCCAATCTTCACCGTCCGCGTGACGCTGGACAATGGCGCAACCGAAACCGCCCGCGCCGGATCAAAGCGGCAGGCCGAACAAATGGCAGCGCGCACGCTTTTGGCGCGGATCACAAAGGGACAGGCATGACGCAGGATGCAACCACGGGCACTGAAGGCCCGCACCGCGCGGGCTTTGTCGCCCTGATCGGCGAGCCGAATGCCGGCAAGTCGACCCTGATCAACAAGATGGTCGGGGCCAAGGTGTCTATCGTCACCCACAAGGTGCAAACCACCCGCACCCGTATTCGCGGCATCGCGATGCACGGTGCCTCGCAGATCGTGTTCGTTGACACGCCCGGCATCTTCCGCCCGCGCCGCCGCCTTGACCGCTCCATGGTCGCCGCCGCTTGGGGGGGCGCTGCCGATGCCGATGTTATCGTGCTGCTGATCGAAGCCAACCGCGGCCTGACCGAAGGGGCCAAGGCCATCATCGCGGGCCTGCGCGACCGCTTTCCTTCGGGCGGGCAGGTGGCCTTGGCCATCAACAAGATCGACAAGGTCAAGGCCGAAGCCCTGCTGTCCTTGGCCGAAGAGGCGAACATCGCCTTCCCCTTCACCAACACCTTCATGATCAGCGCCGAACGCGGCCACGGGGTGGACCGTCTGAAATCATGGCTGGCCGAGATCGTGCCCCAAGGCCATTGGTTCTACCCCGAAGACCAGTTGGCCGACCTGCCCATGCGCATGATCGCGGCTGAGATGACCCGCGAAAAGCTGACCCTGCGTTTGCACGAAGAACTGCCCTATCAGTTGACAGTCGAAACCGAAAACTGGGAGGATCAGCCCGATGGTTCCGCCAAGATCAACCAGATCATCTATGTCGCCCGCGATGGCCACAAAGGCATCGTTCTGGGCAACAAGGGTGAGACGATCAAGTCGATCGGCACCGCCGCGCGCGCCGAAATCTCGGCCTTTCTGGAACGCACAGTGCATTTGTTTCTTGAGGTTAAGGTGCGCCCGAACTGGCTGGAAGAACCAGAGCGTTACTCTGAAATGGGGCTTGATTTCAAAGACGGCAACCTGCCGAAATAGAGGCTGATATGTCCGCACGCCTTGCCAGTGGCCTTTGGGTATCCGCCTATCTGACCCGCCTGCGCTTGGCCGAGATTGCGGCTTATGTCACCCAAAAGGGTGACCCCACGGCGGGGGCAGTTGTGGTGAAAGTCGCCACCCTAGACGGCCAAGCCCGCGCCTTTCAGCGCAGCTTTGATATGGCGGCGAATGCGCGCATCTGGGTTCCTCTGACCGAAGGGGCAGAGGTTGATGTTGACGCGCTTTTGGCGCGGCAAAAGGCCCGCGACCGTGACCTGTGGGTGATTGAATTGGAAGATCGCCAAGGTCGCACGCTATTGGATCAAGACGGGCTTTCAAGCTGACCACAGGCGCAGATCAGGACAGCGCACCCCGCAGCAGCGCATACAGGCAATAGATCGCAGGCCATGTGATCAGGCGGGGCCAATCGCGGCGCTGCACCGTCTTATCGGCAAACCGCCACCACCACAGGCCCACGCCCAAGGGCACGCCCAGATGCAAAGCGTAATCCGCCCAACCAGCCGCCATCGCGGCGCTGCCCCAAAGCCGCACGGCTTTCAGGCCCACCACAAGGCCCACCGCCACCAGCATCGCGGCAGCATTGGCCCCACTCATCCGCCAGCCCTTTGCCACAGCAAACATCAGCCCTGCCACGCCAAGGTTGGTCAGAACCCCGTATTCCCCCGCCATCGCCCACAGCCTGCCGACCATGGGTGCATAGGGCAAGGCGTCAAACTGCCCGCGCAAAGCGGCCAGTGCCAAAGTTCCGATCAACAGGGCAACAAAACGCGACATCATCGCGCGACCCTGCCAGATTACCCAGCCACCGCAAGCCCCGTCTTGCCCCGCCCCTTCCCCCGCGCGATACTGCCCGCCATGGAATGGCGCGACGAAGGGGCGCTTTTGTCCGTGCGCCCGCACGGTGAAAGCGCTGCGATCATCGAGGTTTTGACAGCGGCGCATGGCCGCCACCTTGGGGTGGTGCGCGGCGGCGGCTCTAGGCGCATGGCTGGCGTGCTGCAACCGGGGGCGCAGTTGGCGGTGCAGTGGCACGCGCGGCTGGATGACCAGTTGGGCAGCTTTCGCGCCGAACCTCTGCACGCCCGCGCCGCCCTGATGGGCAACCGTGGTGCGCTGTCGGCCCTGAACGCGATCTGCGCCCTGCTGCATCTGGCCCTGCCCGAACGTGACCCGCATCCAGCCTTATATGCCCAAACCGTCGCCTTGCTGGACCTGCTGGAAGCGGGCGGGTCTTGGCCTGTGCCCTATCTTCTGTTCGAACTGCGCCTGTTGGAAGACATGGGCTATGGGTTAGACCTGAGCTCTTGCGCGCTGACGGGGGTGACCCAAGACCTCGCCTATATCTCGCCCCGCACCGGCCGCGCTGTGGCGCGTGGGGCGGCGGGCGATTGGGCCCCGCGCCTTTTGCCTTTGCCCCGCGTGCTGACCCTGCACGATGGCACCGCAGCCGAGGTGGCGCAGGGCCTAGCCGTCACAGGGCATTTCCTATCCCGCGCCCTAACCCGGCCCAACACCGCATCCCCCTTGCCTGAGGCGCGCGGTCGCCTGATAGATCACCTGTCACAGCCCAAAACCGTCGCAGACTGACCCCTGCGGTCGCATCAAGGCCAGACGGGGGCCCTTTGCCATGCGATGCATCCTTATGCCGACAGACCAAATCCCTCTGCCACGCACCCCCGCCATCTGGCATTTCGCTGCCCTTAACGGGCTGGAATCCTGTGTGCGCGGCGCGCTCATCTCGGTGATGCCACTGGTGGTGCATGATGCGATGGGCTCCACTGTGGGTTCATCCAAGGCCTATTTCATCGTCGGGCTGATCTCGATGATCTGGGGACTGATGGTGCCTTGGGCCACAAGGCTGGTGCCGCGCCGCTGGATGTATACGGGTGGCTGCTCCTTGTACTTTGTCGGCATGGCTTTGGCTTTTGTGGGCACGCCCTTGTCAGTGACCCTGTCGCTGATGGCCAATGCCATGGCCACGGCCACGACCTTTGTCTGCTTCAACGCCTATGTTCTGGATTATGTCGAACGTGAGCAGTTGGGCCGCAGCCAAAGTATGCAGATGTTTTTCGCGGCTGCACCTTGGGCCATTGGGCCAATGCTGGGCGTTTGGCTGCATTCGCTGTGGCGACCCGCGCCGTTCTTGATGGCGGGCGGGTTTGCCGTGGCGCTTATGGGGATGTTCTGGGTGCTGCGGATGGGCAATGGCAAGGCCATCACCCGCGCGCGTGGGCCAGCCGTCAATCCCTTGGCCTATATGGGCAGGTTCTTCGCCCAACCGCGCCTGATCGCGGGCTGGGCCTTTGCGGTGATCCGCTCAACCGGCTGGTGGGTCTATGTGGTCTACCTGCCCTATTTCTGCATCGAGCAGGGATTGGGCAAGAATGTTGGCGGCACGGCGCTGTCAATCTCCAACGCCATTTTGTTTCTCGCCCCCGTCCTGCTCAAATTCGCCCGCCGCTCCTCAGTGCGCATCTCAGTCCGGCGCGCCTTTGCGCTGTGTGGAGCGTTGTTTGTTCTGGCGTCACTGGTGGCCCCATGGCCTTGGATGACGGTCTTTGCCCTGATGACCGCCTCGACCATGCTCGTCACGCTTGATGTGATCGGCGGCTTGCCGTTCCTTATGTCGGTCAAACCTTCGGAACGTACCGAGATGTCGGCCATCTACTCCAGCTTTCGCGATGTGTCGTCGGTCGTCACCCCCGGCATGGCTTGGGCCGTACTGGCCGTGGCCCCCACGGCTGCCATCTTCACCGCCTCTGGCGCGCTGATGGGGGTGGCATACTTTATCGCAGGCAAACTCCACCCGCGCTTAGGCACCCCGCGCCCGTCACGGGGCGGCTCTTAACCCTTTCATACGTGCACAAATATCCCGGGGTCCGGGGCAGCGCCCCGGGGCCACAGGCGTTAGGGCCGAAAAAACTTGCCCTTGGGTGACAGAGTGAAAATCTCGCACCCCGTGGCCGTCACCCCGACCGAGTGTTCGTACTGCGCCGACAGGCTTTTGTCGCGGGTCACAGCCGTCCACTCATCAGCCAGCACTTTGGTTTCGGGGCGGCCAAGGTTGACCATTGGCTCGATGGTAAAGAACATCCCCTCTTCCAGCACCGCCGCAGCCCCCGCGCGGCCATAGTGCAGCACATTGGGCGGGGCGTGAAAGACACGGCCCAACCCATGGCCGCAAAAGTCGCGCACGACTGACATGCGGTTCGCCTCGACCAAGGTTTGGATCGCGTGGCCGATGTCGCCAAAGGTATTGCCCGGTTTCACCGCCTCAATCCCGCGCATCAGGCCTTCATGTGTCACCTCTATCAGGCGTTCGGCCTTGCGGTTGATCGGGCCTGCGGCGTACATCCGGCTGGTGTCACCAAACCAGCCATCGACGATCACCGTGACGTCGATGTTCAAAATATCCCCCTCAACCAGCTTCTTGGCCCCCGGAATGCCGTGGCACACCACATGGTTGACCGAGATGCACGAGGCGTGCTGATAGCCCTTATACCCAATCGTCGCCGAAACAGCGCCGTGCCGTGCCACTTCCGTCCGGATGAAATCGTCCAGTTCCGCCGTCAAAACGCCGGGTTGCACCAAAGCGCCCACATCGTCCAAGATCACAGCCGCAATCCGGCCCGCTTCGCGCATGCCTGCAAAATCGGCATCTTCATAGATGCGAATGCCGTCTTTAGTCACCCGGCCTCTGATATCGTCCACGTGGCAAACCCTTTTGCTTTTGGCGACAAATAAAAGAAACCTGCGCCCTTTGCCAGAGGGCGCAAGCCTCTATACTAGGAAGCGAACCGATAGGAGTGTGAAATGCCCAACCAAACCGCCGCCATGTTGGTGATTGGCGATGAAATCCTGTCGGGGCGCACCCGTGACAGCAATATGCACCACCTTGCCATGTCCTTGACCGAGCATGGCTTGGTCTTGGCCGAAGCGCGGGTGGTGGCTGATGACCATGCCGCCATCGTGGCTGGCGTGAATGCGCTGCGCGGCGCCTATGACCATGTCTTTACCTCGGGCGGTATAGGGCCGACCCATGACGACATCACCGCCGAAGCCATTGCTTCTGCCTTTGGCGTGGCCATCACGCAGCGCGCCGATGCTATGGCGCTGCTTAGCGCGCATTATGAACGGCAAGGCGTGCCCTTTAACGAGGCCCGCCAGCGCATGGCGCGTATTCCTGACGGCGCTGTCTTGATCGACAATCCCGTGTCCATCGCCCCCGGTTTCAGCTTGGGCAATGTGCATGTCATGGCTGGCGTGCCTCGGATATTTGAGGCGATGTTGGCAGGCGTTCTATCGGGCATTGCGCATGGCAAACCGCTTTTGTCGCGCAGCCTGCGGATGCTGAAGGGCGAGGGTGAGATTGCCACATCCTTTGCCGCTTTCGCAGCCCTTTATCCTGACCTTTCGATGGGGTCTTATCCGTTCAACACCAACGGCACCTTTGGCACCAATCTGGTGATCCGCGGCACCGATGCCGCCCGCCTAGACGCCGCCCTTGTGGCGCTGCAGGCGCATTTGGCATGACCTTGCCCGACTTCGCCACCACGATGGACGCCACTTGGCCCGCCCTTGCCGTGCACCGCGCAGGCCCTTGGGCCGTGCGCGCGGGGGCGGGGGGTGGCAAAAGGGTCAGTGCGGCTTCGGCTGTGGGGGCGTGGGGGCCGGATGACATAGCACTTGCCGAACAAGCACAGCGCGACTTGGGGCAGGACAGGTTGTTTGTGATCTGGCCATGGGACCACGCCCTTGATGCTGCCCTGCAAGCGCGCGGCTATGCCAAGATCGAACCGGTGGTGGGCTATGCCGCCCCCGTCGCAGCCTTTGCCCCACCGGCAAGGATGACAAGCTTTCCCCATTGGCCCCCCCTGCAAATCGCCCGCGAAATCTGGGCGGAAGGGCACATATCCGC
Source organism: uncultured Rhodobacterales bacterium (assembly GCA_903873585.1). Taxonomy (GTDB): domain Bacteria; phylum Pseudomonadota; class Alphaproteobacteria; order Rhodobacterales; family Rhodobacteraceae; genus Stagnihabitans. The sequence continues at coordinate 68,534 of CAIQOV010000037.1, forward strand.
CGCGCGCTTGGCCGTGATGGACCGCGTGCTTGGCCCCAAGACCGTGATCTTGGGCCGCACCGCCGACAAGCCCTGCGGCGCTGCCTTTGTCGCCCTGCATGGCACCACGGCGATGATCCACGCTGTTGAAGTGCGCCCATCCCTGCGCCGCAAGGGGGCTGGCCGCCAAATCCTATCCGCCGCCGCCCATTGGGCCGCTGACCACGGCGCTGATCGGCTGGCTTTGGCCGTCACGCAAGCCAATAGCGGCGCGCGCGCTCTGTACGCTTCCCTTGGGATGCAGCCTGTGGAAGAGTATCACTATCGGCTCAAAGTCTAGGCAGGCCCGCGTCATCGTCTTGGTCAGATCGTTTTCATATGCCTTAGCCTGTGGCCTAACCGTGGCCTGTGGCCTAGCCTTGGCGCTGCCCGCCAAGGCCGCAACCCTGTTAGAGATGCCAGCCCCCGCCACCGTGATCGGCGGATGGTCGCAAAGCCCCGCAACCCTGCGTCTGCCGGTTGGCCCCTTTGCCGCCGGTGCCCTGCCGCTGCAACAGGTGGCCGGTGCCGTGACGCAGCGCGCTTACCGGATGGACGACCAGCGCCTGACCACTTTGCAACTGATCACCCCGCTGACAGCACAGTTACAGGCGGCTGGCTATACGACCCTGTTTGAATGCGAAGCGCAGGCCTGTGGCGGTTTTGACTTTCGCTATGGCATGAATGTGCTGCCCGAACCGCAGATGCACGTCGATCTGGGTGACTTTCGCTATGTGCTTGCCGAACGGCTTGGCGGTGACGGGGGTGAGGTGATTGCCCTTCTGGTCAGCCGATCGGCAGATCAGGGCTTTGTGCAAGTCACCACCGTCAGCGCCGATGCGGATGAGGCGGCGCTGCTTGATCCTGCAGCCCAAGACCCTGCGCGGGTTGATGACCCAGCGCCGCCCGAGGATTTTGCCGCGCGGCTTGTGGCAGGCGGTTCGGTCGCGCTGGATGATCTTGTCTTCGGCTCTGGCAAGGCTGACTTGCACGGTGGGGCTTATGCCTCGCTGTCCGAACTTGCCGCTTGGCTTGCGGCCCACCCTGACCGGCGTGTCACGCTGGTGGGCCATACCGATGCGTCAGGCGCTTTGCCTGCCAATATAAACCTGTCACGCCTGCGCGCGCAAAGCGTGCGCGCGGCATTGGTGAACCGCTACGGGGCTGCGGCGGGGCAGATAGAGGCGCAAGGCGCAGGCTATCTGGCCCCGCGCGCCAGCAACGAAACCCCCCAAGGCCGTGCGCGCAACCGAAGGGTCGAGGTGTTGCTGAACCCCTAATCCCTTTGCGCAGGCTTACCAGATATCCGGCCCCTTATTGGCAAAGTGCCGCACCAGAAAGTCGATAAAGGCCCGCACCTTGGGCTGCAAAAAGCGCCCCTGCGGGTAGACGGCATAGATGCCCTGCACCTCGGCGGGCAGGTCTGGCATCGCGTGTTCGACCAAGCCCTGATGCAAAGCGTCGGCGTATAAGAAGGCGGGCAGGTAGGCGATCCCTAGGCCCGCAATGGCGGCGTTCAGCAGGCTTTGCCCGTCATTCACCGTCAAACACCCCGCCGAGCGGACTTGGCGCATCTCACCCGAAGGGTCGGTGATCCGCCAGACCGCGCCCTGCGCGTCGGTGGATTGGTGCAGCAGGCGGTGGCCGTCAAGATCGTCAATCGTCTGCGGGCGGCCGTGTTTGGCAAAATAGGCCGGCGCGCCCACCAGTTTGCGCGCCGTATCCGCCAGATGACGCGCGCGCAACGAGCTGTCCTCCAGCGCGCCAACGCGGATTGCCATATCAAACCCTTCGGAAATCATTTCGACATAGCGGTGGTTCATCACCATGTTGACGGTGATGTCAGGATAATCTTGCAAGAACTGCCCCAAGATCGGGGCCAACAGGGTCGTGCCAAAGTCAGCCGCCACGCTCAGCCGCAACAGGCCCGACGGGGCCGATTGCATCGCAATCACCAGCGCATCGGCATCGCCCGCATCATGCAGCACGCGGCGTGCGCGGTCGTAATAGGCCAGCCCTATGTCCGTCGGGGCCACCCTGCGCGTGGTGCGGTTCAACAAACGCGCCCCAAGCCGCGCTTCAAGTGCCGAGACGTGCTTGGACACCGCCGATTTGGAAATGCCCAGCTTGCGCGCGGCATCGGTAAAGCCACCCTGATCCACCACGGTGGCAAAGGCTTCCATTTCCGTCAATCGGTCCATTCCACATCCCCTTGGCAGCTTACGGGTGGTATGCCCAAAGGGGTGAGCGCCAATTCAGGCAAGATCGCGGCACTGCGGCGACTGTTCCGGGGTATTCCTAAGATCGTGCATGGCGCAGAAACGATGGAATCCCGGGAAATCTGGCCAATTGTGGCCGAATTCAGCCATCGGCTGGCGGATTTGCCACAGAGCGGCGCGCAATGGGCAGGGAATCACCGCGCCGATGCCGCGATGGAAGCCTAAGGCGTCACCGTCTTTGCGCCATTGCGCTGATCCAACAGGGACATTGTATCCATAACCAAGACCCGCGCCTGTGCCGGTGTCAGCGGTGCCCCCTCTACGCCCGAGGCCGAAATGGTCACAAGTCGCCCCTTGATCGCGGTGATGGCGCGCCAATACTCGCCCGCCACTTGGTCGTTCAGATGCAGCAACAGTCCCCGCCCAGCGCTTTGGGTTTGCAGGATTTGCACATGGTCGCCGTCGCCGTCGCGCGCCAAAACCTTGCGACCGGCGGATGAGGCGAAGAAGGCCCCCAAAGCCTGCGGTCCCGCCACCAGCACCCCTGCCGATGCAGGGCCGCCAATGGTCAGCGTCACGACCGCCGCCGCAACTTGGCCTTGGGTGTTGCAGCGCCCGATCAGCAAAACGGTGGCAGACCCGCGCGCGACCGAGGCCTTCTTGTCAATGCAATAGCCCTTCGGCGCGGCCACGGTGATCGCCCCGCCCAACACCGCAAGTTCATGCAGGTCTGCGCCCGTGGTCGCACCGTCACAGCCCATCATGGCCAGACAAAGCGTCAAGACGGCGCGGCGAAGCTGTGGAAGAACCGGCATGACGCCCCCTTTCGGGCCCCAAACCGCCCTGTTCGGCCCAAAGCGTTACAAATCCCCCCGGCTTTGGGCAAGGCCGAGGCTGGGTTTTGGCCACCACTCGGCGCATCCCCGTCAGAGTGATTGCAATTCGCCCCCGCCCAGACTATCTCGGACAGGAATTAAGCGACCAAAGGGCCAGCCGATGAACTGGATCTCCAACTACGTGCGTCCCAAGATCAACTCGCTGTTTTCGCGGCGCGAAACCCCCGACAATCTGTGGACCAAGTGCACAGAATGCGGCACGATGCTGTTTCACCGCGAATTGGCCGACAATCTGAACGTCTGCACCGCCTGCGACCATCACATGGCGATCACGCCGCGCGACCGCTTTAAGGCGCTGTTTGACGGCGGGATTTTCACCGAAGTGAAGGTGCCCGAACCCGTCGTTGACCCGCTGCATTTTCGCGACCAAAAGAAATACCCCGAACGCCTGCGCGCCGCCCAAAAGGCGACTGGCGAGCGTGATGCCATGGTTGTGGCCGAAGGCGAGATTTTGCGCACGCCCATCGTGGCTGTGGCGCAGGACTTTGCCTTTATGGCCGGATCTATGGGGATGTTTGTGGGCAATGCCATGATCATCGGCGCCCAAACAGCGGTCAAGCATAAGCGGCCCATGGTTGTGTTTTGCTCGGCTGGTGGGGCGCGGATGCAAGAAGGCATCCTGTCGCTGATGCAAATGCCGCGCACCACGGTCGCGGTGCAAATGCTGCGCGAGGCGGGGTTGCCCTATGTCGTCGTGCTGACCCATCCCACAACCGGCGGCGTGACAGCCAGTTATGCCATGCTGGGCGATGTGCAAATCGCCGAACCCAACGCGCTGATCTGCTTTGCAGGCCCGCGCGTGATCGAACAAACCATCCGCGAAAAGCTGCCCGAAGGCTTTCAACGCGCCGAATATCTGCTTGACCATGGTATGCTAGACCGCGTCACGCACCGCAAAGAGATGCGCGATGAATTGGCGACGATTGTGCGGATGTTGCAGGGCCTATCACCCGCGGTGAAGGGCGATCTGCCCTCTCCCGACACTAAAGCTGCGGTCAAGGCGTAAGGGATGGGAACCTCTGACGCCATTCTGGAACGGATGATGACCTTTCATCCCAAGGTGATCGACCTAACCTTAGACCGCACCCACCGCTTGCTGGCCGCCTTGGGCAACCCCGAAAGGGCGATGCCGCCCGTGATCCACATCGCGGGCACCAATGGCAAAGGGTCAACCCAAGCGATGATCCGCGCGGGGCTAGAGGCGGGCGGGGCCAAGGTGCATGCCTATACCTCGCCGCATCTGGCGTGGTTTCATGAACGCATTCGTCTGGCCGGAGAGATCATTTCCGAAGCCGCCCTGACCGACTTGTTAGACGAATGCGTGCAAAAGAACGGCGCGGGCGAGATCACGTTTTTTGAAATCACCACCTGCGCCGCCCTTTTGGCCTTTGCGCGCACCGCTGCCGATTACACCCTGTTAGAGGTCGGCCTAGGCGGGCGGTTGGATGCGACCAACGTGGTGGATCACCCTGCGCTGACCATCATCACGCCGGTGTCGATCGACCATCAGCAATATCTGGGCGAGACTTTGGGTGAAATCGCCTTGGAGAAGGCGGGCATCATCAAGCGCGGCGTGCCGGTGATCATCGGGCCGCAAGACGACGAGGGCATGGCCGTGATCGAAGCGCGGGCCATGCGGTTGGGCGCGCCGGTTCTGGCCTTTGGCCAACATTGGCATGTGCATGAAGAACATGGCCGCATGGTCTATCAAGACGAAAACGGCCTGCTAGACCTGCCCCTGCCCAACCTGCCCGGCCCGCATCAGGTTCACAACGCCGGTGCAGCGCTGACCGCCCTGCGCCACCTTGGTGCGACTGCCGCGCAATGCGAGGCGGCTGTGACCCAAGCCTTCTGGCCCGCCCGTATGCAACGCTTGCGCCAAGGGCCTTTGGTCGACAGTGCGCCGTCGGTGGAACTGTGGCTGGACGGCGGGCATAATCCTGCCGGAGGCCTTGCGGTGGCGGCGACCTTGGCGCGGATGCCATTGCGCGAAACGCATTTGATCTGTGGCATGCTGAACACCAAAGACGTGCGCGGCTATATGGTGCCCTTGGCCAGCCAAACCAGCCTGCTGCACGCCGTCGAAATTCCCGGCGAAAAGAACACCCTGCCCGCCACCACCACCCGCGACGCCGCCTTGGCTGCTGGCATGAAGGCCGAGATTGCCGGATCAGTGGCAGACGCGCTGCGCTCTATCGCCGCCAAAACGCCCAACGCTCGTGTGCTGATTTGCGGGTCGCTTTACCTTGCGGGAACCGTGCTGCGCGAGAACGGCTAAACGCGCGGCGGCTTTGGCTTGGGGTTACGCCCCACCGTGGCGTATTTGTGCCAAGATGAATAGGGAACGGGCTTGCATGAATTGGATTGCGCATCAGGTGGCCAAGGGGCGCGGGCTTGGCTTGGCGCTGCTGGTGATGCTCGCCGTGGTGCTGCCGGGGTTTTTCAGCCTGCCGCCGATTGACCGCGACGAGGTGCTGTTTTCGCAAGCCTCGCGCCAGATGCTGGCTTCGGGCGATTGGGTCGATATTCGGTTTGGCGAAGCGCCGCGCTACAAAAAGCCCGTGGGCATTTACTGGATGCAGGCCACGGCGGCTGCCGTGACGGGGCAGGCGGGGCAGATTTGGTCCTATCGGCTGGTGAGTGTCTTGGGCGCGCTGTTGGCGGTTGGCTTCACCCATGCCACAGCACGGCTGTATCTGGGGCGCGAGGCGGCTTTTTTGGCCGCAGTTGCCTTGGGCGCAAGCCTGATGCTGGGGGCCGAGGCGCATTTGGCCAAGACCGATGCGATGGTGTTGGCCAGTGTGGCTATGGGGCAGTATTTGCTGGCAAAGGGCGCGCGGGATAGGGGCCTGTCTTGGGCGCAAGCGATGGGGTTTTGGGCAGTTCTGGCGGCCAGTACCCTGATCAAGGGGCCGATCGGGCCTATGGTTCTGGCGTTGACGTTGGCGGGCCAATGCGGGATGGCGCGCAGTTTTGCGCCGGTGCTGCGGCTGCGGCCTTTGGCGGGGCTGGCGGTGTTTGGCGCTTTGGCAGCACCTTGGTTTATCGCTATATCCTATGTCAGCCACGGCGCGTTTTGGAGCGCTTCGCTTGGCGCGGATATGTTTGAAAAGATGGCCTCGGCGCAAGAAAAGCACGGGGCGCCGCCGGGGTCTTACTTGGCCGCCATCTGGTTGACGTTTTGGCCCGCGGCCATGCCCTTGGCGGCCAGTTTGGGCGCGATTTGGGCGGGGCGGCGGCAAGAGGTGGTGCAGTTTGGCTTGGTAAGCCTGCTGCCGACTTGGGTGATCTTTGAAGCCTTGCCGACCAAACTGGTGCATTACACTTTGCCCACCTATCCGGCCCTAGCGCTGCTTTTGGCCTACGCCGTGCAAAGCGGGGCGGTGCGCAGGCTGTGGCCGATGGGCTTGGCGGGGCTGTTGCCACTGGGGTTGCTTGCGGCCTTGGTTTGGCAGGCGGGGCAGTTGGGTGTCACCATGCCCTTGACCTTCTGGATCGGGGTGGTGGCGGTGACGGCAAGCCTTGGCCTGATCCTTTGGGCTGTGCTGCGGGGTTCTGTGCCTTTGGCCGTGGCGCTGGCGGCGGGGGGCTTATCGCTGAGTGCCACTGTCTATCCCACATTGGCGGGGATTGACGCGCTTTGGCCTGCGCGGCCTTTGGCGACCATCGCGGCAAGCCACCCCGCGTGCAGCTTCGCGGTGGCGGGCTATGCCGAGCCTTCGCTGGTTTTTCTAACCAATGCCCGTGTGCAGTTTCTGACCCAAGAGCAGATCGTGGCGAGTTTGGGCGAAACGGGTTGCCACGTGGTTGCGCTGCCCGCTGGGCCAGCACCCGCAGGGCTGCAAGCCTTGGGCCATGTCACGGGGCTAGACCTTGGCACGGGGCGCAAGGTTGACCTGTCGGTCTGGTTGAAGCCCTAGCGCCCCGTCAACTCGTCCGTCACATTCACCGGCCCCGCCGTGCCGCGCAGTTTGGCGCGGTAGATCACCACGCCTTCGACCACGCGCATCACATAGGTGCGCGTTTCGGTGAAGGGGATCATCTCGACCCAGTCGACCACATCGGTCCCTGCAAGTCTTGGGTCACCAAAGGCGTCGATCCAGTTCCGTGGGCGACCCGGCCCGGCGTTGTAACCCGAAGCGATCAGCGCCACCGAGGGGCCGAAGCGGTCGACCAGCTCTTTCAGATAGGCCGCCCCCAACGTGGCGTTATAGGCGGGGTCTGATGCCAGTTTGGCGGCTGAGAACTTGATCCCTTGATCCTTGGCCATTTTCGCCGCTGTTGCGGGCAAAATCTGCATCAGACCAAGCGCGCCTGCGGGGCTGCGCGCTTCAGGATCAAACTCGCTTTCGCGGCGCGCGATTGACAGGGCAAGCGCGCGGCTGACGGGCAGTTTTTCGGGGATCATATCGGGCACGGGGAAATAGGCCCCCGCAAAGACCAGCCCGCGTTCGGTGGCGGCCTTGGCGATCAGCACAGACGCGCGGTATTGCCCCAACTTCAGCGCCAAACCGGCGAGCGAGCCTAAGTCGCCGTCCGATAGGCTTTCGCCCAGATGCAGCATGAACCGCGCCGAAAGTTGTTCATTGCCCGCCGCCGCCATGCGCACCGCCGCCTCTAGCACCGAGGATTTGGCATAGTGTGCGCCTTTCCATGACCCCGGTGGCGGAGCGTTGGACAGAAGGCTTGCATCCAAATTCAGCCCCAGCTTTTCCGCCGCAAGCATCCCGTAGTACGAGGTTTGGTACTGCGCCGCCTTGCCATAAGCGCTGCGCGCCTTGGCCTTGTCGCCTAGGGCCTGATAGGCGCGGCCGATCCAATACTGCGCGCGCGATTGGCTGATGGGGGTGGTGGCCCCCGCCAGCCTTTGGAAATGCTGCAAGGCGAGGGCAGGGTCGTTCAGCTTGCGCAGGGCGATGAAGCCGCTGAGAAACTCCAGATCGCTGCTGTTGTCGGCATCTGACAACTGGTGCGATGCGGCGACCTTGTAGGCTGTCTTGACCGCCTCCTTGCGCATCAAGATGCGCGCAAGGTCGGCGCGTTTGTCTGCCCAAGCCGCAGGATCGCCCAGCCGCTTGGCCGAGGTTGACCGATCAAGGATCAGCTCTGCCGCATCAGAATAATTATCGTGCCGCATCCGGTATAAAAAGCGGTCATAGGCCAAACCGGGGTCGTCCTTGAGCGCCTTTGGCACCGCACTGACCAAGGCCGCAGCCCCCGCCTTATCGCCGCGCAGCGCAAGGCGGGCTTTGCCAAGCGCGGCCCAATCCTTGGGCACCAAGGGCAACATCCGCGCGCCCTCATCCGCGCGCGCGCCGTCCCACAGGATGCGGTCAAGGCGCAACTCATGCGCCACGCGCAGATCGGGGCCATAGGTGGCCAAAAGCTGCGCTTGTTCATCGGCGGTGAATTTCAGCTTGGTCCAGCCTTGGGTTGCCGCTTCAACGGCGTCGGCGTGGCGGCCTTTGGCTTCCAGCGCGGCTGTCAGGGCCAGAACGCCTGCGGCTTTGGCGGGGGCTTGGCCGCCGAAATACTGCAAGATGCGGTCTGGGTCGGTCGAGCGGGCGACAGCCACCTCTCCAGCGGCTTTGAGATAGGGCAGGCCCGGCCAATCGGGGCGGCGGGCAAGGAAGGCTTCGTAATCGCCCAAAAGCCCCTCACCAGCGCGCAGGCGTTGCCATTCGATCACATCGGCCCCCACGGCCCCTGCCCCTTGGGCGCGGGCTGTGGCTTCGGCCCAGTCTTGCTGGTTGGCGAGTGTTTGGGAATCGCGCAAAGCGCTGATTTCGTTGGCGTCATAGGCAAAGGCCGGCGACAGGGCCAAGCCTGTCAGCACGGCCAAAAGGCGCAAGGTGGGGGCAAATTTCATCATGCCGCGACTTTGCCTGAACCGCCCCTAGGCCACAACACCAAAGGTCGTGATCAGTGGCCTGCCGCCCATGCTTGGCAAACCGCGCAACTGTCGTTAGGAAGGGCCGCGCATCTTCGGGCACGCCGCCCGCCAACCAAGGAGTCGTTGCCATGTTCAAAGGGTCATTCCCCGCCCTTGTCACGCCGTTTAAGAACGGCGCGTTGGATTTGGTGACGTTGAAACATTTGGTCGAATGGCACATCGCCCAAGGCTCGCACGGGTTGGTGCCGGTGGGCACGACGGGCGAAAGCCCCACCCTTAGCCATGACGAGCATCGCCAAGTCGTCGAGGAAGTGGTGCGCGTGGTCGCTGGCCGCATTCCGGTGATCGCAGGCGCAGGGTCAAACAACACCGCCGAGGGGATTGACCTTATCCGCCACGCGCAAAAGGTCGGGGCCAATGCAGCCTTGGTGGTGACGCCCTATTACAATAAGCCCACACAGGCCGGCCTGATCGCCCACTTCACCGCGCTGCACGATGCCTGCACCCTGCCCATTGTGATCTATAACATCCCCGGCCGTTCTGTTGTGGATATGCTGCCCGACACCATGGGCACGCTGGCCAAACTGCCGCGCATCATCGGCGTTAAGGATGCCACCGGCAAGATTGAACGTGTGCCGATGCAGCGCGCCGCTTGTGGGAAAGATTTCATCCAACTGTCGGGTGAAGATGCCACGGCTTTGGGGTTCAACGCCCACGGTGGGGTCGGGTGCATTTCGGTGACGGCCAACGTGGCGCCCAAACTATGTGCCGAGTTCCAAGAAGCCACGCTGCGCGGCGATTACGCCACGGCGCTGGAATACCAAGACCGCCTGATGCCCCTGCACGAAGCGATCTTTATCGAACCGGGGTTGGCGGGCGCGAAATACGGCCTGTCGCTGCTGGGGATGTGTGCCGAAGAGGTGCGCTTGCCGCTGCTGACCCTGACCGAGGGCACCAAGGCCAAGATCAAGGCTGCGATGCAGTTTGCGGGATTGATCTAACGCGCGCCTTCTGGCCCGTCTTTATCTGAACATTGTAGGAGTTGCGCATGGCGTCTGACAACCTGCGCGGCTCTGTTTGGATGATGGCGTCGATGGCGGGCTTTGCCGCCGAAGATGGGTTCTTAAAAAGCGCTGCATCTGAAATGCCTTTGGGGCAGGTTTTGGCCTTTGAAGGGGTGCTGGGGATCTTGTGGTTCTCAACCCTCGCCCTGCGCGCCGGAAGCCCGCCTTTGCCCCGCGCCGCGCTGTCGCGCACGATGGCGGTTCGCTCGGCCTTTGAAGTTGCTGGTCGGCTGTTTTACGCGCTGGCCGTAGCACTGACGCCGATCTCCACCGCCTCGGCCATTTTGCAGGCGACACCCTTGGTCGTTGTGCCCGTTGCGGCGATGCTGTTTGGCGAAAAGGTCGGGTTGTTTCGCGCGGCGCTTATTCTAAACGGCTTTCTGGCGGTGCTGCTTATTCTACGCCCCGGCCTGTCGGGATTTTCGGCCCTAAGTTTTCTGGCGCTGCTTGGAATGCTGGGCTTTGCGGGCCGCGATCTGGCCACCCGCGCAGCGCCGCCTGCGCTGTCAAACGCGCAGTTGGGTGTGGCAGGGTTTGGCGTGCTGGCGTTTTGCGGCTTTGGGATGCTGGCGGTGACGGGCGGCGTTACTTTGCCCAATGCCCACGGCTTGGGGCTGATGGCGGGGGCCAGTGCCTTTGGCATTGCAGGATACGGCGCTTTGACCCAAGCGATGCGCACGGGGCAAGTGTCAGCCGTAACGCCGTTTCGCTATACGCGCATTGTCTTTGCCCTGCTTGTCGGCGTTTTGGTCTTTGGCGAGCGCCCCGATGCGCTGACCCTTGCCGGATCGGCGCTGATCGTGGCCTGTGGGCTGGCGTTGCTGTTGCAGCGCCCGCAGCGCTAGTCAGGGCGTTTTGCGCCTTTGGGCAACTTGATCGACGCGAATTTGGCGCAAGGCTTCGATCAAAAGCGCGGTCATCAGACCAAAGTTCAAGAACCCGTTGGCCGCCTCCATCCCCGCCAAAAGCCGCCATTCGGGGGCAGGTACGCTGTCGCCCAGCCCTAGGGTGGTAAAGGCCACAAGGCTGAAATACAGCGACTCCTCCATCGTGGGGAAGACGTGCAAGGCGTCATAGGCCAGCGCCCAGATCCACGACCCAACCGTGATCACCCCCAACACCCAGACCGAGGCCCCCATCACCAGCAAGACCAGTTTGGGCCGATGCGGTTCGCGCAAGAACCACTGATGCAGGCGGCCAAAGATCACCTCTAGCGCCATCGCGGCCATGGCAGCCAGCGTGATATTGACCAGCAAAAGCCCGCTGCCCACCGCGATTTGCACGAACATTTCCGCCCCTCTCTGGACTAAAGCCGTAGTCTCGCCTATCTCGGTTCGATCATGGTAGAGAAATCCGACCCCAATTCAAAACTCATCGCGGAAAATCGCCGCGCGCGGTTTGATTACCACATCGAATCCGATCTGGAAGCCGGCATCATGCTGATGGGGTCCGAGGTCAAGTCGTTACGCCAAGGTGGGTCAAACATCGCTGAAAGCTATGCTTCGGTGGAAGGTGGGGAATTGTGGCTGATCAACAGCTATGTCGCACCCTATCTGCCCGCCAAAACCTTTGGCCACGAAGAGCGTCGCCGCCGTAAGCTGTTGGTGTCGCGCAAGGAATTGTCGCGCCTGTCGAATTCGGTCGGGCGTGAGGGGATGACGATCGTTCCCCTTAAGCTGTATTTTGACGACCGTGGCTTTGTGAAGCTGAAACTTGGCGTGGCCAAGGGTAAGAAAAATGCCGATAAGCGCGAAACCTCGGCCAAGCGCGATTGGGAACGCCAAAAGGCGCGGATCATGAAGAATGGGTTCCGCGGCTAAGGCTTGGCGGTGGGCTAGGGGTGGGGGCAAACTGCCCCGTCAAAAAGGGGGGGTGGTGTTGTGGTGGATGATCCAAAAACCTTGGTGTCGACGGGCTGGCTTGGCGCCCATCTGAAAGACCCTGATCTGCGGGTGCTAGATGCTTCGTGGTATTTGCCCGCAGCGGGGCGCGATGCCAAGGCAGAGTATGCCCACACCCATATCCCCGGCGCGCGGTTCTTTGACCTTGATGAGATCTCTGACAGCCGTTCAACCCTGCCCCACATGGCCCCGCCTGCGGAAAAGTTCATCTCGCGGATGCGCGCGATGGGTGTGGGCGATGGGCATCAGGTGGTGGTTTATGACGGATCGGGCCTGTTCTCCGCCGCCCGCGTTTGGTGGACCTTTCGCTTGATGGGTAAGATGGATGTTGCCGTGCTAGATGGGGGACTGCCCAAATGGCTGGCCGAAGGGCGCGAAGTTGAAGACATGCCCTCCATCGTCAAAGACCGCCATATGACCACCAGCCGCCAGAACCATCTGGTCAAAGATGTCACCCAAGTCGCCCACGCCGCCAAACTTGGCGAGGCTGTGATCATCGACGCCCGCCCCTTGGCCCGCTTTACCGGCGATGCGGCAGAACCCCGCCCCGGCCTGCGGTCGGGCCACATTCCCGGTGCGCGCAATGTGCCGTTTGGCGATGTGCTGAACCCTGACGGCACGATGAAATCCGCCGCCGATCTGCGCGCTGTGTTTCAAGCCGCAGGCGTTGATCTTACCAAACCCGCCATCACCACCTGTGGCTCAGGTGTCACCGCCGCGATCTTGTCGCTGGCGCTGGAACGCATCGGCCACAAATCCCACGCGCTTTATGACGGCTCTTGGGCTGAATGGGGTATGTATGACGATCTTTCCGTTGAAAAAGGCCCCGCCCGCTAAGGGGGTTGGCCTGCTAAAGGAGCCATGATGCTGGAAGCTCTTACCCCGCAGCCGCAAGACAAAATCTTGGTGCTGATGGCGCAGTTTCGCGAAGACCCGCGCGCTGGCAAGATTGATCTTGGCGTGGGTGTGTACAAAGACGCCACGGGGCTGACGCCTGTGATGCGCGCGGTGAAAACCGCCGAAAAGCAGTTGTGGGAGCGGGAGTTGACCAAGACCTACACCGGTCTTGCCGGTGAGCCTGCTTTCAACGCCGCCATGACCAACCTGATCCTTGGGCCGGGCTTTGCCGACCGCGCCGCTTCGGCCGCGACACCGGGTGGCACGGGCGCGCTGCACCAAGCGCTAGAGCTGATCAAGATGGCCTCCCCCAAGGCCACGGTGTGGGTTTCCGACCCGACATGGCCCAATCACACCTCGATCATCCGCTATCTGGGCCTGAACATAGCCGAATACCGCTATTTCGATGCGGCCAGCGGTGGCATTGATGAAGCGGGGCTGCTGGACGATCTGGCCAAGGTGGCCAAGGGCGATGTGGTCTTGCTGCATGGTTGCTGCCACAACCCGACGGGGGCGAACCTTAGTGCTGACCAATGGGCCAAGGTGGCGGATGTTCTGACGACCCGTGGTGCCATTCCCTTTGTCGACTTGGCCTATCAAGGTTTCGGCGACGGGCTAGAAGCTGACGCCGAAGCCACCCGCATGATCGCCACCCGCTTCCCCGAGGTGCTGATTGCCGCCTCATGCTCGAAAAACTTTGGCATCTACCGTGAGCGCACCGGCGTGCTGATCGCCTTGGGGGAACCATCGCGCAAAGCGGTGGTGCAGGCCAATTTGGCTTACCTGAACCGGCAGAACTTTTCCTTCCCGCCCGACCACGGCGCGCGGCTGGTGACGATGATCTTGGAAGACCCTGCCCTTTGTGCCGATTGGAAGGCTGAACTGGAAGAGGTCCGCCTGAATATGCTGACCCTGCGCCAGTCTTTGGCGGAAGAGCTGCGCCGCGCCACCAATTCCGACCGCTATGATTTCGTGGCCCATCATCGGGGCATGTTCTCTCGGCTGGGCATCAGCGAAGCGCAGGTCAACCAGTTGCGCGACACGCACGCCGTTTACATGGTGGGCGACAGCCGCATCAACATTGCGGGCCTGAATGCGCGCACCGTGCCGATCTTGGCACAAGCCATCGCAGCCGTCGGCGGCTGATCTTCATCTTGGTCTAAATACGCGACACGCAAGGAACAGTAGAATGGCGAAAGCGGCCAAACGGATCACGGCAGAGGCGGCGGCCTTGATGGTGCAATCTGGCATGTGGTTGGATTACGGGGCCGTTCTGGGCCAGCCCGATGTGTTTGATGCGGCTTTGGCCAAACGTCTGGGGCAAGTCACAAACCTGCGGATCCGCTCGTGCCTGTCAACCCGTGCCCGCGCTGTGCTGGAAGCCGACCCTAAGGGCGATCATGTCTTTTGGTTTTCCACTCATTTCAGCGGCTATGACCGCCGCAAGCACGATCAGGCCATCGCCCATTATCTGCCGGTTCACTTGGGCGAAATTCCCGATTATTACCGCCGCTTCATTGATCCGGTCGACATCGCGGTGTTCAAAACCGCGCCGATGGATGCCAACGGCTTTTTCAACTTTGGCCCGTCAAACCTGTGGATGCGCGCCTTGGTCGAACGCGCCAAGCTCGTGATTGTCGAAGAATGCGCCGCTTTGCCCTATGTGATGGGCGAAGGCACGGGCGTGCATATCTCGGAAGTCGATTTCATTTTGAACGGTGACAGCCAGCCCATGGCCGAACTGCCCAAGCCCGTGATCACCGATGTTGACCGCGCCGTGGCCCGCCTGATTGCGGCCGAGATTGAAGACGGCGCTTGCTTGCAAATCGGCATAGGCGGCATGCCCAATGCCGTTTGCAGCCTTTTGGCGGAAAGCAACGTGCAAGATCTGGGCATTCATACCGAGATGATGACAGACGGCATCGTTGACCTTTACCGCGCGGGGCGGATTACGGGGGCGAGAAAGCAACTGAACGCGGGCAAGATGGTGTGCACCTTTTCACTTGGGGCGCAGTATCTGTATGACTTCATCCACAAGAACCCCGAGGTCGAGTTTCACCCCGTCGACTACACCAACATGCCCCATGTCATTATGCAAAACCACAATGTGGCGGCGATCAACAACACGACCCAGATGGATTTGCAGGGCCAAGCCGCGTCGGAATCGGATGGCTACCGCCATATCTCTGGCACGGGGGGGCAGTCGCAGTTTGTGCGGGGGGCCTATGCGTCAAAGGGGGGCAAAAGCTTTATCTGCTTGGCTTCGACGTTTGATAAAAAGGGCGAACGCAAAAGCCGCATCGTGACGGCGCTGACCAAGGGCAACATCGTCACCACGCCGCGCAGCGATATGATGTATGTCGTGACCGAATACGGCATGGTGAACCTTAAAGGCCGCACTGTGGCGGAACGGGCGCAATTGCTGATTTCCATCGCTCACCCCGATTTTCGCGAAGAGCTGTCACGCGAAGCCCACCAGCACAACCTGATCCCGCGCGGGTATTTCTAAGAACCCAGCCTTTCGCTGATAAAAAACGGCCCGTGCATCAGATGCACGGGCCGTTTGCCATATCCAAGGCGAGGGAGGAAGTCGCCCTAGACGGGATGGGCTTTAGGCGTTGTAAGCGTTCTCGCCGTGCGAGGTTTGATCCAACCCTTGACGCTCGTCATCAGTCGAAGGACGCAGGCCGAAGATTTTGTCGATGCCCCAGAACAGCACCAGCGACACACCACCCGACCAGATCAGCGTCACCAGCACGGCCTTGATCTGCGTTATCACCTGCGCGCCCATGTCAAAGGTGCCAGCGACCGCCGGAAAGACGGTGTAATCCACCCAGCCCTGACCGCCCAGTGACGGTGCGGCCAGAACGCCCGTACCGATGGCGCCAAGAATGCCGCCCACGCAGTGCACGCCGAACACATCAAGGCTGTCGTCATAGCCGAACTTGCCCTTCACGTAAGACACAAAGGTGTAGCACACCGGCGACACGATCAGGCCCAGCACAATCGCGCCCATCGGGCCGGCATAGCCTGCCGCAGGGGTCACTGCGACCAAGCCTGCCACAGCGCCTGACACAGCGCCCAGCAAAGACGGGCGGCCATGGCGGACCTGTTCCACCAAGGTCCAAGACAGCGCCGCTGCAGCGGTTGCCACAAAGGTGTTCATAAAGGCCAGCGCCGCATAGCCGTTGGCTTCAAGGTTCGAACCGGCGTTAAAGCCAAACCAACCGACCCACAGCATAGAGGCGCCAATCATCGTCATGGTCAGCGAATGCGGGGCCATGTTTTCCTTGCCAAAGCCCACGCGCTTGCCAATCACCAAGCAGCCCACCAAGCCCGCGATACCGGCGTTGATATGCACCACAGTGCCGCCCGCAAAATCCAACCCGCCCCAGCCCCAGATCAGGCCCATGTCGGTGGGATTGTCGGCCAAGAAGTCTGGGCCGGACCAGTACCAAACCATATGGGCGATCGGGAAATAAACGATCGTCACCCACAGGCCGCAAAACAGCATCAGCGGCCAGAACTTGATACGCTCGGCAAAAGCCCCCACGATCAGCGCGGGTGTGATGCAAGCGAAGGTCATCTGGAAGATCACGAAGGCATATTCGGGAATATAGACGTTGTTGGAAAAGGTCGCGGCATAGGTGGAAACGCCCACACCCGCCAAAAACGCCTTGGACAACCCGCCAACATAGGCCGACCCAGAGGTGAAGGCCAAAGAATAGCCGTATGTCACCCACAAAACCGCCACCAAGCAGACGATCATGAACGTCTGCATCAACACGCTGAGCATGTTCTTGGAACGCACCAGACCGCCGTAAAACAGACCAAGCGCCGGAACGGCCATCAACAGCACCAAGGCTGACGATACCAGCATCCAAGTCGTGTCGCCCTTGTTGACCATACCCGCTTGCGCTGCGGCATCGGGGGCCTTGATCAGGGCCGTTTGCGCCCAAGCAGGGGCTGCTGCGGCAATAGACGCCACAAGCGCGCCCGCCGTTGCAAATTTCGACATATTTCGTTGCATCACAATTGTTCCCCTAAGGCCAAACGCTTACAGCGCATCGTCGTTGGTTTCGCCCGTGCGCACGCGGACCGCTGCCGCCACGTCGAGCACGAAAATCTTGCCGTCACCAATTTTGCCGGTGCGGGCGGTTTTGGTGATTGTTTCAACCACCTGATCGGCCAGACCATCGGCCACGACGATCTCGATGCGCATTTTCGGCACGAAGTTCACCTCGTATTCGGCACCGCGATAAATTTCGGTGTGGCCCGATTGCAGGCCAAAGCCTTTGATCTCGGTCACCATCATGCCGCGCACGCCAATGGTGGTCAGCGCCTCGCGCACTTCTTCCAGTTTGAACGGCTTGATGGCCGCAATGACGAGTTTCAAGATGCACCTCTTTTCCGTGAAGGACTGACGCTTGCCTTAGACCAAGCACGCCGCTTTCGCAGGTGCAGCACAAGTTCTGTTCCCTTCGGATAGGCGCCTATCCGAAAGTTTGGCCCATTTTTTGGGCTAAAAATGAAAAACGCACATTTAATAGTCACTTTGTGATTTCGAATCGGGTGCAACACCCGCTCCACATTCCGGCCAAAGCGGCGTAAAGAGGACAGAACAAGCCCAAAATGGGCAAAGCTGCGGCAGCACAGGCAAGGGTTTAGCATGGCATCCACTCCAAAAGGGCGGCCTTTGAGGGCAGACCGACGCTATAGCGCCCCTGCGGGTGGGCGTGGCAAACCGCCAGCGCCGCGCCGCGCTGCAAAACGCAGATCCGCGCGCAAACGCGGCATCGTGGCCGGCTTTGTGCATTTTATCTGGCGCATAATCTGGGGCATCTTTTGGCGCGCAACGATTGTGGGGGCTACGATCCTTGCCTGTGCTGTGTTGTATTTCTACGTGCAACTGCCGCCCGTCTCCGCCCTGATCGACGGGCGGGCGCGCGGGTCTGTGACCATGCTGGACGCCAACAACCAAGTCTTTGCATGGCGCGGCGAAACCTTTGGCGGGCAAGTGACGCCGCAAACCGTATCGCCCAACCTGCTGCACGCCGTGATCGCGACCGAGGATAAGCGCTTTTACCAGCATTTCGGCATTAGCCCGCGCGGCATCATCTCGGCCGTGGCGATCAACCTGCGCGCGGGGCGCGGGGCGTTTGAAGGCAACGGGGGGTCAACCATCACCCAACAAACCGCCAAGCTGTTGTGCCTTGGCGTGGCCTATGATCCGACCCAATGGAAATCGGAAAGCGCTTATGAAGATGACTGTCGGTCTGGCGGGCTGAAGCGCAAGATCAAGGAAGTTCCCTATGCCTTGGCGATGGAGACGAAATATTCCAAAGATGAAATCCTGACGATCTACTTCAACCGCGCCTATCTGGGGGCGGGCAGTCGGGGGTTTGAAGCGGCCTCGCAGCGCTATTTCGGCAAATCGGCGGCGAACCTGTCGCCCGCCGAATCGGCGATGCTGGCGGGCTTGTTGAAAGCGCCGTCGAAATACGCGCCCACCAACAACTTGCAACGCGCGCGCGACCGTGCGGCGGTGATCATCGGGTTGATGCAGGAACAAGGCTATCTGACCCAAGCCGAAGCGGATGATGCCTTGGCCCATCCCGCCGAACTGTCGCAAGCCGCCGCGCGCAATGCGGGTGGGGCGTTTGCCGATTGGGTTATGGAAAGCACGCCGGCCTATCTGGGCAACACCACAACCGAAGATGTCATCATCAAGACCACGCTGGACCCGCGCCTGCAAAAGGCGGCGGAAGATGCGCTGACGGCTGTGTTCAGCGAAAAGCTCAAACAAGGGTCTAACGCCCAAGCCGCAATTGTGGTGATGAGCGCAGATGGCGCGGTGCGTGCCATGGTGGGCGGGCGCGATCTGCCACAGGCGGGGTCTTTCAACCGCGCCACGCAGGCGCTGCGGCAGACAGGGTCAAGCTTTAAGCCCTTCGTCTACGCCTCGGCCCTGAATATCGGGTGGAGCCCGATGGATTTTGTGGAAGACAGCCCGCTGACGCTGAATATCCCCGGCTCTGGTCCTTGGACACCCAGCAATTATGACAACGAATTCAAAGGTGTGATCCCGATTTATCAGGCCATGCAGGAAAGCCGCAATATCCCTGCGGTCAAGATTGCCATGGCCGTGGGGCTGGATACGGTGCGCACGACGGCGCGCGGGTTTGGTATCTCTGGCGATCTGGCGGCGGGGCCTGCCTTGGCACTGGGCGCTTCCGAGGCGACCTTGTTGCAGATGACGGGGGCCTATGCGGGCATCTTGAACGGCGGGTCGGCGGTGGCACCTTACGGCCTGCGCGATCTGACCCTGAAGGGCGACCCGACGCCGCTGATCGGCCAAATGGGCGGCATGGGAGAGCGTGTCATCTCGGACACGGCCGCCAAAGAGTTGACGTGGATGATGACCCAAGTGGTTCAGAACGGCACAGGCCAGCGCGCGCAGCTGGGCGACCGCCCCGTGGCGGGAAAAACTGGCACCACGTCAGAGGCGCGCGATGCGTGGTTCATCGGCTTTACCGCCGATTACGTCACCGGCGTGTGGATGGGCTATGACAACAACACGCCGCTAAGCGGCGTGACAGGCGGCGGCATTCCCGCCGAAATATGGCACGAGGTGATGACGCGCGTCGAAGACGGCCTGCCCATTACGCCTTTGCCCCTGATCGTGCCAGAACCACGCCTGCCGCCCAATGCTGACGCACCTGCAACCCCTGTGCCCCCCGCAGGCGGCCAACCAAAACCTGCCACCGACCCCTTCACCGCCGTGTTGCAACAGCTTCTGGGCAAAGGGAATTAAGCGCAAAGCAAAAGGCCGCAGAGTTCTGCGGCCTTTGTGCGCGATTTGGGGGCGTTTAGCTGGCGTTCAGGTCGGCGATCACCTTGTCGATATCGCCGCCGTTTTTATCAAGGACCGCCCCAATCTCGGTGCGTTCTGACGCCAGCATATTGACGCCTTCGATGATGATGTTGAAGAACAAGTTGCGCCCCGACTTGTCGCCCACCCACCAGCGCAAATCAAAGGGTGCTTCGCCCTGCAAGGTCGCGGTCGAGATGACTTCATAATAGCTTTTGTACGGACGCGCGTCGATGACTTCGATCTTGCCGCCAATGAACTCGCGGAAGCGACGGCCGTATTTGCGGCTGATGTAACCCTGATAGGCCTTGGTGAAAGCCGCCATCTGCGCGGCGCTCGCTTGCTTTGACGCAGGCCCAAGGGCCGACCGCGCAATGGTGGGGACATCGGCATAGGTGACAAAAATCTGCTCGAAATCGCCAAACATCGCCTGTTCCGACTTGCCAGAGTTGATCGTGGCATTGATGTCGGCGATCAGTTTATCAATCAGTTGGCGGGCTTGGTCGACCGTAAGGGCGCGAACGGGTAAGGCGAAGGCCAAAAAGCCCGTGCCCGCCGCAAGGCCCGCACCAAAAGCGCGGCGTGTCAGATGCATCGAGGTGGTTTCGGTCTTATTGCGCATAGGGATCCTCAAATTCCGACTCAGCGGTGGTTTGGCCTAAAGTGTGGCGGCGGTTCTCAAGATACAAGAGCCGCGCTTGGGCGTAGCCGTCTGCACTGTCATATAGGATCGAATCGACCGTTTCGGAATAGCGGCCACGATCACCAATGCGTGCCGCGATCTGGGCAAAGGTGCCGATCCAGCGCTTGTCCTTGGGGATAAACAGCTGCAGCGGATCGAAGACCAAATCCACCACCGTGCCCACCGCATCGCGCTGGGTGGAAGGCCCGTAAGCGGGCAGTTCGATATAGGCGCCTTCGCTGACGCCCCAAACGCTGAGAGTTTCGCCAAAATCTGTCTCTTTGGCCGCAGCGCCCATCTTGGTGGCCGGATCAAACAGCCCGCCCAGCCCGATGGTGGTGTTCAAGGCAAACCGCAGCGTGTTGTGAACCGCAGGGCCAAGCTTGGCCTGAAGCAGATCATTGGCCACAACGCCGGGCAACCCGATGTTGTTTGCCACGTTGCTGGCACCGATAAACACCGGCTCTGGCAGGATATGCGTGGCTTTGTTGGCCAAGGGGCGCAAAATATAGGTGTCAAGCTTCAGGTTCAGCGCGTGAGTCGCGCGGTTTTGCTTTTCAAACGGGTCATTGATGCCCGTTGGCGACACGGCTGGCGCGCAGGCTGACAGGCCAAGCGCAAGAAGGGCCGCGAAAATCGTGGCTTTATGCCGCATAAGGCGGCGGGGATGCAAATAAATCGTCATCTGGGTCAGGCCGTTCCAAATCCGTTGGCAAGTCTTTTACTTTTCTCATCCAAGCCATATGCTGCACGCTAAGACAAGACAACGACCAAGCGCTTAGCTTACACTTACCAAGTCATTTAACGCCGACCCTTACATAGAAGTCAGGAATAGACGCATGGCCCCCATCGAATTCAAGCGCGGCCGAGACGAGTTAGACGCGACGCGGCGCGATATGCGTGGCCTGTTCTTGGCCGCCTTTTTCTTTTCGATCTTCGTCAATCTTTTGATGCTGACCGGCCCGCTGTACATGCTGCAAGTCTATGACCGCGTGCTGGGCAGCCGATCAGAACCCACCCTTTGGGCTTTGTCGGCTTTGATGGCGGTGTTGTATCTGGCGATGGGCGTGCTGGATTATGCCCGTGGGCGCATCATGGCCCGCATCGGGGCAAACATGCAGCAAAAGCTGGACCGCAGGGTCTTTGCCGCTGCGATGAAGCGCATGGCTCTTGTGCCCAATGACCCCGCCGCCTTGGCCGCACAACGCGACCTTGAAGCGGTGCAACGGCTGTGGGCCTCTCCGGTTCTGATTGCGCTGTTTGATATTCCTTGGGCCCCGATGTTTTTTGCCGCGATCTTTGTGTTTAACACGATGCTGGGCTGGTTGTCGGTGGCGGGCGGGGTGATTCTGGTCGTCGTCACCGTGATGAACCAAGCGATGACCAAAGCGCCCCTGCAAAAGGCCAGCGCATCAACCATGCGCGGCGAGCAACTGTCAGACGGCATCAAGCAAGAGGCAGAGGTGGTGCAAGCCCTTGGCATGACCACCGCCGCCTTTGACCGCTGGCAAGTGGCGCGCCGCTTGGGGCTAGAGCAAAGCATTGCAGCCTCTGATCTTGGCGGGGTCTTTGGAACGATTTCAAAGGTGTTTCGACAGTTCTTGCAATCGGCGATGCTGGGGGCAGGGGCCTATCTGGTCTTGAACAACGAAATGGGATCGGGCGCGATGATCACCGGTTCAATCCTGCTGGGCCGCGCCTTGCAGCCGATTGAAATGGTCATTGGTCAATGGGCCCTTGTCACCCGCGCGCAAGAAGGGCGCACACGCCTGTCAGAACTGCTGACCCGCGTGCAGCCTGAACCGCCCCACACCGAACTCCCCCGCCCCCGCGCCTTGCTAGAGGCGCAAAATCTAACCGTCGTGCCCCCAGGCGAAAGCCAAGCCGTGCTGCGGATGATCAACTTTCGGCTGGAACCGGGGCAGGCGATGGGCGTGATTGGGCCGTCAGGCGCTGGCAAATCCAGTCTGGCCCGTGCGTTGATTGGCGCGTGGAAACCCGCGGGCGGCAAGGTGCGGCTGGATGGGGCGGCACTTGACCAATACGATCCTGACCAGTTGGGCAGCTATATTGGCTATTTGCCACAACGCATCACGCTGTTTGATGGAACGATTGCCGAAAACATCGCCCGATTGCAGCAAAACCCTGACGGGGCCGCCGTCGTCGAAGCGGCGCGCAAAGCCGCAGCACATGAGATGATCACCAAACTGCCTGACGGCTATGACACGCGCGTGCAGGCGCTGGGCGGCAGGCTTTCGGGCGGGCAGATCCAGCGCATCGGTCTGGCCCGCGCGCTTTTTGGCAACCCCGTGCTGTTGGTGCTGGATGAACCGAACTCGAACCTTGATAACGACGGGTCGGTGGCGCTGAACCAAGCGATCCGCCAGATGAAAGAGGCGGGCTGTGCGGTTTTGATCATGGCGCATCGGCCAGCGGCCATTCAGGAATGCGAAATGTTGTTGGTTTTGGAAGACGGCGCCCGCAGGGCCTTTGGCCCGCGCGATACCGTCTTAAAGGAAATGGTCAAGAACCATGCGGACATTGCCAAAACCCCAACGGCGGGGGGTGTCGCATGACGCAATCTTCGGCCGATAACGGCCAAAACCCCGCCGAACCGCAAGCCGATAACGCAGCTGTTCCCGCCACGGTTGCGGCCACCGCCTTGACCAAAGTCGCACAAACCGCGCTGTCAAAGCGCGTCTTGCCCCCTCAACCCGCGCCCAACCCTGCGGCATGGTCGGCACGCCAGCCGATCTGGACGGGGATTGTCACCGTTGCCCTGCTTATCGCCTTTTTCGGCGGCTGGGGGATGATGACCACGATTTCCGGCGCGGTCGTCGCCCCCGGCGTGGTTCAGGTGGAACAAAACCGCCAAGTCGTGCAGCACCCTGACGGCGGTGTCGTCGCTGAAATCGCCGTGCAAGAGGCGCAGACGGTGCAAGCGGGCGACTTGTTGATCAGGCTTGATGGCACCCAGATCAAAGCCAGCTTGGCGATTGTCGAAGGCCAATTGTTCGACGCGATGGCCCGCAAAGCACGGCTAGAGGCCGAGCGTGACGATTTGACCAACCTAAGCTTTCCCGCCGAACTGACTGACCTTGCCGCCACCCGCCCCGATGTCGCCGAACAGATTGAAGGGCAAAAGCGCCTTTTTGTCGCCCGTTTGGAAACCCAAACAGCGCAGATCGACCAGTTGGGCCAACGGCTGGAACAAATCGCCTCGCAAACGCAGGGGATCGCGTCGCAGATGGCCTCGATCGCCGACCAGATCGCGTTGCTGCAACCCGAAATCGCCGATCAGCAAACCTTGCTGAATAAGGGCCTTTCCCAATCGGCCCGCCTGATGGATTTGAAGCGCGAAGTGGCGCGGTTGGATGGGAACAAGGGCGAGATGCAGTCAAACCTCGCACAGGCCGAAGGCAAGGCCACCGAAACCAAGTTGCAGATCCTGCAAATAAAGTCGGCGCGGCGTGAAGATGCCAACGCTCAGTTGCGCGATATGGGCGACAAAACGCTGGAACTGGCCGAACGCCGCCGCGCTTTAAGCGAACAGGTCAACCGGTTGGAAATTCGTGCACCGGTTTCGGGCATTGTGCTAGGGTTGACGGTGACAACTCCGCATTCGGTGATCCGACCGGCTGATCCGATCTTGTACATCATCCCGCAAGATCGCCCGCTGATTATCATCGCGCAAATCCCGCCGATTCACATTGATGAAGTGCATGTGGGCCAAGAAGTGCGGGTGTCGTTCGCCGCCTTTTCTGCCCGCACCACGCCGCAGTTGGTGGGCAAACTGACGACGATTTCCGCCGATGCCTTGACCGATCAGGCCAGCCACCAAAGCTTTTATCGGGCCGAGATTACGCTGGAAGCGGGCGAAATGGCCAAGCTGAAAGACAATAAGCTGGTGCCGGGGATGCCGGTGCAGGCCTATATTGGCACGGGCGACCGCACGCCGATGGCCTATCTGCTCAAGCCCTTCACCGATTACTTCCACATGGCGATGCGAGAGAACTAAACGCCCCAAGCGCTGTCTTTACCCTGTCATGGCCAGGGCGTAGCCTGCCGCCAATCTGCGCCACACCTTTTTTCCGGAGGAATCATGTCCGCCATCGAAACCCGCCTGACAGCCCTTGGCGTCACCCTGCCTGATGCCCCCGCGCCTGCGGCGAACTACGTGCCTTTTGTGCAGGTGGGAACCCAAGTCTATATCTCGGGCCAGATCAGCCGTGATGCGGGCGGCGGGTTGATCACCGGCAAACTGGGGGCCAACATGGATGTGGCGCAGGGGGCCGAAGCGGCCAAAACCTGTGCAATTGCGCTGCTGGCGCAGTTGAAAGCGGCCTGTGGCGGTGATTTGGGCCGTGTGGTGCGGGCGGTGAAGCTGGTGGGCTTTGTAAACTCTACCGCTGACTTTGTTGACCAGCCCAAGGTGATCAACGGCGCATCAGATTTTCTGGTTGCCGCCATGGGCGAAGCGGGCCGTCATGCCCGCTCTGCCGTGTCAGCCGCAGCCTTGCCTTTGGGCGTGGCCGTCGAAATCGAAGCCATATTCGAGGTGCGCTAAGGTGCGCGCCCCGCTGCCCGCCGCATTTCTGCGCAGCCCCATCGCCCACCGCGCCCTGCATGACCGCGCAAGGCGGCGCATTGAAAACTCGGCCTCGGCCATCCGCGCGGCGCGGGCTGCGGGCTACGGGATAGAGATTGACCTGCAACTGTCGGCAGACGGTGTTGCCATGGTGTTTCATGACGAAGATTTGGGCCGCTTGACCGGCGAAGCAGGCCCTTTGAACGCCCGAAGCGCTGCCGAACTTGGCCGCATCAAGCTGACAGGGTCGGATGACACGATCCCAACCTTTGCTCAAGTTCTGTCGCTGATCGGCGGGGCCGTGCCTTTGCTGGTTGAGATGAAGGACCAAACCCTGACCATGTCGCAAACCGATGGCCGGTTAGAGCAAGCCACCGCCCGCGATCTTGAAAGCTATTCCGGCGAAGTGGCGCTGATGTCGTTCAACCCCCATTCGGTCGCCCATATGGCACGCCTGTGCCCAACCCGCCCGCGCGGGCTGACCACCTCTGCCTATGGCGAGGATTGGGCCCCGCTTAGTGCCGCCACCTGTGACATTCTGCGCGAGATTCCCGATTACGACCGCACCTTATCGTCGTTCATCAGCCACGAGGCGCATGATCTTTCGCGCCCGCGCGTGGCCGACCTGAAAGCCCAAGGCGCTGCGATCTTGTGTTGGACGATTCGCGCGCCCGAAGCAGAGGCTGACGCGCGCAAAATCGCCGATAACATCACCTTTGAAGGCTACGCCGCCCCGTTCCCCGCTTGACCCTAGCCCGCCCCGCGCCATCATCCCGTGCAATGGGAGTCGCGGATGACCTATGAAATAGCCCTGCTTGACGGGATGGCCGAAATCAGCGCCGCCGATTGGGACAAGTTGGCCAACCCCCAAGGTGGGGTGCCAGTTGACCCTTTCACCACGCACCGCTTTTTGCTGGCGCTGGATCGGTCGCGTTCAACTGGCAAGGGCAGCGGGTGGCAAACGCGGCCCTTGGTGCTGTACCAAGACGGCGCGCCGGTGGCGGCGATGCCGCTTTATGTCAAATCCAACAGCCAAGGCGAGTATATCTTTGACCACGGCTGGGCCGAGGCGTTGGAAAATGCAGGCGGCAGCTACTACCCCAAGTTGCAATCCGCCGTGCCCTTTACCCCCGCCACAGGCCGCCGCTTTCTGGGCGATGCCACTTTGGCCCCGCTGCTGCTGGATGCGGCGATTGGGTTGACCAAGGATAACGGCCTGTCATCCTTGCACATCACCTTTTGCACCGGCGATGAGGCTGCGGCCCTAGTAGGCCACCAAGGCACGCTGCACCGCATCACACAGCAATTTCACTGGGAAAACAACGGCTACGCCAGCTTTGATGCCTTTCTGGCCGACCTATCCTCGCGCAAGCGCAAGATGATTCGCAAAGAGCGCGAAACGGCGCAGGGCCACGGCCTGACGATCCGCACCCTGACGGGCGATGACATTCTGCCCGAACATTGGGACGCGATGTGGGTGTTTTACCAAGACACCGGCAGCCGCAAATGGGGTACGCCCTACCTGACCCGCGCCTTTTTTGACGAGTTGCACGACACAATGCGCACCGATGCGCTGCTGTGCCTGGCGTTTGACGGTAACCGTGCCGTGGCAGGGGCGTTGAATTTCATCGGCCGCAACACGCTTTTTGGCCGCTATTGGGGCTGCGTTGAAAATTATTCCTGTCTGCATTTCGAACTGTGCTACTATCAGGCGATCGACTGGGCCATCACCCACGGGTTGCAACGGGTGGAAGCCGGCGCGCAGGGCGAACACAAATTGGCGCGTGGCTATCTGCCAACGCCGGTGCATTCGCTGCACTTTCTGACCGACCCTGCCTTTGCCAGTGCCGTGGCGCGCTATCTTGACCAAGAACGCCGCGCGGTAGACCAAGAGATAGAGGTGCTGACCGCCTACGGCCCCTTTCGCAAGACGCAGCAAGACGAAAAAGATTAACCTTGAAAGGCCCGCCCCATGGCAAACCTGCTGACCCAAGCCGAACGCACCGCCGCGCTGCCCGCTTTGGGTGATGCAGGTTGGGGCGCTGTGCCCGACCGCGATGCCATTCGCAAAGTGTGGAAGTTCAAAAGCTTTATCGAGGCTTGGGGTTTCATGTCACGCGCCGCCCTGATTGCTGAAAAGTTGAACCACCATCCTGAATGGTCGAATGTTTACAACGTGGTAGATGTCACGCTAACCACGCATGATTGCCATGGCCTTTCCGCGCTTGATCTTGATCTGGCCACCCGCCTAGACAAGCTAGCGCCAGACGCCACGATCCAACGCGACCATTCGCAGCCGATCACCTGCCTTTGCCAAGAGCGCGCGGGTTAATCTTGCCCGAAATGCGCTTTTAGCGGGGCCAGATACTGGTCAAACGCGCGCCATTTTTTGCTGCTGCCCTGATAAATGCCTGACCTGACCTGCCGCAAAGATGCCGTTTGCACGGCGCGGCGGTTGTCTTGTGGGGAAAGGCAGGCGGGGTCGAATGGCAGGCCACAATAGTCTAGCGCAGCGCGGATAACGGGTTCGGGCGTGCGCGTTAGGGCTTCGTAATCGACATCCATAAAGCCCTGCGGATAGGCATCACGCCAATCGGCCATCATCTTTTCATACAGGTCGTAATAAGCCATCGTATCTTGCAGATTATGGGCATAGCCGATCGTGGTATGCGTGAAATAGGTCTTATAAACCGACCAGCATACCGCCACAGGATCGCGGCGCATGTGCAAGATCCGCGCCTCGGGGAAGGCTTTTTGGATCAGGCCAATGAAGCGAAAATTGGCGGGCAGTTTATCAACCACCACCGGTTGCGTGCCGGGTTCGTCATTTAGCGCCGCCAAATAGCCCTCGCGGATGCGGGCTAAGGCGGCTTCATCCAAGGGGCCTGCGGGCGTGTTGGTCAATTCGGTGGCAATCAAGCGCGGCAACACTTCCAACTCGCCTGCGCCGTGCACCTGCGGGTGGCTGGACAGGATCTGTTCCATCAAAGTCGTGCCCGAACGCATCATTCCCAGCACAAACAACGGCCTGCGCTTGGCGGGGGCGGGGTGAATAGCGGGGCCGGCAGGGGCAAAGCGTTGCAGCAGTTCGGCAAACAAAACGCGGTCTGTTTCAATGCTGTAATTTGCCTGTGCGGCGCGCAGATCGTTGCCCTTTTTCAAATGGGCAAAGGCGGTGTCAAAATCGCCGAAATCCTCATAGGCTTTCGCTAAACCAAAGTGCAAAGGTGCTTGTTCATCAACGGCCAAGGTCGGATCATTGGCCAAAGCGACCATTGTCGCAACCAGCGGATCATCGGGGGTAAAATCTTTCGCACGGCTTAGGTTGTAAAAGCTTTTGGTCGAGCGCGGTGCGATGTTCAGCGCCATTTCAAATTCGGCAATGGCCTCGGCCACCAAACCCTTCGCCAAAAGGATATTGCCCAAAATCCCCCGCGCTTGGCCATTGTTCGGCGCGCTGGCCAATATACCGCGCAGGGGGGCTTCGGCTTGGTCAAGCTTGTTCAGTTTAAACAGGCTTGCCGATTTTCCCATGATCGCCGAAACGTCAGCGGGCGCGAAATCAAGGTAGCGGGTGAAGCTGTCTATCGCTTCGCTATCGCGTTCGGCCAAGGCCAAAAGGCGGCCTTTGATCAGCAAGGCTTTCGGCAGATCGGGCGAATGTTTCAACAGATCGTCCAGCGCGTCTATCGCTTGGGGTATTTTATCCGCGTCGTGCAGGGCGGTGGCAAGGTTGAAACTCGCCTCAACATATTTCGGGTCTAGTTTCAGCGCCAAGCGCAGATGTTTGACGGCGGCAGGATATAGCCCCGCCTCTAGCAAAGCGCCGCCCAAAACGCCCTGCGCCCAAGGGCTGTTGGGGTTCAGTTGCACGCTGGCCGCGATTTCTTCAATCGCTGCCTCTAGCCCCACGCTGCGGGTGCGTTGGAAATGGTCCATCTGCGGTGCGCCAAAGGGGCGCGGCGGCAGGCGGGTGGCTGCGGCTTGCGCTTCGGCCAGCTGGTCCATCAGGCGGGCGTTGGCGGGAAACTTTTCCAGCGCCGTCAATATCGACACGCGGGCGGCAGCGGCGCGGCCTGCTTTGATGTCAGCCTTGGCACCACGCAGCAGTTTGTCGATGTTAAAGCTCATGATAAGACTTTCGTTGGTTGGCCCTTTCTACTTGGCGGCCCTTGCGACATCAAGGCGCGCGCCCTTTCGCACCCTTTCCTTTTGCCGCTTTGCGTGATTCTGTGGGCGCAAAGCAAAGGTGGCCCATGTCTCTGATCGAAATTCGCATGCGCCTTGATGCGGCCTTGGCCGCCGCTGGCCGCGCGCAAGGGTCTGTGACCCTGTTGGCCGTGTCTAAGTTGCAGCCCGATGCCAAGGTGTTGGCGGCGCTGCAAGCGGGCCAGCGCGATTTTGGCGAGAATTATGTGCAGGAATCCGCTACCAAGTGGCCCGCTTTTCGCGACCAGTTTCTTGATGCCAAAGTGCATATGATCGGCCCGTTGCAGACCAACAAGGCCAAGCAAGCCGTTGAACTGTTTGACGCGATCCACACGCTTGACCGCGCATCTTTGGCTGAAAAGCTGGCGAAACTGGCGCAAGCGCGGGGGCAATGCCCTGCGCTGTTCGTGCAGGTGAATACCGGAGAAGAGCCGCAAAAAGCCGGTATCCTGCCCGCTGGCTTGGATGATTTCGTCAAAGCCTGCCACGCGATGGACTTGCGGCCGCAGGGCCTGATGTGCATTCCCCCCGACGGCCAAGACCCTGCGCCGCATTTTACGATGCTGGCCGATATGGCCGCGCGTCACGGCCTGTCTGGCCTGTCGATGGGCATGAGTAGCGATTTTGAACTGGCGATTGCTTTGGGGGCGACCCATGTGCGGGTCGGCTCGGCCATTTTTGGCGCGCGTCCCAGCGCCTAAGGAAAGCGCACGATCAAACGGCTTTGCGGACGCAACCGCTGCGCAATCCACAGTAAATCTGGC
Organism: uncultured Rhodobacterales bacterium; assembly: GCA_903873585.1. Classification (GTDB taxonomy): domain Bacteria; phylum Pseudomonadota; class Alphaproteobacteria; order Rhodobacterales; family Rhodobacteraceae; genus Stagnihabitans. Next base: position 98,536 of record CAIQOV010000037.1, read on the forward strand.
GCAGCAAAGGCGATGCAGCCCGCCGTGGGCGCGCAGGGTCTGCGCCATCGGTGCAGGAATATCGCCGAACCGCGACCGGGGATCGAAAAGGGCCAGTTCCAGTCGGTGATCAGCACCAGATCATATTGCGGATCAGCGCGGCGCAGGTGTTCGTGCGAAAAGCTATGTGGCGCGCGCACCATCAGGTTGTAATCGGGGTCGCGCACATCGTCTGACCACAGGTCCATCGGCCCGATGGGCAGCGCCCAATCGGTGGGCCGCGCCATGCGGTCGGGCCGGTACAGCATGCCGACAATCCGGTGAATGCCCGCAGGTGTGCCGCCGTCCCCCTCGCGTTTGCGCTCTGCCGCGACCACGCCGCCGCGCCCGATGGTGCAGGCAAAGCGGCGGCCCTTAAAGCGCAGGCCGGTGGGGGTTAGCACCATGTCTAAGGGTTTCATGCCAAATGCCCAGATTTGCGCGATTTCGTCGCCAGATAATCGGCGTTCTGCGGGTTTTGCCCCACGTGTAACGCCACACGGTCGGTCACATTCACCCCACACCCGCGCATCATATCAAGTTTGCGGGGGTTGTTGGTCATCAAACGAATGGCCGAAAAGCCCATCTTGCGCAGAATATCGGCCCCGATGCGAAAATCGCGTTCGTCGTCTTCAAAGCCTAGGCGGTGGTTGGCTTCGACCGTATCAAAGCCTTGATCTTGCAAGGAATAGGCGCGCATCTTATTGGCCAGCCCAATCCCGCGCCCCTCTTGGTTCAGGTACAAAAGTACACCCGCCCCTTCGGCCCCCATTTGCGCCAAGGCGGCGTGCAATTGCGGGCCGCAGTCGCATTTCAGGCTGCCCAGAACATCGCCGGTAAAACAGGCTGAATGCAGGCGCGTCAGCACGGGTTGGCTGCGGTCGGGGCGGCCGATTTCGATGGCGTAATGCTCTTCGCCCCCATCGTCGGGGCGAAACACATGCACCCGCCCCGCTTGGGCTGCCGCCATCGGCACGCGCGCGGCAGATACCGCGTGCAGCGGCGATAGGCGGGCCAGTTCGGGACCAATCTGGGCCACCTGCAACAGCGACAGATCGTGACGCAGCGCCACAGCTGCTGCATCGGGTATGTCAACCACCAGCACAGCAGGCAAAAGCCGCGCCGATTTGGCCAAGGCCAGCGCTGCGCGGTGCAGATCAGCATTGCCCGTGCGCAGCGCGTTCAGCGGGCCTTTCATCGGCCAGCGCAGATCGTCGGCAGGGTCTGCCAAGCTGCGCACCCAGTCTATCCCCTGATCGGGGGGCACCAAAATGCGTGCCAAATCGCCGTCATAGGCGCGGGCCTTCAGCGTCTCGGCCCGCCGATTGGTCAGCACAATCACAGGCTGGCCGTAACCGCGCAGATCATCCAGCCGTGCGGCGGTTAATTCTTCGACCGCCACGACCAAAGCCGCCCCTTCGCCCACCAGCACCACAGGCACGCCCATGCGCAAATCGCCCCGCGCGCGGGCCAGTCGTTCGGTCAGGGTTAGGGCAAGGCTCATGGCTTGGATGTTACACACTCTTGGGCGATGTGCCACAGTTTGAAACAATTCCCCCCACCCCGACACGTCCGCGTGAGAGGAGTGTCACATATCTTGCTGTCGGCCCTTGCCAAGGCCATCTGTTGCCAAACGGCACAGACTAAGGAAAAAACCATGTCCACGTTGCGCAAAATTCTGTTGGTCGATGACGATGATGACCTGCGTGAGGCTTTGTCAGAACAACTTGTGATGACCGAGGACTTCGACGTGTTCGAAGCCCGCACAGGGGCTGAGGGCATGGAGAAGGCCAAGGCCGCCGCTTATGATCTGGTGATCCTTGACGTGGGCCTGCCCGACACCGATGGGCGCGAATTGTGCAAGCGGATGCGTAAAGCGGGCGTTAAATGCCCCGTCTTGATGCTAACCGGCCATGACAGCGATGCCGACACGATCTTGGGGCTGGATGCGGGCGCGAATGACTATGTGACCAAGCCCTTCAAATTTCCCGTCCTTCTCGCCCGTATTCGCGCACAGTTGCGCCAGCACGAACAATCCGAAGACGCGATTTTCCAAATGGGGCCTTACACGTTCAAGCCCGCGCAAAAGCTGTTGCTGGATGCCAAGGAAAAGAAAATCCGCCTTACGGAAAAGGAAACCAACATCCTGAAATACCTGTACCGCGCGCAATCCGGCGTCGTCGCCCGCGATGTGCTGCTGCACGAGGTGTGGGGCTATAACGCCGGTGTCACCACCCACACGCTGGAAACCCACATTTACCGCCTGCGCCAAAAGATTGAACCCGATCCCGCCAATGCGCGTCTGCTGGTGACCGAGGCGGGCGGCTATAAATTGGTGTCATAAGCGCAAGTTCGCTTGGGGCGCAGAAATTTCGCCCTAAGGTCTTATTATTGCGCTTGGGCACCATATGTTAAGCGTACCGATCCGGCTTGGCCCTTGGGCTGAAATGCGGATCCCTCAAGTTCCCCTTACCGTGTCGGGGTTATGGCACGGTTCCTCCCTGTTGGACCTGGCCGGGCCGTGTGCCCGGCCTTTTTTTTGGCCAACCAAAACGGGGTCCAGTTAATAAAGATGCCTAAAGCGCCACACGCGTCCGTTTCGATTTAGGAAACTGTTTGTCGCGCCACGCTCTGCCGTTTAGGGTAGCAGGGCAATTTTACCCTGTGATGGAGTGTCTTATGCGTCTTTTTAGTCTTGCCGCCGGATTGGTGGCTAAGCTTGCATGTCCCGCCTTGGCGGAAGATTTGCAGTTTACTTTGGTTAACAATTCCTCTCACGCCATCGTCGAGATGTATCTGTCGCCCACCCACCAAGACACTTGGGGCGAAAACATCCTTAGCGTGGCATCGGTTGACCCCGGCACCGAAGGCACAATCGACATCACCGACGGCGAGGCGGTCTGCGACTACGATATGCGCTTTGTCACCGCTGAAGGCGCGACATTGGAAGCCACCCACAACATGTGCGAATTGGCCAGCTTCACCGTCACCGACTGATCTGGACCAGCTTTGTCCCTTCCAAGCCCTTGAGGCTTCGCGCGGCAGAGCCTAGGCTCTGCCGTCATTCATCGGAGCCGCGCCATGCCCTTTACCCTTGCCACTTGGAACATAAACTCGGTCCGCCTGCGCGAAGGGTTGGTGGCGCGGTTGATGACCCAAGAGCAGCCCGACATCCTGTGCTTGCAGGAATGCAAAAGCCCCGTCGAATTGATCCCGCAAGACCAGTTTCGCGCCTTGGGCTACCGCTACATGGTGGCGCGGGGGCAAAAGGGCTATAACGGCGTGGCGATCCTGTCGAAATTGCCCATCGTCGATGCGGGCGATAAGGATTTCGCCAGCCTTGGCCACGCCCGCCATGTTGCCGCGCGGCTGGAAAACGGCGTGACGATCCACAACTGCTATGTCCCCGCAGGCGGCGACATTCCCGACCGCGCCGAAAACGAGAAATTCGGCCAAAAGCTTGATTTCCTGACCGAAATGCGCGACCATTTCCGCTGGGAACGCCCCGACCGCGCCATTCTGGTGGGTGATCTGAACATCGCCCCGCGTGAGGATGATGTCTGGAACCACAAGGGCCTGCTGAAAATCGTCTCGCACACACCGGTCGAGGTTGAGCATTTGCACAACGTGATGGACGCCGGCCTGTGGGTCGATATCACCCGCCAAGACATCCCGCAGGGCAATCTGTACAGCTGGTGGTCTTACCGCTCGCCCGATTGGGATGCGGGCGATAAGGGCCGCAGGCTAGACCATATCTGGGCGACCAAAGACATCGCCGCCGCCGCCCATACCAGCCGCATCCTGCGCCCCGTGCGCGGGTGGGAGAAGGGCAGCGACCATGTGCCGGTGTTTGCGACGTTTGATCTTTAAGCGGGGGGCAGGGTGCCGTTCGCCTTACTGAAAGATCAAGGCGATCTCATCTTCGCGCAGCAGTTTCCACTGACCGGGCGCCATGCCATCGGGCAGCGATAAGCCGCCCAGACTTTCGCGGTGCAATGTCTCGACGTGGTTGCCGGTGGCCGCAAACATGCGGCGCACTTGGTGGTATCGCCCCTCTGTCACCGAAAGCAGGGCTTCGGTGTCTGAGATCACGTCCAGCTCGGCAGGCACCAGCGGCTTATCCTCCCCCTCTAGCATCAAATCGCCAGAAGCGAACAATGCCCCCTCGGTCCCGTTAAGCGGGCGGGCCAGCGTGGCGCGGTAGGTCTTTTTGACGTGGTGTTTGGGGCTGATGACACGGTGCAGCAGGTCGCCGTCATCGGTCAGCAGCAAAAGGCCCGAGGTTTGCTTGTCTAATCGGCCGATGGTCGAGATCGCCGGATCACGCCGCCGCCACCGCGCGGGCAATATGTCATAAACCAGCTTGCCGATTTCCTTGTGCGAACAGGTCATGCCCAAAGGCTTGTTCAACAAGATCACCATGCCCGCGACGGGATCAAGCGCTTCGCCGTCAATCTTCATGCGGCTTGGCAAATCTGCCGTGACAGGGATGCGTTTGGAAACATCCACAAGCTTGGCCGCATCCAAAGTGATGCCACCCGCCGCCGCCAATTGCGCGACTTCGCGGCGCGAACCATAGCCCATAGAAGACAAAAGCTTGTCGACGCGAGAGGTTGTGGCTTTGGCCATGGCGTTTGGGTTCCTCAGGTCGTCCAACGGCGCTGCGCGCGGCAAGCGCATAGCTGTAGTCTATTAACCTATGCCAAGGGGGCTGCACACCCACCTCTGTGCAATGGTGATTGAGTGGACGGCTTGCAGGGCGTAGCAGTTTTTGCGTGCGTTAAAGGGTGCAGGGCCACGCACAACAGCCACACCCCACTTACCCACAGAAGATTTGCGCACAAAAGCCTTTACAGACTTCCCCCGCCCATACACTATATCTAGTAAGGTTGGTGTCGGCGCATACACCTTCTTGCCAGACACCCAGCCACTGGTGGGTCGCAGCCCTAAGGTGGCATAATGATGAGGCCGGGCATGTCACTTGCAGAAGACTTTATGACCTCAGACGACCTGCATCCGATTGATGTGGTCGAGACCTTGGCCGAATACCACGATTGGGAATTTGACCGCGTGACCGAGGATCAGATCGCCATGTCGGTCGAAGGCCAGTGGCGCACCTATGCGCTGACCTTGGCTTGGTCGCCCCAAGATGAAACCCTGCGCCTGATCTGCACCTTTGAAATGGAACCGCCCGAAGGCCGCCACTTGCAGCTGTACGACCTGCTCAACCGCTGCAATGACATGGTCTGGACGGGGGCTTTCATCTATTGGGCCGATCAAAAGCTGATGGTCTGGCGCTATGGCTTGGCGTTGACCGGCGGGCAGATTGCAGCACCCGAGCAGATTGACCATTTGATCGGCGCGGCGGTGATGGCCTGCGAACGCTTCTATCCCGCCTTCCAACTGGTCGCATGGTCAGATCATTCGCCAAAAGACGCGCTCAAAGTCGCCATTGCCGAGGCTTACGGTCGCGCATAACCTGCCCCGAAATCTTCGGAGGCGAGAATGCTTGATACAGTGGCCCGCGACGGCTTGGTGCTTTTGGGATGCGGCAAGATGGGCACGGCCCTGTTGACGGGCTGGCTGGCGGCAGGGGTGCCAGCGACATCGGTTTGGGTGATTGAACCCAACCCCAGCGATTGGCTCAACGCCAGCGGCGTGCACCTGAACAAAGGTGTGCCACCCGCCCCCGCCGTGGCTTTGCTGGCGGTAAAGCCGCAGATGATGGGCGCGGCCTTGCCCGCGCTGCAAGCCTTGGGCAATGGGACGACCCTGTTCATCTCTATCGCCGCTGGCACATCCATCGCCACGTTTGAAGCCGCCCTTGGCCCGCGCACCCCCATCGTGCGCACGATGCCCAACACCCCCGCCATGGTCGGGCGCGGCATCACGGGCATTTGCGCCAATGCGGCGGGGCAGTCGGGCTTGGCGCTTGCCCGCGCCCTGATGCTGGCCGTGGGCGAGGTGGTCGAACTTGACGGCGAACACCAAATTGACGCCGTTACCGCCATCTCTGGCTCTGGCCCCGCTTATGTTTTCCACCTGATCGAAGCCATGGCCGCTGCGGGCGTGGCAGAGGGATTGTCGCCGGAAGTCGCCATGAAACTCGCCCGCGCCACGGTGTGTGGCGCGGGCGAACTGGCCTACCGCTCGCCCGAAGCAGCCGCGCAGTTGCGCATCAACGTCACCTCTCCGGGGGGCACCACCGCCGCAGCCTTGGCCCATCTGATGGACCCTGTCACAGGCCTGCCCCCCCTGATGGCCCGCGCCGCCCATGCAGCGGCCGAGCGTGGGAGAGAGTTGGGCAAATGATCACCTACGCCGATTTTGAACAGGTCGACATCCGCGTGGGCCGCATCACCCGCGCCGAACCCTTCCCCGAGGCGCGCAAGCCCGCCTACAAGCTCTGGGTCGATTTCGGGGCCGAGATTGGCGAAAAGCGGTCCTCGGCCCAGATCACGGTGCATTATAAGTTAGAGGAACTGGTGGGCCGCCAAGTGCTGGCCGTGGTGAACTTTCCACCGCGCCAGATTGGCAAGGTTTTGTCGGAAGTGCTGGTTCTGGGCCTGCCCGATGCCGATGGTCAGGTGGTGCTGATCGGGCCGGGTCAGGATGTGCCGCTGGGGGGGAAACTGTTTTGAAGCTGCTGATCACCCGCACCATGCCCGCCGATGTGGTGGCCCGCGCCCGCACGCGGTTTAATGTGACCCACCGCGACCTGCCCACGCCGATGGGGCCTGATGACCTGCGCGCCGCCCTGCGCGACTATGACGCCGTGCTGCCCACCTTGGGCGATCTGTTCAAGGCCGATGTTTTCGCTGATGTCCCCAAGCCCCGCGCCCAGATTTTGGCCAACTTCGGCGTGGGCTATAACCACATCGACGTCACCGCCGCCCGCGCCGCTGGCCTGTCTGTCACCAACACGCCGGGTGCTGTCACCGACGCCACAGCCGACATCGCCTTGATGCTGATCTTGATGACCGCCCGCCGCGCGGGTGAGGGCGAGCGGTTGCTAAGGTCGGGCCAGTGGACAGGCTGGCACCCGACCCAGATGCTAGGCATGCACGTTTCAGGCCGCACCGTCGGCATCATCGGCATGGGCCGCATCGGCAAGGCCATCGCGCAGCGCTGCCATTTTGGCTTTGGCATGAAGGTGATCTACCACAACCGATCTGCGGTTGATGCAGGATTGCCCGCCACACAACTTCCCTTAGATCAGGTGCTAAAAGCCGACATCGTGGTGATCGCCGTGCCGGGTGGGCCTGCCACGCATCACCTGATTTCCACAGCCCAACTGGCGCAAATGCGGCCAGAGGCGTTGTTGATCAACATCGCACGCGGCGATGTGGTGGATGAAGCGGCCTTGGTGAGCGCCCTGCAAAACCGCCAGATTGCGGGTGCTGGTTTGGATGTTTATGAATTCGAACCCCGCGTGTCCCCCGCCCTGATGGCGCTGGAAAACGTCACCCTGCTGCCGCACCTTGGCACCGCCGCGCTGAATGTGCGCCAAGATATGGGGATGATGGCGGTCGACAACCTGTTCGCCCATCTCGATGGTCTGCCCTTGCCGAACCCTGTCGCTTAGGCCGCAGCGAAGCGAGTGTAAAACCCATCGCCTTTAGCTGCCAGATCGGCCAACAGGGCAGGGGGGGCAAAGCGCGGGCCAAGCCCTGAAAGGCCCTCGCACATCGCAAGTGCCGCCGAAGCGCCGATCCTGTCCAGCCAACTGAACGGCCCGCCCGACCAAGGCGCAAAGCCCCAGCCCAAGATCGCCCCCACATCGCCTTCGCGAATGTCGGTCAAAACGCCTTGCTCTAACGCGCGCACGGCTTCTAACGCTTGGATCATCAGCAAACGGTGCTGCACCTGTGCCAAATCGGGCTGCACCACAGCCACGGGCCAAGCATTTGCCAGCCCTTCCCATAAACCGATGCGCTTGCCCGCTGCATCATAGGTATAAAACCCCGCCCCCGCCTTGCGCCCCAAACGGCCCTGCTCGGCCAAGGTAAAGATCACCCCATCCACCGCCGCATCGGGATAGGTGGCCCCCATTGCGGCCTTGGTCGCCGCCGCGATTCGAACGGCCAGATCAATCGAGGTTTCATCAACCAGTTGCAGCGGCCCCAAAGGCATCCCCACCAAACGTGCGGCGTTTTCGATCAGGGCGGGGTCCACCCCTTCGGCCACCATGCGGATGCCTTCGTTGATATAGGGAATGATGCAGCGGTTGGCGTAAAAGAACCGCGCATCATTCACGACGATGGGGGTTTTGCGCAAAGCGCGCACGAAATCCAGCGCCTTGGCCACGGCGCGGTCGTTTGTCTTGGCCCCCCTGATCACTTCCACCAGCGCCATCTTGTCGACCGGAGAGAAGAAATGCACACCGATCACCTGTTCCGCCCTGCGCGATGCTGCGGCCAAGCCCGTGATGGGCAGGGTCGATGTGTTGGTGGCCAAGATGCAGCTTTGCGCCACCACAGCTTCAATGCGGGCGATCACTTCTGCCTTAACCTTGGGGTCTTCAAACACCGCTTCGATCACCAGATCACAGCCCGCCAATGCGGCATAATCGGCCGTTGCGGTCATGCGCGCCAGAACCGCTGTCTTGCTTTCCTCAGTCGCGGAGCCGCGCTGGATGGCCTTATCCAGTACCCCCGCCGAATGCGCCTTGCCGCGCTCTGCCGCCTCAACCGAAGAGTCCACCAGCACCACGGCAATTCCCGCCACAGCGGCCACATGCGCAATCCCCGCGCCCATCATGCCCGCGCCGACCACGCCCAACTTTTGAACGCTTTCATCGGGCAGGACAGGGCGGCGCGCGCCTTTGTCTAGCGCCTCTTTGTTCAAAAACAGGCTGCGGATCATGGCACCTGCGGTGGTGTCAAGCAGAACCGAGGTGAAGGCCCGCGCTTCGACCTTAAGGGCGGTGTCAAAACCCACCAAAGCCCCCTCATAAGCCGCTTGCAGCACGGCTTGGGCAGCGGGATAAACGCCTTGCGTCTTGGCCGATGTCATGGCGCTGGCGGCCAAAAAGGTCATGTAACCCGCCGGATCATAAGGCGCGCCGCCGGGCATTTGGTAGCCCTTTTGATCCCAAGGCTTCACCAGATCGGCGTCTTTCGCAGCCAAAACCCACGCTTTGGCCCGTGCCAACAGCGCTTCTGGGGCCACCACCTCGTCAACCAAACCCGCCTCTGCGGCCTGATGCGGGCCAAGCAGCTTGCCTTCCAACAAATAGGGTGCCGCCCCCTGAAGCCCCAGTTTGCGCACCAAGCGCGTGGTGCCGCCTGCACCCGGAAACAGGCCCACAAGAATTTCTGGCAAGCCGATCTTGGCCTTGGGATTATCCGCCGCAAAGATGCGGTGACAGGCCAAGGGCAGCTCATAGCCAATCCCCAACCCCGTGCCCGTCAAAGCCGCCACGATGGGTTTGCCCCCTGTCAGCGCCTTGGCATCCATCCCGCCCCGTTCAATCTTGCGCAGCAAGGCGTGCAACCGCATCACCCCCGCAAAAATCGCCGCCGCCCCGCCAGATTGCATCTGCGCGATCACCTGCAGGTCCATCCCGCCCGCGAAATCCTTCTTGGCCGAGGTGATAATCACCCCCCGCACCGCGCCGTCGCCCAAGGCGCGGTCGATCAAAGCATCTAGCGCTTCGATCCCCGCAAGCGACAAGACATTCATCGACCGCCCCGCCACATCCCACGTGATGGTCGCAACCCCGTCGCTGTCGAGGGCATACTGAAAATCGGTCATGATCGTGTTCCGTTCTTGTACGGCATTTAGCGCGGCCCTAACCAGTCGGTTCCGTCTTTATAGGTGAAGCGCGCTTGGCCATCGGCGATGTGCACTTGCAGATCAACGTCGGAATAAGTCGCGACCTCGGCTTTGGCCTTGGTGCCGATCACCAGAAACTTGGCCACGTTATCAGAGCGGTTGATGAAATGGTGCCCGTCTGCCACGCCCGATGGAAAAGCCGCGCAATCGCCGACCTGCATCAGGGTTTCGCCGCCGTCTTGCACCATGACACATTCGCCCTGCGTCACCATAACAAACTCATCCTCGTGCAAGTGCCAGTGGCGCAGGCTAGACAGCGCGCCGGGGTGCAGGGTGACAAGGTTCACCCCAAACTGCGTCAACCCGCCCGCCTCGCCCAAGCGCAGGCTGGAACGACCTGCCATCATCGCACCATAGGGTTCGGGGTAGATCGAACCGGTTTTCACCGGCACTTTGGTCAAATCGAGCTTGGGCATAATGTCTCCTTGGTCTGCTATGGCGCTAAATCCGCTCTAGAATGGTTGCCGCCGCCATGCCGCTTGCCACGCATAGGGTTGCAAGCCCCAGCGCCTTATCGCTGCGCTCCATCTCGTCCAGCAAGGTGCCCAAGATCATCGCTCCGGTGGCGCCCAAAGGGTGGCCCATGGCGATAGAGCCGCCGTTGACGTTGACCTGTGCGGGGTCAACCTCGAACGCCTGTTGAAAGCGCAAGACGACGGCGGCGAAGGCTTCGTTCACCTCAAACAGGTCAATGTCGCGCGCCGACAGGCGCGATGCCGCCAGAATGCGCTGGGTGACGGGAACGGGGCCTGTCAGCATGATCGTGGGATCAGAGCCGATCTTGGCCGTACCGCGAATGCGCGCGCGGGGCTTTAGGCCGTGCTTGCGGCCAAACTCGGCATCGCCCACCAACACAGCCGCCGCCCCGTCAACAATGCCGCTAGAGTTTCCAGCGTGGTGAATATGGCGGATGCGTTCATGGTGGGGGTATTTCATCAAGGCGACCTTGTCGAAACCGGGCATCCCCTCGCCCATCGCTTGAAAGGCGGGCTTGAGCGCGGAAAGGGCCTGAACAGTGGTGTCAGGGCGCATATATTCATCACGGTCAAGGATCAGCAGGCCGTTGCGGTCGCGCACGGGAACTATGCTGCGCTCAAACCGCCCCTCGGCCCAAGCTAGGGCGGCGCGCCGCTGGCTTTCCACGGCCAAAGCGTCGGCCTGTTCGCGGGTGAAACCGTATTCGGTGGCGATCAAATCGGCCGAGATGCCTTGGGGCACAAAGCCCGTGCCCATGGCAAGGCTGGGGTCAACCGCAATGGCGGCCCCGTCCGAACTCATCGCAACACGGCTCATCATCTCGACCCCGCCCGCGATATAGCCTTGCCCCGCGCCGCCGTGCAGTTGGTTGGCGGCAAGGTTCACGGCGTCTAGCCCGCTGGCGCAAAAGCGGTTGATCGACAGGCCGGGGATGGCTTGGTCAAGGTGTGAGGCGAGAACGGCAGAGCGCGCCAAACACCCGCCCTGCTCGCCAATCTGGGTGACATTGCCCCAGACGACATCTTCGACCGCATGGCCCGTCAGACCATTGCGCGCCGCCAAAGCATCCAGCATCTGCGCGGAAAGGGCCACAGCCGTCACCTCGTTCAAACTGCCATCCGCCCGCCCTCGCCCGCGCGGGCTGCGGATTGCGTCGAAGATGAAGGCCTCGGTCATGGTGATTTTCCCACTGTAACCCTGCGCCAAGGCTACCCGCCTTCGCGCCCCCGCCACAACCCCGCGTTGGCCGCCCGCCCGCCTTTTCCGCGCAGCCCGAACCCAAAGCGGGGTTTCACGCCCCGCACCCCTGTGGATTTGCTCAGCCTAGCTGAATGGGGGGCGTTTACCGTTGGTTAACCTTTCTTGCGCTACCAGTGACTTCGGGGATGTGGAGGTTGGGAATGGTGGCGCTTGCCTATACAGTGGCGTTTGAAGGGGTTGATGCCCGCTTGGTCGAGGTGCAATGCGCCGTAGCCCCCGGAATGCCCTATTTCGGCGTGGTCGGGCTGGCCGACAAGGCTGTCTCAGAGGCGCGCGAGCGGGTGAAGGCGGCGCTGAATGCTATGGCGATTGCTTTGCCATCCAAGCGGATCATGGTGAACCTGTCACCTGCCGACCTGCCCAAGGAAGGGTCGCATTTCGATTTGCCCATCGCTTTGGCGGTTTTGGCGGCGATTGAGATTTTGCCCAAGGATGCGGTGGAAGGCGTGGTCAGCCTTGGCGAATTGTCACTGGACGGGCGGTTGATGCCCGTCTTGGGCGCTTTGCCTGCGGCGGTTGCTGCAGCGGCCGAGGGCAAGGCGCTGCTGTGCCCAAAGGCGTGCGGGGCAGAGGCCGCTTGGGTTGGGGCCACCACCGTTTGGGCGGCTGGATCTTTATCGGACGTGGTGGCCCATTTCACCGGACGTCAGCCGATGCCGGCGGCACAGGCGGGCGAGGTGCTGGCAACCCCGGCGGGGCGCGACTTGCGCGATGTGAAGGGGCAAGAACGCGCCAAGCGCGCGCTAGAGATTGCTGCGGCAGGGCGGCACCATATGCTGATGATCGGCTCTCCGGGGTCGGGCAAGTCGATGCTGGCGGCACGGATGGCGGGGATCTTGCCGCCCTTGTCGGCGGGAGAAGCGCTGGAAACCTCGATGATCCACTCGCTTGCGGGGTTGCTAAGTGAAGGCGGAATCAACCGCGCGCGGCCATTTCGCGAACCGCATCACACAGCATCCATGGCGGCGATTGTGGGTGGGGGGAAGGGGGCCAAGCCGGGGGAGGTAAGCTTGGCACACAACGGGGTGCTGTTCTTGGACGAGTTCCCCGAGTTTCCACGCCCCGTGTTAGAAACCCTGCGCCAGCCGATTGAAACCGGCGATATCGTGGTGGCGCGGGCCAATGCCCATGTGCGCTATCCCTGCCGCTTCTTGCTGATCGCCGCCGCAAACCCGTGCAAATGTGGCTATATGACCGACCCTGCGCGGGCCTGCGCAAGGGTGCCGCTGTGTGGCGAGGAATATCTGGGGCGAATCTCAGGCCCCTTGATGGACCGCTTCGATCTGCGCGTCGATGTGCCGCCTGTGGCCTATAGCGACCTTGATCTGCCCGCCACGGGCGAACCTTCGGCCACCGTTGCAGCACGGGTGGAACGCGCACGCGCGGTGCAGGCAGAGCGGTTCAAGGACCATCCAGACGTGCGGGTGAATGCCGACAGCGAAGGTGCCCTGCTCGAGGAGATCGCCAGCCCCGATGCCGAAAGCCGCGAGCTTTTGGCGCGGGTGGCTGAACGCTTTGGCCTGACAGCACGGGGCTATCACCGCATTTTGCGGGTGGCGCGCACTATCGCCGATCTGGGCGGTGATGCGGCGGTAAAGCGCCCGCACGTGGCCGAAGCGGTCAGCTATCGGCTGGGCAGTGCGGCCAAGGGTTAGCGGCGAGCGGCGATTTTGGCTTCGATCACTTCCCAGATGCGCGCGGCGGTGTTGGTGCCGTCAAACCGCTCAAGCTCTTGTATGCCGGTGGGCGAGGTGACGTTGATTTCGGTCAGCCAATCACCAATCACGTCGATGCCGACAAACACCTGCCCTTTTTCGCGCAAGGTCGGGCCGATGGCGGCGCAGATTTCCAGATCGCGCGGCGTTAGGCCGATCTTTTCCGGCCGCCCGCCGACGTGCATGTTCGAGCGCGTTTCACCGGGTTGGGGCACGCGGTTGATGGCGCCCACAGGTTCACCGTCCACCAGAATGATCCGCTTATCGCCCTTGGCGACATCGGGCAGGAACTTTTGCACAATCAAAGGCTCGCGGCTCATCGAGGTGAAAAGCTCAAACAGGCTGGACAGGTTGCGATCGTTGGGGTCAAGGCGGAACACGCCAGCCCCACCGTTGCCGTACAAAGGCTTAAGGATGATGTCGCCGTGCTTGGCCTTAAACGCGCGGATCGTGGCCAAATCGCGCGATACGGCGGTGGGCGGGGTCAGTTCGGGGAATTGCAGGACCAACAGCTTTTCGGGGCAGTTGCGCACCCAGAAGGGGTCGTTCACGACCAAAGTCTTGGGGTGGATCATGTCTAACAAATGCGTGGTGGTGATATAGCCCATGTCAAAGGGCGGGTCTTGGCGCAGCCAGACCACATCCATATCGGCCAGATCCACCTCTGTCTCGGGGCCATAGGTGACGTGATTGCCCTTTTCGCGGCGCAACTCGATGGGAAAACCGCGCGCGATCACACGGCCTTCGACAAAGGCCAAACGGTCGGGCGCGTAATAAAACAGGCTGTGCCCGCGCGCTTGCGCTTCCAGCCCGATGCGGTAGGTGCTGTCACCGTCGATGTTCACGGACCCAATCGGATCCATCTGCAAAGCAACTTTCAGGGCCATGACCGTCTCCTTGATCTGGCCCCCTAAATGACCCAGCCGCACGCCAGATGCAATTGCTCTGGCAGTCAGTGCTCAGGCGGCCAGAGCGTTTTCGATGATTTCGATGCGACCCTGCCCATCGACCAAGGCCACATCAAAGCGCATATCGGTGAGCTGGCCCGCAGGCTCAAGGCCGACAAATTCGCTCGCCGTGGCCATGATGCGCTGGGCCTGCGCCCAAGTCAGGCGTTCGGCGGCCATGGCATGGCTAGCGCTTTTCTTGACTTCGATAAAGACAACCGTCGCCCCTTCGCGGACAATCAGGTCAATCTCGCCAATGCTGCCACGCCAGCGCCGCGCAATAACGGGCCGGCCAGAGCGGTCGTAAAGCTGCGAAACTTGCTCTTCGGCGGCAAGGCCTGCGTGATAAGCGGTCTTGCCCCGCACGGCGCGGGTCATGGGCGCTGCCCTAGCGTCAGCGCAAGCTGGTATAGATCGCGGCGGGTTAAGCCAAAGGCTTGCGCCACTTGGGCCGCGGCATCTTTGCTAGACTGGGTTTTCAAAGCTTCACGCAAGGCATCTTCCACCGTTTGGGCATCTGCTTGAACCGGGTCTGCCCGATCAACCACCACCACAATTTCCCCCTTCAAATCCCGCCCGGCCAGATTTTCCGACAGTTCGGACAAAGTGCCGCGCAGGATTTCTTCGAATCGCTTGGTCAGTTCGCGGCAGATTGCAGCCTGCCGATGAGGACCAAGTGTGTCCATCATATCACGAAGGCAGGCATCAATTCTTCTAGGAGATTCATAAAATATGATCGATCCGGGCACCTGTGCCAAATCGCGCAGCGCGGTCTTACGTGCTGCCGATTTCGGCGGCAGAAAGCCTGCGAAAAAGAAGCGGTCGGTGGGCAATCCTGACACACTCAGCGCACATAACAGCGCCGAAGGGCCCGGCGCGGCCAGCACCGTCAGCCCTTCATCTATCGCCGCACGCGCCAGTTGAAAGCCCGGGTCTGCCACCAGCGGTGTGCCCGCTTCTGACGCGTAGGCCACTGATTTTCCAGCCTTTAGCGCCTCGATCAGGCGGGGGCGCATTTGGTCGCCGTTGTGGTCGTGATAGGCCAGCACCATCCGCCCATTCAGCGCGACGCCGTGCATCTCCATCAAATGGCGCAGGGTGCGGGTGTCTTCGGCGGCCAGCACATCGGCCCCCGCCAGAATATCCAGCGCGCGCAGCGTAATGTCACGCGCGGCCCCGATCGGCGTTGCCACAAAGTGCAGGCCCGGTTGAATGGCGTTCGGGCTTTGCGTCCAACTGCTCATGATCTGGCCTTTCGCTTTGCCCAAGTTTACATCACCTGTGGTTCCGCTTACTCTGCCCTTCGTCAAGGGGCGAGGGGGATTGGTGGGCGTTTGCCCGTGATTTCTGACGCTCGCCGCAGGTCAGGAGTGTTCGATGCCAGCCCTTTTCGCCCGTATTACCGCGCGCCTTGGCCTTATGGCCGCAGCCTTAGCCAGTTTGGCCCTGCTAAGCGCCTGCGAGACATCTGCCCCCACGGGGCAGGCCACGGGCAATTACAACGCAACTCCGGTGGCTGTGGCGCTGCTTGTCCCGTCAGGTTCGGGCGCTGCGAGTGATGATCTGATCGCCGCCGGTTTGGAAAATGCCGCACGCATGGCGATCGCTGATCTGGGCGCTGTGCAGGTTGATTTGCGCGTATATGCCACCGCTGCCAACCCCGATACTGCCGCCACCATGGCCAGCAAGGCTGTCGATGACGGCGCAAAGATCATCCTTGGCCCGTTTTACGGGGCCGAGGCCAGCAAGGCCGGCGCAGCCGTGTCTGGGCGCGGGGTGGCTGTGATCAGCTTCTCCAACAACCCCGCCATCGCGGGAGGCAATGTGTTTATTCTGGGCCAGACCTTTGACAGCACGGCCAACCGCCTCGCCTCATACGCTTTGACCAAGGGGTTGACCCGCATCATGGTTGTGTCTGACCAGACCGCTGCCGGAGAAGTCGGCAAAGCCGCCATCCAATCTGCCGTGGTGTCGGCAGGCGGGGCGGTGGCGGCGGTGGGCAGTTACCAGTTCAGCCAGAATGGCATCGTGCAAGCGGTCAGTGATATCGCCAGCTCGGCCAAATCCTCGACCGCGCAGGCGGTGTTTCTTACCGCTGACACGGGCGGTGCTTTGCCCTTGTTGACGCAACTCTTGATGGAAAACGGGGTTGATCCGACGACCACGCAGTACATTGGCCTGACGCGGTGGGATATTCCTGCGGCCAACCTGACCCAACCCGGCGTTCAGGGCGGCTGGTTCGCCCTGCCAGACCCCGGCTTGGCGCAACAGTTTCAAAGCCGCTACCAGTCGGCCTATGGGGCAGCGCCCCATGCCACGGCAGGCTTGGCTTATGACGGCATGGCCGCCATCGGGGCTTTGGTCAAGCAAAGCGGGCCAAGCGCGCTAAGTGCGGGCGGCCTAACGCAGGGCGCGGGTTTTGTTGGCGTCAATGGCATCTTCCGCTTCCTGCCCAACGGGGCGAACGAGCGCGGCTTGGCCGTGGCGCAGATTATCAACCAACAGGTGACGGTGATTGATCCCGCCCCGCGCAGCTTTGGCGGCGATGCGGCGGGTCGGGCTGGATACTAACGGTGGCGACCGCACAGACGGGCGCCTTGGTCAAACTGCCCCTGCGTGATGCGCCTTTGTTGCTGGCGCAAGACGCCGTGCTGGATGTAGCCGCCCTGCGCCCCGTGATTGCCGCCGCCTGCGCGGGCAAGCCCGACACCCGCACCGCGCGCACCCAAGTGGCCCGCATCTTGGCCGAGGCGAAGGCCGCTGCCAACGCGACGCTGGAGCGCGCCTTTGCGCGCGACCCGCGCAACGCGCTGCCGCTGATCCATTCCCAAGCGCGCCTGACCGATGGCCTGTTGCTTTTGGCCTATGAAGCGACAGAAGCGCTGCACCCGTTGCAGGTCAGAACCGATGCCGAACGGCTGTGCGTGCTGGCCGTGGGCGGCTTTGGGCGGTCAGAAATGGCGCCGCATTCGGATGTCGACCTGCTGTTTCTTTACCCGTGGAAAATCACCCCCCGCGCCGAAAGCGTGATTGAAACGCTGCTGTATATCCTGTGGGACCTAAAGCTAAAGGTCGGCCATTCCAGCCGCACCGTCAAAGACTGCCTGCGCCTTGGGCGTGACGACATCACCATCCGCACCGCCCTTTTGGAACACCGCTATATCACCGGCGATGCCGCCCTTGCGGCAGAACTGGATGACAAGCTGTGGTCAGACCTGTTTCGCAACACCGGACGCGAGTTTATTGACGCCAAACTGGCCGAACGCGCCGAACGCCACAAGCGCCAAGGTGGGCAGCGCTACGTTCTGGAACCCAATGTGAAAGAGGCCAAAGGCGGCTTGCGCGACCTGCAAACGCTGTATTGGATCGGCAAATACCTGCACCGCGTGCCCTCGGCCGAGGGTTTGGTGGGGGCGGGGCTGCTGACCGCCGATGAATTTGCCATCTTCCAGCGCGCGGAGAACTTCCTTTGGGCCGCGCGCAGCCATATGCACTACATCACCAAGCGCACCACTGACCAGTTGACCTTTGACCTGCAAGTCGAGGTGGCAGCGCGGATGAACTACCGCGATGTTGGCGGCAGGCGCGCGGTGGAACATTTCATGCAGGATTATTTCCGCCACGCCACCCGTGTTGGTGAATTGACCCGCATCTTCCTGACCGAGCTAGAGGCCCGCCACGCCAAGCCCGAAGCGCGGATCATGGGCTATCTGAAAAGCCGCAAGGTGGCCGCTGGGTTTAAGGTGCTGCAAGGCCGCTTGGATGCGGCGGACCCCAAAAAGTTCCTGTCAGACCCGCTCAACATCCTGCGCGTTTTTGAAGAGGGGTTGCGCACCGGCTATCTGCTGCACCCCAACCTAATGCGGCTTTTGGCGTCAAACCTGCATTTGATCGACGATCACATGCGTGACGATCCGGCAGCGGCGCAAATTTTCCTCAGCCTGCTGCTAGATCACGGCAACCCCGAACGCCCCTTGCGGCGGATGAACGAATTGGGGGTGTTGTCGGCCTTTATCCCTGACTTTGAAAACATCGTCGCGATGATGCAGTTCAACGTTTATCACCACTACACGGTGGACGAGCATATCATCCAATGCGTCTCGTGCCTTGCGCAGATCGAACGGGGCGAGTTGGTGGAAGAATTGCCCGTGGTCAGCGGCATTCTCAAAGACGGGGTGAACCGGCGGATCATCTATGTCGCCTTGCTGCTGCATGACATCGGCAAGGGGCGGCCCGAAGATCATTCGATCATCGGCGCACAACTGGCGCGGCGGATATGCCCGCGCTTGGGGCTGACAGTGGAAGAAACCGAAACGGTCGAATGGCTGGTGCGCTATCACCTGCTGATGTCTGACATGGCGCAAAAGCGCGATGTGGGCGATCCGCGCACCGTGCGCGACTTTGCCAAGGCGGTGGAAACGCGCAAGCGGCTTGATTTGCTGACGGTGCTGACCGTTTGCGACATTCGCGGCGTGGGGCCGGGCACGTGGAACAACTGGAAAGCCATGCTGCTGCGCCAGTTGTACAACGTGACCGCAGAAGCCTTGGAAGGGGGCCTTGAAACCATCAGCCGCGAGCGGGCGGTGGAAGACAGCCGCAGTGCGCTGCGTGCGCGCTTGGCCGACTGGACCGAAGCACAGGTTGCCCGTGAAACGGCCCGCCATTACGACCCCTATTGGCACGGTCTTAGCACAGACACCCAAGAGGCCTTTGCCCGCTTGCTGCTAGACCTGCCCAACGACGAAATCCGCATCGACCTGCACCCCGAACCCACCCGCGATGCCACGCGCGCTTGCTTTGCGCTGGTGGATCATCCGGGCATATTCTCGCGCCTTGCGGGGGCCTTGGCCTTGGTGGGGGCGAATGTGGTCGATGCGCGGACCTATACGTCAAAAGACGGCTATGCCACGGCGGTGTTCTGGGTGCAGGATATCGAAGGCCACCCCTACGAAGCGTCTAAGTTGCAGCGCTTGCAGGCGATGATCGACAAGACCCTGAAAGGCGAAGTGCGCCCGCGCACCGCCCTTGCCGACCGTGACAAGGTCAAGAAACGCGACCGCGAGTTTCGCTTTCCAACCCATATCACCTTCGACAACGAAGGTTCCGAAATCTACACGATCATCGAGGTGGATACCCGCGACCGCCCCGGTCTGCTGTATGATCTGACGCGCACCTTGGCGGCCAATCACATCTACATTGCGTCAGCCGTGATTGCGACTTATGGGGCGCAGGTGGTCGATGCGTTTTATGTCAAAGACATGTTCGGCCTGAAACTGCACGCCAAAAACCGGCAAGAAAACCTTGACCGCAAGCTGCGGCAGGCCATCGCCGAAGGGGCCGAACGGGCGCAAGGATAGAATGAAACCGCAATCGCTTGTCCGCAATATTCTGACCGTTGGCGGTTGGACGCTGATTTCACGCGGCACCGGCTTTGCCCGCGATGTGATGATGGCCGCCTATCTGGGCACCGGCCCCGTGGCCGAGGCGTTCTTGGTCGCCTTTTCCCTGCCCAACATGTTCCGCCGTTTCTTTGCCGAGGGCGCGTTCAACATGGCCTTTGTGCCCATGTTCGCCAAAAAGCTAGAGGGCGGCGAGGATGCCGAAGGCTTTGCCCGCGATGCGTGGAACGGCATGGTGACGCTGCTGTTGGCCTTTAGTGTGATTGGCACTTTGGCGATGCCTTGGCTGGTGTGGGCCATGGCGTCTGGCTTCAGCGGCGAGCGGTTTGAACTGGCCGTGACCTTCGGGCAAATCTCATTTTCCTACATCCTGTTCATCTCGCTTGTCGCCCTGCTGTCGGGCATTTTGACCACGCATGGCCATTTTTCCGAAGCGTCGTTTGTGCCGGTGCTGATGAACTTGGTGTTCATCGCTGCGATGTGGTTGGCGGTTTGGGCGGGGTGGGATATGGGGCTGACCCTGTCTTGGACTGTGCCTGTAACAGGGGTGGCGCAACTGGCGTTCACGTGGATTTCAGCGCGCAAGATCGGCTATACTTTCACCTTCGGCATCCCGCGCTGGACGGCCGATTTGGCGCGTTTGGCGATGATTGCGGGGCCTGCAGTTTTGGCGGGCGGGGTGGTGCAGATCAACCTGCTGGTGGGGCGGCAAGTGGCGAGCTTTACCGAAGGGGCTGTGGCCTGGCTGTCTTATGCGGACAGGCTTTATCAATTGCCCTTGGGCGTGGTGGGCATTGCCATTGGCACGGTACTGTTGCCCGACCTATCGCGCCGCCTGCGCGCGGGCGATGCCGAAGGCGGTCGCGCCTCGTTCAATCGGGGTGCCGAATTTGCGCTGGCGATGACGCTGCCCGCCGCTGTGGCGCTGGCGGTGCTGGCAGAGCCTTTGTGTTCGGTGCTGTACCAGCGCGGGGCTTTTAGTGACCAAGACACCCAAGCCACCGCCCTTGTGCTGGCGATTTACGGCGTGGGCCTGCCTGCCTTTGTGCTGCACAAGGTTTTGCAACCGCTGTTTTACGCCCGCGAAGACAGCCGCAGCCCGTTTCGCTTTGCCGTAGTGTCGATGATCACCAACGCCGCCATGGCGGTTGGGATGCTGCCCTATCTGGGCTTTTCCGCCGCCGCTTGGGCCACCACACTGTCGGGCTGGGTGATGGTGGGCCAGCTATGGCTTGGATCACGCCGCATGGGTCCAGAGGCGCGGTTTGACGCGCGTTTCATGCAGCGCGTGCCCCGCATCATCGCGGCTTGCGCTGTGATGGGGGCGGTTCTGTGGGCGGCGGCTTGGGCGCTGACGCCGGCTTTGCACTTGCCCCTGTGGCGCTATCTGGCGCTGATGGGGCTGTGCAGCATCGGCATCGTGGCCTATTTCGCCGCTGGCACAGCACTTGGGGCATTTAAGCTGAAAGACTTCGCCGCCCTGCGCCGCCGCAGTTAACGGGTGCGGATGGCGGCCAAAACCCTGCTCCATCCGCCCGGACTGACGGCGAAAGATAAAAGGAAACCCGTGGCAAAGCCCGCCAATTCGGCTGTCCAATCCCAGCCGACACTTTGGTCAAAGCCGTAAGCCACCAGCGAAAACATGCCAAAAAGGATGCGAAAGCCCATCAGAAAGCCGATCAGCTTGAAGGCCCGCAACCGCGCCGCCCCAGCCCCCGCTGACCGCATCCAGTTGACATAGGTAAAGGCCCCGATCAGCCCATAAACCGGCGGATAGCCCCCGATCAGCCCGCCGTGGGTATAAGGCACGGCCGTATAAGCCAAGGCCCCCACCAAGGATGCGGCCAAGAACACCGCCAACACGGCCCACCAGTGAAACACCTCGCCCACGAACTTGCCCAAGGCCAGCAAGATCACAATCACAAACACCGCTTGCGTCACATCGGTATGCACAATCGCGTAGGTGAAGGGCCGATACAGCCCATCCAGCGGAAACTGCCACAAGATCAGCATTTGGCGCAGATAGTCGGGCGAAAAGGCGAAATCCTGAATGGCCTGCGACCGCCAACCAATCCCCGCAGGCCCGCCGACCACTCCGTTGGCGGCGGCGTTCACCACCACCTCCATCGCGATCATCGGCAGGGCAAGCGCCCAAGTGATGGCGGGCAGGCGGTTGATCGGGGCTTCGGTTTGGTCAGACATGGGGCCTCATCTCGGCGGCGCAATTGACGCCCGCTGTGGGGACAGATAAGGGCAATCGTCACCTTTCGCCAGATGGAGCTATCATGTCCGAGCCGGTCCAAACGCCTCTGACCAAAACAGCCACTTTCCCGACCCGCATTTTCTCAGGCATCCAGCCTTCGGGCGGGTTGACCTTGGGCAATTACCTTGGGGCGCTGAAGCGCTTTGTGGAAAAGCAGGATGAGGGGATCGAGACGGTGTATTGCTTGGTCGATATGCACGCCATCACCGTGTTCCAAGACCCCGTCAAACTGCGCCACCAAACGCGTGAGGCGGCTGCGGGCTTTATCGCGGCGGGGATTGATCCGACACGCTCGATCTTGTTCAACCAGTCCCAAGTCACCGCCCATGCCGAACTGGGCTGGATCTTTAACTGCATCGCGCGGATGGGCTGGATGAGCCGGATGACGCAGTTCAAGGACAAGGCGGGCAAGAATTCCGAAAACGTATCCTTGGGCCTGTTCGCCTACCCCTCGCTGATGGCGGCTGACATCTTGGCCTATAAAGCCACCCATGTGCCGGTGGGTGAGGATCAAAAGCAGCATCTGGAACTGTGCCGCGACATCGCGATCAAGTTTAACAACGACTACAAGGTCGATTTCTTCCCCGTGGTCGAACCCGTGATCGAAGGGGCGGCGACCCGGGTCATGTCGCTGCGCGATGGCACGGCGAAGATGTCAAAATCTGACCCTTCGGACCAAAGCCGCATCAACCTGACCGATGACGCCGACACGATCAGCAAAAAGATCCGCAAGGCCAAAACCGATATGGACCCGCTGCCCGACCATATCGACGGGCTGAAAGACCGCCCCGAAGCGAAGAACCTTGTCAACATCTACGCCGCTTTGGCAGGCCACACCCCCGCCCAAGTGATCGCCGACTATGCCGGCGCGCAGTTTGGCACGTTCAAGCCCGCGCTGGCCGATCTGGCCGTGGCCAAGCTGGAACCTATCACGACCGAGATGAACCGCCTGATGAAAGACCCCGCCGAGATCGACCGCATCTTGGGCGCAGGTGCTGTGCGCGCCGACGCCTTGGCGCGGCCGGTTCTGGAACAGGTTTATGACATCATCGGGATGATCCGCTCGCGTCCGGTGTGATGGTTTGGCTTTAAGGCCCTACAGGGCAGAATCGCTTTAGGCCCGCGAAAGCTGGTTGGTCTTGCAAAATGCGTCTTGGGTAGGCCCCAAGGCGCATTTTTTTGGCACGAAAATCATTTTAATTCAGTGTGTTAAATTAAAATCGTCCGCAACATCCTCGTGTCACGGAATCGATTCAATACCCCCCGATACTCGCCCTCAGTCACCTGCCTCTTTCCCGGATGCCCGCGCCTGTCCCCGCAGCTGGGCCATTGACTGTCTGGGCCTCAGCCCCTGGACCTGTTCAGGCCAGGGGCATTTTTTTGCCCGCTTACTGGCGTTCTGGCTGCAAAGATTTTCCCAAGCCTTCCGCAATCTGCCACGGCCTGAAAGCGCCATAATCCAACGCAAGCGCGGCACCTGACCTGCCGCAAAGGCTTGTCATCCGCCCCCCCTTTAGGCGATAAGGGCGGCGAAGGAGATCCCCATGCGCAAGTTTCTCGTCGTGCTGGATGATACCCGCGAATGCCTGAATGCCATGCGCTTTGCCGCCTTGCGGGCCGCCAAGACCCAAGGCGGGGTGCAGATTCTGTCGATCATCCCGCCGGAAGAATACCAGCACTGGATGGGCGTGGCCGACCTGATGCGCGCCGAAGCCCGCGAGCGGATCGAGGCGCATTTTGAGGTGTTCGCCAAATGGATGCGTGACCGCCACGGCGTGAACCCCGAACTGGTGATCCGCGAAGGCGACCCCGAGGTGGAAATCTTGGCCCAAGTGCGCGAAGACCCGCAAGTGGGCGTGCTGGTTCTGGGGGCCAACCACGAAAAATCCGGCCCCGGCCCCTTGGTCACAGCGCTGACCCGCAGCGCAGGCAGCCTTCCCGTGCCCATCACCATCGTGCCCGGCGATATGAGCAAAGGGCGGCTGGAAAGCATCAGTTAATCGCGCTTGAGTCAGGTGAACCCAAAGCGCACCTTGATCCTTTAAATCGCCCCGCCCGCTGCACGCTGCGGCGTTTGCGCGCCAAGCCATGCGCTGATCGCATGGCCCCCTTGCCGCATCAGGTCTTTCTGCGGTGCAGCATAAGGCACATATTGGCGATGGGAGGCAGAACAAAGGAAACACCATGCCCGAACTTAAGCCACGCAAACCCGCCATCGCCGTCGCCCATATCGTCGCCAAGGCCGAAGCGCCCATCTGTGCGCCTGCCTTGCGCCTTGCCGATTTGACAGCGCTTGACCAGATGTACCTTTACTACATCGACTGATCGCCCACTTGGAATCGTTCCAACCTTGACTTGGGCCCGCCCAAGGCGCATATCCGACAGGAACAGTCAGGAGTTGCCCCATGTTCATCCAGACCGAATCCACGCCCAACCCCGCGACGCTGAAATTCCTGCCCGGTTTGGCCGTGCTAGATATGGGCACCGCCGATTTCCCCAATGCCGAAGCGGCGACCAAATCCCCCCTCGCCAAGCGCATCTTTGCGGTGCAGGGTGTGACGGGTGTGTTCTTCGGGATGGACTTTGTCACCGTGACCAAGGCCGAAGGTGTCGATTGGCAGCACATCAAGCCCGCGATCTTGGGCGCTGTGATGGAGCATTACCAGTCCGGCCAGCCCGTGCTGGAGGGCGAGCAGGCCGCTGCCCATGCCGCCCATGACGGCCCTGACGGCGCGATCATCACCCAGATTAAAGAGCTGCTCGACACGCGGGTTCGCCCTGCTGTGGCGCAAGATGGCGGCGATATCACCTTCCACGGCTTTGACCGTGGCGTGGTGTATCTGCACATGAAGGGCGCTTGCGCCGGTTGCCCCTCGTCCACCCTCACGCTGAAGATGGGCATCGAAAACCTGCTGCGCCACTATATCCCCGAAGTCACCGAGGTGCGCCCTGTTGCCGCCTAACGCTTTGGTGCTGGCATTTGACACATCGGCGGCGCACTGCGCCGCCGCTTTGTTATCTGGCGACCACTTGGTAGCACAGCGGCACGAGCCGATGGAAAAAGGCCAAGCCGAACGCCTGATGCCCATGCTGGCCGAGATGTTGGCCGAAGCAGGCGCGGGCTTTTCCGACCTAGCGCGCATCGGTGTGGGCACAGGGCCGGGCAACTTCACCGGCGTGCGCATATCGGTCGCCGCAGCGCGCGGGCTGGCCTTGGGTCTGGGCATTCCAGCCGTGGGGATCAGCGCGCTGCAAGCCCAAGCGCTGGGCACGGATGGTGCGGTCCTGTCTAGCCTTGATGCCCGCAAAGGGGCGTTTTACCTGCAAGGCTTTGGCCTGCCCGAAGCCCCTGCCGCGCAGATCCTAGACCTCGCCAGCCTACCCCCCCTCCACCCCGCCACCTGCATCGGTTTTGCTGCCGAGGACATCGCAGCCCATTGCGCAGGCCGCCCCGCCCAACCACGCTACCCCCTGTGCGAAGCCATCGCCCGCCTTGCCCAAGCGCAAGGCCTTACCCATACCCCCCGCCCCGCCCCCTTCTACCTGCGCAGCGCCGATGCCGCCCCCCCGTCTGATCCGCCACCGGTGATCTTGCCGTGACACCTGCGCAGATGGCCCAGTTGCACGCGGAAAGCTTCATTCTGCCGCCGCCTTGGTCGCAGGGCGAACTTGAAGCGACCCTTGCCAGCCCCTTTACCTTTGCGCTTATACGGCCCAACGCCTTCCTGCTGGCCCAAGTCGTGGCTGGCGAAGCGACCCTGCTCACCATCGCCGTCTCTCCCACCGCCCGCCGCACCGGCCTAGGGCGCGCCCTTGTCACAGACTTTCTGACCCAATCCCAAACCCGCCAAGCCACCAGCGCCTTTCTCGAAGTCGCCGAAACCAACCACGCCGCCCGTGCCCTTTATACCGCCGCAGGTTTTGTCCCAACGGGTCGGCGCAAAGCTTACTACCGCAGCGCAGGCCAAAGCGTGGACGCCATTCTGATGGGCCGCCCCCTTTAACCCAAACCCCTTCACCAAGGCATAACTACTCCCAGCCGAGGCCGCCGCGCGCCCTTAGGTGCTCATCTGTTGCTCAACCGCTCAAATGTCTGACTGAACTCTGTCAGATTCCTGTTGACCACCCGCGCCGCATCAAGCCTAAATCCCCCACGACCGCCGCGATCTGGCCTTATTGAGTCTGCCAGTTCCAAAGGCGCAATATTTTGACAACCGGGAGACAGACATGACCCTGATGAAACGCCTGCTGGGGGCTTCGGCCGTTCTGGCGCTAAGCGCTGTGGCCGCATTGGCCGACCCTGCCATCATCTATGACGTTGGCGGCAAAAATGACAAATCCTTCAACCAGTCGGCTTCAGAGGGTGCCCAACGCTGGGCCACCGAAACCGGCGGCACTTTCAAGGAACTGGAAATGCAAAGTGAGGCTCAGCGCGAGCAAGCCTTGCGCCAACTGGCCGAAGCTGGGGCCAATCCCATCGTTATGACAGGCTTTGCCTTCGGCGATGCGCTTAACGCTGTCGCCCCTGACTATCCGGACACCAAGTTCGCCATCATCGATACGGAGGTTGATCAGCCGAACGTGAAATCGGTGATGTTCACCGAAGACCAAGGATCCTACCTTGCAGGCATGATGGCGGCTATGGCATCGAAGACAGGCGTTGTGGGCTTCATCGGCGGCATGGACGTCCCGACGATCCGCCGCTTTGGCTGCGGCTATGCGCAAGGCGTCAAGGCTGTCAACGCCGATGCCACCGTGATCATCAACATGACGGGCACTGATGGCTCAGCATGGAACAACCCTGTGAAAGGCGCCGAGATTGCAAAGTCGCAAATATCGCAGAAGGCTGATGTAATCTATGCCGCCGCTGGCGGTACGGGCGTTGGGGTTCTACAGGCCGCTGCCGATGGCGGCATCTTGTCGATCGGTGTCGACGACAATCAGAACCCCTTACACCCAGGTCAAGTTCTGACCTCGATGGTCAAGCGCGTCGACAACGCTGTCTATGAGGCCTTCAAAGCAGGCGCTGATCTGACGCCCGGGTTGACCGTGATGGACCTTGCCGCAGGTGGCGTTGACGTGGCGATGGATGATAACAACGCCGCCCTCGTCACTCCCGAGATGAAGGCCGCTGTCGAAGACGCCAGAGCCAAAATCACCTCGGGTGAGCTTAAGGTCCACAACTACACGACCGACAGCACCTGCCCTGCGGCTACGTTCTAATGGCTGACGCCAAACAAGGGGGGCGGCAGGCAACTGCCGCCCCCGATCTGTCTTATGCCATCGAGCTTAAAGGCATCTCGAAAGCCTTTGGTCCGGTGCAAGCCAACCGCGACATCAACATCGCCGTGCCGCGCGGCACGATCCACGGGATCATCGGCGAAAACGGCGCGGGCAAGTCGACGCTGATGTCGATCCTGTACGGCTTTTACAAAGCTGACGCGGGCGAGATTTTTATCAACGGCCAACCCACCGCCATCCCCGACAGCCAAAGCGCGATCCGCGCGGGCATCGGCATGGTGTTTCAACATTTCAAGCTGGTGCAGAATTTCACCGTGCTGGAAAATGTCATTTTGGGGGCGGAAGATGGCCCGCTGCTGAAATCCTCGCTCACCCGCGCGCGGGCCGAGCTAGAGGCGCTCAGCCGCGAATATGATCTGGATGTGCACCCAGACGCTGTGATCGAAGACCTGTCGGTGGGCCACCAACAGCGGGTCGAAATCCTGAAGGCCTTGTATCGACAGGCCGAGATTTTGATCTTGGATGAACCCACGGGCGTGCTAACCCCCGAAGAGGCCGACCATCTGTTTCGCATCCTTGCGGGCCTGAAAGCGCGTGGGCGCACGATCATCCTGATCACCCACAAACTGCGCGAGATTATGGAGGCGACCGACAACGTTTCCGTCATGCGGCGCGGCACGATGGTGGGCACGGTCAAAACCGCCGAAACCTCTCCCCAAGCTTTGGCGGAACTGATGGTGGGCCGCAAAGTCTTGCTAGAGGTTGAAAAGCGCCCCGCTAGCCCCGGCCGTGACGTGCTGGTGGTGGAAAACTTGACGGTGCAGACCGATGGCGTGGCGCGGTTGAAAGGTGTGAGCCTGACCATCCGCGCTGGTGAGATTTTGGGCATCGCCGGTGTGGCAGGCAACGGCCAATCTGAACTGCTGCAAGCCTTGGGCGGCATTGCCCCCGCCACAGGGCGCATCACGCTGAACGGCGTTGATCTGCCGCTGAAGGGGCGCAAGGCCAACGGCCAAACCCGCCGCGCCGCAGGCATTGCCCATGTGCCCGAAGACCGCCAGAACCTTGGCCTGATTATGGACTTTGCCGCTTGGGAGAACGTGGGCTTTGGCTATCACAACGCGCCAGAATACCAGAAAAACGCGCTGTTCATGGACAATGCCGCGCTGAAAGCCGACACCGCGCGCAAGATGGCCACCTTTGATGTGCGCCCCCCGATCCCGACTTTGCCTGCCAAGTCCTTCTCAGGCGGCAATCAGCAAAAGATCGTCGTCGCGCGTGAAATCGAACGCAACCCCGACCTGCTGCTGGTCGGCCAACCCACGCGCGGCGTGGACATTGGCGCGATTGAGTTTATCCACAAACAAATCGTAGCCCTGCGCGATGCGGGCAAGGCCATTTTGCTGGTGTCGGTGGAACTGGATGAGATCATGAGCCTTTCTGACCGCATCTTGGTGATGTTTGATGGCAAAATCATGGGCGAGCGTGACCCTGAAACCACCAACGAACGCGACCTTGGCCTGCTGATGGCAGGCATGACAGGCGGCGACGCGCAGCGGAAAGAGGCCTAAGATGGACAAGTTGCCCCGCTGGGCCGATGTGGTTTTGGTGCCGCTGATCTGCCTGATCATCGCCTTTGTCTTTTGCGGCATCTTGATCGCGGCCATCGGGCAAAGCCCGTTGCAGGCGATTTGGATCATGATTGACGGCTCGTTCGGGTCAACCAACGGCTTGGGCTATACGCTGTATTACGCGACGAACTTCATCTTCACGGGCCTTGCCGTGTCGATCGCCTTTCAGGCCAGCCTGTTCAACATTGGCGGTGAGGGGCAGGCGACCCTGGGCGGCTTGGGCGTGGCGCTGTCGTGCCTGCTGATCCCGTGGCCGCATTGGTCGTTGGCGCTGCTGGGGTCGCTTGCGGCGGGGGCGGCGTTTGGCGCGGCTTGGGGCTTTTTGCCCGCATGGCTGCAAGCCAAGCGCGGCAGCCATATCGTGATCACCACGATGATGTTCAACTTCATCGCCTATGCCTTGATGAACTACGTTCTGGTCAACCTGCTGCGCCCGATGGGCAGCATGGACCCAGCCTCGGCCCGCTTTGACAAGGCTTATAACCTGCCCAAACTGGGCGATATTCTGGGGCTGGTGGGGATCCCGTTTTCCAGCAAGAATCCGGCCAATATCACCTTCCTGATTGCCATTGCCTTGGCTGTCGGGGTTTGGGCGCTGTTGTGGCACACGCGCTTGGGTTACGCCCTGCGCGCCTTTGGCAAGCAGGAAAAGGCCGCCCTTTATGCGGGCATTGATCCGGTCAAGATCACGATCTACGCCCTGCTGCTGTCGGGCGGCATTTCGGGGCTGATGGCGGTGAATGCTGTGCAGGGGGCGGCGCATCGGTTGGTGCTGAACTCGGTCGAAGGGGCAGGGTTCATCGGCATCGCTGTGGCCTTGATGGGGCGCAACCATCCCTTTGGCATCGTGATCGCCTCGATCTTGTTTGGCTTCCTGTACGAAGGCGGATCGCAGCTTGCCATGGGCACCACCATCCCGCGCGAGGTCATCACCGTGCTGCAAGCCTTGGTCATCCTATTCACGGGGGCGCTGCCTTATATGGTGCAAAAACCGCTGGAACATCTGTTCGCTAAGTTCGGAGGGGCCAAGTGATGGATCTGGCGAGCTTCCTGCAAATCCTCGATTCCACGATCCGCTTGGCCACGCCCTTGCTGTTTGCCTGCCTTGCGGGCCTGTTTTCGGAACGCGCGGGGGTGTTTGACATCGGGCTTGAAGGCAAAATGCTGGTCGCGGCCTTTGCTGCGGCGGCGGCAAGCTATGCCACGGGCAGCGTTTGGGTGGGTGTGCTGGCGGGGATCGGCGCGTCGTGCCTATTTGCCGCGATCCATGGGCTGGCGAGCATCACCTTTCGCGGCAATCAGTTGATTTCTGGCGTGGCGGTGAACTTCCTCGCCTCTGGCCTGACGGTGGTGTTGGGGACAAGTTGGTTCAAACTGGGCGGGCAGACGCCAGCCTTGGTCGACGGGATGCGCTTTGCCGACATAACCTTTCCCTTCGCAACAACCGCTGGCCAAGGCGATGCGGGGCTGGTGGGGGGCATATACAGCCATGTTCTGTCGGGCCATTCGATCTTGGTTTATGTAGCACTTGCCTGCGTGCCGCTAACATGGTGGGTGCTGTACCGCACCCGCTTTGGCCTGCGCCTGCGCGCTGTGGGTGAAAACCCTGCGGCGGTGGATACGGCGGGGGTATCGGTGACGGGGCTGCGCTATGCGGCGGTCGGGATTACGGGGGTTTTGTGCGGGCTGGCGGGGGCCTATATGTCGATGGGCCTGTCGGCGGGCTTTCTGCGCGAGATGACGGCAGGGCGCGGCTACATAGCCCTTGCGGCGCTGATCTTCGCCAAATGGCGGCCGTGGTATGCGCTGATGGCCTGCCTTCTGTTTGGCCTGCTGGATGCCGTAGCCATCCGCTTTCAAAACATCGACCTTGGCGTGCTGGTCATTCCTGTGCAGTTCACCCAAGCTCTGCCCTATATCCTGACCGTGATCATTCTGGCGGGCTTTGTTGGCAAAGCCATCCCGCCCCGCGCCGGAGGCGAAGCCTATGTCAAAGAGCGTTGAGATCATCCGCAACCGTGCGGGAAGTGCGCCGATAGAACTGGCGCTGATCCTTGGATCAGGCTTGGGCCATCTTGCCCATGCGGTGAACGGTGTGGCCATTCCCTACGCCGATTTGCCGGGCTTTCCCCATGTCAGCGTATCGGGCCATAACCCCAGCCTGCACGTGGGCACGCTAGAAGGCGTGCGCGTCGCGGTGCTGGGCGCGCGGGAACATTACTATGAAAAGGGCAACCCCGCCGCGATGCGGGTGGCTTTGGAAACGCTAAAAGCGCTGGGAGTGGGGTCGCTGATTGCCACCAACGCCGCAGGCAGCCTGCGCGCCGATATCCGGCCCGGCGATCTGATGCTGCTGTCTGATCACATCAACTTTTCCGGCCTAAACCCCTTGATCGGTGAACCAACCGACGCGCGTTTTGTGCCCATGACCGATGCCCACAACCCCGCCATCCGCGCGGCCTTGCAGGCGGCGGCTATGGCGGAAGGCGTGGCCCTGCCGCAAGGCGTTTATGCGTGGTATTCCGGCCCCAGCTTTGAAACGCCCGCCGAAATTCGCGCGATCAAGATTTTGGGCGGCGATGCGGTGGGCATGTCAACCGTGCCCGAGGTGATCTTGGCGCGCTTTTTGGGCCTGAAAGTGGCGGCGATTTCCACCATCACCAACATGGCGGCGGGCTTGTCGGATGAGAAAATCAGCCACGAGCACACCAAGGCCATGGCTCCTTTGGGCGCGGCAAAGCTGGAAAAGATCCTGCGCCGTTATCTGCGCGACATGGCCTAAACACCTGCAAAAGACGACCGTTTTATGCGTGATTTCCCCAAGGATTTGAGGGACATGTGCGACTTTTTGGCCCCATTTCACCACCAATTGAACGCTTGAAGAAAAACTTTCTCAGAAGCGTTTGACTTGGGGGCAAAACCCGCGCAAGCCTGATCGAAACAGGCCCGCCGAAACCGGCACAGACCCCACAGGCACGATGCAGTTGTACCTTCCCATCGCCGAAGTCTCGGTGAACGCCTTTGTCCTTTTGGGGCTTGGCGGGCTGATCGGCTTTTTGTCGGGCATGTTCGGTGTGGGCGGTGGGTTCTTGATCACACCCTTGCTGATGATGATCGGGGTTCCCCCCGGTGTTGCGGTGGCGACGGGGGCCAATCAGGTTGTGGCCTCGTCGATCTCGGGGGCATTGGCGCAGTTCAAGCGGCGCGCGGTCGATTTGCCGATGGGCGCGGTGTTGACTGGCGGCGGCTTGGCCGGTTCCACACTGGGCGGCTATGTGTTTGACCTGATGAGCAGGCTTGGCCAAACCGACCTGTTCGTGCAACTGTCTTATGTGCTGTTTTTGGGCCTGATCGGCACGATGATGCTGACAGAAAGCATCAATTCGCTGCGCCGCACGGGCAAGGCGCAGGTGCGGCGGTCGCATGTGCATTCTTGGGTGCACCGCATGCCGTTCAAGATGAAATTCCGCGCTTCGGGGCTGTATATCTCGGTCATTCCGCCTTTGCTGGTGGGGGCGGCGGTGGGCTTTTTGTCGGCGATCATGGGGGTGGGCGGCGGCTTTGTGATGGTGCCGGCGATGATCTACCTGTTGGGCATGCCCACCAAGGTTGTGGTGGGCACAAGCCTGTTCCAGATCACCTTTGTGACGGGCTATACCACGCTGGTGCACGCAGTCACGCATCACACGGTGGATATGATGCTGGCCCTGCTGCTGATCATCGGCGGGGTGATCGGCGCGCAGATCGGTGCACGGGTGGGCGTACGGCTAAAGGCTGAACAGTTGCGGATTTTGCTGTCGATCTTGGTGCTGGCCGTGGCGGTCAAGATCGGGTTTGACCTGTTGTTGACACCGGCAGAACTGTTCTCTGTCACGCGGGTGGCATCATGAAGCACTGGCTTTTGGCGCTGTGCCTGATGGTGCTTCCGGTTCAGGCCGAAGAGATTGTGTCAGGCGTCAGCCAATCGGGCGTGTCGATCACGACCAGTTTCGATGGTGCCTCGATCTTGGTTTACGGTGCCGCCCTGCGCGATGCGCCTGCACCGACTTGGCCCTTGATGGAGGTGATCATCACGGTCGAGGGGCCTTCAACCCCGCTTGTGATCCGCAAGAAAGACCATGTCGCGGGCATCTGGCTGAACCGGGGTTCGGTGAAGATCACCGCAGCGCCCAGCTTTTATGCCGTGGCATCGACCAAAGCCATGGGCGATATTCTGCTGCCCGCCGAGGATGAGAAATACCACATCACCATCCCCCAAACGATCAACGCCGCCGCCGCCCCCAGCGCTGACCAAGCCCCCTATATCGAAGCGTTGCAGCGCATCCGTCGGGCTTCAGGCTCATTCGTTCTGGCGCCCGACAGCGTTCTGTTGCTGCGCCAAGCCCTGTTTCGCACCGACATCAGCCTGCCCGCCAACTTGGTCGAAGGCCCCTACAAGGTGCGCATCTTTCTAACGCGGGGCGGTCAGGTGGTCGATATGCAGGAAAGCCAGATCGACGTGCAAAAAGCAGGTGTCGAGCGGGCGCTGTACAAACTGGCGATGGAGCAGCCCTTGGTCTACGGCCTGTTATCCTTGCTGATGGCCATGGTGGCCGGATGGGGCGCACAAGAGCTGTTCAAACGGCTGCGGATCTAGGCGGCCTTGGCCAGCACCAAGGGAAAGGCGCGGTACAGCGCAATCCCGCGCGCGGCATTCATCACCATCAGCGCGGCCCACAGGCCCTGATTGCCCAAGCTGGGCACCAGAACCGCCAAAGCTGCGGCATAGACAAAGGCCACCCGAATAGCGGCCCGCCGCATAGATTGCGTCAAAAGCGCACCGATGAAGATGCCGTCATAAATCCACGCCGCCGTGCCGATCAGCGGGGACGCGATCAGCCAAGGCAGCAAAGCTATGGCTTGGCTTTGCACATCAGGCGCGTTGGTCATCAGGTGGATGGCAAGATAGCCCCCAATCGCAAAGGCCAAGGCCAATAGGCCCGCCCCACCATAGCCCCATTGCATCGACATCCGCGCCGCCTGCCTAAGCGCGGCGGGGTTTTTCGCGCCCAGCGCTTGGCCCACCAGCGTTTCGGCGGCAAAGGCCACACCGTCCAGCGCAAAGGCCATGATCGACAGGAATTGCAGCAAGATCTGGTTCGCGGCCAGCGTGGCATCGCCAAACCGCGCGCCCAGAAAGACGAATGCGGTGAAGGACAGTTGCAAGATCACGGTTCGGATCAAGATATCCCGACTGGCCGAAAAGGTGCGCCGCAACGCCTCGGGGGTCAGCAGGCGGTGCAGGGCAGCGCGGATCGGCGCAAAGGCGGCGCGGGCAAGGTAAAGACCCAGCGCCAAACCGGTCAGTTCCGCGATAAGGCTGGCACTCGCCACCCCCGCCACGCCCCAGCCAAAGCCAATGACAAACCACAGATCCAGCACCATGTTCAGCCCGTTCTGCCACAGTTGCAACACCAACACGGCCCGTGTCCGCTCGGTTCCAACAAAATAGCCGGTTAGGGCATATAGGCCGATGGTGGCGGGGGCGGCCCAGATGCGGATGGCCAGAAAGGTTATCGCCATCGCCTCGACCTGCGGGCTGGCGGGGGCTAGGCGCAGGGCCCACGCGAACAGCCATGGGTGCAGGGCAATCAGCACAAGGCCCGCCGCAAAGGCAATCATCAAAGCGCGCACAAGGGTGGCTGACAGTTCGACCGCATCCGCAGCACCCTTGGATTGGGCGGCAAGGCCCGACGTGCTCATCCGCAAAAAGCCAAAGGCCCAGTACAGCGTCGACAAGATCGTGGCCCCCAACCCCACCGCCCCAATCGGGGCGGCTTGGCCCAGATGGCCGATCACGGCGGTGTCCATCGCCCCCAACAGGGGCACGGTGGCGTTGGACAGCACGATGGGCAAGGCGATGGTCAGGATACGGCGGTGGGTTAGGGCAGGCGTGGTGGGGGTGGCCGTCATGGTTCGGGCATCAGGAAATGCGCGGCGGCTTGGGCAAAGGGCTTGGCGCGGTTGTCTTGCCAAGCCTCGACTTGCACCGTGGCATAGCGCCGCCCCCGACGTGTCACCGTGGCGCGGGCATAGGCATCGCGCGGCAGGCCGGATCGCAGGTAATCGACGGTGAAGGTGATGGTCTTGGGCAGCGCGGGGAAGGTTTCGGCGGCAGGGTCAATCCGCCCCGCCTCCATATCTTGCCACAGGCTGGACCAAGCCAGTTCGATAATCGCCGCCACTTCCAAAAAGGCCGCCGTCGCCCCGCCGTGCAGCGCAGGGATGGCCGGATTGCCGATGAGCGAGGGGTGAAAGGGCAAAATCGCCGTCAACTCATCGCCGCGCCGATCAAACCGCGCGCCCAGAAAGCCGATATAGGGCACGCCTGCCACCAACCGTGCCAAGGCCGCCTCGCGCCGCGATTTCACAACCTCGACCGGTTCGGGGGGCTTGCGGGTCATGCGGGGGGCCTTTCCAGCGTGAAGGTGCCCGTGCCCATCGCAACGGGTCGGCTTTCGTCAGCATCGGTGGCCGTGACGCGCACAAAGGCCACGGTGCGGGTGACATGGTGGCAGACCGCCCGCGCCGTGATGGTCTGGCCGGGGGTGGCAGGGCGCATATAGTCGATGCGCAGATCGAGTGTGGCCGTGGCGGCAGGGGCCGAAGGATGGCACATGACAGCCGCGCCTGAAGCGGTATCCATCAGCGCCGAAATCGCCCCACCATGCAGAACACCCGTGGCCGGATCGCCGATCAGGCGGGTGTCGTAAGGCATGGTAATGGTGGCGCTGCCCTCTGCCGTCTCGGTCACGATCATGCCCAGACTTTGGGCATGGGGCAGCGATTGCATGACATCGCGCGCTTGGATCAATCGTTCGGTCATCTGAATCTCCTTGCACGCATTCTCGCCTGTCAGGGCGCAGGTGCAAGGGCTGTTTGTCAGCGCCCGTGCCGCAGTCTTTCCCTAGACCGGTCGCGCTTTGCCCCAATCGTCGAACGCCTTTGGCGGGGAGCCGTTAAACCAAAATGAAATCCGCAGGGCCCACCCCGCCCCAAGGCTGTGTTTTTTCTATCTGGCATTTAGGGGCGAGGCTTCGCCTTGGGCTTGGTGGCCCCGCCTTAGGCCTGCGTCAGTGCCATAAAGGCGGGCCAAGCTTCGGGGTCGGCTGCGGTTTTGTCGCGGCAAAAGGCGTTGCAAAAGCCAAACCGGCGGCCATCCATCGCTAGCACATGGGTCACGGCGCGGCCCGAATAGGGGCAAGCGGAGTTTTCGGCCTGCGTGCCTTCGACGGCACGGGCCGTCAAAACCGTTGGTCCCGGCCAAGGGCGCTGGGGCCATGGGCGGCGGTAAAAGTCTTGGTCTGCGCCGTCAACCTGCGCCATGGCGCGCCAGCGGCGAAAAGAGGGGTGCGCCAGATGGGCTTGCACATAGTCCATCGCTTGGCGCGAAACGGGCAGGTTATAGCCTGCAATCCGCGCGGCCACCGGCGCATAAAAGGCGTCTGCGGCGGAATAGTCGCCCGCAAGCCACGCCCCGCCCGTTTGCGCCTTGGCCCAAGCCCAAACCGTTTCCAACCGCGCCAAATCGGCCAAAACTTCGGCAGGTGGGGCGCAATCGGTATAGCTGACCCGCAGGTTCATCGGGCAATGGCTGCGCAGCGCGCCAAAGCCTGCGTGCATCTCTGCCGCCACCACCCGCGCCACGGCCCGCGCCTTGGGGTCTTGCGGCCATATCCCCGCTTGCGGATGGCGTGACGCCAGTTCTTCGGCAATTGCAATGGTTTCGGGCACCACCACCCCATCGGGCGTGCGCATTGTGGGGGCGGTTTTGGCGGGCGGATAGTCGCGCAGCATAGTGGGCAGCTCGTCACTATACAGCCGCGCCAGATGGGTTTTGACAGGAATGCCAAAGGCGTCAAACAAAAGCCAGCCGCGCAGCGACCAACTGGAATAGGCGCGGTCGCCGATCACAAGATCATAGGTCATTCTTAAGTCTCCTATCTGCGCCAGACACTGGCTTTGCTCTTATGCGTTCGCTTCAAATCCCGCCGGAAGGTGCCCCTTCAAAACCATAGGCAACCCCGCCATGACACCTATCACCAAGCCCGCCGCCCCAGCGATCTGCTGGTTCAACCGCCCCTGATGGTCGCGAAAGGCCCGTGCCAGCGCATTGTCGGGCACGATGCCCCAGCCCACTTCGTTTGACACCACCACCACGGGGGCCTTGCACGCGCTGAACGCCGCCAAAAGCCCCGCGCATTCTTGGGCGACATCCGCCTCAGCCAGCACCACATTCGTCAACCACAAGGTTGCGCAGTCAAGCAAAACCACATGATCCGCAGGCACAGTTGCCAGCACCGCCGCCACATCGCGGGGGGCCTCGTGCGTGATCCAGTCGGTGCCGCGATCTTGCTGATGCGCCGCGATGCGTGCTGCCATCTCGGCATCCCACGCCTGTGCGGTCGCGATGTAATGGCGGGTCCGCCCGCTGGCCATAACCAAGCGTTCCGCCAGCCGCGATTTGCCCGACCGCGCGCCGCCCACAACCAAGCTTAGGCTTGGCAATATTCGTTCGTTTTGTGATCCAATCATAATTTGGTCGCGTAACATAATTACTGAATGCGGGCAAACACCAAGCCCGATCCGCCGCTGATCAATCTGGGACACCTGCCATGGCGCAAGAACAATTTGCTGACATCCGGCTGACCTCTAAAGCCCGCGCAGCGGCCCTTTTGGGGGCCGAGCAAGAGGCGAGCTTGGCCCGCGCTTGGCGCGACAACCGCGACAAAGCGGCGCTTGACACATTGATCACCGCCTATATGCGCCTTGCGCTGTCTATGGCCGCCAAGTTCCGCCGCTACGGTGCTGCCATGCCTGACCTGACGCAAGAAGCCGCGATGGGCCTGATGAAAGCCGCCGAAAAGTTTGACCCAGACCGTGGGGTGCGCTTTTCGACCTATGCGATGTTCTGGATCAAGGCGCAGTTGCAAGATTATGTGATGCGCAATTGGTCGATGGTGCGCACGGGGTCGACCACCTCGCAAAAGTCGCTGTTCTTCAATATGCGCCGTGTCGAGGCCCGCTTGGTGCGCGAAGCCGCCGCCGAAGGCCGTGTGCTTGAGGGCCAAGATTTGCGGCAAGCCGTTGCGGTTGAACTCGGCGTGCCCTTGGGCGATGTGGCGATGATGGACGGCAGGCTTTCGGGCTCTGACGCCTCGCTCAACGCCACGCAAGCGTCGGATGAAGACGGGCGTGAGTGGATTGATGTCTTGGAAGACGATTCCACCCAAGCCGCCGACCGCTTTGCCACCACCCATGACCGCGCCGTTCTGCGCGATCATCTGACCTTTGCGCTGCAAACCCTGTCGCCACGTGAACGCATGATCGTGCGCGAACGCCAGTTGGTTGAAGCGCCCCGCACGCTGGAATCCTTGGGGCTAGAGCTGAAACTGTCCAAAGAGCGTATCCGCCAGCTAGAGGCCGCAGCCTTTGCCAAACTGCGCCGCGCTTTGGAAGCCCAAGGTGCCTCCCCGCGCGAGTTTTTGCGCTAAGCCGTGGCCCTGCGCGCCAAGGGTTGAGTTCGCCCTGCGCCGCCCGTAACCTTGCGCTATCCAAGGGGGCCATATGCGAGCGGGCAAACGCGTTCTTCTGATCATCGGCGGCGGGATTGCTGCTTATAAAACCTTGTCCCTGATCCGCCTTTTGCGTGGGCAGGGCTGCGCTGTGACACCCGTGTTGACCCAAGGCGGTGCGCAGTTTGTCACCCCCCTGTCGGTTTCGGCTTTGGCTGGGCAAAAGGTGCACACCGCCCTGTTTGATCTGACCGACGAATCCGAGATGGGCCATATCGAACTGTCGCGCAGCGCTGATCTGATTGTGGTCGCCCCTGCCACCGCTGATCTGATGGCCAAGATGGCAACCGGTCGGGCTGATGATTTGGCATCGACCCTGCTTTTGGCCACCGACACCCCCGTTCTGCTCGCCCCCGCTATGAACGTGCGGATGTGGCAACACCCCGCCACCCAGCGCAATCTGGCCACCCTGCGGGCTGACGGCATCCGCTTTGTCGGGCCGGATGAGGGCGAGATGGCCTGCGGCGAATACGGCCCCGGTCGCATGGCCGAGCCTGAGGCGATCTTGGCCGCCATTCGCGCCATGCTGGTGCAAGGCCCGCTGGCAGGTCAGCATGTCATCGTCACCTCTGGCCCCACGCAGGAACCGATTGACCCTGTGCGCTACATCGCCAACCGATCCTCTGGCGCGCAGGGGGCGGCGATTGCGGCGGCGCTGCGCGATTTGGGCGCTTCGGTGACATTTGTGACGGGGCCTGCCGCCGTGCCTGCGCCAGACGGTGTGCGCGTGGTGGCAGTGGAAACCGCGCAGGAAATGCTGGCAGCGGTTGAGGCCGCTTTGCCCGCAAGTGCCGCTGTTTTTGCGGCGGCCGTGGCGGATTGGCGGGTGCTGAATGCCGCGACCTCCAAGGTCAAGAAAGACGGCACGGGCCAAGCACCTGCTTTGCAGTTTGCTGAGAACCCCGACATTCTGGCCACGATCTGCCGTGGCGATATGCGCCCCAAACTGGTCGTGGGCTTTGCCGCTGAAACCGATGACGTGCTGGCCCATGCCCGCGCCAAGCGGCTGCGCAAAGGGTGCGACTGGATTGTGGCCAACGATGTATCACCCCATACCGGCATCATGGGCGGGGCGGAAAACAGCGTGACCCTGATCAGCGCTGGGGGTGAGGAAACTTGGCCGCGCATGGCCAAAGACGCCGTAGCCGCGAAACTCGCTGCCCGTATTGCGCAGGCCCTGCATGACTGACGCGCCGCTGATCCATATCGTTTGGGAGGATTGGGCCGACCAATCCTTACCCCTTCCCGCCTATGAAACCGCAGGGGCTGCGGGGGCTGACCTGCGCGTGAACCTGCGGCCAGAAGACCGCGCGGATGGCCTAGTGCTGGCCCCCATGGCGCGGGCGATTTTGCCCACCGGCCTGCGCATCGAAATTCCTGCGGGCTATGAGGTGCAAATCCGCCCCCGCTCTGGCCTTGCCGCCAAGTTCGGCCTGACCATTCCCAACGCCCCCGGCACGATCGACAGCGATTATCGCGGGCCTTTGGGGGTGATTTTGGCCAACCTTGGGGCTGACCCTTACACCATCCGCCACGGCGACCGGATCGCACAAATGGTGGTGGCCCCCGTGGTGCAGGCCCGCTTTGCGGTGGTGGATGCGCTGGGCGACACCACGCGCGGGGCGGGCGGTTTCGGTTCGACGGGGCGCGGATGATCGGGGTTTTGCTATTCATGGCGGGCTTGTGGGCCTTGGGCGCTGCCTTTGGCACCCCGCGCCGGTCGCGGTTTCTGGCGATGGCGGTGCTGTGGGGCCTAGCGGGCGTGGCGCTGGCCGCACTGAGTGCAGGCCAACCCCTGCGGCGGATATTGGGCGATGATGTGCGGGTGTGGGCGGCTTTGACGGTTCTTGCCGCTTTGGGCCTTGGCTATGCTTGGCTGCTGACCCGCCTGAAAGCGCGGGCTGTGACCGATCAGCCCAAGACCGCGACGACTGGCACCTTCGCCCCTGCCGAACTTGACCGCTACGCCCGCCACATCCTGCTGCGCGAAATTGGCGGGCCGGGGCAAAAGGCGCTTAAGAACGCCCGGGTTTTGGTGATTGGGGCGGGGGGGCTTGGCTCTCCGGCTTTGCTATATCTGGCGGCGGCGGGGGTGGGCTGCATCGGGATTATGGACGCCGATGTGGTCGATGCCAGCAATTTGCAGCGCCAGATTATCCACAAAGACAAGGGCATCGGCCTTGCCAAAGTGCAATCCGCGCGCGACGCGATTTTGGCGCTGAACCCCTATGTCACGGTGCGCCCCTATCAGCGCCGGTTTGATGCTGACACGGCAACGGTGCTGCAAGACTATGATCTGGTGCTGGACGGGTCAGACAATTTCGACACGCGCTATCTGGTCAACAAGATGGCCGCACAGGCGGGGGTTCCCCTAATCTCAGCCGCGATCACCCAGTGGGAGGGGCAGATTTCGCTGTACGATCCCGCGCACGGAACGCCCTGCTACGAATGCATCTTCCCCGACCGCCCCGCGCCCGGCCTTGTGCCCACCTGTGCCGAGGCGGGGGTGGCGGCCCCCTTGCCCGGCGTGATCGGGGCCATGATGGCGATGGAGGCCGTGAAGCACATCACCCAAGCGGGCCTAACCCTGCGCGGGCGCTTGTTGATCCACGATGCGCTTTATGCCGAAACGCGGGTGATCGAGATCACCCAGCGTTCAGATTGCCCTGTGTGCGGCGTGGGCCACTAAGCCCTTAGCCGAACTTGTAACTGGACGCCGTCACACCGCCAAAGACATTGGCGTCGTGATAGACCCTCAAAGCCACGTCATCCTCTGCCGCGCCCAAGGCGGCAAACAGCGGCACAAGGTGGTCTTCTTGCGCGTGGCAGGTGCGGGCATAGGGCGCGCTTTCCCAATCAAGCAGCGCTTGGGTGCGCGCTTTGCCTGTCTTGGCCATCGTATCGGCCAACCAAGCGTCAAAGGCGGCAGAGGGCACTTTCGCCCCCGGCCCGAACAGGCGCAGGTTGTGATAGCTTAGGCCCGATCCCACGATCAACACACCCTCATCGCGCAAGGGTGCCAAGGCACGGCCCAGCGCGAAATGGGCGGCGGGGTTGTAGCCGTGTTGCAGCGAGACTTGGTAAATCGGCACCTCGGCCTTGGGATACATCACATAGGCGGGGGCAAAGGTGCCGTGATCAAAGCCGCGCTTGGCATCCAAAGCGACCGGAAGGCCCGCCGCTTTGATCAGCTCTGCCGTGCGCTGGGCAATCTGCGGCGCGCCGGGGGCGGGGTAGACGATTTTGTAGGTTTCAGGCGGAAAGCCACCGTAATCATAGACCATGCCGGGGGCGGGGGCGGTCATGACGGTGAAACTGTCCTCCTCCCAATGGCCAGAAACCATGCAGATCGCCTTGGGCACTTCGCCAATCTCAGCGGGCATCCGTGCGAGCGAGATTTCAAGGCTGGCCAGCATCTGGCGCATATTGGGCAGCCAAGGCCAAGGCCCGCCGCCGTGCGAAATGAAATAGGTGGGAAGTCGGGCCATGGGGGCCTCCTTTCAAGGTGATCAATAAATGGCCCTGCGCATGGGCGCGCGCAAGGTGCTGGGGCGCAACCTGTCTGTGCAGCGGCGCTCAGGTCTTGCCCCTGCCCCTGCGATGCGGCCATAGTCGGCCATCGCTTCGTGACAGGGAGATCACAGAATGAAACGCGCACCCCTTTTGGCTGGCCTTGCGCTGGCCTCTTTTGCCACCGTGGCTTTGGCTGACGGCTTGCCCGATATGGCGGGCAAGGAAATTACCATCGTCACCGAAAACGCCTATCCGCCCTTGCAGTTCTTGGACAAAGACGGTGCGGCGATTGGCTGGGAATATGACGCCATCGCCGAAATGGCCAAGCGTTTGAACATGAAGGTCAAATACGAAACGATTTCATGGGATGCGATGATCCCTGCCGTGTCGGAAGGCCAGTTTGACATGGGCATGACGGGCATCACGATCACCGATGAGCGCAAAGCCAAGGTCGACTTTTCGGATGCCTATATGCGCTCGCAAAGTGTGATGATGGCGCGCAGCGATGACACCCGCTTCACCGATGCCAAATCCTTTGGCGCTAACGAGGCGCTGCTGATCGGCGCACAGGCGGGCACAACGCCGTTCTACACAGCAGTGTATGAGGTGCTAGACGGCAACGAATCCAACCCGCGTATCAAGCTGTTTGAAACCTTTGGCACCAGTGTTGAAGCGTTGAAGGCGGGCGATGTGGATACGGTTTTGACCGATATGACGGCAGGGCAGGGCTATGTCGCCGCATCAGAAGGTAAGCTGAAACTGGTGGGAGAGCCTTTGGGCACCGAAGATTTCGGCTTTATCTTCCCCAAAGGGTCTGAATTGGCAGCCCCCATGAACGCCGCGATTGCTGCGCTTAAGGCCGATGGCACTTTGGACGCGCTGAACAAGAAGTGGTTTCTTGACTACAAGATGAACTGATTTGCGCCAGACGAAAGACGCAGACTTTCCTTGGTGGCTGGTGATCCTTGGGGTCACCGGCCTGTGGATGGGGTATGAGGTTTGGGCCTCGGCCATCTACAGCCAAGTGATGGGAACTTTGGTCAAGGGCATTCAGGTGACGGTCGCGGTCACGCTGGTGGCCTATGGCTTGGCCAGCGCCTTGGGGTTGGGTTTGGCCGTGGCGGGGCTGTCGCGGTCTGTGGTGCTGCGGCAAGCGGCGCGGGTGTGGATAGAGGTGATCCGCGGTGTGCCAATGATGGTGCTGCTGCTGTATGTGGCTTTCGTCATCTCACCTGCCATGGTGTTCGCATGGAATTGGGTCGCAAGCTGGCTGGGGGCCACCCCAATCACATCGCGCGATTTCCCCTTGATCGCGCGGGCCGTGCTGGCGCTGACCTTGGCCTATTCGGCCTTTCTGGCCGAGATTTTTCGCGCAGGGCTGCAAGCCGTCGACAAGGGCCAGATCGAAGCGGCGATGTCGCTGGGCCTAACGGGCTGGCAAAGATTTCGCCACATCGTCTTTCCCCAAGCCTTTCGCATGATCTTGCCGCCCTTGGGCAATGATTTTGTCGCGATGGTGAAAGATTCCTCACTCGTGTCGATCTTGGGGGTCGCGGACATCACCCAACTGGGCAAGGTGCAGGCTGCGGGGAACTTTCGCTATTTTGAAACCTATAACATGGTGGCGCTGCTTTACCTTGTGATGACGATCGGCCTAAGCCTTGGCTTGCGCCGGATCGAGGCGCGGTTGAAGATGCACACCAAATAGGGGGCCAGCCCCCTAACCCCCGGGATATTTGGGCAAGAATGAAAGATAAGCAGATGGGCAATCCGTTGTTGGGCGTTTGGAACACCGCATTTGGTTTGCCGCCCTTTGGGCAGATTAAAGACAGCGATTTCGCGCCAGCCTTCGAGGTGGCCTTGGCCCAAGCGCGTGCACGGGTGGCACAGATTGCGGGCGATCCTGATGCGCCGACATTCGCCAATGTGATCGAGGCGTTAGAGTTGAGCGAGGAGGCGTTAAGCCGTGTGTGCGGGGTGTTTTACAACCTGACCGGCGCCGATAGCACCCCCGCGCGCGAGGCATTGCAAAGCGAGATGGCGCCGAAACTTTCGGCCTATGCGTCAGAAATCACCAACAACCGCGCTTTATTTGGCCGGATTGAGGCTTTGTGGCAGGCGCGGGATAGTCTGGGGTTGGAGCCTGAGCAGGCGCGGGTGTTGGAGCTG
Organism: uncultured Rhodobacterales bacterium; assembly: GCA_903873585.1. GTDB lineage: Bacteria > Pseudomonadota > Alphaproteobacteria > Rhodobacterales > Rhodobacteraceae > Stagnihabitans. Next base: position 142,620 of record CAIQOV010000037.1, read on the forward strand.
TACCGGCGGATGTTCGTGCGCTCTGGCGCTTTGCTGGAAGGCGCGGGGGCGGCGCGGCTGACAGAGGTGAAATCGCGCCTTGCTGTCTTGGGCACGCAGTTCAGCCAGAACCTGCTGGCGGATGAGCGGTCATGGGTCATGCCTTTGGCCGAGGGCGATTTGGCGGGTTTGCCCGATTTTGTCGTGGCGGCGGCGCGGGCGGCGGGTGAAGAAAAGGGCGCGGGGTGGCCGGTGGTGACGCTGTCACGGTCGATCATCGTGCCCTTCTTGCAATTTTCGCCGCGCCGCGATCTGCGGCAAAAGGCTTACGAGGCTTGGGTGCAGCGCGGGGCCAACGGCGGGGCCACTGACAACCGCGCCATCGTGGCCGAAACCCTGCGCCTGCGCGAAGAGCGCGCCAAGCTTTTGGGCTATTCCAGCTTTGCCGATTACAAGCTGGAACCGGAAATGGCCAAAACCCCCGCCCGTGTGCGCGACCTTTTGCTGCGCGTGTGGGAGCCTGCCAAGCGCAAAGCTTTGGGCGACAGTGCCGTGCTGGAAGCGATGCTGCACGCAGACGGCATTGCAGGCCCGTTGGAACCTTGGGATTGGCGCTATTATTCCGAAAAGCGCCGCTTGGCAGAACATGATTTGGACGAGGCGGTGTTGAAGCCCTACCTTGGCCTAGAGGCGATGTTGGGCGCGATGTTTGATTGCGCCACCCGCCTGTTCGGTCTGGAATTCGCGCCTTTGGATGTGCCGCTTTACCATCCTGATTGCCGGGCTTGGGAAGTGCGGCGCGGCGGCCAGCACATCGCGGTTTTCATCGGCGACTACTACGCGCGCGGATCAAAACGCTCGGGCGCTTGGTGTTCTGACATCCGCGCGCAGCGCCGTTTGGGCGGCGATCAGCGGCCTGTCGTGGTGAATGTGTGCAACTTTGCCAAGGGTGACCCTTGCCTGCTGTCATATGACGACGCGCGCACGCTCTTTCACGAATTCGGCCATGCTTTGCATCAGATGCTGTCGAATGTGACTTACGGCTTCATTTCGGGCACCAGCGTGGCGCGCGATTTTGTCGAACTGCCCAGCCAGCTGTACGAACACTGGCTGGAAGTGCCCGAGGTGCTGGAAAAGCACGCGCGGCACTACCAGACGGGCGAAGCCATGCCCGCCGATATGCTTCGCCGCCTGCTTGCGGCGGGAACCTATGATCAAGGCTTTGCCACGGTGGAATTTGTGTCCTCTGCCATGGTTGACCTTGCCTTCCACGAAGGCCCAGCCCCCGCTGACCCGATGCAAAAACAAGCCGAGGTGTTGGAAAGCCTTGGCATGCCCCGCGCCATTCGGATGCGCCATGCCACGCCGCACTTTGCCCATGCGATGTCGGGCGACGGCTACAGCTCTGGCTATTACAGCTATATGTGGTCGGAAGTGATGGACGCCGACGCTTTCGCCGCCTTTGAAGAAACCGGCGATCCGTTTGATCCTGCCACCGCCGCGCGGTTGGAAAAGTTCATCCTTTCGGCGGGCGGATCAGAAGAGGCCGAGGTGCTCTATACCCGTTTTCGCGGCAAAATGCCGGGGGTCGAGCCGCTGCTGAAGGGGCGCGGGTTGTTGGAAACCGTTTAAGAGCAGACAGGACCGCAGGCTAAGCCTGTCTTTTCGTCGTTTGCGAAAGGGGCCGCTGTGGCGCAGGTTGGCAGGGGTCTTTAAGGGGGCGTCATGGACATTACAGGATTGGCCGCTTTGGTCACGGGCGGCGGGTCGGGTTTGGGGCTGGCGACGGCGCAAGCCTTGGCGCGGGCAGGGGCCAAGGTGGCGGTGCTTGACCGTGATGTTGGCGGCTTTGACGGGTTGGGCTTTGTTTGCGATGTGACGAGCGAGGCTTCGGTTTCAGCCGCGATTGCGGGGGCCGAGGCTGCGCAGGGCGTGGCGCGCATCGTTGTGAACTGCGCCGGTGTGCCCGGCGGGATGCGCCTTGTGGGGCGCGACGGGCCGGTGGACATGGCCCGTTTTGCGCAAGTGATCAACGTGAACCTTTTGGGCACTGTTTCCGTCATGACCAAGGCCGCAGCGCGTATGATGGCGGCGGATGTTTTGGGCGCGGATGGCGCGCGGGGGATTGTGATCAACACGGCGTCCATCACGGCCTATGAGGGGCAAGTGGGGCAAGGCGCCTATGTCGCATCAAAGGGCGCGATTGTGGCGCTGACGTTGCAAGCCGCGCGCGAATTCGCCGCCAAGGGTGTGCGCGTGATGGCGATAGCCCCCGGCCTGTTTGCCACCCCCATGGCCAGCGAAGTACCCCCCGAAGTGGTCGAGGCGATTACCAGCGACGCGATCTTTCCGCGCCGCTTTGGCCAGCCCGAAGATTTCGCCAACATGGTCTTGGCGATCATTGCCAACCCCATGCTCAACGGCGAGGTGATCCGCCTAGATGCGGGCGTGCGGTTGCGGGCGCGTTAAGGCGCTGTCGCTTGTTCCAACAGCCAAGCGCGCAGAAGGGCGGCGTCGGGGTGGATTTGGCCTGTTTCGGGGGTGAGCAGATAAAACGCCTCACTCACCGGCACGGCCAAGCCAAAGGGGCGCACCAAACGGCCAGAGGCGAGTTCGTGCGCGGCCATTGACGAGCGCCCAAGCGCTACGCCGCCGCCATTGGCTGCCACCTCAAACGCCATCAGCGATGTGTCAAAATGCGCCCCCGATCCGGCATTCACCTTGCTGGAACCAGCCGCCGCAAGCCAAGTGCCCCAGCCTTCCTTATAGCCCAAAACGTGCAGCAAGCGTTCCGATGCCAGATCGTCGGCCGCCTTTAAGCGGGCGGCGATGGTGGGCAGGCACAGGGGTTCCATCACCTCCCAACTCAATTGGTCGCTGCGAAAGCCTGTCCAGTGGCCTGTGCCATAGCGGATATCTAGGTCGTATTGCGCGTCCTCCTCGGTCCAGATTGACGAGACGATGCGCAGGGGCACTTTGGGGTGGGCATCCAGAAAGCGCGGCAAGCGCGATGCGATCCAGTTCACCGCAAAGCCAATCGGGGCGCGCAGAGTTAGCACTTGGGTGCGGCGGTTGCCAAAGACCTCTTGGGTGCCCGCCGTCAATCGGTCAAAGGCGTCTTGCACCTTGGGCAGATAGGCCGCGCCCACCTTGGTCAGCACAAGGCTGCGCGGGCGGCGTTCGAACAGGGCTTCGTGCAGGTGGTGTTCTAGCAGCTTGACCTGCTTGGAAATCGCCGCCTGTGTCAGAAGCAATTCCTCCGCCGCTTGGGTGAAAGACAAATGGCGCGCCGCTGCTTCAAACGCGCGCAGCCATGACAGGGGGGGCAGGTGCGCCATTGCAGGGCCTTGCGGTTGTTTGGGCCAAGCTACCATGCGGGCGGCCCCAAGCCCGCCTGAAATCGCCGCCAAGGGTCTGTTTTCGTCATATGGACGTTGGGCATGGCCCTGCTAAGGTGGGCTAAAAATGGGGGGACGCGATGGATTATCCGCTGGTGATTGGCGAATTGTTGAAAACTGGGCTGCGGGCCAATCCGGCGCAGCGGATCACCTATGCGGGCGGGGTAGATCTGACCTATGCCCAGTTCGGCGCGCGGGTGCATCGGTTGGGGTCGGCACTGGCGGGGCTGGGGCTGGGCGAAGGCGCGGTTGTCGCCGTGATGGATTACGACAGCCACCGCTATCTGGAATGCTTCTTTGCCATCCCTATGTTGGGGGCCACGCTGCACACGGTCAACGTGCGCCTGTCGCCCGAACAGGTGCTGTATACCATCAACCATGCCCAAGATGATGCGATCTTGGTGCATGAAGATTTCCTGCCCCTGCTGCTGCCCTTGTTGCCGCGCATCACACGCCCCCTGCGTCTGATCTTGCTATCCGACAGGCCCGCCGCCCTGCCGCAGGGCTTTGCGGGCGAATATGAGGCGCTGCTGACGGCAGGCGATGCCAGCTTTGCCTTTCCCACCTTCGCAGAATCCACCCGGGCGACGCTGTTTTACACCACAGGCACCACGGGTGACCCCAAGGGCGTGACCTATTCCCACCGCCAGTTGGTGCTGCACACCCTTGGCGTGATCGCCTGCTTTGCGCCCATTCCGGGGCGGGGGGGGATTAAGGCGGATGATGTTTATATGCCGCTGACGCCCCTGTTTCATGTGCATGGCTGGGGCTTTCCCTTGATTGCGACCATGCTGGGGATGCGCCAAGTTTACCCCGGCCGCTATGAACCCCAAAAACTGCTGCACCTGATTGCCGAACATGGCGTGACCTTTTCGCATTGTGTGCCAGCGGTGTTGGGCATGGTGCTGGGGGCCACAGGGGCAGAGGCTGTCAACTTAGCAGGGTGGAAGGTGATCATCGGCGGATCGGCCCTGCCCGAGGGGTTGGCCCGCGCCGCGATGGCGCGGGGCATTGATATTCATGCGGGCTACGGCATGTCAGAAACCTGCCCCGTGCTGACCATCGCCGATATGGCCGCGACCCAAGGCCGCGAAGACACCACCGCCATCCGCATTGCCACGGGCAAGCCCATCCCCTTGGTCGAGGTGCGGGTGGTTGACGCTGGCATGACCGATGTGCCCCATGATGGTGTCGCTACCGGAGAGGTCGTCACCCGCGCCCCGTGGTTGACTGACGGTTATTTGCACAACCCCGCAGGCTCTGCCGATCTGTGGCGCGGCGGGTGGCTGCATACGGGGGATGTGGGCAACATGATGCCCGATGGTACCTTGCGCATCACCGACAGGCTGAAAGATGTGATCAAGTCCGGCGGGGAGTGGATTTCTTCGCTGGAGTTGGAAAGCCTGATCTCGGCGGTTGCAGGTGTAAGTGAAGTGGCCGTGGTGGGCGTGCCAGATGACCGCTGGGGCGAACGGCCCGTGGTGGTGGTGGTGGCGCAGCAGGATGTCACCGAAGGTGTCACAGCGGCGGTGCAAGCTTCCATCGCGGCAGGCCGCCTGTCGAAATGGGCCGCCCCTGAACGGGTGCTGCGGGTTGAGGCGATCCCCAAAACCTCGGTCGGGAAGATCGACAAGAAAGCCATCCGCGCCAGCCTGACGCATTCCTAAGGGTGGGGCTTAGGCTGGCAATTGGTTGTTTGCGCGAAAGGTGCTGCGCGCCGTTTAGTCGTGGCAACCAAAGACCTTTGCGAAAGACATACCCATGTTCGGCATAACCCCCTCGGCCCGCCTGCGCCCCTCGCCCTATTACGAGGCGACCTTGGCGGAAGGTGTTTGCGCTTTTACCACCTACAACCACATGCTGATGCCCACTTCGTATGGCAACCCGCTTGAGGAATACTGGCGGCTGATCAACGGCGTCAGCCAGTGGGATGTGGCGGTCGAGCGGCAGGTGCAGTTGCGCGGCCCAGATGCGGGACGCTTGGCGCAGATTTTGGCGCCGCGCGATTTGTCGAGCTGTAAGGTCGGGCAGGGCAAATACGTGCCTTTGGTCAACCACCAAGGCGTGCTGATCAACGATCCGATCTGTTTGAAGCTGGCGGATGATCTGTATTGGCTTTCTATCGCTGACAGCAACATCTGGTTCTGGGCCAGCGCCATCGCCGCTGAACGTGGCCTGCGGGTTGATGTTTCGGAACCCGATGTGTCCCCCTTGGCCATTCAAGGCCCCAAGGCCGAAGACGTCGTGGCACATCTGTGCGGCGATTGGGTGCGGGGGCTGAAATACTTCTGGTTTCGCGAGTTTGATTTGGGCGGCATCCCCTTGGTTGTGGCACGGTCGGGCTGGTCAAAACAGGGCGGGTTTGAACTGTATCTGCGCGATGGGTCGCAAGGCACCAAGCTTTGGAACCTTGTGAAAGAGGCAGGCCAGCCTTGGGGCATCGGCCCCGGCAACCCGAACTGGAGCGAGCGTGTGGAAAGCGGTCTGATCTCGTTCGGGGGCGACACCGATGGGCAGACCAACCCCTATGAAGTGCGCATGGGCAAATATGTTGACCTGCACGTGCCCGATGACACTGTGGGCATCCAAGCCCTGCGCCGCATTTCGGCTGCGGGGCCAAAGCGCCATTCCTTGGGCATCATTCTGGATGCGGGCGATCCTGTTTCGCCGGGGTTTTCGTGGAACCCGATCTACAAAGACGGGGTCAAAGTGGGCGATCTGACCAACTGTGTCTTTTCCATTCGGGTGCAAAAGAACCTAGGCTTCGCCCTGATTTCGCGCGACTGTGTGGTGGGTGACAGGGTTCAGGCCATGGTCGGGGGCGTGATGCAATCTGGCGTTCTGACGGAATTGCCGTTTGTGTAAGGGAAGGCTTTGATGACTTGGGCGGTTTGCCATGATTGAGGCCAAGGTATTTGCCAGCTTCGCGCAAGGCTTTCGCGCGTCTTATGAAGATGAGCTGCGCGGCGAGGGCTTCTTTGCTGCGCTGGCCGCCTTGGAGCCGATCCCCCGCCGTGCAGAAGTGTGGCGCAGGATGCTGGCGATTGAACACGTCACAACCCAAGCCTTGCTGTCTGCGGCCCAAGCGTTGGGCGTTGCAAACCACGATCCCCAAGCCCTGCCCCAAGCCCTGCGCGCCGAAGGGGCGGCAGAGGCTGACGACTGGCGCGCTTTGGGCTGGGATGGGGCGCTTTTGGTGATGCGAGATGAGTTTCCCGCCTACCTGACCGAGTTTGACGGCCTTTTGGCCCAATCCCCGCCCGCCTATGCGCCCCTGATCGACCTGCTGATCCGCCACGAGGTCGCCTTTATCGACTTTGCCACCGCCGAACTGGCTGGGCAGGCTGATAGCATGGCTGTGCTGGACACCTACCTTTCCCAAGCGCGTGCTGCATGATGCGTTTGGGGTTTCTCAACCGCCAAGGCGTGCTGTGGTTGGGCTTTTTCGCGCTGATCTTGCTGGCATGGGGGGTGATCTTTGCCCAAGTGGCGCAGGCTCCGGTGGGTTTGTGGGGGGTGCTTTGCACCACGGCGGCAGCGGCGGGGTTCTTTGATCTTTGGGCCATGTGGGCGCTGATGGCGGCGGCGATGATGCTGCCCACCTTTGTGCCTGCCCTGCGCACCTTTGTGAACATGGGGGCTGCGGGGGCCACCCGCCCGATCGAGGCGGCGGCGCTGGTGATGGGGTACGCGCTGGTTTGGGTTGCAGGCGCCGCCTTGGGCGCTGCGGCGCAAATGGCGCTGTCGCGGGCGGGGGTGCTTGCGGCGGATGGGTCTAGCCTGTCGGTCTGGCTCACCACGGCGCTGCTTGTTGCTTCGGGGCTTTACCAATTGTCGATCCTTAAAGCCGCCTGTCTGGCCAAATGCCGCATGCCGCTGACCTATTTCATGGGGCGCTGGGCCCCCGGCCTACCGCGCGCCTTTCGCATGGGCGCAGAACTGGGGCTGATCTGCTTTGGCTGCTGCTGGGCGCTGATGGCTTTGGCCTTTGTGGGCGGCACGATGAACTTGGTGTGGATGGGCCTTGCAACCCTGTTCATGGTGCTGGAAAAACTGCCCCAACTGGGCCGCTCCCTGACGCGGCCCGCGGGATTTGCCTTGATCGCGGCGGGGGCCGTTTTGGCCCTGCGCACCTTGTTGACCTGAAAGGACAAAAGATGTCGACCACTTTGCCAAACTGGGTGATCAAAGGAGAGTTGATCCTAAACTGCAACTGCACCGTCTTTTGCCCCTGCGTGATCAGTCTGGGCAAACACCCTCCGACCGAGGGTTATTGTCAGGCATGGGTCGGCATTCGCATCGATTCTGGCCATTACGACGGACACAACTTGGGCGGGCTGAACGTGGGCCTGCTGATGGACATTCCGGGCAACATGGGCCGTGGCAATTGGAAAGCGGCGGCCTATATCGACGAACATGCCTCGGAAGCGGCCTACGACGGGTTGATCAAGATCTTTTCGGGCAAAGCGCGTGGGTCGACGGGGTTGTTTGCGGTGATGGTGTCGGAATTCTTAGGGGCAGAACGCTCTCCGGTCGATTACGTGACCGAAGGCAAAACCCGCCGCCTGTCGGTGGGCAAAAAGATACAGGGCGAAGTGACGCCGATCACCGGGACTGATCCGGACCGCGAGGTTGTGGTTTCCAACACGGGCTACTGGATGGGGCCGGATGTGACGATTGCCCAAGCGGGCAAAGGACGGGTGCGCGCCTACGGGCGGGTGTGGGATTTTGACGGCCGCAGTGCCGAGATTTGCCAGATTGATTGGCACGGCCCGAACTGAACGGGCTGAAGACAGGAAAGGAAAGACGATGTTTCAAGCGCTCGTGCTAGAGAAGAACGCCGAAGGTCAGGCAGAGGCTGCGATCCGTGAACTGGACGACAGCGCCCTGCCTGCGGGGGATGTGACGGTGGCGGTGGACTATTCGACCGTGAACTACAAAGACGGTCTGTGCCTGTCGCCCAGTGGCGGCGGGCTGGTGAGGGCCTATCCACATGTGGCGGGGATCGACTTTGCTGGCACGGTCGAAACCTCGACCGATGCGCGCTACAAGGCGGGCGATAAGGTGGTTCTGACCGGCTGGCGCGTGGGCGAAGTGCGTTGGGGCGGCTATGCCACCAAGGCGCGGGTCAAGGCCGATTGGCTGGTGCCTTTGCCCAACGGGTTGACCACACGGCAAGCGATGGCGGTGGGCACGGCGGGCTTGACCTCGATGCTGGCGGTTCTGGCGGTGGAGGATCACGGGCTGACCCCTGCGGGTGGGGAGGTGCTGGTGACGGGCGCTGCGGGGGGCGTTGGGTCGGTCGCGGTGGCACTGTTGGCCAAGCTGGGCTATCAAGTGGCGGCGGTGACAGGGCGGCCTGAAACCGAAGCCTATTTGCGCGATTTGGGGGCTTCCCGCATTATCCCCCGCGCCGATTTGGCCGAAACTGTCAAACGCCCGCTAGAGGCCGAACTTTGGGCTGGTTGCATTGACGCCGTGGGGGGGGCGATGCTGGCCCGCGTGCTGGGGCAGATGAAATACGGCGCTTCGGTCGCGGCGGTGGGGCTTGCGGGTGGGTCCGGGTTGCCGGCTTCGGTGATCCCGTTCTTGCTGCGTGGGGTGAATTTGTTGGGCATCGATTCTGTGATGCGGCCTTTTGCTGATCGTCAACGGGCATGGGCGCGGATTGCCGCTGACCTGCCGCTGGATAAGCTAGAGGCGATGATCCTGCCCGCCACGCTTGCCGATCTGCCTGCACTGGGCGCGGCGATTTTGAAGGGTGACGTGAAGGGTCGTGTGGTGGTGGACCTGCGGGCCTGACGGCCGCGCCCACGATTTTTCGGCGAAAAATCAAACAGACTCGATTTTTCGGCGAAAAATCGTTGCTAAATTCTTCGCAGAAGAATTGTGGGCTCAGTCCTTCCAGTCGCCTTCGAAATCTTTGGGAATCATCAGGTTATGTGCGCCAAACTTGGCTATATCGCGCTCTCCACACAATGCCATCGTGGTGTCGACCTCCTTGCGGATCACCTCTAGTGCGGCACTGACCCCCGCTTGCCCCATAGCCCCAAGCCCATAGATATAGCTGCGCCCGATCATCGTGGCCTTGGCCCCCATCGCCAGCGCCTTAAGCACGTCTTGACCCGACCGGATACCGCCATCCATCCACACATCGACCTGATCGCCCACGGCACGCGCAATGGCGGGCAAGCGGCGGATCGACGACAGCGCCCCGTCCAACTGCCGCCCGCCGTGGTTTGATACGATCATCGCATCCGCGCCAAAATCGGCGGCGCGGCGGGCGTCTTCTTCATCTAGCACGCCTTTCAAGATCAACTTACCGCCCCACATATCGCGGATACGGGCGATTTTGCCCCAGTCAAGCTGGGGGTCAAATTGCTCTGCCGTCCATGAACCGAGTGAGGAGAGATCCTTTACCCCCTTCGCATGGCCCACGATATTGCCAAAACTGTGCCGCTTGGTGCGCGCCATGCCTGCTGCCCAACGCCATTTCGTGGCGATGTCGATGATATTGGCAATCGTGGGCTTGGGCGGCGCAGAGAGGCCATTTTTCAGATCTTTGTGCCTTTGGCCCATGATCTGCAAATCCAGCGTCAGAACCAAGGCCGAACATTTAGCCTTGCGCGCGCGGTCAAGGGCGCTGGCGACAAAATCCCAATCCTTCATCACATACAACTGAAACCAGAAGGGCGCTGTGGTGTGGGCTGCGACATCCTCGATCGAGCAGATTGACATGGTTGACAGGGTGTAGGGCACGCCAAAATCTTGTGCGGCGCGGGCGGCTTTGATCTCGCCATCGGCGGATTGCATTCCGGTGAAGCCCACAGGGGCCAAGGCCACGGGCATGGCCACGGGCTGGCCCAGCATGGTGCTGGCGATTGTGCGGTTTGACATGTCGACCGCGACCTTCTGCCGCAGGCGCAGCTTGGAAAAATCGCTGACATTGTCGCGGAAGGTTTGTTCGGTGTAAGACCCGCTTTCGCAGTAATCAAAAAACATCTTCGGCGCGCGGCGCTTGTGCAGGCGGCGCAGGTCTTCGATGGATGTGATCACGGGCATTTTGGCCTCCGAACGCAATGCGGTGAGCAACCCTAGCGCGGGCGCGCAGTTTCTGCCAGAGCGCTAAGGCAAGGGCCTCTGCTTTGCGAACCAAGCTCTCTATGCTTGGGGTTTATAGCCTTACACCTGCGCGCCTAGGGGGTGTGAGCGTCTTTTGGGCGGATTTGACTTGTGTCATACCTTGGGTATGGGTCAAGTCTTAACGGTGTCAGCACAAGTTGCGCAGAAAGGCCAGTTTGCCAATGTTACCTGTCCGGAAAATTTTGACGGGCCTGTCCGTCGTGGCCTTGCTGTGGGCCGTGTCGGCCTGCGTTCCCGGCACCAGCGGTTCATCAGGGGCGGGCCTGTCGGGCGACCGTGATGCTTTGGCGCGGTTGAACTTGGCCGCGCGCAACGGGCGGGCGGGAACGCCGGCCTATGCCGGTGGGCCGCAGCCCACACAGGTGGTTTATTTCAACGACATCGGGGGCAACCCACCCGTGCAAGCCGGTGTGCAGGCTGTGGGGCAGGGCTTTACGGTCAACCTTCAAGCGGTCAGCGTGGATGTCGCCGCACAGTCCTTGCTGGGCGATGTGTTGCAGGTGCCCTATACGCTTGACCCTTCGGTTGCAGGCACGGTGACGATGGCCACCGGCGGGCCCGTGGCGCGCACCGATCTGTTGATGTTCTTTGAAACCGCCTTGCAAGCCAATGGCCTGATCCTTGTCGCCGAGGGGCGCGGCTTTCGCATCAAGGCCCTCGACGGCGCGGGCATGACCGCTGCGATGACAGCCGAAGGCTACGGCTTCACCGCTTTGCCGCTGCGCCATTTGGGGGCCAACCGCATGCTGGCCTTGCTTGACGGCTTTGCCGCGCCTGCGGGGGCGCTGCGGGCTTCGGAAAATGATGACATGATCTTGGTGCGCGGCTCTGCCGCTGACCGCGCTGCCATTCAAAGCATGGTGCAATCGCTGGATGTTGACCTGTTGGCAAAGCCCAATGCTGGGATAGCCTTTTTGCAAAACGCCCCGGCCACGCAGGTTGCAACCGATCTGTCAGCGGTCGCCGCCAATGATCCGCAATCCTCGGGGTGGAGCATTCAGGTCTTGCAACGCTCTAACGCGATTCTGGTGCAGGCGCATGATCAGGGTGATCTGCAAAACGCCATGCAGTGGATCCGCCAGCTAGACCGCACGGGTGGGGCGGCGGGGGCGGATATTACGGTGTATCAAGTGCAATATGCCAAGGCGTCAGACCTTTCGGTGCTGTTGCAGGCCACCTTTGGTGACGGTGGCGCGGCCCCTGCCGCAGCGCCCACAGCGGGCGCAGCGGACGGGGTGGCTGTGCCGCAGGCGGCTGATGCCTCTGTCACGGCTGTTGCAGCCCCAAGTGGTGGTGACACGCGCTTTACCCCCGACGATGGCAACAATACGATCATCATTCGCGGCTCGACCCCTGTGCGCCAACAAGCGCTGCAATTGTTGGCCGCGATTGACCGCCCGCCGGTGCAGGTGCTGATTGACGTGCTGCTGGTCGAAGTCACGCTAAACGATGCCACCGCGATGGGGGTGCAAGCCTATCTGCAAAGCAATGACGCGCAGTTCATCGCCACCAACGGGCTGACCACAGGCATCGCCACCACAGCACCCGGATTTAATCTGGTGCTGGGCGACGGGGTCGATGCCAAGGTGATCATCGACAGCCTGTCGCAGGTCACCAAGGTGAAGGTTGTCTCGGCCCCCTCGATCTCGGCCTTTGAAAACGAAGAGGCGCAGATCAAGGTGGTCGAACAAGTGCCCATCGTCACGCAACAGGTTGTTTCAACCCAAACGCCTGATGCGCCCACGGTGAACTCGGTCGAATATCACGATGCGGGCGTGATTTTGAAGGTCACGCCCCGTGTGAGCCAGACCAACCTTGTGAACCTGAAGGTTGATCAGGAACTGTCTGCCGTGGTGCGCAGCGGCGTTGCCACGCTGACACCGACGCTGCGCCAAAGGTCAATCTCGACCCGTGTGGCGGTGTATGACAACCAGACGGTGGCCTTGGGCGGGTTGATTTCGTCCCAAGGGTCAAGCGACCGCAAGGCGCTGTTTGGCCTGCTGCCCAGCCACACCGGCGATGACAAATCCCGCACCGAGTTGATTGTGTTCATCACCCCCCATGTGGTGCGCAACCAGCAAGATGCCGCGACGATTTCCGCCGAACTGCGCGCGCGGATGCCCCAGATGAGCGGGCAATGACACCAAACACCGGGGCCACACCGCAAGACCCCTTGGCCTTGGCGCAACTGCGCGCCCAGACCCACGGCTTGCCCTTGATGACCGATGCCGACTGGCCCGCAACGCTTGACCTGCCGCAGGGCCTGTCGCGCGCCTTTCTGCGCCGCGCTTTGATGCTGCCGCTGGGCGTGGGCGCAGATGGGCGCTGGCGCGTGGCCTTGGCCGACCCGTCTGACAGTGCTGCCCTTGGCGCGCTGCGGGTGGCTTTGGGGCAGGATCTGGCGCTGATGGTCGCCTCGCAACCTGCGCTTTTGTCGCGGCTTGAGGGGTTGGGGGCCAGTGCCCCCGCCCCCCGCGCCGATCTGGCAGAGCAAGATCCGCAGGATTCTGCGCTTGATGCGCCCGTTATCGCCCTTCTGGACCAAATGCTGTCCCAAGCGGTTGAAGCCCGCGCCACCGATTTGCATTTTGAACCTGGCCCCGTCGATATGTCGGTGCGCCAACGCGTTGACGGCATGCTGCGCCCCGTGGCCGTGGTGCCCGCCGCCACCGGCCGTGCTGTGGTGGCGCGCCTGAAAATCCTTGCCGGTTTGAACATCGCCGAGCGGCGCTTGGCGCAAGATGGCCCGATCCGCGCTGTGATTGCAGGGCGCACCTTTGACCTGCGCCTTGCCACCCTGCCCATGGTTGACGGTGAGGGCGCTGCCCTGCGCATTTTGGCGGGGCGCCAAAACCTGCCCACCATCGCGGGCTTGGGCCTGCAACCTTTGGCCGAGGCTGATTTGCGCGCGGGCCTGTCACACGCGCATGGGCTGATCTTGATCACCGGCCCCACCGGCAGCGGCAAAACCACCACCCTCGCCGCCGCCACCGCCGAGGTGAACGACCCCAAGCGCAAGATCATCTCGATTGAAGATCCGGTCGAATACCACATCCCCGGCATTTCGCAGGTGCAGGTCAATCCTGCCATCGGGCTGACCTTTTCAGCCGGACTGCGGGCCTTTATGCGCGCTGACCCCGATGTTTTGCTGGTGGGCGAAGTGCGGGATTGTGAGACGGCAGAGGTGACGGTGCAAGCCTCACTCACCGGGCATTTGGTGCTGACGACGTTGCACACCAACTCTGCCGCAGGGGCCGTGGTGCGCTTGGCGGAAATGGGGGTGGAGCCGTATCTTTTGGCCGCAACCCTGCGTCTTAGCCTTGGCCAGCGCTTGGTGCGGCTTTTGTGCCGCCATTGTCGGGTTGAAGAGGTGGGGCCTTTGCCCTTTCCCGAAACCATCCAGCGCCTGTGCGGCCATGACCCCGCAACACCAGCGCGCCATTACCTTGCCCAAGGTTGCGATCATTGTGGGCGCACGGGGTATTACGGGCGGCGCGCGATATTCGAGGTGATGCCCGTGACCGATGCGGTGCGCGCAGCCCTACTGGCAGGCGCAGGCACAGCGGCGCTGCATCAGGTGGCTTTGGGCGCGGGTATGGTCCCCTTAATGGCCGACGGCCTGCGCCGTGTGCTGCAAGGCGACACCAGCGTGGCCGAGGTGTTGCGGGTGGTGCAGGATGCCTAGCGTGTTTTCAAGCACTCCCACCGCCGATGACATCACCCTTTTCACCCAAGAACTGTCGTGGATGATCGGTGCAGGTGTGCCGCTTGGCCGTGCGATTGACCTTTTGGCAGGCGAAGCGGCGCAAAGCCGGTTGCAGCCTGTCTTGCTGGCGGTGCGCGCCGAATTGCGGGCGGGGGCCAGTTTGGCCGATGCTTTGGCGCGGCAAGGCGCGGTCTTTCCCGAAGCCTACCAACGCCTTGTTGCCTTGGCCGAGGGCACGGGTACTTTGCCCATGGTCTTGCAACGCCTGCACGCAGGGCGCGCCCAAGCGCAGGCTTTGCAGCGCAAGTTGGGATCAGCACTGGTCTATCCGGCCTTTCTGCTGCTGGTGGCTTTGGCGGCGGTGGCGCTGATCGGCTTGGCCGTGGTGCCCCAGATGCGCGCCGTTTTGCCCCCCGTGCCACGGGCGGACGGGGCCGATGCCGCCATTCGCCGTTTGATTGATGTGTCAGATTGGGTAAGCGGTCATGCCGTGACCGTTGGCGTGATTGTGGCGCTGGGGATGGGTGCCTTCGCGGTGCTGATCCGCCAAGTGCGCGTGCAGCGCGCCTTGACCAATGCTGCGACCCATGTGCCCGTTATTGGTACGCTGATCTTAACCGCGCGTTTGGCCGAGATGACCCGCTCACTCGCCATGCTAACAGAATCCGGCCTGCCCTTGGCCGAGGCGTTGCGCCTAACACGGCGCAGCACGGTGGCAGGGGATCTGGCCCGCGTGCTGGAAGCGATGGAAAACGCCCTGCGCGCGGGCCAAGATGTCACCCAGCCCTTGCGCGCCGCGCGCGGTGTGCCGCCTTTGCTGTCAAGCCTGATCCGTGTGGGCCAAGAGACGGGCAACATGGCCCGCAGCTTAACCCAAGCCGCCGAAGTCTTTGAAGAAAAAACCCGCATCGCGCTGGACCGCGCCTTGGTGCTGCTGGAACCGGCCATCATCTTGCTGATCTCGGTTGGGGTTGGCGGATTGATCTATACCGTCATCGGCGCGCTAATGTCGGTCAATGATATGTTTGTCTGAAAGGAAAGCCATGAACCGCGAAACAGAAAAAGAAGCCGGTTTCACGCTGGTTGAACTGCTGGTCGTGCTGGTGATCCTAGCGCTTTTGGCCGCCTTGGTCGGGCCGCGCGTAGTGGGGTATATGAGCACATCCAAGGTCAAGACCGCCCATGTCCAGATCGCCGCCTATCAGACAGCGCTAGAGCTGTATCATCTTGATCTGGGCCGCTATCCGCAAACCGCCGAAGGCTTGGCCGCCTTGGCCACCGCCCCTGCCGGTTCTTCGGGTTGGGCTGGTCCCTATCTGGATAAGGCTGTGGCCACCGACCCTTGGGGCACGCCTTATGATTACACCGCCAGCCCAGACGCCAGCACTTTCAAGCTGCGCAGTTTTGGCGCAGATGGCCAAGAGGGCGGCGAGGGCGACAATGCCGATATCTCTCCGTGACGAGGCGGGGTTCACCCTTGCCGAGATGCTTTTGGTCGTGGCCATCACCGCTTTGGCTGCGGGATTGGTCGTGGGGCGCGGCTTGCCCGGAGTGCACCGTATCGACCATGCCGCCCTGCAATCTTTTGTGCGCAGCCTTCGGGCCGAAGCGATGCGCACCGACCGCCGCCTTGCCCTTGGCGTTGGGCCGGATGGACATAGCTTTGCGGCAGGCGGGTTTGTTTTGGCGCTGGGGCCAGACCGTCAGGCGACGGTCATCGGGCCAAAGGGCGAAACCTCGATCGGGTTTGAACCTGACGGGTCAAGCCAAGGCGGGCTTTTGCGGGTGCTGGCCGCAGGCTTTGCCGACCAAGTGGTCATCGCCCCCGTCACCGGAACTGTGCAGCCCTGAGGCGGGGTTCTCCTTGGTCGAGGTGTTGGCCGCCCTGACGATTGCCAGCCTGACCGTAGTGGCAGCGCTGACCCTGTTCACCCAATCGGCACGGGTCAACGACCGCCTGATCAAAGAAACCGCCGCGCGCGATCTGGTGCGGCGGCTGTTGGCGACGGATGCGGTGGGGCAGGGACAAGCTGGCGATTTGGGCTGGGTCGCCACCTTGTCGCGCCCCGAGGGGGGCTTGGTGCGGCATGACGTGGCGGTGACTTGGGCGGGCGGCCCGCAGATCAGCGCCCTGCGGCTTGAACCGATGGTCGCGCCATGAGCGATCTGCACCACCCCGATCCCGAGGCGGGGCTTTGCTTGGTTAAGCCTGCGGCGACGCTGGTGCAGTTTGTTCATTTACCACAGGTCAACGACGCTGTGACCAAAGATGCTGCTTCAACCGATTTGGGCTGGGTGGCGACCCTGTCGCGCTCTGAGGGGGCCTTGGTGCGGAACGAAGTGGCGGTGACTTGGGCGGGCGGCCCGCAGATCAGCGTCGTGCGGCTTGAACCGATGGTCGCGCCATGAGCAATGTGCAACTCCCCGACCCCGCGGAGGGGTTTGCCTTGGTTGAGCCTGCGGCGGCTCTGGCGCAGTTTGTTCATTTAACACAGGTCAACGACGCTGTGACCAAGGATGCTGCTTCAAGCGATTTGGGCTGGGTGGCGACCCTGTCGCGCTCTGAGGGGGGCTTGGTGCGGCATGAGGTGGCGGTGACTTGGACGGGTGGCCCGCAGATCAGCGTCGTGCGGCTTGAACCGATGGTCGCGCCATGAGCAATGTGCAACTCCCCGACCCCGAGGCGGGGCTTTGCTTGGTTAAGCCTGCGGCGACGCTGGTGCAGTTTGTTCATTTACCACGGGTCAACGACCCTGTGACCAAGGATGCCGCAAGCGATTTGGGCTGGGTGGCGACCCTGTCGCCCTCTGAGGGGGGCTTGGTGCGGATTGAACCGATGGTCGCGCCATGAGCAAGGTGCAACACCCCGACCCCGAGGACGGGTTTACTTTGATCGAGGCGCTGGTGGCTTTGGCTTTGGGCGTGGCGGTGGTGGTTGTGGTTTTGTCCACCCTGCACATCGCGTCAAACGGTGCGGCGCGGGCGGTGTCTGCGGCGGCGCAGGCTGACTCCTTTGCGCGTGCGGGGGCCATTCTGGCGGGCGATGCGCAGCACGGCTTGCGGGTGCGTGATGGGGCGGGGGCTGTGCTGTTTGACGGACAAGCGCAAAGCGTAAGCTTTGCCTACACGGCGCGCTTCACCCCCGGCACACCCGCTTTGCTGCGCTATGCCTTGGTGCCTGCCCAAGGCGGCACTGACCTGACGCGGGCCGAGGCGGTTTTGCTGGCGCAAGGTGCGGCTGGCCCCTTTGCCGCCGCCCAACCGATTTGGCACGGGGCAGGGCTTTGGGAGTTTCGCTATCTGAACGCCGCAGGCACTTGGCAGCGCGACTGGTCCGACCCTGACCCGCCGCGCGCCTTTGGCTTGGTGTCATTGAACGCGCCGCAGGCGGTGGAACTGGTGGCAAGCTTTCCCGACCTGATCGAGGCAGACTGCGCCCTAGGCCCCAGCCCAGATTGTCGCTTGCCCGCCGAGGTTTTCCCATGAAGCGCAGCGGCGAAGAGGGGGCGGTTTTGCTGATGGTGCTGGTCGCACTTGCCCTGCTGGCCGCGCTGGCGGGGTTGGTGGTGCGGGTGTCGGAAAGTGATCTGGCGGGCCTTGCCGCCGAACGCGCGGCCTTTCGGCGCGATGATTTGATGCAATCGGCCTTGGCCACCTTGGGCGCGCGGCTTCCGGCAGAGGATCTGCCGCAAGATGGCACACCCTTTTCCTTACCCCTTTCTGGCGGCAGCGTCAGCTTGCGCATTTATGCCGCCCAAGGCCTGATCAACCCCAATTTCACCCGCCCCCCCGTGGTATCGGCCGCTTTGGCTGCCCTTGGTGCCACACCCGAACAGGCCGAAAGGTTGGCCCTTGCCTTGGTCGCCCCGCGCGAAGCGGCGGATAAAATGGCCTTTCGCTCTAGCGCGCAGATGGCGGCTTTGTTTCAGCGCGACGGCGATCTGTGGGCCAAGATTGCGCCCTATATCACTCTGCTGGGCCGCGCGGCCACGATTGACCCTGTGCAAGCGCCCTTGATGCTGCGCAGCATCGTCGCGCCGCAAAGTGCGGCCGAGGTGAACTTTTCGGCCACGGGGCAGGCGGGGTCTGTGGGGTTTTATGAAATCTGGCTGCATGTCGATGACCCTGTGATGGACCAAGCCGATCCGGCGGGGCGGCTATGGACCCATGTTTCCGCCCTTGCGGGGCGCGATCACCGATTGCACATAGTGTGGATGGATTGGCCCGCAGCGCGAAAAGAGGAGGGGTGAATGTTAGCTTGGCTTCTTGGCGCGTCTGAGGTTTTGGCTTTGGCCTTGGCTGACCTGATCCCTGCGCGCGCACGGGGCGTGGTGGCATTGACGCCCGACACCCTAGCCCAAGCGCAGGCAGGGCAAAGGGTGCATTTGGTGCTGGCCGCAGACAGCCTGCTGCAACACAGGCTCGACTTGCCCGATACAGCCCGCACCCCGAACCCCGCTTGGCTTTCCACCCGCGTTGAAGCCGTGTCGCCGTGGGAGTTGAGCGCGTGCCTGTGGGACACGCGCCCTGCTGCGGGCGGGCTTGATCTGGCCATCCTGCCGCTTTCCCCCGTGGTCGAAGCAGAGCGCCTTCTTACCCTGCAAGGTGCGCGCTTGGTTGAAGTGAGCGCGGCGCGCTACTGGTTTCGCCGCGATACCGCCCAACTGCGCCGCTGGCGCGACAGGTTGGCGCTGACGGCGGGGCTGATGACTGTCTTGGCGCTGGGCTTGGCGGGTGTGGGGGTGCAAGCGTTTTGGCAGGCGCAAGACCGTGCCGCGGTGTCTTTGTCGGCCCTTGAAAAATCTGCCGCGCGGTTGAAAGAGGGCGCAGGGCCTGCGCAAGCGGCCTTGGCGCTGTTGCAGCGTAAATCGGGCGGCTTTGGCCTAGCCCTGTCGCATCTGGCACAGGCCCTGCCGCAGGATTCTTATCTGACAACGCTGTCAGCCACGCCGCAGGGCATCGACATCTCTGGCCAAACCCTGACACCCGAGGGGATTATTCCTGCCCTATCTGCCGACCCCGTTTTTGCCACGGTCAACTTTGCTGGCCCCGCCGCCCATGATCCGGTCAGCGGCAGCTATAGCTTTGCCATCCACGCAACCTTGGGGAACCTGCCATGACCCTGCGGCGCGCGCTTTTGCTGGTGGTTGGCCCGCCAATGCTGGCGGTTTTGCTGGCGCTGACGGCTTGGGGTATCGCAGCGCAGCAATCTTTGCGCGCCGACGATGCTGCGGCGCGTTTGCAAACAGCACTTGATCACCGCCCCGCTGAACCCGTGCTGCAAGCGGCCAAGCTTTTGGTGCCGGGCACCACGGCGGGCTTGGCGCTTTCTGCTTTGCAAGCGCAGGTGTTGGATTTGGTCGGCCAAACCACGCAGGTGCAACAGATTGACGCGCGGGGGGCCGAACCTGAAGGTGCTTTGACGCGCCTGACTGTCAACCTGCGCCTTGTCGGTGACGAAGCCGCCGTGATGACCGCCCTGATCGCGATAGAGCGGGCGGAACCTTTGATCTTTGTCGATGCGTTGCGGGTGACGGCGTCAGGCCCAAGCCTGACGGTCGAGATGGATCTGTCGGCCTATGCCGGAAAGGTTACGCCATGAACCGCGCCTATGTTTTGGCGATGTGCGCCCTTGGGTTGGCGGGCGTGGTGGTGTGGGACTACTGGCCCAAGGCGTCAGCTGTCGTTGCGGTGCAAGCGACGGCCACGCCGCCGCAGGCCGTGGCGCTGCTTAACCCGCTGTCGCAGCGTGCGATGGCGGACTTTCAGGCCCTGTTTGACCACCCCCTGTTCACGCCGACCCGCAGCCCGCCGGCCAGTGTGATGGTCACGCCCGAAGCTCCGGTGATCGCCGAGGCGCCTGCCATCGTTACTGCCGATCCGGTTCTGCCACCCAAACCCGTGCTGATGGGCACGGTGACAAGCCCGATGCCCGGAGGTGCCTATCTGGGCGACGATTCCGGCGGGCCGGTTGTGTTTCTGCGCCCCGGTCAAACCGCGCAGGGGCTGACGTTGCAAACCGTCTTGGCCGAAAGCGCCGAGTTTATGGGGCCGGATGGCCCTGTCACCTTGCCGCTGCAAGACACGCCACCGCCTGCGAGCGAGACGCCCGCTGTGCCAGACATGACGCCGACGATGTCGACAACGCTGCCCAGCCCATGAGTAGCGCTACGGGTGAACCCCGCCCCCCACGCATCACATGGGGGCAGATTTTCACTTGGTTGGGGCCGTGGGATCGGGCCGCTTGTCTTATGTGTGCCGCCTTGGCCTTTGCGCTGGCCTTGCTGCGGCACGGCTGGGGCGAAGCGGTGGTTGCGGCGCTGTTGGGCGCTGTAACTGCGGCCATCACACTGATCGACCGCCGCCATTTTCGCATCCCCGATCTGTTGTCGCTGCCCCTGATCCCGCTTGGCCTGATCGCCGCGCATCTGGCGCAAGCTGCGCTGGTGCCACGGCTTTTGGCGATGGCGGTGGTTTGGGGTGTGCTGACGTTATTGCAATGGGGGTTTTGGGTGTTGCGGGGACGATCCGGCTTGGGATCGGGCGATGTAAAGCTGATGGCGGCGGCGGCGGTCTGGCTGGACCCAAGCGTTTTGCCCACCTATGTGCTGGCCTGTGCCGCAACAGCCCTATTCGAAGGTTTATGGCGGCGCGCGCGATTGCAGACAAAGATCGCCTTTGGGGCACACCTTGCCCCGTGGTTGGCGCTGTTTGTCGTGTTCACTTGAGTCGATTTCAGCTAAAGAAAATTAAAATACAAACTTATGAAAAATAATTAACACTTTAAATCATTTATTTTCCCCAAAGCGCATTTTTTTCAAAAAACCCACCAAAGGTGCTTTTCGGCGGCACGCCCCGCTTTTAGCCCCCTCTAGCAAACAGCCGATAGACCTAAACTTTCGACCTATGGCCTGCCGAACGGTGTGCCCTAGGCGTCAAGATTACAGGCTTTCGGTTTGAATGACGTGACCTATGTCAATGCTCTGTGTTAGCTTTATCGCATAAATGAACACCTACGGGGCGTTATCTTTCGTAAGTTGTGCGCGCTCGGTCGTCCACCGAATTTCGGTCAAACACTGTCAGATGCAAGGGATGGAGAGTCCAATGGCCACCTACAAATTGAATGTGAACGGGAAAAGCTACAGCGTCACCGCCTCTAGCGCGGATATGCCCTTGCTTTGGGTGTTGCGCGATAAAATCGGCCTGACCGGCACGAAATATGGCTGCGGGATCGAGGTTTGCGGGGCGTGTACTGTTCTGGTTGACGGCCAGCCCGAAAAATCCTGCGACATGAGTGTGCAAGAAGCAGTCGGTCGCAAGATCGTGACGGTTGAGGGGCTTGCCGCAGACACCAACGGCGTCAAAGCGCAGGCGGCTTGGGTTGCCAAGCAGGTGCCGCAGTGCGGATTTTGTCAGTCTGGCATGTTGGTGTCAGCGACGGGCGCGATGAAAGCCGGACACCACGGGTCTTCCATCGTTCCCGAACTCAACAACCTTTGCGTCTGCGGCACTTATGCGCGCATCAAAGACGCCGCCAAGACCCTGTAACCCATCGGACCAGAAGGACGATCGTTATGAAAGACATCAACGAAACTGCCGATGATTTTGCAACCGAGCACGGCACGGGCCTATCGCGCCGCGCCGTTCTGACAGGGGCGGCTGCCCTTGTGGTGCCCTTTGTCTTTACCCCCGCACGTAAGGGGGCCATGGCTGCCACGGCGGGGGCGGGTTCTATTGGGGCCTATATCAAGATTGACACCGCCAACAATGTCACCGTCATTTTGGGCGCGTCCGAAATGGGGCAGGGCATTTTGTCGGGTCTGGCGCAGCTGGTCGCTGAAGAGATGAACTTGAACTGGTCGCAGGTGCGCGCTGAACATGCACCGGCGTCGATTGCTTGGCCCAACCCCTATGGCAACCCGCTGTTTGGCGCGCAGTTGACCGGTGGCAGCACCTCGACCCGTGGGTGGTATGCGCCGTTGCGTTTGGCTGCGGCCAAGGCGCGCGACACGCTGATCGCCGCCGCCAACCTGCAAGAGGGCGGTGTTTGGGCCTTGGGGCAGGGCGGCACTTTGACCAAGGGCGCAAGCTCTATCACCTTTGCGCAGGTGGTTGTCACCGCTTCGGGACTGCCGCTGCCCAGTTCTGCCACCTTGGCGACGACGACGAATTTTATCGGCCAAAAAATGCCCCGTCTGGACGTGCCATCCAAAACCAACGGGACTGCGGTCTTTGGTATGGATGTTAAAGTCACGGGCATGAAGTTTGCGTCTACCATCCATGCTCCGGTGCAAGGTGGTACGGTCAAGACCATGCCTGCATCGGTGTCAGGCACGGTGCTGTATAACCTTGGCACAGCCGTTGGCGTTTTGGCGGATGATACTTGGACGGCGATGAAACTGGCCAAGTCGATGGCCAGCAAGATCACATGGAATGTGCCCGCCGACCCGAACGCTGCCGACAGTGCTGCTTTGGCGACTGCGGCGCAGGGCTTAGTTGCCTCGCCCACAGCCACGGCCTTTGCGGCCGAAACCGTAGGGTCGCCCAGCGTCACCCCCGGCGCGTCGTCGTTGGATGCGACCTATTCGCTGCCCTTCTTGGCCCATGCCACGATGGAAACCGTGAACTGCACTGCCAGTGTCACAGCCAATGCCTGCGAGATCTGGGCCCCCACGCAAGGCCAACAGTTCATCCCCGGCCTTGCCGCCACGATCACTGGCCTGCCCACCTCGGCTATCACGGTGCATACAACGCTGATGGGCGGCGGTTTGGGGCGCAAGTTTGAAACCGACTATGTGGCCGAGGCCATCAAGTTGTCAAAACTGGCCAAGGTGCCGGTTAAGCTGATCTGGTCGCGCGAAGAAGATTTCAAGAATGATTACTACCGCCCCTCGGCCCTGATACGGGTGCGCGCGGCAGTGACCTCGGCGGGCGAGATTACCGATCTGATTTATCGCAACGTCTCGCCCTCGATCAACATCCAGCGCGGGACTTTGCCGGCCAATAACCCCGAAGACACCGGCGCTGTCGCGGGGGCGGTGGGCTTGCCCTATCAGATTGGTGCCAAGCTGATCGAGTATGTGCCACTGGTGCCGTGCGATGTGCGCTTGGGCTATTGGCGGTCGGTGGGCGAAAGCTACAACACCTTCGCCGTGGAAAGCGCTGTGGATGAACTGGCGCTTTTGGCCGGCAAGGATCCCTTGGCCTTCCGCAAGGGGCTGGTCACGGGGCCAAACGGCAACCCCCGTGCGCTGGGGGTTCTAAGTGCGCTGGAAACGCTTACGAACTGGAGCGTGGCACCCGCCTCTGGCACGGCGCGCGGCATGGCGTTCTTAAGCGGCTTTGGCAGCTATATCGCCATGGCGGCGGATGTCGGCAAGAACTCTGCCGGACAGGCTGTGGTCAAGAAAGTGTACTGCGCGATTGACTGCGGCATTGTGGTCAACCCGGACGGGGTGGAAACCCAGATCCAAGGCGGGATTGCCCACGGTATTTCGGCCACGATGTGGGGCGAGGTGAAGTTTGTCAAAGGCGTGCCGCAGGTGACGAACTTTAACAAATACCGGATGCTGAAGATCGGCGAGATGCCCGAGGTTGCTGTCAAGATCGTGACGAGCAGCGAAGCCCCCGGCGGGGTGGGCGAAACCGGCGTTCCCTGCGTGGCCCCCGCGATCACCAACGCTTGGGCCAAGCTGACGGGCACACGGTTGCGCACGCTGCCGTTGTATCCGGGCGCTACGATGGGCGACGATTGATCTTAAGGCGCGAAGACATCCAACAGGCCGCGCCCCTTACCCAAGGGGCGCGGCTTTTCGTTTTGCTCGTTTATTGGGCGATCTGATCGTTTCGCAAGCAATCTGCGTGCCGCATAAGCGCGCCACACCGCGCGCCTTCGCCAAGGGGTGGCGGGCTTCACGGCTTGTGGCCCAAAAGGGCCAAGACCCAAGCGCGAACCGGCCCTGATGTTTGATCTGCCCCCCCTTCCCACGATCCAGCGCAGCAAAGGCCATGCCTTTGCGTCGTTCGGCATGGTCAAGGGGCGCGCAAAGCTGGCGGATCTGGCGCAGGTAGGCTCGGCCAAGCTGATGCTGCCGCGGGTGGATGGTGATGTGCCCGAGGCGGTGTTCTTGAACACCTCGGGCGGGTTGACGGGTGGGGATAAGATTAGCTTTGCGCTTGAAGTTGGCGACGGGTTGCGCCTGACCGCCTCTACCCAAACGGCAGAGCGGGCTTACGCCAGCAACCAAGGCGCGGCGCAAATGCAGGTCAGCGCCACCGTCGGGGCAGGGGGGCGGTTGGATTGGTTGCCGCAGGAAACCATCCTGTACCAAGCCTGCAACCTGCAACGGCGCACCGAAATTGATCTGTCCGCTACCGCCGCCTGCCTGACCTGCGAAAGCCTTGTGCTGGGGCGGGCTGCGATGGGTGAAACCCTGACCGATGCCCGCCTGCACGATCACCGCATGATCCGCCGCGCGGGCAGCGCGGTGTGGAGCGAAACCTTTCTGCTGGATGCCGCCGTTCTATCCCGCCGCAACAGCCCAGCCGTGTTGGCGGGGGCACAGGCTTTGGGCCTTGTGGCGCTGGTGGCCCAAGGGGCCGAAGACGCCGCAGCGCCGCTTCTGGCACTCCCCTCCGTCGCAGGTGCGCAGCTTTCGGCATCGGGATGGGATGGCCGCTGTCTGGTGCGCGTGCTGGCACCCGATGGCCTGACCCTGCGCAAGCAAATGGCCCAAATCATCAAGACCCTGTCCGCGCGGCCCCTGCCCCGCGTTTGGCTAAGTGGAGGAACCCTATGAACCTAACCCCGCGCGAACGCGAAAAGTTGCTGATATCTGTCGCCGCCATGGTGGCGCGTGGCCGCTTGGCCCGAGGTGTGAAGCTAAACCACCCCGAGGCGATTGCCCTTATCACCGACTTTGTGGTGGAAGGCGCACGCGATGGCCGCATGGTCTCCGATCTGATGCAGGCGGGTGCCCATGTGATCACGGCTGACCAATGTATGGCAGGCGTGCCCGAGATGATCCACTCCGTCCAAGTCGAAGCCACATTCCCTGATGGCACCAAGCTTGTCACCGTCCACCATCCCATCCGCTAAGAGGCCCAAGATGAAACGTGCGTACTTTCTGCTTCCCCTTGTGATCCCCTCTGCCGCAATGGCGCATCCCGGCCACGGGTTTGGCGTGATGGCGGGCTTTGCGCATCCGTTCAGCGGGGTTGACCACCTGATGGCGATGATCGGCGTCGGCCTTTGGGCCGCAACGCTGGGGGGAAGGGCAAAGCTGGCGTTGCCCGCAGCCTTCTTGGCGGCGATGGCGCTAGGGGCGGCCTTGGTGACCAACCTTGGCGGCATGGTCGAACCGTTGGTCCTTGCCTCTGTGATCTTGCTTGGCGCGGCGGTGGCCTTGGGCCTGCGCGCCCCGCTGACGGTGAGCTTGCCCTTGGTGGCCGCGATGGGGCTGGCCCACGGCGCAGCGCATGGGTTGGAAGGCTCCGGCGCGGGCTTTGGCCTTGGCATGCTGGCCGCCACCGCAGCGCTGCACGGGCTGGGCATTAGCCTTGGCCTGACAGCCCCCCGTTTCACCCTGCGCCTTTCCGGCGCTGCGGCGCTTGTTGCAGGGGTAACCCTTGCCTTTGCAGGATAATCCCATGATCCCCGGAGAGGTTTTCACCGCCGAAGGCGACATCATCCTGAACGCCGACCGCACCGCGATCACTCTGCTGGTCGCCAACACCGGCGACCGTCCGGTGCAAGTCGGCAGTCATTACCACTTTGCCGAAACCAACCCCGGACTGTCGTTTGACCGCGCCGCAGCTCACGGGATGCGGCTGGATATTCCCGCCGGAACCGCCGTGCGCTTTGAACCCGGCCAGACCCGTGAGGTCAACTTGGTGCCCTACGGCGGTTTGCGCAAAGTTTACGGCTTTAACGCCAAAGTGATGGGAGATCTGTAATGGCCACCCGCATCTCGCGCCCCGATTACGCCGCCATGTATGGCCCCACCACCGGCGACCGTGTGCGCCTTGGCGATACCGACATCATCATTGAAGTTGAACACGACCTGACCACCTACGGCGAAGAGGTGAAGTTCGGCGGTGGCAAAGTCATCCGCGACGGCATGGGGCAAAGCCAGATCCCACGGTCGGGCGGGGCGGTGGATACTGTCATCACCAATGCGCTGATCTTGGACCATTCGGGCATCTACAAAGCCGATGTCGGCTTGCGCGATGGGCTGATCCATGCCATCGGCAAAGCGGGCAACCCCGACACGCAATCGGGTGTGACGATCATCATCGGCCCCTCAACCGAGGTGATCGCGGGTGAGGGTAAGATTCTGACGGCAGGCGGCTTTGACTGCCATATCCATTTCATCGCACCGGGCCAGATCGAAGATGCGCTGCATTCGGGCATCACTACGATGCTGGGCGGCGGCACGGGGCCTGCGCATGGCACGCTGGCCACGACCTGCACGCCCGGGCCGTGGCACATGGGGCGAATGTTGCAAGCACTTGACGCGTTTCCCATCAACTTCGGCCTGTCGGGCAAAGGCAACGCCTCGCGTCCCGAAGGGCTGGTTGAGATGGTCAAGGGCGGGGCTTGCGCGCTGAAACTGCACGAAGACTGGGGCACCACACCCGCCGCCATCGACTGCTGCCTGACGGTGGCGGATGAGATGGATGTGCAGGTGATGATCCACACCGACACGCTCAACGAATCCGGCTTTGTCGAAAACACCATGGCCGCGATCAAAGGCCGCACCATCCACGCCTTTCACACCGAAGGGGCAGGCGGCGGCCATGCGCCTGACATCATCAAGGTGGTGACCTCGCAAAACGTCATCCCGTCGTCGACCAATCCGACCATGCCCTACACCGTCAACACGCTGGAAGAGCATTTGGATATGCTGATGGTTTGCCACCATCTGGATCAATCCATTGTCGAAGACGTGGCATTCGCCGAAAGCCGCATCCGGCGCGAAACCATCGCGGCCGAGGATATTTTGCACGACATGGGGGCTTTCTCAATCCTGTCGTCAGACAGCCAAGCGATGGGGCGGGTGGGCGAGGTGATCACCCGCACATGGCAAACCGCCCATAAGATGAAGCAGCAACGCGGGCGTCTGGCGGAAGAGTTAGGTCAGAACGACAACGTCCGCGCCAAGCGCTATGTCGCCAAATACACCATCAACCCCGCCATCGCCCAAGGGATGAGCCGGCATATCGGCTCTATCGCGGTGGGCAAACGCGCTGATCTGGTGCTGTGGATACCGGCCTTTTTCGCGGCCAAGCCTGAAATGGTGCTGGTCGGTGGCATGATCGCCTGTGCGCAGATGGGCGACACCAACGCCTCGATCCCCACGCCGCAGCCCACCTACACCCGCCCGATGTTTGGCGCCTATGGCCGTGCGGTCGAACGCAACGCGGTGCTGTTTGTCAGCCAAGCGGCGCAGGCCGATGGCTTGCGCGGCCAATTGGGCTTGGCCAAGCAAACCCTCGCCGTGGAAAACACCCGCACCATTGCCAAGCGCGACATGATCCACAACCACGCCACGCCCTATATTGAGGTGAACCCCGAAACCTACGAAGTCCGCGCCGATGGCGAGGTGCTTACCTGCGAACCGGCCAAAGAACTGCCCTTGGCGCAAAGGTATTTTCTGTATTGAGGTGGGGTGCGTGCAAGCACGCACCCTACGTGGGCCGTGTGAAACAGACGATTTGCCTAAACTGTTTTATCTTGGCCCCCGTGCAAACCAGACCACCGCCGAAAGTCAAATCCCATGCCCGATCTGCCCCCCGCCCGCGCGCTTCTCTCGACCGCCCCCGCCCAAGTTTACGGTGCGGTGGTGCTTGGCTATGACGAACGCCTGCTGCGCCGCAAACGCTTGGTGACAGAAGCTGGCGAAGGCTTCCTCGTCGACCTGCCAGCCGTTACCAACCTTGATGACCACTGGGGCTTTGTGCTGCAAGACGGCCGCGCCATTGCGGTTGTGGCGGCAGAGGAGGCGCTGGTGCAGATCACCGGCCAAGACCTGCACCGTCTGGCTTGGCACATCGGCAACCGCCACACACCGTGCCAGATCGAACCCACCCGCCTGCTGATCCGCCGCGATCATGTGCTAGAGGCCATGCTGGCCCAGTTGGGGGCCAAGGTCACCTATGTGACCGAAGCCTTCAAACCCGAAGGCGGTGCTTACGGCACGGGCCGCACCATGGGCCACAGCCACGGGCCGGAAACCCTGCCTGAACCCCATGTCGAAACCTTCGGCTGGCACGACCACGGCGATGGGCATATGCACTTTCACCCCGCCAAGCCCAAATGACGGAACTTCTAAGCCTGATCCAGTGGCTTTCGCCCGCCTTTCCGACCGGCGGCTATGCCTATTCACATGGGCTGGAACAGGCCGTAGTGGATGGCACCCTGACCGATGCGCCAAGCCTGCGCCATTGGCTGGCCGATATCCTGACCCACGGCTCTGGCCGCCAAGACGCTATCCTGCTCGCTTGCGCCCTGCGCCCCGATGCCGACCACGACGCGCTCACTGAGCTTGCCACGGCCCTTGCTGCCAGTGCCGAGCGTGCCCATGAAACCCTGGCCCAAGGCGCAGCGCTGGCCCAAACCGTGGCCGCCCTGACAGGCCGCACCCTAAAGCCTCGCCCGCTTCCCGTGGCTTTGGGCCAAGCCGCAAGCCCCCTCAACCTGCCCGCAGCGCAGGTGATCGCCCTTTATTTGCACGCCTTCGCTTCAAACCTGATCCAAACAATGGTCCGCTTTGTGCCCCTAGGCCAGACCGAGGGGCAAGCGACCCTTAGCGCCCTGCACCCGCTGATCCAAAGCCTCGCCCAAACCCTATCCACCGCCACCACCGACGACCTCGCCGCGTCCACCTTCGGGGCCGAGATGGCCGCAATGCGCCACGAAACCCTGCAACCAAGGATCTTCAAAACATGAGCGTCAATGGCCCCCTGCGCGTTGGGATCGGCGGTCCGGTGGGCGCTGGCAAGACCACGCTGACCGAACAGCTGTGCCGCGCCCTCGCACAGCGCTGCTCGATGGCGGTGATCACCAATGACATTTACACCCGCGAAGACGCCGATTACCTGACCCGCGCGCAGGTGCTGCCTGCCGCGCGCATTCGCGGCGTTGAAACTGGCGGCTGCCCGCACACCGCCATCCGCGAGGATGCCAGCATCAACCTCGCCGCCGTGGCCGACCTGAACTGCGCCTTCCCTGATCTTGACCTGATCCTGATCGAAAGCGGGGGCGACAACCTCGCCGCCACCTTTTCGCCCGAACTGGCCGACATCAGCATCTATGTGATCGACACCGCCGCAGGCCAAGACATCCCGCGCAAAAAAGGCCCCGGCGTCACCCGATCCGACCTGCTGGTCGTGAACAAAACCGACCTAGCGCCCTATGTCGGCGTCGACCTAGCCCTGCTGGAAGAGGATACCAAACGCGCCCGTGGCCCGCGCCCCTACGTTCTCGCCCGCCTGCGCCAAGGCCATGGCGTGCAAGCCATCGTGGCCTTCTTGCAAAAAGAAGGCGGCCTAGCCCTTACAGACCAAACCGCCTAACCCTTTCATACTTGCCCAAATATCCCCGCCGGAGGCAGGCCACCCGCGCCACCTGTCCCGTTCAGGGCCAACTGGCGCGGTGCAGCGTGCTAGGCTTCGTCAGGCAAAACCCGCACCGCGCCCTTGTCGGCGGAGGAGGCAAACAGAGCATAGGCTTTCAAAGCGGTTGACACTTTGCGCGAGCGCGTCTTGGCGGGCTTCCAACCAGCCACATCTTGTGCGGCGCGGCGGGTGGCCAATTCGGCGTCGCTGACGCGCAGGCTGATAGACCGGTTGGGAATGTTGATATCAACCATGTCGCCTTCGCGCACCAACCCGATCACCCCGCCGCCCGCCGCTTCGGGGCTGACGTGGCCGATTGACAGGCCCGACGTGCCGCCCGAAAAGCGCCCATCGGTCACAAGCGCGCAGGCTTTGCCCAGCCCCATGCTTTTTAGATAGCTCGTCGGATACAGCATCTCTTGCATCCCCGGCCCGCCCTTGGGCCCTTCATAGCGGATCACCAGCACGTCACCGGGTTTGATCTCTTTGGCCAAAATCGCATTCACCGCCGCGTTTTGGCTTTCAAACACCCGCGCGGGGCCGGAAAAGACCAAAATGCTGTCATCGACCCCTGCGGTTTTCACAATGCAGCCATCGGCGGCAAGGTTGCCTGTCAACACCGCCAAGCCGCCATCCTTGGAAAACGGCGTGGTGGCTGACCGGATCACGCCTTCGGCGCGGTCAAGGTCCAACGCCGGGTAACGGCCTGTGGCCAAAAACGCCTCGGTTGTGCGCACACCGCCGGGGGCGGCGCGGAAGAATTCGCGCACCGACTCTTGGTTGGTACGGCTGATATCCCATTGATCAATCGCCGCCCCAATAGAGCGCGCATGGATCGTGGGCACTTCGCGGTTGAGCAGGCCTGCAGCGTCCAACTGGCCCAAGATCGCCATGATGCCGCCAGCGCGGTGGACATCTTCCATATGCACGTCTTGTTTGGCGGGGGCCACTTTGCACAGCACGGGCACTTTGCGCGACAGGTCGTCGATGTCTTTCATGGTGAAATCCACCTCGCCCTCATGCGCTATGGCCAGAATGTGCAAAACGGTGTTGGTCGACCCACCCATCGCCACATCCAGCGCCATGGCATTTTCGAACGCCTGTTTGGTCGCGATGTTGCGCGGCAAGACGTTCATGTCGTCTTGTTCGTAATGGCGCTTGGTGATCTCAACGATCAGGTGGCCCGCTTCGACAAACAGGCGCTTGCGATCGGCGTGGGTGGCAAGGGTTGATCCGTTGCCGGGCAGCGACAGGCCCAAGGCTTCGGTCAAGCAGTTCATCGAATTGGCGGTGAACATGCCTGAGCATGACCCGCAGGTCGGGCAAGAGGCTTTCTCAATCGCCTCGACCTCTTCATCGGTGTAAGACCCGTCTGCCGCCGAAACCATCGCATCGACCAGATCAAGCGCCACTTCCTTGCCCTTGATCACAACCTTGCCCGCCTCCATCGGCCCGCCCGACACAAAGACGCACGGAATGTTCAACCGCATCGCTGCCATCAACATGCCGGGGGTGATTTTGTCGCAGTTCGAAATGCACACCATCGCATCAGCACAGTGCGCGTTGACCATGTATTCCACGCTGTCGGCGATCAACTCGCGTGAGGGCAGCGAATACAGCATCCCGTCATGGCCCATGGCAATGCCGTCATCGACGGCAATCGTGTTGAACTCTTTGGCGACACCACCTGCCGCCTCAACCTCGCGCGCGACCAACTGGCCAAGGTCTTTCAAATGCACATGGCCCGGCACAAATTGGGTAAAGCTGTTGACGATGGCGATGATCGGCTTGCCGAAATCGCCGTCTTTCATCCCCGTTGCGCGCCACAATCCACGGGCTCCGGCCATGTTGCGGCCATGGGTCGTTGTGCGAGAGCGGTACACGGGCATTCAAGAACTCCTGTCATAAGGCCGCCCAGTTCGGGCGCGCGCGCGATCTTGACATGGCGCGAAGGGCGCAATCAATCAAGGGTGGTTTTTTATGGCAGGCTTTTGGGCGGGATAAAACCTGTGTTTGACGAAAAAGCGAAACGGGGTAACGTTGGCGAAATGACCCTTTCGCACAGTGCGAGGCACCAGTGACAACCCAACCCAAACGCGATCACGAGGCGACGGTGGCCGCTGCCCTATCGCGTGGGGCTGCGGCGAAGTCGCTGGTCGCGGCCTCGTGGAGCAGGTCTGCCGTGGTGCATGGCTTGGAACCTTCGCGCCGCGTTGATCCGGTGCGTCTGACGCAGGCAGAGTTCAAGCAGCTTTTGGAACGCCTAGGGCCTTTGGTTGTCACCGCTGCGCCCACGCTGGACCGCCTGTTCCAATCCATCGGTGCTTTGGGCGGCTGTGTCATCTTGGCGAGCAACGAAGGCATTCCGGTTGATCGGCGCGGCAGGCCCGCGCAAGACCGCGAGTTTCAGGAAAACGGATTATGGACGGGTACAAACTGGTCTGAATCGGCGGCGGGCACCAATGGCATTGGCACAGCGCTGGCCTTGGGCCATGCCGTCACCATCCACCGTGATCAACATTTCCTGTCGGCCAATATCGGCCTGTCATGCTCTTCCGCCCCCGTGTTTGACGCCGAAGGCCAGTTGGTCGCGGTGCTGGATGTGTCGACCGCCGGTGGCGAGACGGGTGAGGCCATGGCTGGCCTGATCGCCCATGCCGTGGGCGAGGCGGCGCGGCGGATTGAAAGCGACCTGTTTCACGCAGCCTTTCCCAAAGCGCGGTTGATGATGCCGCCGGGGGTAGACCGTGTGCAGGGGGCTATTCTCGCCGTAGATAGCGATGAGCTGGTGATCGGTGCGACCCGCGCGGCGCGGCTGCACTTTGGCTTAAAGGGCGATTTGGGCCGCAAACCCGTACCCGCCGCCGACCTGTTGGGATTGGACTCTCCCGCCACGCTAGAGGCGGGTGAGCGCGCTGTGATGGCGCGGGCCTTGGCGCGCGCGGGGGGCAACGCCTCTGCCGCCGCGCGGGCTTTGGGGATTTCGCGCGCCACGTTTCATCGCAAGCTGGGCCGTCACGACTGACGGCTTGCGCCTAGCGCCCCCTGCGGGTCAGGCTTAGTGCCGCGGCGAGGGCCGAGAATGTGGCGGCTGCGGCCAAAGACAATTGCGCCCCCGCCACGCCAAGATGCGCCAAGAACAAGGCCACCAACGCCGCGCCAATGCACTGGCCTGTCAACCGCGCCGTGCTTTGCAACCCGCTCGCCGCCCCGCTGCGCGCTTTGGGGGCTGCGCCGATCAAGGTGCGGTTGTTGGGCGCTTGAAACAGGCCAAAGCCCAGCCCGCAGACCGCCATGCGCCACGCGATGTCACCCATCGCGGGGTGGGCAGGCAGCAGCCACAGCGCCAGCAAGCCCGCCGATAACACCGCCAAGCCAGCAAACCCCAGCACCGCCGAGCTATAGCGGTCAGACAAGCGCCCTGACACAGGGGCCACAAGGGCCAAGGCGATAGGCCACGGGATCATCAGCATTCCCACCTGATGCGGGGCAAATCCCATCAGGGTTTGAAAGGTGAAAGGCAGCGACACAAAGGCCATCATCTGCGCGGTAAACGCTGCGACTGATGTGCATAGTGACAGGCTTAAGATTGGGATCGCCAGCAGGTCCAGCGGCAAAAGCGGGTATGCCTTGCGCCTTTCGCGGCGGATCAACAAGGTGAGGGCGGTCAGGCAAATGGCAGCCTCGGCCAAGCCCGTGGCCCAAGACAGACCCTCGCCCAAGCTGTCGATGGTGGTGATCAAAAAGCCCAAGGTCAGCGCGCTGAGGGCCGCGCTAACCCAGTCAAACGACTGGTCGGCACGGTGGCTTTCGGGCAGGCTGCGCCAGCCCAAGGCCAAGGTCACAGCGCCCAAGGGCAGGTTGATGGCGAAAAGCCACGACCAATGCACCAACGACAGCGCAAAGCCCGCAAAAGCTGGCCCTATGGTTGACGCAATGGCCACAGCCATTGCCAGCACCCCAAGGGCGCGACCAAAGCGGTCTTTGGGCACAGCGTAGCGCAGCAGGGCACCGTTCACGCTCATCAACCCAGCCGCGCCAAAGCCTTGCACGGCGCGCGCAACCGTCAGCGCCATGATCGACGGGGCTAGCACGCAGCCCAGCGAGGCGATGGTGAACAAAGCCACACCGCCCAGATAGACGCGCCGATAGCCCAAGATTTCCCCCAACGACGCAAGGGGCAGCAGGCTGATCACGATGGCCATTTGATAGGCGTTGACGATCCAGATCGAACTGGCAGCAGAGGCGTGGAAGTCTTGGGCGATCGTGGGCAAGGCAACATTGGCAATCGTGCCGTCCATCACCGCAAGGGTGACGCCCATCAAGATTGTGGCAAGGGCAAGAATGCGCCTTGGTTTGGGCAAACCGTCGCGGTCAAGATCTTGGGCCGCCATCGAAAGTGCCATGTGCCGCTGATCCTGTTCCCGAGCCAAAAGCTTTGCGCCTTGTGAGGGGTAATTCGCGCTGTCTGCAAGGCCGAAGGTGGCGGATATATGCAAATTCAAGCAAAGCTTCGCCCCGTGCCTTGCCTGTGCCCATAGAAAAGCTCTTGCAATGGATTGGCTTTGGCGAAACCCTTTGGCGATGGAAAACGCCGCCCAAGACCTCGCCACCCGCCTGCACCTGCGCCTGTTCTTTGCCCATGGGGCAATGCTGGGGCCGGGGAAGGCTGAACTGTTGGAACATATCCGCGACACGGGGTCGATCTCGGCCGCGGGGCGGGCGATGGATATGAGCTATAAGCGCGCTTGGATGCTGGTCGATGCCATGAACGCCGCCTTTGCTGCGCCCTTGGTCGAAAGCGCGCGCGGTGGGGCGGGCGGGGGCGGGGCACAAGTGACAGAGGCGGGGTTGGAAGTGCTGCGGCTATACCGCGCGCTGCAAGACACCGCCGCCCGCGCGGGAGCGGTTGAGATTGCGGCGATTACGGCGATGCTGCGGGATATTCCCGACGGGAAATAACGCTTGCAAAAAAGCGGGTCTTGAGTGATATGTTTCACCAAACATAACGCTAAAGGTTACCATGACCCTTATCACCCGCCGCTCCACCCTTACCGCCCTGATCCTTTCCGCAGCCCTAGCCTTGCCTGTCGCCAGCCATGCCGCCGACATCACCGTCTTTGCCGCATCCAGCTTGAAAACCGCGCTGGATGTGATTGCGGCGGATTGGGAAAAGCAGACGGGGAACCATGTGGTGATTTCTTACGATTCCTCGGCCAAGCTGGCCAAGCAGATCGAACAGGGCGCGCCTGCGGATGTGTTCATCTCGGCCTCAAAGCAGTGGATGGATGCGCTGGCTGATGCCAACCTGATCAAGCCTGACAGCCGCAAGACCATCTTGGGCAACACGCTGATCTTGGTCGCCGCTGACCCCGCCGCCACGCCCGTGACCATTGCGCAAGGGTTTGATCTGGCGGGGCTTGTGGGCGATAGCAAGCTTGCGATGGGTTTGGTGGAGTCGGTTCCTGCTGGACAGTATGGCAAAGAGGCTTTGACGAACCTTGGGCTTTGGGACGCGGTTGCGCCCAAGGTGGCGCAGGCGGAAAATGTGCGTGCGGCGCTGAAGCTGGTGGATAGCAAGGAAGCGGCTTTTGGGATCGTCTATGCGTCTGATGCCATGGGCGATGACAATGTGGCGGTGGTGGGAACTTTCCCCGAAGACAGCCACAAACCGATCGTCTATCCTGCTGCGATGATCGCGGCGAGCACCGCGCCGCAGGCGCTGGCCTTCTTGGAGGACCTGTCTTCCGATGCGGCGGGGGCTGTCTTCACCGCGCAAGGCTTTATCGTGCTGAAATAGGACTGTGATGCCCGACTGGTTATCCCCCGACGAGTGGCGCGCCGTGGCCTTGTCGCTGCGCGTGTCGCTTTGGGCTACGGGGCTAAGCCTGCCTTTGGGCATTCTGGTCGCCTTGGCGCTGGCGCGGCGGCAGTTTTGGGGCAAGCAGGTGGTGAACGGGTTGGTTCACTTGCCCTTGATCTTGCCGCCTGTGGTGACCGGCTATCTGCTTTTGCTGACCTTTGGGCGGCATGGGCTTGTCGGGCAATATCTGGATAAGGTCGGCGTGGTCTTGGCCTTTCAATGGACAGGCGCTGTGCTGGCCGCTGCCGTCATGGCCTTCCCGCTTATGGTGCGCGCCATTCGACTTTCGGTCGAGGCAGTGGATGCGCGGTTGGAACAGGCCGCCAGCACCTTGGGCGCGTCACCGCTGTGGGTCTTTGCCACCGTCACCCTGCCGCTGATCTTGCCCGGCATCATCGTGGGCGCGGTTTTGGCCTTTGCCAAGGCGATGGGAGAGTTCGGCGCGACGATCACCTTTGTCGCCAATATTCCGGGCCAAACCCAAACCCTGCCTTCGGCGATCTATGCCTTTTTGCAGGTGCCCGGTGGTGATCCGCAGGCGTTTCGGCTGGTGCTGGTTTCAATCTTTGTCGCCATGGCCGCACTGATCGTGTCGGAATGGGCCAGCAAAGCCGTGGCGCGCAGGATTTCGGGCGCATGACGATGCGGGTGTCTTTGCAGCACGTTTTTGCAGGCTTTGCGCTGGATGTGGCGTTTGAGGTGCCTGCGGGCGTGACGGCGCTGTTTGGCCCGTCAGGCGCTGGCAAATCAAGCGTGATCAAGGCGGTGGCAGGGCTGATGCGGCCGGATCGGGGGCTTATTCGTGCGGGCGATCAGGTTTTGCTCGATACCGACACGGGCATCAACCGACCGCCACACCGCCGCCGCATTGGCTGCGTGTTTCAAGACGACCGTCTGTTTCCGCACCTGACAGTGCGGCAGAACTTGGTTTACGGCCGCTGGTTCTCACCCGACAAAGGCGGCGTTTCGTTCGATCAGGTCGTCGCTATGCTGGGCATCGCCGCGCTTCTGGCGCGCCGCCCGCAGACTTTGTCGGGGGGAGAACGCCAACGTGTGGCCATTGGGCGGGCGTTACTGTCGAACCCGCAGATCTTGGCGATGGATGAACCCCTCGCCGCTTTGGATGATGCGCGTAAGGCGGAAATTCTGCCCTATCTGGAACATCTGCGCGACCAAACGCAGATCCCTATTTTGTATGTCAGCCATTCAGTGTCGGAAATCACCCGCCTTGCTGGAACGGTGGTGGTGCTGGGCAAAGGGCGTGTGTTGAAGGCGGGGCCGGTGGCCGAAGTGTTTTCAGACCCCAACCTGTCGCCATGGCTGGGCGGTGTGCGTGAAGCGGGGTCGGTGATTACGGCCACCGTGGCCGCCCAAGATGACGACGGGCTAACCCGCCTGCACACCTCGGCAGGCCCGCTGTGGTTGCCACGGGTGGATGCTACGATCGGCGCTGCCCTGCGGGTGCGGATTGCGGCGCAGGATGTGATGTTGGCGGTGCAGCGGCCCGAAGGGATTTCGGCGCTGAACATCTTGCCCGCCACGGTGGTGGCCTTGCGGATGGGTGATGGGCCGGGGGCTATGGTGCAACTGCGCTTGGGGGAAGATTTGCTGCTGGCGCGCATCACGCGGCGGTCAGCGGTGCAACTGGGGCTGGCAGTGGGTTCGCCGGTGTTTGCCGTGCTTAAATCGGTCGCCGTCGCCCCCGGCGACATCGGCGCGCCGCCGATCACGCCTTGACGCCTTGGCGTTTGGCAGACTATCCCCGCGCTCGTTCTTAAAGGGGCGCCTATGTCAGACGAAACCGGCTCAGACGAAACCGAAGGCTTGGGTGATGCCCCCCCCGCGCGGCGCAACTTTTACGGGCGCATTCGCGGCAAAACCCTGCGCGCCAGCCAAAAAGACTATCTGGCCGAGGATTTGGGGCCCGTCACGCTGAACGGCGTGACCCGCGCAGAAAACCCTGCACGGGGATTGGTGGACCTAGAACCGTGGCGGCAAGCGCGCCCCTTGTGGCTAGAGATTGGCTTTGGCGGCGGCGAGCATCTGGTGCATATGGCCGCGCGCAACCCCGATGTGGCGCTGATCGGGGCAGAGCCGTTTGTGAACGGCATCGCCATGCTGCTCGGCAAGATCCGCACCGCAGGTGTCAGCAACCTGCGCATCCACCCCGGTGATGTGCGCGATTTGTTTGAGGTGTTGGGGCCTGCCGCCGTCTCGAAGGTGTTTCTGAACTATCCCGATCCTTGGCCCAAAGCGCGCCATCACCGCCGCAGGGTGGTGACGCAGGAATACCTTTTGCCCCTTGCGCGGATCACGGCTTCGGGGTCTGAATTCCGTGTGGCGACCGATATTCCCGATTACGTGCGCCAAACGCTGGAAGAGGTGCCGCAGGCGGGGTTTGACCTGATCCATCAGGGCAGTGACCCGTGGGAAGATTGGCTTTCGACCCGCTATGAACAAAAGGCCCTGCGCGAAGGCCGCCCGCCGCATTACCTGACCTTTCGCCGTCTTTGACCCTATCGCCGCGCTGGGCTGTAGACCCTGCGCGCCAACTGGGCTATCACCCGCCTATTCAACGCGCAGGAGCTTTCCATGTCTGCCCACGGCACCGCCCAACCGATGACTGCCCATAAATCCGGCCCGCTCAAAGGCACCGCCGCTGTGCCGGGCGACAAGTCGATCAGCCACCGCGCTTTGATCTTTGGGGCTATGGCGATTGGCGAAACCCGCATCACGGGCCTGCTGGAAGGCCAAGATGTGCTGGATACCGCCAAGGCGATGCAGGCCTTTGGCGCGACCGTCACCCAACATGGTGCTGGTGCGTGGAGTGTGCAGGGCGTGGGCGTGGGGGGCTTTGGCGAACCCGCCGATGTGATTGACTGCGGCAATTCCGGCACAGGTGTGCGCTTGATCATGGGCACCATGGCGACCACGCCGATCACCGCGACCTTCACCGGCGATGCCAGCTTGCGCAAGCGGCCGATGGGGCGCGTGACCGACCCGCTGTCACTGTTTGGCACGCAGGCTTATGGGCGCAAAGGCGGGCGTTTGCCCATGACGGTTGTGGGTGCTGCCAATCCTATTCCCGTGCGCTACACGCTGCCCGTGGCCAGCGCGCAGGTGAAATCCGCCATCCTTCTGGCGGGGCTGAATGCCCCCGGCCAGACGGTTGTGATCGAAAAAGAACCCACCCGTGACCATTCCGAACGGATGCTGCTGGGCTTCGGTGCGGCCCTGACGGTCGAGAAAACGTCAGAGGGCAATGTGATCACCTTGACCGGCCAGCCCGAGTTGCGCCCGCAATCGGTGGCTGTGCCACGCGACCCATCCTCGGCCGCGTTTCCCGTTTGTGCGGCGCTGATCGTCGAAGGGTCTGACATCTTTGTACCCGGTGTCAGCCAGAACCTGACGCGCAACGGGCTGTATCTGACCTTGGTTGAAATGGGCGCGGATATCGAGTTTCAAAACCCCCGCACCGAAGGTGGGGAACCTGTCGCCGATCTGCGTGTGCGCTTTTCGGGGGATATGAAGGGCATCGAAGTGCCCGCCGAACGTGCGCCTTCGATGATCGACGAATACCCGATCTTGTCGGTGGTCGCGTCATTCGCCACGGGCACCACGGTGATGCGTGGGGTCAAGGAGTTGCGCGTCAAGGAATCTGACCGGATCGACGCCATGGCGCGCGGCTTAGAAGCCTGCGGCGTGCGGGTCGAGGAAGATCAAGACACGCTGATCGTGCACGGTTTGGGTGCAGGCGGCATGCCCGGTGGGGCCACGGCCAAGACCCATATCGACCACCGCATCGCGATGAGTTTCCTGATCGCGGGCATGGCGGCGAAAAAGCCGGTGTCGATTGATGATGCCTCGCCCATCGTCACCTCATTTCCGATCTTTGAAGGCTTGATGACCGGCCTTGGCGCGGTATTGTCTCATGATGCCGAATGATGGCGGCGCGGATTGACGGCAACGGCTGGGCGTGATGCTTTGCCAGCCATAAGGGTGGGGGCGCAATGAAGGCGGTTTACTGGGCACTTCCTTTGGCAACGCTGGGAACCTGCGGCGGGGTTGTTTTTCTGATGCTGCACCTTATCGCGCAGGGCGGCGGGGCGCTGCCGTTTGACCTGCGCCCGATGGGTTACGGGGTGATGGATGCGCGGATCTATTTGCAGCACCTGTCGCCTGCGGGCATGGCCCTGTATCAAGGCGCGTTCCGGCTGACCGATACCTTGTTCGCCATTTTTCTTGCGCTGACGCTGTGCCTGCCCCTAAGCGGGCGGGGTCAGGTTTGGTTCTTGCCAGCCTTGGCTTACGGCCTGTGCGATTTGGCCGAAAATCTGGCGGTTGCGCGGATATTGCCCGCCGGACCCGAGGTAGAGGCACAGGCGGTTGCCCTAGCCTCGGGGTTCACAGAAGGCAAGTTTGTCATGGCGATTGTGGCCATCGTCTTGGCGCTGTTTGCCGCGTTGCAGCTTTGGCGCAATCGCTGAACGCAGCGTGGGCATGGAATTGAAAGCAAGTCAGATGGAATTCACAGTGGCGATTGATGGCCCCGCCGCTGCGGGCAAGGGCACGATTGCCCGCGCCTTGGCGGATAAGTTTGGCTTTGCCTATCTGGACACGGGGCTTTTGTACCGCGCGGTGGCGGCGAAGGGCGGCGATCCGGTGCAGGCAGCGATGGGGCTGACACCGCAAGATCTGGCGCGCGATGATCTGCGAACCTTGGCCGCAGGGCAAGCTGCAAGTCGTGTGGCGGCAATGCCGCAAGTACGCGCGGCGTTGACCGCATTTCAGCGCCAGTTTGCGCGCAGCGCAGGCGGCGCGGTGCTGGATGGCCGCGATATTGGCACGGTGATTTGCCCGATGGCCGAGGTGAAGCTGTATGTCACCTCGTCAGCCGAGGTGCGCGCAGAGCGGCGTTGGCGCGAAACGGGCGGCGATCTAGCGCAGGTTCTGGCGGAAGTGCGCGAACGCGATGCGCGTGATATGGGGCGGGCGGATGCGCCCCTGCGACCGGCGGAAGATTCCGTTCTGATCGACACAACAGAATTGACCATTGAACAGGCGGTAGATTTGGCCTGTGCTGCCGTCTTAGCTCGATTTCCTGAAAGGACCATACCATGACCCCATCGCTGACCATTCCCGATCTGGCAGGCAAAGCCGTTCTGATCACCGGCGCGTCCACCGGCATCGGGGCCGAACTTGCCCGCGCCTTTGCCGCCCAAGGCGCGCTGGTGGGTCTGCATTACAACGCAAGCCTAGACGCGGCCAAGGCGCTGGCGGATGAGATCACCGCAGCCAAGGGCCGCGTTCATCTGATCCACGCCGATATGTCGACGGGGGCAGGATCGCGCAGCGCGGTTGATCAGGCCGTGGCGGCTTTTGGGAAGCTGGACGGGTTGATCAACAACGCGGGCGGCATGGTGCGGCGGGTGTCTTATGAAAACGCCACCGAGAAAGACTATGACGACATCATGGACCTGAATGGCCGCTCGGTTGTGGTGGCGACAGCGGCGGCTATTCCGCATCTAAAGGCTGCGGCCAAGGATGACAGCGGGTTTATCATCAACACCACCTCGATTGCGGCGCGCAACGGGGCTTCGGGCGGGGCGGGGCTTTATGGGTCATCCAAGGCCTTTGTCCATGACATGACGCGCGGTTTGGCCAAAGAGTTGATCCCCTTTGGCATTCGCGTCAACGCGGTGGCACCGGGGGTGATTACCACGCCGTTCCACGAACGCTATTCGACCCAAGCGCAGTTGAATGCCGCCTTGGCCACCGTGCCGCAGGGCCGCTTGGGTGTGGCGCAAGATTGTGTGGGGGCATACCTGTTCTTGGCCAGCCGCGCGCTGTCGGCCTATATCATCGGCCAAGTGATCGAAGTGAACGGCGGGCAGTTGATGCCCTAAGGGGCGCGGGACCAAGCGCTGCTTGGTCCGCCGCTTCAGGCGCTGGAAGCTTCGTCAGCCTCATAGGCTTCGATGATTCGGCCGACCAAGGGGTGGCGGACGACATCCTTAGAGGTGAAGTAGTTAAAGCTGACGCCTTTGACGTTCTTCAAAATCCGCTCCGCCTCGGCCAAGCCCGATGACGTGCCGCGCGGCAGGTCAACTTGGGTGCGGTCGCCGGTGATCACCATGCGGCTGCCTTCGCCCAGACGGGTCAGGAACATCTTCATCTGCATCGAGGTGGCGTTTTGCGCCTCGTCCAGCACGACGAAGGCGTTCGATAGGGTGCGCCCGCGCATGAAGGCGAGGGGGGCGATTTCGATGCGCTTTTCCAAAAGCATCTTTTCCACCTGTTTGGCGGGCAGAAAATCGTTCAGCGCGTCATAGAGCGGCTGCATATAGGGGTCGATCTTTTCCTTCATGTCGCCGGGCAAAAAGCCCAAACGCTCGCCCGCTTCCACAGCAGGACGCGACAGGATGATCTTTTCAACCGCGCCCGACAAGAACATGGTCACGCCCACGGCCACGGCCAGATAGGTCTTGCCCGTGCCTGCAGGGCCGATGCCAAAGCCCATCTCGTGGGTGAACAGGTTCGCGACATAGGCCTTTTGCGCCTCTGTCCGCGCCTCGACCCCCTTTTTGCGGGTGCGCAGTTCTAGGCCACCGCCTTGGAACATCTCGATCTGCTCGCCTTCGGCGCGCGGCGATTCACTGGGGGGGCGGCCCATGCGGATTGACCCTTCGACATCGCCTGCCGAGATATGCTTGCCCGCCTCTAGCCGCGCGTAAAGCCCGCGTAAGACGGCTGCGGCTTGTTCGCGCGCGAGTTTGTCGCCCAAGACGGCCAGCTTATTGCCGCGGCGCAGAACGTGAACCCCCATTTGGTGTTCTACCTGCGCAAGATTGCGGTCAAACTGGCCGCACAACTCGATCAACAGGCGATTGTCGGGGAATTCCAGATGCGTTTCGGCAAGGTCTTCCGGACGGGTCGGGGGGGTCAGCGCGCTGATGCCCAATGGGCTCTCCTTCTGGTGCTATATTCAGCCGAAGTGGTCACGTCTTACGCAAACTCTGGGGCCAGCGACGGCATCTGTCCATAGGGAATGTGGCCCCGTGACGCCACACTTATCGGTGGCTGTGACAGGGCGATGACAATTGAGGCGGTTTGACGGCGATGTCAGAGGTTTTCTTGCTGTGGCATACCCAGCACGTGATAGCCCGCATCGACGTGGATCACCTCGCCACTGGTGCAATTGCCGTAATCCGAGCAAAGCCAGACGGCCGTGCCGCCAATAGCTTCCAATGTCGCGTTCTGGCGCATAGGGGCGTTGGCTTCGGTGTGGCGGAACGTGGCACGCGCCCCGCCGATGGCGGCCCCGGCCAAGGTTTTCATCGGGCCGGGCGAGATGGCGTTGACGCGGATCTTTTGCGGGCCAAGGTCGTTGGCCAGATAGCGCGTGGCCGATTCAAGCGCTGCTTTCGCCACGCCCATGACGTTGTAATTGGGTGTCACGCGGTTTGACCCGCCATAGGTCAGGGTGATCAGGCTGCCACCATCGGGCATCAGTTCGGCAGCGCGGCGGCTGACGTCGATGAAGGAAAAGCATGAGATCGTCAGCGAGTTTTGAAAATTGCCCCGCGTGGTGTTGATGAAGCGACCTGTCAACTCGTTCTTGTCAGAAAAGGCCACGGCATGGACTAGAAAATCAATCGTGCCCCAGCGGGTTTTCAGCGCGTCAAAGCAGGCGTCCAAGCTTTCATCGTCGATTACATTCACGTCGACCAAGAAATCCGATCCAACCGAGGCTGCGAGCGGTTCAACCCGCTTGCCAAACGCTTCGCCTTGGTAAGAGAAGGCCAGTTCCGCACCTTCGGCGGCCAAGGCTTTGGCGATGCCCCAAGCGATGGAACGGTCATTGGCCACGCCCATGATCAGGCCGCGTTTGCCGCGCATCAGTTCTGGCATATCGAGGTCTCCTTTTGTGGGCGCGATTTTTCTGCGAAAAATCGGGGGTCAGGGTGTTGGACGTGATT
This sequence comes from uncultured Rhodobacterales bacterium, assembly GCA_903873585.1. Lineage (GTDB taxonomy): Bacteria > Pseudomonadota > Alphaproteobacteria > Rhodobacterales > Rhodobacteraceae > Stagnihabitans. Next base: position 186,306 of record CAIQOV010000037.1, read on the forward strand.
TTTCGCAGAAAAATCGTGGCGTGTCAGTCTAAATACTTGCTCATCACAAGCGTTGCATTCGTGCCGCCAAAGCCAAAGCTGTTGGACAGCACGCTGTCCAGATCCACGCCTTCGCGCAGTTCTGTCACGATTTCGCCCGCATCAAGGGCTGGGTCTAGCGTTTGGATATTGGCCGAGGCGGCGATGAAAGACTTGTTCATCATGATCAGCGAATAGATCGCTTCATGCACGCCGGTGGCCCCCAAGGAATGCCCCGTCAGCGATTTGGTTGACGCAACTGGCGGCGTGTGGCCGCGGCCAAAGACGCGGCGGATGGCTTCCATCTCGGTTACGTCGCCCACGACGGTAGAGGTGCCGTGGCTGTTGATATAGTCGATTTTACGATCTGAGGGCAGGGTTGACAGGGCCAGCTTCATCGACCGCTCGCCACCCTCACCGGAAGGGGCCACCATATCGTGGCCATCGGATGTGGCGCCGTAGCCTGTCACTTCGCCGTAAATCTTGGCCCCGCGCGCCAAGGCGTGAGTCAGCTCTTCCAGCACCACAACGCCGCCGCCGCCAGCAATCACAAAGCCGTCGCGGTTGGCATCATAGGTGCGCGAGGCGGTGGTGGGCGCGTCGTTATACTTTGACGACATGGCCCCCATCGCATCAAACAGGCAAGACAGGGTCCAATCCAGTTCTTCGCCGCCGCCAGCAAAGACGATGTCTTGCTTGCCCATCTGGATCAGTTCGGTGCCATTGCCGATGCAATGCGCCGAGGTCGAGCAGGCCGAGGTGATCGAATAGTTCACGCCCTTGATCTTGAACGGCGTGGCCAGACAGGCCGAGTTGGTCGAGGACATGCAGCGCGTCACCATGAACGGGCCCATCTTCTTGGGCGCGCCTTTGTTGATCACGGCATCAAAAGCCTGAAAGAAGTTCGATGTCGACGGCCCGCCCGACCCCATGATCAGGCCAGAGCGTTCGTTTGACACGTCTTGCGGTGTAAGCCCGCTATCAGCGATGGCTTGTTGCATGGCCAAGAAGTTATAGGCCGCCCCCGGGCCCATAAAGCGCAGATCGCGTTTGTCGATATGATCTTCCAGCACAATTTGCGGCTGGCCTTTGACTTGGCTGCGAAAGCCACGCTCGGCATAGTCGGGGGCAAAGATGATGCCCGACTTGCCCGCGCGCAGCGAGGCTTCCACCTCGTCTGCCGAGTTGCCGATGGGAGAGATGATGCCGATGCCGGTGATAACGACGCGACGCATGGAATATCCTTTCCGAGATCAAAGACGGCCAAGGTCAGTTGGACGACAGGGCAACTTTCATATCGGTGACCTGATAAATCAGCTCTCCGTCCGCCTCAACCCGGCCGTTGGCGACACCCATGGTCAGGCGGCGGGTGGACAGTGCCTTGGTGAAGTCGACATGATAGCGCAGCAGTTTGCGGTCAGGGCGCACCATGCCGGTCAGCTTCACTTCGCCCACGCCAAGCGCATAGCCGCGCCCCAGCCAGCCGCGCCAGCCAAGGTTAAAGCCGGTCAGTTGCCAAAGCCCGTCAAGGCCCAGACAGCCGGGCATGATCGGGTTGCCGGGAAAGTGGCAGGCAAAGAACCAAAGGTCGGGCGTTATGTCAAACTCGGCCACGACATGGCCTTTGCCGAATTCGCCGCCGTCTTCCGAAATCTCGGTGATGCGGTCCATCATCAGCATGGGGGGGGCGGGCAGTTGCGCGTTGCTGGGGCCGAAAAGCTCACCGCGCGCGCAAGCCAAAAGCGCTTCCTTGTCGAATGTCGTCGGATAAGCGCCCATACGGCCGTGCCCCCTTGCCTTTTGCATACCATGTAACATCCCGTGATAAGCGGGCGCAAGGGCGGGTGCCCACGCTCGGTGGCGGCCTGCCGAGGGGGCTGTGCGCAACCTCTCTGGCAAAGCAAAGCGCGGGGCGATATAGGTGCGCTAAACCAAAGGCAGGACGGCAGGATGCAGGCCCAAGACGACGCAATCATGACGACCGAGGCTGTTCGTGCCACCGATTGGTTGGCCCGCGGCGGTTTGCGCCCGACACGGCAGCGTTTGGCTTTGGCGCGGTTGCTGGTGGGCGATGGCCAAGATCGCCATGTCACCGCCGAAAGCCTGTTTGCCTTAACGGGTGGTGTGGGCGAAAAGGTCAGCCTTGCCACAGTTTACAACACCCTGCGCGCCTTTTGCGAGGCGGGCCTTGTCAACGAAGTGGTGGTTGACGGCGCGCGCAGCTATTTTGACACGCGCGTTGAAAACCATCCGCATTTCTACTGGGAAGACACCCACGCGCTGACGGATGCTCCGGCAGATGAAGTCACGATTGCGGCCCTTCCCGCAGCGCCCGCGGGCACCGAAATCGCCCGTGTCGATGTGGTGATCCGCCTGCGCCGCGCTTAATAGGTCGCGCGACCGCCCGACAGATCGAAGGTCGATCCGGTGGTGAACGAATTCTCGGCCGAGGCCATCCATAGGATCATGCTGGCAATCTCCTCAACCGTGACAAAGCGGCCGCGCGGGATTTTGGACAGCATGTAGTCGATGAACTCTTGGCTCAGCTGGTCCAAGATGCGGGTCTTCGCGGTGGCGGGGGTGACGCAGTTGACCGAGATGTCATGGCTTGCCAGCTCTTTGCCCAGCGATTTTGTCATGGCTATCACCCCCGCCTTGGATGCCGAATAGGCCGAGGCGTTGGGATTGCCCTCTTTGCCTGCAATCGAGGCGATGTTCACAATGCGCCCATAGTTGCGCGCCATCATGCCGGGAACCACGGCCTTGCAGCACAAAAAGCTGCCGTCAAGGTTGATGGCCAAGATGCGCTTCCAGATCTCGGGGTCGTAATTGGCTAAGGTGGCGTTCGGGCCAGCGATGCCTGCGCTGTTGACCAAGATATCCACCTTGCCAAAGGCCGCCTCTGTCGCGGCCATCGCCGCCGCAACGCTGGCTTGCGCGCTGACATCGACCTGCACGAAAAGCCGTGATCTTGCGGGCAGGTCGGACACCTTGGCTTCGGGCGCTGTGATGTCCATATCCCAGATCGCCACCTTTGCCCCCGACGCTGCCATCCGCTGCGCCACAGCCGCGCCAATGCCGTTTGCGCCGCCGGTGATCACGGCAACCTTGCCGGAATAGTCATAGCTGTTCATCGGTTGATCTTTCCTGATGGCCCAAGGGATAAGGTGTCGCAAAGCAATCTGTTGCAAGGCCCTGCCTAACGCAAGACCCAAGCGCCAAGTTGCCAAGCAGGGCTGCTTGGCGTAAGGGCTGTGCTTGTTCAATCGGTGCGCGCGAATGTCTGACCTTAAGAAGCTTTTCATCAAGACCTACGGCTGTCAGATGAACGTCTATGACAGCGAGCGGATGGCCGAAGCGATGGCCCCCGAAGGTTATGTTGTGACCGAAGACGCGGGCGAGGCGGATTTGGTGCTGCTGAACACCTGCCACATTCGCGAAAAAGCCGGTGACAAGCTGTATTCCGATCTTGGCCGCCTGCGCCCGTTGAAAGACGCAAGGCCCGATTTGAAGATCGGCGTGGCGGGCTGCATAGCGCAGGCCGAAGGGGCCGAGATTATGCGCCGCGTGCCGATGGTTGATCTGGTCGTGGGGCCACAAGCCTATCACCGCCTGCCCGCCCTTGTGCGCGGCGCGGGTGATCCGGTGGATACCGACTTTCCTGTGGAATCGAAGTTTGATCTGCTGCCCGTCCGCAAGGGCAAGCGCGGGCCGACCGCGTTTTTGACCGTGCAAGAAGGCTGCGACAAGTTCTGCGCCTTTTGCGTGGTGCCCTATACCCGTGGGGCCGAGGTAAGCCGCCCCGTAGACCGCGTGCTGGCCGAAGCGCAGGGTTTGGTTGAGCGCGGCGTTAAAGACCTGACGCTGCTGGGCCAGAACGTCAACGCCTACCACGGCCAACGCGATGGCGCGGACGTCGGCTTGGCGCAGCTGATCGGCGCTTTGGCCAAGATCGACGGGCTGGAGCGCTTGCGCTACACCACCAGCCATCCCAACGACATGGCCGATGATCTGATCGAAGCGCATGGAACGCAGCCCAAGCTGATGCCCTACCTGCACCTGCCCGTTCAATCGGGGTCAGATCGCATTCTAAAGGCGATGAACCGCAAACATACGGCTGAAAGCTACCTGCGCCTGATCGAACGCTTCCGCGACGCGCGGCCCGATATTCTGCTAACGTCAGACTTTATCGTGGGCTTCCCCGGTGAAACCGATGCCGATTTTGAAGCGACCTTGGACTTGATCCGCACGGTGGGCTTCGGGATGGCCTATTCGTTCAAATACTCGGCCCGTCCGGGCACGCCCGCCGCCGAAAAGCCCGAGCTGCCCGCCGAAGTGGCCGATGCGCGCCTGCAAACCTTGCAGGCCCTGATCACAAAGCAACAACGCGCCGCGCAAGACGCGATGGTGGGGCGTGAGTGCCATGTGCTGTATGAAAAAGCCGGGCGGATGCCGGGGCAGATGGTGGGCAAATCTGACCATCTGATGGCGGTGCATGTGACGGATGCGACCGGCCAAGTTGGCGATCTGGTGCGGGTTAAAGTGACTGGCGCTTCGACCAATTCACTGGCGGCGGTGCCGGTGGTTTAAGGCTGCCACGGCGCTGGGTGGCTGCGCGGATAGCGTGCCAAAACGTTAAGAATATCATTGAACTACGCTGGGTTAATTCTGGGTGAACCGCTTGGAATGCGCGGGGACTCGCTGCCTGTTCGCTGCTGGAAGGCTTGGGGCGGGAACGTTGGGATATCGTGTATATCCAAAAGTGTAATAAAATCCCTGAATTGTAATCTCACCTTGACCCAAAAGAACTGAAAAATTACTCCAAAGCGTAATCCAAAGTAAAAACTCCATGTGATAATAAGGTTCAGCGTACCTAAAATGCCACGGTGCCAACAAAATCTCGTTGGTTCACAGGCAGATCACTTGTTTGTGTGTTTAAAATCGGGCAGTAAATTGCGTAGGTGTGGCCACCAGATAGACTCGGGCTGCATGAAGTAATCTGTTCAACAGACGAGGAAGTGAAAAAAATGCGGAAGTTAAACATCAAGCTGCTGTCTACGGTAAGCGCGCTTGCGTTTGTCGTTGTCGGTGCTGCTGCCCGTGCTGACGTTTACCTAAGCCCAAGCTTGGATCCGTCGAACTGGACGTATTCCGATCTTTGGAACGAGCAAAACGCTGAAGGCGCGCTTGGTGCAGCTATTGATCAAGCGACGCAAGTGGCTTTGTTCTACGGCGTTGAAGCTGGCACGGGCACTGCGCCGGTGACCATCGAAGCAAAAGATTTGCTGACGATCGACGAAGCATTTTGGACTTCGTTGAACGACTCGTCTTACTGGTGGGAAGGCAGCCAAGGCGTTGGCATTTTCAACGGCAACTCGCTGTCGGCCAATACCACCATTCGTGACGCGGAAATCACTGATGTAAGCCAAACCGCCTATATTTCGTTCCAGTCGATTAACGTCGACGTGCTGGCGAACAACGAAGAAGATTCGGTTTCCGGCCTGACCACGATCGAAGTTCAGCAGTTCCTAGATGGCGCGAACGAAGGCGGTTACGATTACGAAGATACAAGCCGCGACACCGCTTACACATTTGAATTGATTTCGCGCAACGAAATCGACGCCTCTGCTTCGCAGCAGGGCACCGCGATCATTGATGCCCAAACCTTGGATGCCAATGACGAACTGGTGAATGGCACGCAACAAGCCGTTGTCGCGTTGAACTCTATCGCAGTCAGCGCTGCGGATGATCAAAGCGTTGTGATCAACCTTGGCGGTGATTCTCTGGTTGGCCTGAACAACAACGATTATTACTATGGCGGCCAAGGGTTCGATGTGCAGGGCGTCAGCGGCGGCTCGAACTATTGGGATACTTATTGGAACGGCAATAGCACTGGCCAGGACAACGAAGACCCGTTCATCGACTACGAACAGTTCACGCTTGAAGCGACAAACTGGGCGGGTGCTTATGCGCCCCATTCTTTGACGGCCAATGATCCGGCTGTTATGAACCTAGATCAAAAAGCCTTCGTCACCGCAAACACGATCACGGTTGGCAACACGGTTTTGAACGACGGCGCATCGTCTGAAGATTACGGCTCGGCCGATTTCACCATCATGGCGACGGTTGAAAGTGCGACGTATGACAGCTTTGATCCGGAAAACGGCGGCTACGAACTGGGTCAATTTGCCAACTTCAATGGCAATGATAACAACCTCGCATCGTGGTACTGGGGTGATAACATGGGGGCCGGTTCTGCTGTCGAAGACGGCTACATGAACCTGATGAGCGAAGTGAACGTGCGTAACACCGCCGTGGCTACGACCATCTTGGATGATTATGCCTTCGCTGCTGGCGGCGCAGACGTGTCCGGTGTTGATCTGACCCACTCTGCGTACTGGGGTAACGACTCTTTGAACGGCGGCTTGGTTGACGGGTTGAACGACCTGCCGAACAAGTACACTGAAGGTTACGGCGATGTTGCTTTGGAAAGCATCGTGCAAGTGGCATCGGTGGGTGTGAACGCTATCAGCAACATCGGTTCAGGCGATCTGAAACTGATCAGCGGCGTGTCGTTTGACCCGGAAAACTCTGACTACATTTCCGGCACCGACTTTGTCCAAGACCTAAGCTTCACGCAGTCTGTGCACGACTTCGTCTTCTCGAACCAAACTGTGAACGCCGGTTCGTCGTTCTATAACGGTGAAGGCACAGATGCTAACGGTCTGCACTGGGATGATCCGACTGACGGCTTCACCGGACCGGAAGGTTTTGTGAACACTGCGCTTGCGACCACTGAAGTTGGCGATGTCAACTTGAACGGTGTCGATCAAACCACATCGTTTGCCTTCAACAGCATCCGTTCGGTTGGCGACATTCTGGGCTGGACCAGCCTTGATGGCGAAGAGGGCAGCCTTTCCAGCACCGAATACGATTCTAGCATCGTTCAATACGCTGACACGTCGTTCTACATCACAAACAACAGCTACGAAGTTTACGACGGCTATTGGACCGCGTCGGGCAACGAAGATGCCCTGAACGGCATTGACGGCTGGACAGCCGACGGCAACGTGGATGGTACAGATCTAACCCAAGTCACGTCGATCACCGCCAACACGATGGCGTCGAACAGCAATATCACTGCTGACATCACGCAAACTGCAATCGGCGAGTGGCGTATTGAAGAGCCGAATGATCTGGAACTGGGCACCTCGGATGGGGCTGTAACGGGTGACAACCTGTCGCAAACCGCTCTGTTCACAGCCAACTCGATCACCACGGCTGATCTGGTCGTAACGATCGATCCGGAAAATCCGGCAACAGTGTTCACCGGCGGCGACTTGGTTGCAGCTTACGTGACGCAAGATGCAAGCGGACTTGAGATCCAGAACTATAGCTACTGGTGGGATGGCGCAACTGGCAACGAGATCGACCTCGCTGGCGATACCATTGACATGGGCAAGATGTCGCAAGTCTTCCAAGTTTCGTTGAACAAAATCGACGTGGCTGGAAGCATCCTGATCGGCGACGGCACCGATTCAGGCCTGCTCTCGCAAGTCGGTACCGACTACGATCTGTCAGTGTTTAACGACATCTACACCTACGAGTCCACCGGTGATGTTTCTCTGGCGGCGGCGGCAGACGATGTCGGCATTCAGGCGGCCTATCTTAACGTGAACACGATTGCTGCGGGCGACACGCTGAGCGGCAACGTGGATCAAGACATCAACGCCGAATACTACTCGGCAGAAAACACCCTCAGCGGTTACTCTTCTGCAGGGACGGTGGATGTTGCGAACTTCACGCAGTCGGCCCAAATCAACCTGAACGAGATCACTGCAGGTACTTATGTTGATGCCAACATTGACCAGCACATTGAAACTGACCTGTCGGTCAATGTTCAGAACCTGGTCGACTCGATCTCTGATACCGGCGCTGCCAATATCGCAGGCATCACGCAGCAAGCGATTGCGCGGATCAACACGATCGGCGGCTGATCTAAATAACTCTGCCGGGGCGCACACGCGCCCCGGCACCTGCTTTTGGAGAACAAAGATGAAATTCGGTCAGAGACTTGCTGCACTAATTCTGGTTATGCCGGGAGCATTGTATGCGGGTGATTTCAGCAACCCGACACCCTATGGATCCTTTGGTAGCTCTAGCACTGGTGCGACTTCGTTTTCCATGGTGACCGTTGGTACAGCAGAAACGCTGCGCATCGCCAACATGAATGTCGGACAGCCGACATCTGTGACAAATGTTTATAACCAACTGACAAGCGTCAATATCGGCGACGTGACGATTGGTGATAACAATACCGATGTTTCGATAACGAATAGCGCTGACGGCGTGTGTGTGAATTCTTCCAACAACATCCTGAACCGTCCTGAAGCGCCGACAGACCAAGTTTGTGATGGGGTCCAAAATTGAAAATTTATCCTATCGCTGTTTCGCTTGCGCTGGTCCTAAGCGGCTGCGCAGCTAACAAACCGACCAATGATCCGAAAGCCGATGCCAATCTGCTTACCGGCCCGGCGCCAACCGTGACTCACACCCCGTCAGATGCGCTTTTGGCCTGCGTTGCAGACCATAAAAGCCGCAACAAAGACATTCGTATCGCAATCGGCGATATCGTAGATGGCACTGGAGCGAAGACGTTCTCTGATGGTTCGTCATCCATGTTTACGCAACGTCCCGATTTGATGGTGACTGTGGCTTTGGCGAAAACCGGTGTGACGGTTTTGAACAGAACCTCTTCGCGCGTGTCTGAATGGGAACTTAGCCAAGCCATGGACAAGCGCCTTGGCGACGGCAAAGATGTGGCCGTTGGAACCGAACAGGTTCCCTATCGCCCAATCGAAGCTGGCCAAATTCTGGGGTCGACCCACTATTTGACGGGCGCGATCACCGAGGTGAACTGGAACATCGAATCCTCTGGCAACCGCTACAACATTGCAGGCGTGCATAACTACAAAAGCGCCTACCGCATTTCGATTGCGGTTGACCTAATTCTGACCGAAACGACGACGACGAAAGTTATCAAGGCGCAGTCCTTCACGAAACAACTGGTTGGGCTGGAAACTGAAACAGGCGTTTTCAAGTTCTTCTCGGTTGATAACTCGGTGCTGGATACGACCGAATTGTTCGATGCGTCGATGGGCCAACAACAAAACGAACCTGTTCAACGTGCGCTGCGTTGGGTACTTGAATTCGGCACATATGAAATGGTCGCGGATCTGCTAGGCGCATCGACTGCTTGCGATCCTTTGCTTGCACCGCAAAGCACGCAAGCGGCAGTTGCACCGGCAGCACCCGCCAAACCGCAACCTGCAAGTGCAAAGACCCCATATATTGTTCCGAAGAAAGCTGCCGCTGGTTGATATAACCAGCCGTTTTCTAATCTTCAAACAATATGCCATCAAACAGAACTGAGGCGACAATGAAACGCACAAAGATAGCAATGGCACTCATGGCGGCAGCTCTACTGGCCGCTTGCGCGCAGACACCGACTGACACTAAGATCGAAGCAGAGGCGCAAGCTAAAACCGTTCCGTTGAGCAGCATATTAAAGACAGACGCTCCGACCGGCCCAATGCATGCCTTCGTTGTTCCAGACCATCGTTTTGCCGCCGGTTATGCGCAACTGACCTTGCAAGAATTGGCCAAGGATCCAAAGACACACTTCCACTCGCCCGCATCCTATGAGGCGTTTAAGAAAAGCTTCGAAGCGCACGCTCATTACAAGATGACAGATGCGGAATTCGCCAGCTTCCTAGGGAGCAAACGTGTAAAAACTGAAGCCTGCAACGGCGCGTCGATCAGAACTGCCGGAATTGACGACGCAGGTCATATCGGTTGGATTGACCGGGCCTGTACGCCGGGTGAAGATTTGATTTCAATTGCGGTCGGCAACACATGGACTGTGGTGGCCGCTATGGGTTGCCTAAATCCGGTGGACGAACCGGTGCAACTTGAAAGACTAGGTTCTCCTGCAACCGGTGGATCGGTGTTGCCAACTCCTCCCGAGCCTGTGCCAAGCGATCCGCCTGTTGTGCGACCGAACCTAGCTTCTGATATCGGCTCACAGCCAAGTTATGACGCGGCCAAAAATGGTGACTATGCTGGGCAAGCCCCTGCAGATCACAATCCCTGGAACTAAGTAGCAAAAAATTGAGCCCCTGACGCGAAGAGTATGCGTCAGGGGCTCTTATTTTAAAAAGAACTGTTTTCTGATTTGTAAAACTGAATGTGTCTTCTTAGCACATTAAATATATTAGACTGACTCGATCAAAATCGAAGGACCTAAGAATAGATGATTTTGCATTATTGTGGTTTAGACGAGCACTTGACTAACACGTCATCGCACATCTAATGAAAATTCTTCGATTATGAAATTACGTTGTGAGGTAAACTTGAAAATGCAAGACAGCTGCTGTACGCATGTCTCAACTGCAGCATCAATTGATCGAAGGAAATGACTGTGCGCAAGAATGTGATCCAATATTTGATGATCTACGCAGCGAGTGTTTTTTTTGCCCAGATCACACAAGCGCAAACGCTAAACGTCGACGCCCCGCCTGCTCAAGAAGACGCAACTGCCGCTCCCTCAAATGGTCAAACTTTCGGTCTTTGGAACGTGATTTGCTTTGAGAAGGGCAAATGCATCGCCTCGACAGCGCTCGCTAAGAAGGATGCGCAAGGCCAAGCAAAAAAGCTTGTTGAAGTTCGTGTCGAAAGCATTGACGGAAAAAGAACCATATATGTGCAGTTGCCAACCGGTATAGTTGTAAAGCCTGGTGTGCAACTAGAACTTGGGGAAGCAACTATAAACCTTGAATATCTAATGTGTGGACCGGCATTTTGCTTGGCTTCAGCGGAAATGACTGATCAATCATTGGTGGATATTAAAAAAGCACCTGACATGAAAGTTGTCGCTGTGTTCGCACCAAATGCGAAGACTAAGACGCCGACCAAAGGTGCGTTTAAGTTCTCGTTGGATGGCTCAGGCGCAGCCATTGAAGCGCTTGCTCAATAATTGACGGTCCGAAGGAAGGCAAATATGAAAATCTCTTCTGAATCGCCGCTGATATTCATGCACATTCCCAAATGCGGCGGGATGTCATTGTTTTCGAGTTTGACGGAAACTTTCGGCACGAACATCGTAGATTTATACGACGAGAGCCCTCGTTCCATTGGTCGATTTCGCCTTCAAATGCAAGATCAATCTAAGATGGTTTACTGTGGTCATTTTTCGTACGGGTTACATGAATGGATAAGCCGTGATGCGAGTTACGTATCATTTGTGCGTGAACCGATCAGCAGGTTGATTTCATTATATTATTATTGCCAGCCTACATTCAAAGGAAAATTCAATCCGAAAAGTGGTGTATCCATTGATAAGATGAAGACGAATCTGAATTATCCAGATTTCTTCTTAGATTTCGAAGCCTGCATTGCTGGAGATTATAGCCCGGAGGCATTTTTTTCGGCTAAGAGTGCTGAACTTGATAACGGCATGGTGCGACGCTTTTCTGGTAAGGGTCTTTCACCCGAACTCTGCACTGAGCAAGATTTGGAAAGAGCGAAACTTGTTATTGAATCCTCCTTTAGTTTTGTAGGCTTGACAGAGCGTTTTCCCGAAAGCGTTGCACGTCTCTCAGAACTGTTTGGACTGCCTCAATTGCGCGAAAAGAAGGTTAACCTGGGCGAAAAGGCCAGAAAGTCGACCGGAGAAGTTAAGTTCAGCGATGAACTTGTCAACAAAATCAAAGATATGAATCGGTTCGATATTCTGTTGTACGATTGGATCGGAGCTAAGTTCGATTCAAAAGGGTCATTCTTGAATGTGAAACGCGTCAAAAAGAATCCAAAGAATACCGTAGCTACCGCCCCGCTGTGGAAGTCTGTTGGTAATGCCGCAGTGCGCCAAATTGATTTGTTGACGTTTGGACAAAGGAATTTGACCAAGGCCAACCTAGCTGCGGTTAAGTTGATTTCTGCGCGTGTTACGAATGAGAAAAATGTCACTCTCACAACGCTTTATAAACCTGTTGGTTCCAAAAAGGCTGATGAGTTTACGATCGTTGAGGGCCATTATTCTCAGAGTGAGGCGGTTGTCTTGCTGAATAGTTTGACAAAGGCTTTGCAGGCAATCTTGAAGAAGTAGTCACTCCCGGCGGTTTCTTGGCGAGTGTTTGTCAAAGGCGGCAAATGCTCTCCGCTCCGGAAGAGATTTGACTCTGGGAATTTTTTCAATTTCAACGATGGCTTGGGTCATGTGCCGCGTAAACATCCGCCGAGGGCCGTCTTGAGAGGTTTTCTCTTGATGGGTTATCGAGTGTCCTTATGGACGCACACGAAGACACCCCCCGCATTCAGATTTTGTCGGTTTCGGATACCGGTCGCCGCCGTCGCTGGACGGAT
>CAIQOV010000038.1 GCA_903873585.1 uncultured Rhodobacterales bacterium
CACACCTTGAAAACCAAACTGAATCGGGAATCATCCTGGATCGCCGCCAAATTCTCACCGGCGCTGCCGCTCTGGGTCTGATGGGTGCAATCCCCGCGTCCGCGCAAACCCTGATGGGTGCCGGCGCGCCGAAAAAGGGCGGAACCCTGCGCATGGGTATGGAAGGCGGCTCGCCCTCCGACAGCCTGGATCCGCTGACCTACGCGGACTCGATCCCGATCACCATGAGCTTGATGCTCTGGAACAACCTGATTGAAGTGGCCGACAACGGCGACGCCACCGGCGAGCTGTTCGAGAGCTGGACTGTCAAGCCCGGCGCGGCAGACTGGACTTTCAATGTGCGCAAAGGCATTACCTTCACCTCCGGCAAAACCTTGGACGCGGATGACGTCATCTACTCTTTGAACATGCACCGCGGCGAGACCAAATCGCCAGCCAAGTCGCTGCTCGCTGACATCAAAGAGATCAAAAAGCTCTCTGCCACGCAAGTGCAGATCACCATGACCAAAGGCAATATTGACCTGCCGTTCAACCTGAGCGATTACCACATCATTGTGGTACCCAATGGGTACAAGGACTTCAGCAAACCCGATGGAACCGGCGCATTCACGCTCGACGAATTCCAACCCGGCGTGCGTGCCACCTTCAATCGCAAGCCCGGCAACTACTGGAAACCCAACCGCGGATACTTTGACCGCGTGGAACTGATCTACATTCAGGACGCCAACCAGCGCACCACTGCGCTGCAAACCGGCACCGTGGACATCATCAACCGCGTGAACCCCAAGACCGCTGCCTTGCTCGCCAAGAACAAGAATCTGGTTGTCTCACGCACCCCCGGCATGGGCAACCGCTTCTGCTTTGTGGCCCATACCGACAAAGACCCCTTCACCAACCGCGACGTCATGTTGGCACTCAAATACGGCGTCGACCGCCAGAAAATTGTGGACAACGTCTACAGCGGCTATGCCTCCATCGGTAATGACAACTGCGTGGGCCCGAAGATGAAATTCTTCGACGCCAAACAGCCTCTAAACCGCTATGACCCGGAAAAAGCCAAGTTCCACATGAAGAAGGCCAACTATTCCGGCGCTATCGAGTTGCAAGTCTCCGAAGGCGCGTTCTCCGGCGCAACCGACGCAGGCCAGATCTTCCAAGAATCGCTGTCTAAAGCCGGGATCAACCTGGACTTGAAGCGCGTGTCCGGCGACGGCTACTGGGACAACGTCTGGCTCAAAGTCCCGTTCTGCGCGGTGTACTGGGGCAACCGCCCCACCATCGACAACCAGCTCACTTCCATCTTCTACGGCGGCAAGACCAATCCTTGGAACGACAGCCACTTCGAGAATGCCGATTTCAGCAAAGCGCTGGAAGCCGCGCGCATCGAAATCGACCCCAAGAAGCGCCAAGACCTGTATTCGCGCTGCCAGTCGCTAGTGTCGCAAAACGCCGGCATGGTGAACTACGCGGTTCAAGACTACCTTGACGCGCACAGCACCAAGCTGCGTGGTTTGACACCGTCGGGCCGCTACGACATGGGCGACGACCGCATTCCTGAAAAAGGCTGGTTCGCGTAAACCGCTTGCGATG
>CAIQOV010000039.1 GCA_903873585.1 uncultured Rhodobacterales bacterium
ACCCCCGAAAAACTGTTTATAACTGTTTATAACTTTTCGTTAGACGAAATGAAAACGACGACAACAGGCTAACCCATTGTCGCCGTTATGAAAAATGGTGCCCCCAGCAGGATTTGAACCCGCGACCCCCTGATTACAAATCAGGTGCTCTACCAGCTGAGCTATAGAGGCAGCAATGCGTAGATAACCAAGATCTGCGCCGCTTGCAAGCCTTAGGCGCGGGAGGATCGTGCCATTATTGCCACGGCGGTTAGGCTGAAGGTGATCACCAGCAGGGCGGCGGGGGCGGCTTCGGTGATCTTCTCTAGGCTGGCAAGATCGTAGGCGCGGGTGGACAGGGTGTTAAAGTTGAACGGGCGCAGCATCAGCGTGGCGGGCAGTTCTTTCACGCAGTCAACGAACACCATCAACAGGGCGGTGCTGACAGATCCGCGCATCAGGGGCAGGTAGACCCGGCGCAGCACGCCGCCTGCGGTTTGGCCCAAAGAGCGCGCGGCCATGGGCAGGGTGGGCGCGACACGGCCAAAGGCAGCCTCGACCGCGCCTTGGGCGATGCCGAAAAACCGCACCGTATAGGCCAGCACAAGTGCCGCCGCCGTGCCGGTAAGCAGCAGGCCGGGGTCGTGGCCTGTCACAGCCACGATCGCGTCGGCCATCTTATGGTCAAATGCGGCGAGCGGAATCAGAATTCCCACCGCCAGCACGGCCCCCGGGGCGGCATAGCCAAGCGAGGTCAGCGGCAAGATCACCCGCGCCAGACTGCGGCGCGATAGGCGCAGGGCTTGGATCAGAAAGGTCGCTCCCGCCACGGTCAGCACGGCCGCAACGGCCCCCACCACCAGCGTATTGATGACCGCCTGCCCCAATCCGGGGGCAAGCCATGCCTTGGGCTTTTGCAAGGCGTGGCCCAGCATCACCGCCACGGGCAGCACAAATCCCAAGGTCAGCGGCACCAAGCAGGCGAGCGTCGCAGCCCAAGCCGTCATCCCGTGCAAAGCCAGCGGCACCACAGGGCGCACCGCGCGGGACGGCTTATGAAACCGCGCATTGCGCCGGCTGGCCCGTTCGACATAGATCAGGCCCAAGATCATCACCAAGATCACGCCAGCCAGTTGCGCAGCACCGCCCGCATTGTCGCCGTTGAGCCAAGTGGAAAAGACGCCGGTCGTCAGCGTTTGCACGGCGAAATGTTGCACCGTGCCAAAGTCGGCCACTGTTTCCATCAAAACCAGCGCCAAGCCTGCGGCGATGGCGGGGCGCGCTAGGGGCAGGCCGACGCGCCAGAACAGGCCCCAAGGCCCTGCCCCCAAGGCGCGCGCCACTTCGTAGGTGCCGCCCGATTGTTCCCGAAAGGCGGCGCGGGCAAGAAGGTAGACGTAGGGGTAAAAGGCCGCAGCCAGAACAAGGGTGGCAAAGCCTAGCGAATGCACCTCGGGGAAGGCGTAGTCTTTGGCAGATGTCCACCCCATGGCCAGCCGCAAAGCGCCTTGCAACGGGCCTGAGTAATCCAGAAAATCGACCAAGGCATAGGCCCCGATATAGGCCGGAATAGCCAAGGGAAATAACAGCGCTTGGTCCAACAGACGCGCCAGTGGGAAGCGGTACATCACCACCAGCCAAGCCGCCCCCGTGCCCATAGCGACCGACAAAGCCCCCACCCCAGCCGCCAAAATCAGCGTGTTTTCCACATAGCGCGGCAACACGGTGGCCATCAGGTGGGGCCAGATATTCTCGGTCGGGTGAAAGGCCAGCCAGATCACGGCCAGTACTGGGGCTACAACCACAAGGCCAATCAGAACCGCGCCAACTGACCAAAGATCAGGGCGGGCCAAGTGGCTTAGTTGACTCTTTTGCTTGGTCATAGCGCAGTGTTACCGCAAAGCGCTTGGCCTGTCCAGAAATGCCGTGCTTTACGACATCCCAAGGGCGGCTTTGTAGACTTCCAGCACCGCCTCTTCTTCGGCCAATTCGTCGGGCTTGCGCTTGCGCATCGCAAGCACCTTGCGCAACACCTTGGTGTCATAGCCACGGCCCTTGGCTTCGGCCATCGCCTCTTTCAGTTGGTCGGCCACATCCTTCTTTTCCGCTTCCAATTGCTCAAAGCGTTCGATGAACTGGCGCAGTTCGTCGGCGGTCACGGAATAGGCGTCATTCGGGCTGGACATGGGGGCCTCGCAAGGAAAAAAGGTCTGGGCAAATCCCTATACTGCGCGGGGGCTATCCTGCAAGGCCACCTGTGGCCAAAGGCTAGACAGCGCGCCGCCAAAGCGTTACCCCGAACCCCTATCTGGGAGGATACGATGGCGGCTTTAATCTGGGGCGGGGCAGTGGTGACGCTTTTGGGCGTGGCAGGGCTGATGTTTTGTGCCGCGCAATCGCTTAAGGCCAGAACCCTGCCAGAGGATCAAGCCCGCGCGGCGATGGCGCGGGTTGTGGCGTGGAACCTCGGCTCGGTCGGTGTGGCTGTGCTGGGGCTGATGGCGGTCGTGGCGGGCTTGTTGTTGCGTTAAACGGGCAGGTTATCGAAGGCCTCTTGCGTCGCATCATCTTGCGCCATGTCAGCTGGGGCCTTTTCTTTCGGCGCACCGCCGAACAAAGCAGCCAAGCCTTCCATTTGCACCTTCAGTGCTGACAACAGCGCGACTTCTGACATGTCAACCAGCAGGTCGCTTGCGGGGATGAGGGCGGAATAGGTCATGGGGCACAGTCTTTGCAAAACGCGGTGTCGGGCAGAATGTCTAACCGTGCGGCACTGATAGGTGATCCGCACACCTGACAGCGGCCATAATCGCCCGTCTCGATCCGCGCCAAGGCCCCTTTGATCGCGCGCAATTCGGTCTGCGCTTCGACCCCCAAGGTTTCTAAAACCTCTTCCCCTTCACGCTCGATCGCGATTTCTTCCCAATCTTTTTCTTGATGCGAGCCAAGCTCGTCACTGATCCCGCCAATCCGGCTGAGCAATGCGGCCTGTCGGGCCAGCAATATGGATTTGCGCTTGCTGATTGAGGTCATGGGGCTCTCCTTGTCTTTAAGGCAAACTAGGCCGTCGCGCTGCTTGTGACATTGATTCACATCAAGGGGCGCAGAAAATGGCTTACATATTCGCAAAATTAAATATATAACTGACCCAACCGCATCAGCCCCACAGGTTCCCCATGCACCCGCGCGTTCACGCCTTTTTCGATGAAGCAACCAACACCGCCACCTATGTCGTGGCCGAGCCCAAAGGATCGGCCTGTGCGATCATCGATTCGGTCTTAGATTTCGACTATGCCTCGGGCGCCACGGACACGCGCTCTGCCGATGCGGTGATTGCCTTTGTGCGCGATCAAGGATTCCGCTTGGAATGGATCTTGGAAACCCATGTCCACGCCGACCACCTTTCTGCCGCCCCCTATCTGCAAGAGGCTTTGGGCGGCAAGCTGGCGATTGGGCAGAATATCACCGTGGTGCAAGACACCTTCGGGAAGGTCTTTAACGAAGGCACAAGGTTTGCCCGCGACGGGTCGCAGTTTGATCGGCTGCTCAATGACGGTGACAGCGTGATGATCGGCCAGATGCGGGCCGAGGCGCTGCACACCCCCGGCCACACCCCCGCCTGCATGACCTTTGTGATCGGCGACGCCGCCTTTGTCGGCGATACGCTGTTCATGCCCGATTATGGCACGGCGCGCTGCGACTTTCCGGGCGGGTCGGCGGCGGTGATGTATGACAGCATCCAGCGCATTCTGGCCCTGCCCGATGACACCCGCATTTTCGTCTGCCACGACTACAAAGCCCCCGGACGCGATGAATTTGCTTGGGAAACCACGGTCGGCGCGCAAAAGGCGTTGAACAAGCACGTGGGCGGCGGGCAGTCGAAAGACGCTTTTGTCACGATGCGCGAAACCCGCGATGCCACTTTGGCCATGCCACGGTTGATCATTCCCTCCTTGCAAATCAACATGCGCGCGGGCCAAATGCCCGAGCCCGAGGACAACGGCCTGTCCTATCTGAAAGTTCCGCTGAACGGGCTGTAACAGGCGGCGCATCGCAAGGGGTGCTGGAATGATCAATCCAGACTGGATCTGGGGCTTTGGCGGCGGGCTGATGATTGGGCTTGCGGCTTCGGCCTATCTGTTGGTGAACGGCAAGATCATGGGAATCTCGGGCATCTTCGGCGGCTTGGTTGATCGCACGGGCTTGGGCGATTGGGCCGACCGTGTGGCCTTTATCGCGGGGCTTGTGGGCCTGCCGTGGCTTATGACGCAAGCATTGCCTGCGCAAACCCACCTGACAGGCAATTGGCTGATCATCGTGGCGGGCGGGTTGCTGGTGGGCTTGGGCACAAGGCTTGCCAATGGTTGCACATCAGGGCACGGGGTCTGCGGCATCTCGCGCCTGTCGCTGCGGGGCATTGTGGCGACGGTGTTTTATGTGCTGGCGGGGGGGCTAACTATGGCCCTGTTGCGCCATGTGCTGGAGGTGATCTGATGGCGCGTCTGATTGTAGCGCTGCTCTGCGGCGCGCTGTTTGGCGCGGGCTTGGTGCTGTCGGGCATGACCGACACGCTGAAAGTGCAAGGCTGGCTGGATGTTTTTGGCCAATGGGATGCAACTTTGGCCTTTGTGATGGGCGGAGCTATCCTGCCCATGGCGGTCGCTTGGCGCGTGGCGGCACGGCGCAAGGCGTCGGTCTTGGGCTTTGCCCTGCCGGAAAAGCCCAAACGCGAGGTCGGGCCCAATCTGGTGATCGGATCGGTTTTGTTCGGCATGGGCTGGGCCTTGGCGGGGCTGTGCCCGGGGCCTGCGCTGGCCTCGTTAAGCTTTGGCGGCTGGGGCGGTCTGGTCTTTCTTATCGCCATGGCCGCAGGTATGCTGGCCGCACCGGCTGTTCGCGCCCGTATTGACGGGCCGCAATCTGTAAGGAGCAAAATGGATATTCGCGCCCTAACCCCCGATTACGCCGTGTCGCCCCAAATTGATCTGGCCGATCTGGCCGTGATCAAGGCTGCGGGCTACACCACGGTGATCAACAACCGCCCCGATGGCGAAATTCCCCCGCCGTGGCAAGCCGCCGCCATGCAAGCCGAGGCCGAGGCTTTGGGCCTGACCTTCGTGAACAACCCCGTGCTGCCGGGTGACTTGTCTGACAAAGTGATCAACACCCAACGCGCCGCCATTGCGGCATCAAAGGGCCCGGTCTTTGCCTATTGCGCCTCTGGCAACCGGTCGTCGTGCGTTTGGGCCTTGATGCAAGGCGGACAGCGCCCGACAGATGAGCTGATCGCCACCGCCGCACGCTTTGGCTATAACTTAGAAGGCCTGCGGGGCCGGATCGACGCGGCTGGACGATAAAAGGAACACATCGCTGCAAAAAAGCGAAAAAAGGCCGCCAAGCGGGCGCAGTTGGCTCAATTTGTGCCAGTACCGCGCACGTTGTAATTCCCCACATCTTCCGCGACGGCAGGGGCACGAGCCGACAAAGCAGCGCCCTGCCCTTGCGGTACGAAGGCGTCAAGACGCCCGATGAAAATGCCGGCGTCACCCTCGATCCCCGCTTCAACGGGGGGCCGACGCGACGGTTCTGCGGCCCCAAGCGCCGGTTCGGTGCTATACCGCACCGCCAAAACCCGCCCCGCCCTTGCTGCCTTCGGCATCGGCTTCGCCTGACTATCCTCTAACCGCAACGCCCGCATCCCGCGATTTTGCCCCAGTTTTCCCAAAGCCACGCTGCACCCATCCCCGCCTTCAAGGCTAATCCCATCCAACGCAGCGTCTTGCAACGGCACAATCATTCCGGCGGCCATGCCCAAAACATCCGCCATCGGCAAAGAAAGACGGGCCAAAACCGCATCCAATTGCACGCTTGCCCCATCCACCCGCTCTTGCAGGGCGGCACCAAAAGCTAAACCCGCATCATCCGCCTGTTCCGCATTTTCCGCCGTGGGCAGAGGCAAACGCCCCTCTGCCGGAAGGGCGAGGTAGATTTTGCCTTTGCGCAAACCACCGGCCAAAGACACCTCTGCCGTCAAAAGGCGCAGCGGCGCATCTTCTAAAACAACGGGCAAGGGTCGCGGATCATCTAGAAAACTGGCGCACCGAAAACCGCCAGCCCACACAATATCGGCATTGTCGCTTAGCGCCTGTTCCAGAATTGTGAGCGCGGCATTGATGACCACCGTCACCATCGCACCATCTGTGCGGGTCGGCTTGCGCGGCAATAAGTCTTGCCCCCGCACGCGCCCAATCGTCTGCGCCTCGATAAAACCCGCGACAATGGCCTGTGACAGAACCATCGCCCCCATGTCTTGCGCGGGCCCATCAAGAACCGCAATCAAAGCAAAATCAGGAACCAGTTCGACCAATTCCGCAGCAGATCGCCGATCAATCGACAGCTTTTCGACATCAAGTTGAATTTTCAGCGCATCGCGCGCGGCCTTGCCCAAGCCCAAACGAAACGCACGGTCGGCCCCCGGCGTCCCCTCACTCGCCTGCGGGCGCGGGGCTGTCGCTTTGCGGCGAATGATGTCGGCGGTCGTCATGGGCCATCCTGCGGTGGTTTTCCCAAGCATGGCGAAAAGTTGTTAGCAAAAGGTTTATGAAATGTCGATTTTGACCGGTCTGCAAAGAATAGAAAAAGGGGCGACCAAATGGTCGCCCCGATTTTTAGATTATTGCAGCGCTTTATCGCTGATCTCATGCGTCCAAGCGCCTTCCGGTTCCTTGGTGATCACCGGATCCGACCCGCCCGACATCAGTGTCGCCACGGTGCGCTTATAATCCGCCTCGTCCAACGCGCCATTCGACCCAGCGGTCAACTTGGCCACTTCGCCCATCATGAATTTCTGATGTTCTTCGGTTTGCGCGCCGGTTTGGTCGGCTTCCATCACAATACCCGCGGCTTCATCCGGATTAGCCTCGGCATATTTCCAACCTTTTTCGGAAGCACGCACGAATTTGACCATCTTATCAGCAAAAGCGGCGTCTTTCAGGCTGTCGCCCAGAACATAAAGCCCGTCTTCCAACGTGGCCACGCTCATATCTTCGTATTTGAACGTCACCAGATCTTCCGCTTTGATACCGGCTTCCAGAACCTGACCATATTCGTTGTACGTCATGGTCGAAATGCAAGCAGCTTGCTTTTGCAACAGCGGGTCAACGTTAAAACCTTGCTTAAGCACGGTAACACCACCGGCCGAGCCATCCGTCTTCAGGCCAAGTTGGTTCATCCACGACAAGAAGGGATATTCGTTGCCATAGAACCAAACACCCAGTGTTTTATCCGCAAAGTCAGCCGGAGTGGCAATGCCCGATTCTTTCAAGCACGTCAGCATCAGGCCAGAGTGTTTGAAGGGCTGCGCGATGTTAACCAAGGGCAAACCCTTTTCGCGCGCGGCCAAAGCAGCAGGCATCCAGTCAACAATCACATCGGCACCACCGCCAGCGATAACCTGCTCTGGCGCAATATCTGGGCCACCGGGAAGGATCGTTACATCCAAACCTTCGTCAGTGTAAAAACCCTTGGCCGCAGCCACGTAATAGCCCGCGAATTGGGCCTGCGTGACCCATTTCAACTGCAACTTTACCGTATCACTGGCAAAAGCCGCGCCCGCAGCGACAGCAAAAGCCGCCGCCGTGATCAGAAGTTTCTTCATTGTGTAGACCTCCATGTTAAATCACCTCCCCCTTTGAGAGGGATGCCAGAACGTGACAGCGCGTTCCATCGCCGCCACAAACCCGTAAAACACCGAACCGGCCAAAGCCGCGACGGCAATCTCGGCCCAAACCAACGGCAGGGCCAATTGTCCAACCGCTGTCGAGATACGAAATCCCATGCCAAGCGTCGGAGAGCCGAAATTCTCGGCAACGATAGCCCCAATAAGCGCCAAGGTTGCTGAAATTTTAAGCCCGTTGAACAAAAATGGCATCGCCGCAGGTAAGCGCAATTTGGTCAACGTCTGCCAATAAGTACCGCCCCACGTCGCCATTAAGTCGCGTTGCATCCGATCACTTGCTGAAAGACCCGCCACCATGTTGACCAACACAGGAAAGAACACCATCACCACGACAACCGCCGCTTTTGATTGCCAATCAAAGCCAAACCACATCACCATAATGGGCGCTATGCCAACAATCGGCAAAGCAGCCACAAAATTACCAATGGGCAACAGTCCTGCACGCAAAAACGGCACACGGTCAACGAGGACAGCAACGAAACAACCCGCAGCAACCCCGAAGGTGTAGCCCGTCAAAGCGCCTTTCAAGATTGTCTGCACAAAATCAACCCATAGAATGGGTAGGTTAGCACCAATCGCCGCTCCAATAGAGCTCGGCGCGGGTAAAATAACTTCTGGCACAGAAAAGCCGGTGACTATACCCTGCCATAGGCCCAAAATCGCCAAACCGAATAGCACAGGAACAGCAATGCGAACGGATTTACGATTGGCAAATCGCGAATGGGCAATTGCCGCATTAAGCGCCCAGCAGGACAACCAAAAGCCTATCCCCAATAACAGGCTCACACCCGCACTCCCATATTTCGTGTCACCACTGTCTCTACGACACGCACGATCAAGATCAAAACCCCCGCCAAAATGGCTGCCGCGAACAACGCGGCCCAAACGATAATTGGTGATCCGAATTGGCTGCCAATCAACATTCGCGCACCCAAACCCTCTATTGCGCCCGTGGGCAATTCGCCGACAATCGCACCGACAAGGCTAGCAGCAATGCCCACCTTGAGACTGGTGAACAGATACGGCACCGACGAAGGCAGGCGAAGCTTGAAAAAACCCTGCGCTTCCGATGCGCTGTAGGTTTTAAGCTGATCTAACTGCATTTGATCCGGGCTACGCAGGCCTTTGACCATACCAACCAGAACGGGGAAATAGCTTAAGTAGGCCGCAATAATGGTTTTAGATACTAGGGCATTCGACACACCCAAATGGTCGCCAAACCCCAGAGAATTAGACAAAACTACAATCATCGGCGCAATCGCCACAACCGGCACTGTCTGGCTTATCACGGCCCATGGCATCAGGCCCAATTCCATCGTGCGGCTTTGTACAATGCCAACGGCCAACAAAATACCCAGCAAGCTGCCCAACACAAACCCTGAAAAGGTTGAAACCAGCGTGACATAGCCATGATAGACAAGGCTTTTCTTTGATGTGATATTATAGGCCGTCAGCCCCTTCCACAATTCTGCCACCACTTGATGCGGTGGCGGCAGAACGGGGCGTTCTTGGGCCATTGTGTCTGTCAAAAGCAGGGTGAATGTCACCTCAGTGCCATTGCGGGCCGCCTGATCATAGGTCCATGCGGCATTTAACCACACTGCCGCACAGTACCAAAGCGCCACAATAACTGCTAAAACCCCCAGAACCGCCGCTGCTTTCACGATGCGCCTCCCTGGGGCCAAGCGATCATCGAAATTGACACAATCCCCAGCACCACTCCTGCAACTTGCAAACCGGTGGGGCGTTCGCCGAATACCACAAAGGCGATGACCGTAATCGCGACCAGTTGAAAGACCAGCGAAAGTGCCAGTGCCAACCCCAACCCATTTTCGCGCATCACCCGCACCATCAGGTAATTGCCCAAGCAAAAACACGCCAATGAGGCCAGCAACATCAAAGATCCGCCTTTGGCCGCATAGGTCTTAAGCAGCGAATTGGCCACCATGAAGACGCCTGTCGAAGCCGCAAGATAAAAAAGAACCACCGGATTCATGGCCTATGCCCTATTGCAAACAGCGCCTTAATCATCCGTGTGCCCCGCCCTTAACCCTTCGCGCACGCGGTGGGCGATGTCGATAAAAGCCTTGGTATCGCGAATATCCAAAGGGCGTTCACGCGGCAGGGGGCTGTCAATTATGTCCGTAATCCGCCCCGGGCGCGGCGACATGACGACGATCTTGGTCGAAAGATAAACCGCCTCGGGGATGGAATGGGTCACAAAACCGATGGTCTTTCCGGTTCTGTTCCAAAGCTTTAGCAACTCTTCGTTCAACCTATCGCGCACAATTTCATCTAAGGCGCCAAAGGGTTCATCCATGAGCAAAATGTCGGCATCAAAGGCCAAAGCCCGCGCAATAGAGGCGCGTTGCTGCATGCCGCCCGACAATTGCCATGGAAACTTTTTGCCAAAGCCCGACAGTTCAACCAATTCCAACACGCGCTCGACTCGGGATTGCTGTTCTTCTTTCGAAAACCCCATAATTTCCAAAGGAAGTGAGATGTTTTTTGCAATCGTGCGCCACGGATACAGTCCCGCCGCCTGAAAGACATAGCCATAAGCACGTTTGCGGCGCGCTTCATCGGGGGTCATGCCGTTCACGGTTAAACTTCCGCTCGTCGGATGCTCTAACGCTGCAATGGCGCGCAGAAAAGTTGTTTTACCACACCCACTTGGGCCAATGAACGACACAAACTCACCCTTGCTCACGCTTAGATTGATGTCTTTCAGCGCTTGCACCGGCCCGTCACCGGTCTGGAACACCAGATTAACGCCTTTGGCTTCGATAACCGCCGCGTTCATCCCGATCAAACCCCCGTCGCCGGAACACCCGAACGCACCACGGGGCGCGGCGAGGTTATGTCTTTCCAAGCACTTAGCGCGCGGTTCACCGCAGGGCGCGGGGCGCGGGCGACGAATTTACCGTGGCCTTCTTGCGCCTGCACCACCCCGTCATTCACCGCCACTTGCCCTCGCGTCAGGGTATAGCGCGGCAGGCCCTTAACCCTGTGGCCTTCAAACACGTTATAGTCGATCTTCGATTGCTGGGTGGCCGCAGAAATGGTTTTTTCCTTATTCGGGTCCAAAACCACCAAATCGGCATCCGCCCCCACCAAGACCGCCCCCTTCTTCGGATAGCAGTTCAAAATCTTGGCGATATTGGTCGAGGTGACGGCCACAAATTCGTTCATCGTCAGGCGGCCAGTTTCAACACCCGTGGTCCACAGCATGGGCATGCGGTCTTCTAAACCCCCGGTTCCGTTGGGGATTTTCGCAAAACTATCCAGCCCAAAGCGCTTTTGCGCTGTCGTAAAGGCGCAGTGATCGGTCGCCACGCAAGACAGGCTGCCCGCTTGCAGGCCCGCCCACAGGCTATCTTGGTGCACCTTGGCGCGGAACGGGGGCGACATGACTCGGCGCGCGGCATGGTCCCAATCGGGGTGGAAATACTCACTTTCGTCCAGCGTCAGGTGCTGGATCAGCGGTTCGCCCCAGACCCGCTTGCCCTGTTGGCGGGCGCGGCGAATGGCTTCGTGCGCCTCTTCACACGAGGTATGCACCACATATAGGGGCACGCCCGCCATGTCGGCGATCATGATGGCGCGGTTGGTCGCCTCGCCCTCGACCTGCGGGGGGCGGGAATAGGCGTGGGCTTCTGGGCCAATGTTGCCTTCGGCAAGCAGCTTGGCTGTCAGTTCTGCCACAACATCGCCGTTTTCGGCATGCACCATGGCCAAGCCGCCCAAATCGCCAACCCGTTTGAAAGATTGATACATTTCATCATCGTTGACCATCAACGCGCCTTTGTAGGCCATGAAATGTTTGAACGAGGTCATGCCCGCTTTGACCGAATCCTCCATATCCTCCCACACCTTTTGGCCCCACCATGTGATGGCCATGTGATAGGAATAGTCGCAAGAGGCGCGGCCCGCTTTGTTGTGCCACATTTGGGCCGCATCCATCAGGCCCTGCCCCTGCCCCGGCAGAACAAAATCCACCACCATGGTCGTGCCGCCCGACAGCGCGGCGCGGGTGCCAGATTCGAAATCGTCGGTCGAATAGGTGCCCATGAAGGGCATTTCCAGATGGGTGTGCGGATCAATCCCGCCGGGCATAACGTAGCAGTCCGTGGCATCAAGTTCGTCACCGCCCTTCAGGTTCGGCCCGATTTCGGTGATGATGCCGCCCTCGATGCGCACATCGGCTTTGTAGGTCAGGTCAGCGGTGACGATAGTGCCGTTTTTGATGATGGTCATTTGCCAAATTCCTGCTGAATGCGCGCCGCGAGGGGCAGTTTTTGATCTAAGGATGCGCGGTTTTGGGCAAGGCCGCGCGGGCGATTTTGAACGCGATTACTCACCCCACCACCTCTGCCACGTCCAACACCGCGTGCAGCATCACATCGGTGCCCGCAGCGGCCCATTCGGACGAAATCTCTTCCGCCTCGTTGTGCGACAGCCCGCCGACACAGGGGCACATGATCATCACGGTGGGGGCTACGCGGTTGATCCAGCAGGCGTCGTGGCCTGCGCCTGATACGATGTCTTGGTGCGAATACCCCAAGGTTTCAGCGGCTTGGCGCACAACCGACACAAGGCCCGCATCAAAGGTCACAGGGTCAAAGTGCCCGACATCTTCAATCTCAACCCCCAAGCCCAGTTCCCCAGCCACCGCATGGGCGGCGCGGATCACTTCGGCTTTCATCGCCTCAAGCTTGGGCAATTCGGGGCTGCGGATGTCGACTGTGAACACCACCTTGCCCGGAATAACGTTGCGCGAATTGGGGTAAACCTTCACCTGCCCCACAGCACCCACGGCGTTGGGCTGGTGGCTCATCGCAATCTGGTGCACCCGTTCGGTGATGCGCGCCATGCCAAGGCCCGCATTCACGCGCATATTCATCGGCGTTGATCCGGTATGCGCATCTTTGCCGGTTAGGGTGATTTCCAGCCACCACAGGCCCTGCCCATGGGTGACAACGCCAATCGTTTTGCCCTCGGCCTCTAGAATAGGGCCCTGTTCGATGTGCAGTTCGAACATCGCGTGCATCTTGCGCGCGCCGACCTTTTCGTCGCCCACCCAGCCAATGCGCGCCAGTTCTTCGCCGAAAAGCTTGCCGTCCAGATCGCGGCGCGACTTTGCGTAATCTTCGGTATGTAACCCCGCAAACACGCCCGATGCCAGCATGGCAGGGGCAAACCTTGCGCCTTCTTCATTCGTCCAGTTGGTCACAACAATCGGGTGTTTGGTTTGAATGCCCAAATCGTTCAGGCTGCGCACCACTTCCAACGCGCCCAAAACGCCTAGCACCCCGTCATAGCGCCCGCCGGTCGGTTGGGTATCCAGATGGCTGCCCATATAGACGGGCAATGCCGCAGGGTCAGTTCCGGCACGACTGGCAAACATATTGCCCATCGTGTCCACGCCCATCGTCATGCCCGCATCCTTACACCAGCGCGCAAACAGGTGGCGGCCTGCGCTGTCAGCATCGGTCAGGGTCTGGCGGTTGTTGCCACCCGCAATGCCGGGGCCGATCTGGGCCATCTGGTCCAAACTGTCCCAAAGACGCGCCGAATTGATGCGCAGGTTTTCACCGGGTGCGGGCATTGCAGTCTCCCCTTAGGTCGCAGAGGTCTTGATGCCTCTTGCGACGAATCTTTTCCTGACCGTATGGTCAGACCAAAGCGCACCACAGCCTGACCAACCGGTCAAGAAAATTCTGAACATCAGACCATGACAGACACCGCCCGCCCGCTTCGCCGCACCGAAATTCGGCAACAAAACGAAACGCTGATCTTGCAAGCGGCCGAGAAAGTCTTTGCCGAGGCGGGCTTTGGCGGGGCCACGATGCAACTGATCGCCGATATGGCGGGCCTGCCCAAAGCGAACCTGCATTACTACTTTGCCACCAAAGAAGACCTGTACCGCCGGGTTGTGCAGGATATTTTCGAAATCTGGCTGCACGCCGCCGACAGTATGGACCAAGCCCCCGGCCCCATCGAAGGAATCGGGGCCTATATCCAAGCCAAGATGGAGATTTCCCGCCGCCACCCCAACGGGTCAAAGGTTTGGGCGTTTGAAGTGATGCACCGCGCCCCTGTCATTCAGGATTATCTGGAAACCACCCTGCGCGCTTGGACCACGGGCCGCGTGCGGCTGATTGAACGCTGGATCGCCGAGGGTAAAATGGCCCCCGTCGATCCTGAACATCTGCTGTATATGCTGTGGGCCACCACCCAGCACTACGCCGATTTCGGCCATCAGATCGAAACGCTGAACGCGGGGCCTTTAAGCGACGCCGATTGGCAAAAGGCCACGGACAGTGTGAAAACCATGATCCTGCGCGGCATAGGCGCGCTGTAACCCCATTTCCAAACGCCGTCCCCCGCCCTAGGGTGGGCGAAATCCATTGCCCTTAGGAGTGCTCATGACCACCCCCACCCTGCCCGAGCTAGAGGCCGAAGAAGCCACCCTGATCCTGCCGCATTTTGACGAGCACATGGCGCTGAAGTTGGGCAATGCGATTGTCGCTTTGGCCGTGGCGCGCAAGGCGCCCGTTGTGGTCAACATCCGCAACGCCAACCGCTGCTTTTTTCATGCAGCCCTGCCCGGATCGGCGGCCACCAACGACAACTGGGCGCGGCGCAAGTCGAATGCGGCGCTGATGACGGGCCACGCCTCGTTGCTGATCGGGATGCACCACGCAGCACGCAACCGCACCATCGCAGACGAAGGCTGGTCGCCCATCGACTTTTCTGACAGCGGCGGGGCTGTGCCCCTTCGCGTGGCGGGCGCGGGCATTGTGGCGGTGGCTACGGTGTCGGGGCTGCCGCAGGTGGAGGATCACAAAATGGTGGTCGAAGCGATTAGGTCGCTGATCAGCTAACGCCAAGCGGGCTGCGCTTTTGTGGGGCGGCCCCTTACTTCAACTCGACCTCAACAAAGCTCATCGGCTCTGTTCCGTCGTTGACCACGTTGTGCTCTACCCCCTCCATCCGGCGATACGCGGTGCCTGCGGGCACCAGCACACGGCGCGAACCGCCACCGGGTTCTTCCAGCAGCATATGGCAATCGGTCACAGCCGTGATCACGTAATCATGGCCGTGGCGATGCCAGCCGGTTTGCGCGCCGGGAGCAAAGTCAAAACGGGTGACGATCACGCGGTCATCGGCGACAAGTTGGGTGGCGGTGCATGAAGGGCGCATGGGGTTCTCCAAGGGCGATGGCTTTTGATACGGCGCGCGGCCCCCTGCCGCCAGCCCTAAGACAAACCTGTTTGCATCTTGTGCGCTTTTGCGAAACGCTGACCGCCTTAGGGCACCGACAGGACCAAATGCAAAAACCCAAAACACGCATCCAAGAACGCAACAGCCGCGCCATTCTGGACGCGGGGTTAGAAGTCTTCGCCCAGCAAGGCTTTCGCGGCGCAACCTTGGATCAGATCGCCGAAGTGGCGGGCCTGTCCAAGCCCAACCTGCTGTATTACTTCCCGTCCAAAGACGCCGTTTATGCCGCCATCCTGTCGCGCCAGTTGGAAACATGGCTAGACCCTTTGCGCATGATCGACCCAACCGGCGACCCTGTGGAAGAGATGCTGGCCTATGTGCGGCGCAAGCTGGAACTGTCGCGCGATTATCCGCGGGAAAGCAGGCTTTTCGCGAATGAGGTGTTGCAAGGTGCCTCGCGCCTGATGGCGGGTATCGAAGGGCCGCTCAAGGCGCTGGTGGATGAAAAAGCCGCCGTCTTGCAAGGCTGGATGGATCAAGGCCGCATCGCCCGCCTGCATCCGGTGCATTTGATCTTTTCGGTCTGGTCGCTCACCCAGCATTACGCCGATTTTGATGTGCAGGTTCGCGCGGTGCTGGGGGCGGGCCATGATCCCTTCGCAGAAGCTGGCGCGTTTCTTGACCATCTGTTTCGCAGAACCCTATCGGTCAGCGTCGGCTAACCACTTTCCCACAGCGCCAAACCCGATCAGCCTGACCCAAGGCGCAAGGCATCGCTGGACGCGGCCCTGCGGTGGGTGTAGGCAGCGGGCGAAATAGGTCCACGGCCACAGGTCATGAACGAAAAAAACAGCACAGACGAACCGGTTTCTGCCAAAACCGGCCCCCAAACTGCACCAGCCGACGCGGCGCAGCCCTCTCATTCCGCCCATGATCATCCTAAGAACCTAGGAAAACTGGTGCTTGGCTGCATCGGGGTGGTGTACGGTGACATCGGCACCTCGCCGTTGTACGCCTTGCGGGAATCACTTCACGGCGCAGGCTGGGATGGCAAGGACAGTTCCGAGGTGGTGGGAATCGTCTCGTTGCTGTTGTGGACCTTGGTTTTGATCGTTTCGATCAAATACGTCTTGCTGATCATGCGCGCCGATAACCGGGGCGAGGGCGGCACGCTGTCGCTGGTGGCCTTGGTACAACAAGCGCTGAAGCGGCGGCCGGGGTGGTTGATCGCCGTGGGCGTTGTGGGGATTTCGCTGTTCTTTGGCGATGCGATGATCACGCCGGCCATGTCGGTCCTATCGGCGGTGGAAGGCATGGCCATCGTGGCCCCCAGCTTCGCGCCCTATGTCGTACCTGCGACGTTGGGCATCATCATCGGACTGTTTCTGTTCCAAGCCCAAGGCACCGAGCGTGTGGCGATTCTGTTCGGGCCGATCATGGTGGTTTGGTTCTTGACCATGGCGGGCCTTGGGGTGATCCACATCGGTGATAACACCCAAATCCTTGCAGCCTTGAACCCTTATCATGCGCTGACCTTTCTGGCGTCGCATAAGTTGGGGTCGTTCTTTATCTTGGGTTCGGTTTTTCTGGCCGTGACAGGGGGCGAAGCGCTTTACGCCGATATGGGCCATTTTGGACGCACCCCGATCCGCTGGGCTTGGAGTGTTTTGGTCTTTCCCGCCCTTGCGCTAAGTTATTTGGGGCAAGGGGCGTTTGTCTTAAGCCATCCCGCAGCGGCCAGCGACCCGTTCTTTTTGATGGCGCCCAAAGTGCTGTTGTTGCCGTTGGTTATTTTGGCAACGGCGGCGGCGGTGATTGCCTCGCAGGCGGTGATCTCTGGGGCGTTTTCGATGATGCAGCAGGCGGTGCAAATGGGCCTGCTGCCAAGGCTTGAGATTCGCCACACCTCTGAAACGCAGCACGGCCAGATTTATATGCCCAGGGTAAATATGATCTTGATGCTGTCGGTGATCTGTTTGGTGATTGCCTTTGGATCATCAAGCAAGTTGGCCTCGGCTTACGGCATAGCGGTCAGCGGCGACATGGTGATCACGTCAATCTTGGCCTTTGTGCTGTTTTTGAAGGCATGGAAATGGCCCTTGATGGCGGTGATCGGTGTGATCGCCCCAATCTTGTTTGTGGAATTGCTGTTTCTTGGCGCAAACATGATGAAGCTGCATGACGGCGGCTATGTGCCCGTGGCGATTGCTGCGACCATGTGCGTGCTGATCTGGTCTTGGGTGCGCGGCACCAACCATGTGAAGAAAAAGGCAGCGGATTCGGCCATATCGCTGGTCAAACTGATCGCCATGCTGGACAAATCGCAGCCCATGTCGGTTCCCGGCACGGCGGTGTTCTTGACGCAAGACCCCAACACCGCGCCGTCAGCGCTGTTGCACAACCTAAAGCACAACCGCGTGCTGCACAGCCAGAACTTCATCGTCACCGTCTTGGTGGCCAACACCCCCACCGTGTCGGATGAAAAGAAGGTCGCGATCGAGCGTCTGTCAGACCGCTTTGTGCGTGTGGTGATGACCTTTGGCTATATGGAGCGCCCCAACGTGCCGCGCGGCCTGTCGCTGGCGCGCAAGCGCGGGGAGAAGTTCGACATCATGACGACCAGCTTCTTCCTAAACCGCCGCACCTTCCGCTCGGCCCGAAACCAAGGCCTGCCCTTGTGGCAAGAGCGTATCTTCATCGGCCTGTCAAAATCCGCCGCAGACGCCACGGCCTTTTACGGCCTACCGTCAAACCGCGTGGTTGAGATGGGGCAGCAGATGACGATCTAAAGCCAAGGCGCGCGGCGGCGGTTGGGGGCTTTAGGCGGTGGGATTGTCGCGCTTATAGATCCAGTCGTGGTCAGGATCGTTGGCAAAGCGCCATTTGCGCAAGGGGCCAGCCATGACGTTCAGATAGTACATCTCATACCCATAGGGCGCGCCGCAGGGGTGATGGCCTTTGGGCACCAAGGTGACGTCGTGGTTCTTGACGGCCATGGTTTCATCTAAACTGCCGTCTTCGGTATAGACGCGCTGAACCCCGAAGCCTTGGGCGGGGTTCAGGCGGTGGTAATAGGTTTCTTCCAGATAGGTCATGCGGGGGAAGTCATCCTCGTCATGGCGGTGGCTGGGATAGGACGACCAGTTGCCTTGCGGGGTGAACACCTCCGTCACCAGCAACGATCCCGCAACATCGCGGCCCTCCATCGCGATGTTGTTAACAAAGCGCGTGTTGGCCCCCGTGCCGCGCGGCAGCATAGAGATGCCATCAGGCCCCAAACGGCGGGCGGGGTAGTTGCCTTTGGCAGGAGCGGTGCAGACAGCAAGCGTGCAGGCCGTGGTCGCGACCGCGCTCCACGCGACACCGCCGGGCAGGTAGACGCAATGCGGAGGGGTCTTTTCGAACACGCTCATCCGCTCGCCCATCTCGCCAAAGTCTTGGCCAGCGCCGGTGATATGTGCTTTGCCTTCGACCAGTACCAAGATGACCTCACACTCGCCCGTCACTTCGGCGGCGGTTTGGCCGGCTTCCAACCGATACAGGCCAAAGCCGACATAGGACCATCCCGCCGCTTGGGCGGTGATGTCATGCACCTTGCCTTGGGTGCCGGTTGGTTTGCGCAGCAAATGTGACATGACTGATCCCTTTGAACTTTGCGAAACCTTTCGCAGCTTAACGCACCAAAGCTTGCTTGGCGGCCCCAAGGGCGAAAGCGTCGCGGGCGGCGTTTACTTCGGGGCGCACCGATACCTCTGGCACGGCCACTTCCCACCAACTGCCACCGCCGCCGGTTCCGGGCATCGGGTCGGTGTCGATCACAATGACGGTGGGAATGCTGGCAGATTTGGCCGCTTGCATGGCGGTTTCTAGGTCTTGCACGGATGCCGCTTTGACCACATTTGCCCCCATTGACCCCGCATGAGCGACAAAGTCGATGTTGGCGGCGTTCACATGGTAGCTGTCATCCAACAAGTTGTTGAACGGCGCACCGCCCGTGGCTTTTTGTAGCCGGTTGATGCAGCCATACCCGCGATTATCGGTCAAAACCACGGTGAAGGGCACAGCCATCATCACGGCGGTGGCAAGCTCGCTGTTGGCCATCATATAGGACCCGTCGCCCACCATGCAGATCACATCCGCATCAGGGCGCGCCAGTTTCACGCCCATCGCCCCTGCAATTTCATAGCCCATGCAGGAAAAGCCGTACTCCATGTGATACCCACCCTTGGCCGTGCGCAGCAAAGTATGCAGCGCGCCGGGCATGGTGCCAGCGGCACTCATCACAACCGAAGATGCACCCGTGTTGCGCTGCACAGCGCCGATCACTTGGGCATCGGTGGGCAATTGATTGCTCGCAGGCTGCGCCGTCAGCCCGTCAACTGTGGCAAACCACGCATCGCGGGCGGCAAAGTCGGGGTCGGCAAAGCGGGTAGACCCAAGTGCGTGCGAAATCTTTTCCAGCGCCACTTTGGCGTCAGACACCAACCCCATCGCCCCACGCTTGGCGGCATCATAGCCATGCACGTTGATCGACAAGATCTTGCGGCCGGGGGCGGAAAAGACTGTCCACGACCCCGTGGTGAAATCGGAAAAGCGCGTGCCTATGCCCATCACCAGATCGGCTTCTGCGGCAAGCTTGTTGCCGCAGCCGGTGCCAGTCACCCCCGGCGTGCCGAAATGCAGCTTTTCGTCGCCATCGACAGCGCCTTTGCCAGCCTGAGTTTCCACCAAGGGGATGTTGTGGGTGCGCGCAAAGTCCAGCAATGCCTGCTGCGCGCCAGAATACAACACGCCGCCGCCTGCCACGATCAGGGGCTTTTTCGCCGCTTTGATCGCAGCGACAGCCGCCGCCAACTCGCGCGCATCAGGCTCGGGGCGGGCAATGTACCAGACCTTGGGATCAAAGAATTCAACGGGGTAATCGTAAGCCTCGGCCTGTGTGTCTTGGCAAAAGGCCAGCGTCACAGGGCCGCAATTGGCAGGATCCGTCATCACCCGCAAAGCGCGCGGCAAGGCCGTGAGCAGATGCTCGGGCCGGCTGATGCGGTCGAAGTAGCGGCTGACGGGGCGGAAGCAATCGTTGGCCGACACGGTGCCATCGTCAAAATCCTCGACCTGTTGCAGCACGGGATCAGGGGCGCGGCTGGCAAAGACATCGCCCGGAATGAACAGCACAGGCACACGGTTCACATGGGCCAAAGCCGCTGCGGTGACCATGTTGGTCGCCCCCGGCCCGATCGACGAGGTGACAGCCATCGCCCGCTTGCGGTTCATGGTCTTGGCATAGGCGACGGCTGTATGGGCCATCGTTTGTTCATTCTGGCCGCGCCATGTGGGCAAAGCTTGGCCAATACCGTGCAACGCTTCGCCCAAGCCCGCCACATTGCCGTGGCCAAAGATCGCCCAGACACCTGCGATGAACGGCTGGCCCTCTTCATTCATCTGAACGGAAAGCCATTTGACCATGGCTTGGGCTGCGGTAAGGCGGATCGTTGTCATTCTGCTGCTCCTTGTCCCTTGCGGGCATCATCCCAATAGCCAACCAGTCGGCGGTAATTGGCGGCCATCGTAGCCACCGCCGTGGCATCATCAAGCTTACCCGCAATCCAATCGCGGCCAACATCGGCATGAATGGTGCGGCCCACGGCAAACCCTTTCACCAAGGGGAAGGGTGCTGCCAAGCGGAACGAGGCGGCTAGTTCTTCTTCGGTCTGCCCCAGGCCCAGAATGACGATGCCTTGCACATAAGGATCATTCGCCTCTATCGCCGCACAGGTCGCGGCCCAAGCTTGGGTCGTTTGCATCGGTTCCAGCTTCCACCAATCGGGGAAGACGCCAATATCATACCAGCGCTGGATCAGGCGGGCGTTGGTCAGATCATCGACCGGCCCAACCTTAGAGGGAATGATTTCCAGCAACAATTCCAGACGGTTGCGCCTGCACGCCGCAAACAGGCGGGTGACGGTGCCTTCCTGCGCGGCGCGCATTTCATCGGAATCATCAGGATGGCAAAAGCACAAAACCTTGACGATATGTTCCAAAGGCCATTCTGACAGGCCGCCGAAATCGGGGCCAATTTCAGGTTCCAACGTCAGCGGGCGTGAGGTGGGCCATTCGACCGGCCGCCCGATCCACAGCCCCTGCCCTGCCGCGCGGTAAAGTGCTGTCCGCCCAAGGCGGCTGTCACACAACAGGCCAAAGCCTTCGCGGCCCTGCGCGACCTGTACCGTGGCATCGACGCACAGGTCTTTAAAGGCCGCGATCTTTTCGGGCGTGGCACCGGGGATGTCTTCCATCTGGATGCGGTGGTCATAGGCAAAGGCCTTGACCTCTCCCCAAACCTTGCGGCGGTTGGTGGCCCAATGCACCTGCTCAAGGGCGAGATCCTTGCGCAAAGCCTTGTTCACAATGCCGCGCTTTAAGAAAAACTGCATCTCTTCCCAGGAAGGATAAGCCGGCGTGCACCCATGACGCGACACCGCGAAAGCCCCGCAAACATTGGCGTATTTCAGCGCGGTGGGCCAAGGTTCATCATCCAGCCAGCCTTTCAGCAGGCCAGACATAAACCCGTCACCCGCGCCCAGCACGTTAAACACCTCGATCGGGAAGCCGGGGCCGGTTTGGCCATCATCCAAGCTATCGGGCACAGCGCCGGTAAAGGCCACAGCCCCCATCGGGCCGCGTTTGCAAACCAAAGTCGCCTTTGAAACCGCCCGCACCGCGCGCAGGGCAGCGATGGTGTCGGTGGTGCCACCGGCGATGTGAAACTCTTCTTCCGTGCCCACGATCAGGTCGAAGAAATGCAACGTTTGCTGCAACTTGGCCGTGACATGCGCGCTTTCGATAAACCGGCTTTCGCCGTCACCATGGCCCGCCAACCCCCACAGGTTCGGGCGGTAGTCGATATCCAAAGCCGTGCGCGCACCGTGTTTGCGCGCCAAGGTCAGCGCTTTGAGAACGGCCGCTTCGGTCTTGGGGTGCGACAGATGCGTGCCCGTTGCAACAACCGAGCGTGACTGCGCAATGAAGGCTTCGTCAATATCATCTTCACACAGCGCCATGTCCGCACAGTTTTCGCGGTAAAAGATCAGCGGGAACTGCTTTTCATCCCTGATCCCCAACAAAACCAGCGCTGTCAGACGCTCTGGATCGGTTTTGATCCCGCGCGTATCAACGCCTTCCTTGGCCAGCTCTTCCAAGATAAACCGGCCCATATGTTCGTTGCCAACCCGCGTGATAAGTGCCGATTTCAGGCCCAAACGCGCCGTGCCCGTTGCCATATTGGTGGGCGACCCGCCGACATATTTGTTGAAAGAGGCCATATCTTCCAACCGCCCGCCGACCTGCGCGCCGTAAAGGTCAACCGAGGATCGGCCAATGGTGATGACATCAAGGGTTTTCATGGCCAAGGCTCCATATCCGCGCAGGGCCAAGACTCAGGGGCCGGACTGCATTTTTGGAATTTTTATTCCAAAAATTCGGGCTTGGCAAAGGGTTTTCTTAGCCCCTTACCCGCCGCGCGCTGAACCCACCGCCACAGCCAGCGCAATAGCCATGGCAATCGTGGCTGACAAGGACCGAAACGCGCCAAAATCCACCTCTGGCACGGTCAAAATCGCATCCGAAAAGCGCACCAAGGGAGAGGTCATGCGATCTGTCAGTGCCACCACCGGCAAGCCCCGCGCCTTGGCGTCTTGGGCAAGGGTTAAAGTTTCTTCCGAATAAGGCGCAAAGGTTATTGCCAGAACCGCATCGTTCGGGCGCAGGGCAAAGCGGTGATCCAGCTTACCCACCCCATCATGCAGCATGGCAGGAACCGACATCTTTTCAAACACATAGGCCAGATAACTGGCCACCGGAAAAGCGCGGCGCAGGCCCACCACATGCACGGTATCCGCCCCCGACAGCACGCCCACCGCCTGTTGCAACGCCACCTCGTCCACCGATTTCGCCAAGGTTTCCAGCGATTGCCGCCCCGCTTCGATAAACTCGGCCAGCAGCGCTGTGGGGCTGCCAGCACCGCCTCCTTTCAGGTTTTTCAACCGTGTCGAATAATCGGGCCAACCGGGGCTGTAGGCTTCACGAAACAGGCGCTGCATCTCGGAAAAGCCGGAAAAGCCCAAAATTTGGCAAAACCGCATCACGGCAGAGGGCGGCACATCAGCCCCTGCCGCCAGTTCGGCCACGGTTGACACAGCGATGCGGTCGGTGTTGGCAGCGATGTAATCGGCACATTGCCGCAGGCGGCGGGGCAAATCGTCTAAGATATCCGCCAAGCGCGCCCGAAACTCGTCAACCGAGGCGGGCGGGCCTGTGATGTCGTCGGGCAAATCGGCGGGCTGGGGCGGGCGGGTTTGATCCATGGGCTTTCCGTTCTGTTGCCCAAGGCTAGCAGTCTGGAACGAATATTCCAAGCCCTATGCGCAAGGCCAGCCAGCGCTGGGTGATCGGCGGCGCTCCATGGGCCTTTTCAAACCACACGGGCTGATCTAGGCCAAGGCAACCGACCAAAAGGGGCATATCATGGCGCAGTTTCCGCATCTATTTTCGCCGCTGACGCTGCGGGGCGTGACCTTGCGCAACCGCATCCTGTCGACGGGGCATGACACAACGCTGCCCACCGACGGCACTGTCAACGCCGCCTTGGTGGAATACCACCGCGCAAGGGCCAAGGGCGGGGCGGGGTTGATTGTGACACAGGTGGCAGGCGTGCATGAAACGGCGCGCTACACCTCTCATCTTTTGATGGCGACAAGTGACGACTGCATTGCAGGGTATAGAACGCTCGCCGAGGCGGTTCACGCCGAAGGCTGCGCCATTTTCTCGCAACTGTTCCACCCGGGTCGTGAGATTATGGAAAGTGCCGATGGCCTGCTGGCCGTGGCCTATGCACCGTCAGCCGTGCCCAACGAACGCTTCCACGTGATGCCCCGCGCGATGCCCGTGGCGCTGATTGAAGAGATTATCGCAGGCTACGCCAATGCCGCACGCCGGATGCACCAAGCAGGTCTCGACGGGGTCGAGGTGGTGGCAAGCCACGGCTATCTGCCCGCGCAATTCTTAAACCCGCGCCTGAACCTGCGCCGCGATGCCTACGGCGGCAGCGATGCGAACCGGCAGCGGTTTTTGTTGGAAGTGTGCCAAGCCATCCGCGCCGCCACCGATGAGGGCTTTGTGATCGGCCTGCGCATCAGCGGTGGAGAGCGCGACGACGCTGGTCTGACAATGGACGAGGCGGTGGCCGCCACGCGCGCCCTGCAAGCGCATCTGGATTATGTGAACGTCACCACCGGCACATCGGCCAGTGTCGGCGGCGCGGTGCATATCGCCCCACCGATGGCCTTTGCGGCAGGCTATGTCGCCCCTGACGCGGGTGTGTTCAAACGCGCCCTATCCCTGCCGGTCTTTGTTGCAGGCCGCATCAACCAACCTCAGATCGCCGAGGCGATTTTGGCCGCAGGCCAAGCCGATATGTGCGGCATGACCCGCGCTATGATTGCTGACCCAGAAATGGCCAACAAAGCCCAACGCGGCGCAGTGGATGACATCCGCGCCTGTATCGGCTGCAATCAGGCCTGCATCGGGCATTTTCATCGCGGCTTGCCGGTATCGTGCATTCAGCACCCACAAACGGGGCGCGAATTGGCCTTTGGCACCTTGTCGCCGACCCAAACGCCCAAGCGCGTCATGGTCATCGGCGGCGGTCCTGCGGGCATGAAAGCCGCCGCCACCGCAGCCCAGCGCGGGCACCATGTGACGCTGTATGAAGCAGCCCCCCACCTTGGCGGCCAAGCGCTAAAAGCGCAGCTTTTGCCCGGTCGGGCCGAGTTTGGCGGCATTGTCACCAACCTGACGCGCGAGATGGAACTGGCGCAGGTGCAGATCCGACGCGGGACGCGGGTAACGGTGGACCTGGTGGAAGCCGAGCGCCCCGATGTGGTGATCTTGGCTACAGGCGCGCTGCCCTATGAGCCCGAATTGCCCACAGACGGGCAGGTGCAAATCGTCACCGCTTGGGATGTGCTGGAAGGCAAAGCCACCCCCGGCGCGCGGGTGGTGGTGGCCGATTGGCGCTGCGACTGGATCGGCCCGGGCATAGCCGAACGCCTGACACGGGCAGGAAGCCATGTGACCTTGGCCGTGAACGGCACGCATCCGGGGGAATCCTTGCCCTTGTATGTGCGCGACACTTTGGCTGCGAATTTGCATCAACTTGGGGTCGATATCCGGCCCTATGCCCGCCTGTACGGCACGGCGGGCGATACGGTCTATCTGCAACACACTGCAAGCGGGGCTGCGATAGAAATCGCAGGCGTTGACACCGTGGTGCTGGCACTTGGCCATCAAAGCGTAGATGACCTTTCGGCCAGCCTGACCTCTATGGGCATAGATGTGCGCCTGATCGGCGATTGCCTAAGCCCGCGCACCGCAGAGGAAGCGGTGTTTGACGGCTTGAAAGCGGGGGTGGCGGTGTAACGCTGCCCAAAGCGGGGCCAGCCCCCGCCCCCCCCGCATCTTTACTGAAACGACGATGGGGCGCGGTTACGACAAAGGGCCGACACGGATCACGGTTTTGCCGAAATTCTCACCCCGCAACATGGCGGTAAAGGCGGCGGGGGCGGTCTCTAATCCGTCAATCATAGCTTCGCGGTAGTGCATTTGGCCCGAAGCGATCCACCCAGTCATGGCGGACGCGAACTGGGCATAAAGATGCCCGAAATCTTGCGAGACGATAAAGCCGCGCACCGTCATCCGTTTGCGCAGGATCTGGCCCATCCACGCGCCCAAACGATCAGGGCCTGCGGGCACTTCGGTGGCATTATAAGCTGCCACAAGGCCGCAAACCGGAATGCGCGCGCTGGGGTTCAACAGGGGCATCACCGCATCAAACACCGCACCGCCGACATTTTCGAAATAGATGTCGATGCCCTTAGGGCAGGCGCTGCGCAATTGCGCGACGAAATCAGCGGCTTTGTGATCAAGGCACAGATCAAAGCCCAAAGTTTCCACCGCATAGGCGCATTTTTCAGGGCCACCGGCCACGCCCACAACCTTGCAGCCGAAGATCTTGCCAATCTGCCCCACCGTGGCCCCCACGGGGCCGGTGGCCGCCGCCACGCACAGGGTTTCGCCCGCTTTGGGCTGGCCAATCTGGGTCAACCCCGCCCAAGCTGTCATGCCGGGCATGCCCAAAACCCCCAAGGCCCAGCTTGGATTCGCCGGCGCGGGCCCCAAGTTTGTAACGCCTGCGCCATCCGACAGGGCGTAATCCTGCCAGCCGCAATAGCTTAAGACCCAATCGCCCACGGCGTAGCCCTGCAGGTGGCTTTCCACCACCTGCGCCACCGTGCCGCCCACCATCACCGCGCCCAATTCCACCGGCGGCGCGTAAGAGGGCGCATCGCTCATCCTGCCGCGCATATAGGGGTCAAGCGACAGATACTGCGTGCGCAGCAGCATCTGACCAGCGGCGGCGACAGGGACGGGGCCTGTTTCCAGCCGCAGCGTGGCGGGGTTAGGTTCGCCCACAGGGCGCGCGGCCAAAACGATGCGGCGGTTCAGCGTGGCGGTTTGGGGCATGACGGTTCTTTCTTTTGCAACCAGCGGGCAAGGGGTTTGCCCTTCATGGCAGAGTGTTGACCGCGCATAAGCGCAACACAAGGGCGCACGATCCCTGCCCCAAAGACACGAAGGTGTTATTTTCGCCCAAACAGTCATTGAAATTTCATACAATTTAAAGCAGAGTTGCGACCGCCTTAAAATCCGCACCGCAACGAAAGATTTCCCTTATGCGCAGGCTGTACCGCACCTTTCTGAATGCTTTGTTTATCACAGCCCTTTGCCTTTTTGGCGCAGGGGCTCAAGCGCAAACCACCACCAGCGAAAGCACCGGTGTTGTGGCAGATGCTGCGGCAGTGATCACCAGCCACACCGATGTGTCAGTGGGCGCTTATGTACAGCGGCTTTCCAATGTCTCGCCGCAGAATGGCACGTTTGATGTCGATATGTGGCTGTGGTTTCGCTGGAAAGGCGCGCAAGTGCGCCCTGACCAAAGCTTTGAGTTTGTGAACGGTGTTATCAATTCGCGCACAGATGGCGAAGTTCAAGCCGACGGCGACATGA
The DNA here is from genome assembly GCA_903873585.1 of uncultured Rhodobacterales bacterium. Classification (GTDB taxonomy): domain Bacteria; phylum Pseudomonadota; class Alphaproteobacteria; order Rhodobacterales; family Rhodobacteraceae; genus Stagnihabitans. Next base: position 27,068 of record CAIQOV010000039.1, read on the forward strand.
ATTATGTCTCGGTGCGGGTGCAAGCGACAATCTTTCACGACTTTGACGTGCGCCGCTTTCCGTTGGACAACCATGTGATTGACTTCTACCTTGAAGACACTGTTCTGGACAACGCCCAGTTGACCTTTACTGTCGACGAGGGGATCGGCCTTGATCCGGCGGTGAACGTTTCAGGCTGGAAGGTGGCATTGCGGCCCACGACTGTCGAAACCCATGAATATTCAACGAATTACGGCTTGCGCAGCGCCGGGCCAGAGGCCAGCAAGTACTCTCGGATGACGTTTTCCATTTCGCTCGATCGCACCAGTTATGGCCCCTTGTTTAAGGCGTTTTGGATTTCCGCTTTGGCCGTTTTGTTGGGGCTGTTGGCTTTCTTGATCAAGTCAGACGATCTGGATGCACGCTTTGGCATGGGGGTTGGGTCGATTTTTGCAGCTTCGGCCAACGCTTTTGTTATCACCGATGTATTGCCGCCCACCACGGCAGTGACCTTGGCCGAACAGATCAACCTGATTGCTGTCGGGGTGATTTTTGTGGCGGTGTTCTTGTCAATCTTCTCGCTGCGCTTGCGGTATCGGGGGCATGAAGACAAAAGCCTGAAAATGGACCACGTGGCCATGTGGACATTGGGGGCCATCTATATCGTGCTGAATATTCTGGCACTGACCTTTGATTTCTCGGGCGGCAATGGCTGATGCTGATCGGCATTGATTGGGGCGGCACCAAGATTGAAGGCGTGGCCATGCACCCCGACGGGCGCGAGATCTTGCGCCTGCGCCAAGATACGCCGCGCCATGATTACAAAGGCTGCCTGCAAGCCGTCAAAGGCATGATTGATCGGCTAGAGGTTGAAACAGGTCAAACCGGCTCTATCGGCATCGGCATTCCGGGGTCGTTGGAACCGGTCAGCCGCTTGGGCAAGGGCGCATCCTCGACCTGGCTTTTGGGACAACCGGTTGAAGCCGATCTGCAAGCGGTGATCCAGCGCCCGATTCGGGTGGAAAACGATGCCGATTGCTTTGCCGCCTCGGAAGCCGTCGATGGCGCGGGTCGGGGCCATAACGTGGTCTTTGCGGTGATCTTGGGGTCGGGCGCAGGGGCGGGCATCGCCGTGGGCGGGCGGGCGCATCATGGCCCCAACAACTCGGGCGGCGAATGGGGGCACAACCCCCTGCCCTTCCCCGACACCACCGAAATCCCCGGCCCTGTGTGCTATTGCGGGCGGTTCGGCTGCATGGAAACGTGGGTATCAGGGCGCGCGTTTGAAGCCCAGTTCACCGCCCACACCGGCCAAACCCTCAAAGCGTGGCAGATCATCGAGCTGAAGCGCCGTGGCGACCGGCTGGCCGGACTGCTGTGGGATCGCTACATTCACCGGGTGGCGCGCGGCCTTGCAACCGTGGTAAACACGTTAGACCCAGATGTGTTTGTGATGGGCGGCGGCATGTCGAACGTGGACGAGCTTTACGCAGACCTGCCCCGCGCCTTGGCCAAATGCACCTTCTCGACCGTGTTTCACACGCCGATCCTGCGCAATGTCCATGGCGATGCCAGCGGCGTGCGCGGCGCGGCCTGGCTTTGGAAAGACTGATGGATTTACACTCACGCTACGACCTGTGCCACGCTTTGATCCAAGAAGCGGGGGCCTTGGCCCAAGGCTATTTCAACAACCTGTCCGCCCTGACGATCAAATCCAAGGGCCTGCAAGACATGGTGTCAGAGGCCGATCTGAACACCGAGGTGCTGATCAAATCGCGCATCGCATCCGCCTTCCCGCAAGACGCGTTCTTGGGCGAAGAAACCGGTGTCACCGCCATTGCCCAAGGCCAAGGCATCTGGGTCGTCGACCCAATTGACGGCACGCAGCCCTTCATTTCCGGCATGTCGAACTGGTGTGTGTCCATCGCCTTTGTGCGTGACAACGCGGTGCAGTTTGGCATGGTCTATGCCCCCGTGCGAAACGAGCTTTTCGCCGGAGGCCGCGGCTTCCCCGCCACCCTGAACGGTGCGCCCATGCCCCGCCACCCCGGAAAATCCCTGCGCGAGGGCATCACCGGCATGGGCTACAACACCCGCATCCCCGTCGAAGACTTCATGCGCCCCTTCGAAGCCCTCCTGCGCGCCGGTGGTATGTTCTTTCGCGACGGGTCAGGCGCTTTGAACCTGTCCTATGTCGCCGCAGGCCGCCTGCTGGGCTACTTTGAACCGCATATCAATTCATGGGATTGCCTCGGCGCTATCGCCGTGATCGAAGCCGCCGGGCTGCGCGTCAACGACTTTCTGGCCAATGACGGCCTCACCAAAGGCAACCCGATCATCGCAGGCGTGCCAGAGGTCTATGACGACCTATTGCGCATCTCCAAACTGTAACAAAAAGCCGCCGCGATCAAACGCGGCGGCCCCTCTCCATTTTCATATGTGCCCAAATATCCCCGCCGGAGGCATCACCGGCGCAAGCTTTCAGACAACAGCCCTTAAAAGAACGCCTGCAACCCCGTGATCGCCCGCCCCAAGATCAGCGCGTGCACGTCATGTGTGCCTTCATAGGTGTTGACCGTTTCCAAGTTCACCATGTGGCGCATGATCTGGTAGTCTTCCTGAATGCCGTTGCCGCCGTGCATATCGCGCGCCCAGCGCGCCGCTTCCAGCGCTTTGCCACAGTTGTTGCGCTTGATGATCGAAATCATCTCGGGCGCTGCGTTCGCCTCGTCCAGCAGGCGACCCACGCGCAGGCAGGCTTGCAGGCCCAGCGACACTTCGGTCATCATATTGGCCAGTTTCAACTGGAACAGCTGCGTCTGCGCCAAGGGTTTGCCGAACTGCTTGCGGTCCAGCCCATATTGGCGCGCCGATTCCATGCAGAATTCGGCAGCACCCATCACGCCCCAAGCAATGCCGTAGCGCGCACGGTTCAAGCAGCCAAACGGGCCTTTCAGCCCTTCAACAAAGGGCAGCAGCGCGTCTTCGCCCACTTCCACATCCTTCATCACAATCTCGCCGGTGATAGAGGCGCGCAGGCTCAACTTGCCGCCAATCTTGGGGGCCGTCAGCCCCTTGGTGCCCTTATCCAGCACAAAGCCCCTGATCTTGCCGCCATGCGCTTCGGATTTGGCCCAAATCACAAAGACATCCGCGATGGGGGCGTTGGAAATCCACATCTTCGCACCGTTCAGCACATAGCCGTTGGCGGTCTTTTTGGCATGGGTCTTCATGCCCGCAGGGTCTGACCCCGCATCAGGTTCGGTCAAGCCAAAGCAGCCGATCCATTCACCTGACGCCAGCTTGGGCAAATACTTCTGCCGCTGCGCTTCGGTGCCGTAGGCATAGATCGGGTACATCACCAGTGACGATTGCACCGACATCATCGACCGATAACCCGAATCCACCCGCTCCACTTCCCGCGCGATCAACCCGTAGGCCACATAGGTCGATCCCAGCCCGCCGTATTCTTCGGGAATGGTCGACCCCAGCAGCCCCATCGCCCCCATTTCGCGGAAAATTTCAGGGTCCGAGGATTCCTCGCGGTAGGCCGCAATCACGCGCGGTTGCAGCTTTTCTTGCGCATAGGTGCGCGCGGCCTCGGCCAGCATACGTTCTTCTTCGCTCAACTGGTCAGCCAAGCGGAAGGGGTCTTGCCAATCAAACCGCCCCAGATCGGGCGCATCTTTGGCTTTCAGCTTCGGGCGGTCTGTCATGGCACTCTCCATCATTCTTTCCTGACATCTGCCACAGAATGGGGCAGAATGCCACCGAAACGACCTCACCATAGCATGAGGAAACCTCATATGCTTGCGCGCCGCTATCTGCCCTCGATCCCCTCTCTGCTCGCACTTGAAGCCGTGGATAGGTTAGGCACAGCCTCTGCCGCTGCGGCCGAGTTGAACCTGACGCAGGGCGCTGTCAGCCGCCAGTTGCAGGTGTTGGAAGGCCAGTTGGGCGTGGCCCTGTTGATCCGTGAGCGGCACCGCTTGCGGCTAACCCCTGCGGCGCAAGATTTTGTCACCGAAGCCCGTGTCGCTTTGCACAGGCTTGATCAAGCCGCCCTCGCCCTGCGCGCCAATCCCAGCGGCGGATCCCTGAACCTAGCGATCTTGCCCGCCTTCGGGATGCACTGGCTGGCCCCGCGCTTGGCCAAATTCGCAGGGCTTCATCCGGAAGTGACGGTGAACCTGTCCACCCGTCTGAAACCCTTCGATTTCACCGACAGCCGCTTTGACGCCGCCATCCATTACGGGCGGCAGGATTGGGCGAGGGTGGATTATCTGAAACTGATGGAAGAAGAAATCCTCGCCGTAGCCGCCCCCGCCCTTGCCCCCATCGCCGCAGCCCAACAGGCCCTTACCCTGCCCCTGCTGCAGCTTGACAGCCGCACGGGCGATTGGGGCCGCTGGCTGGCGCATCATGGCAGCGCAGGGTTGCGCCCGCCCGCGATGATGTTCGACCAATTCGCCACCATGCAGCAAGCCGCCATCCACGGCATGGGCGCGGCCCTTTTGCCCGTCTACCTCATCACCCGCGACTTGGCCGAAGGCCGCCTTGTGCCCTTGTTCGGCCCGCCCATCCGCGCCTTGGGCAGCTATTATCTGGTCTGGCCCAAAGACCGCCCAAGACGCGCGCCGTTAACCTCGTTCATCGCGTGGCTTGGTGGTGAACTTGGCGAGGCCATGGACAAACCCTAAACCCCGCAGCACACTCGCCCCATGATCGACACCCTTATCCTTGGCGGTGGACTGGCTGGCACGGCAGCGGCCCTGTGGCTGGCCGACCTTGGCCGCACCTGCACAATTGTCGAGGCGCGACCCCGCCTAGGCGGCCGCGCCCATGCCCGCCCTTGGGGCGCTGGGGGCGTTGCGGTTGACTACGGTGGCGGTTGGCTTCGCAAAGATCATGCTGAGATGATCGGGTTAGCGCAGCGCTTGGGCCTTGCGCTTTCCCCCCGCGCACCCATCACCCAGCACAGCCATTTTCGCAACGGGATGTGGCACGCCGCCCCTGCCGAAGACATGAAAGCGCATCAAGCGGGCCTTACCCAACTTCTGACCGATGCCGCCCAAATGTCTGATGACACACCCGCATCCCGCGCCCTGAACGCGATGACGCTGCAAGACTACCTAACCCACCGCGCCTTGCCCGCCTCGGTCGAGCGCGAGGTTTTGGCGTGGTGGGCCCTATCCGGCTCTGCCCCGCCCGATCAGGTGGGGGTGAACGAATACCTGACCCCCAAGCTGGCCAAGGGCCTGTTGGTGAAGCTGGAAGAGCTGGCCTTTACCGTGCAAGGCGGCGCATCAATCATCCCGCAAGAAGCAGCCAAAGCCAGCGGGGCTGATGTGGTGCTGGGCGATGCCGCAGAGCGGCTGGAAGATCGGGGCGATTGCGTGCAGGCCACCCTCACCTCTGGCCGAAAAATCACCGCCCGCACCGCCCTTGTGGCCCTGCCGCTGAACACCCTGTCACAAATCCGCTTCACCCCACCGCTCAACCCAGCCCAATCCCGCCTGAGCAAACTTGGTCATCAGGGCGCTGCAATCAAACTGATGATCCGCGCCCAAGGCCCAAGCCCCGGCCATCTCGCCACGGGCGAGGCGTTGGGCCTGCGCTGGATCTATGCCGACAGACACCTGCCCGACGGCAGCACCCTCTTGGTCGCCTTTGGGCTGTTCCAAGATGTTGGCGAGCCAACCCTTGCCACGGTGCAAGCCGCCATGGCCGCCGCCTTCCCCACCGCCGAAGTGCTCGACTTTGACTGGCACGACTGGGTCAACGATCCCTTCGCGCGCGGCACTTGGGTGTCGCCCGCCTTGCACTCTCTGCCCGATTACGCCGCCCAACACTGGGCCATGCAAGGCCGCATCGCTTTTGCAGGGTCAGACCTTTACAGCACCGAGCAGGGCTGGTTTGAAGGGGCGTTACTGACCGCCCGCGCCGCCGTTGCGGCCCTTGATCTTTGCCTGAAACAGAACGGATAAGATGATGAAAATTGGCGATGTGTCCTTTTGGTATGCCGACATCGGCCTTCCCGAAACCCGCCGCCCTGCCCTGCAAGGCGATACCACGGTTGATGTGGCGATCATCGGCGCGGGCTATACGGGGCTTTGGTCGGCTTGGTATCTCAAACAGGCAAGGCCTGATCTGAACATCATCATCCTTGAAAAAGACTTCTCAGGCTACGGCGCATCGGGGCGCAATGGCGGGTGGTGCATGGGCACCTTTGCTTGGGACCATGAACGCTACGCCGCAACCTCGTCGCGCCAAGCGGTGCTGGATATGGCAGCCCACCTGCGCGGCACGGTGGCCGAGATTGCGCGGGTCTGCGCAGAACAAGGCATCGACGCCGACTTTTTGCCCACCGAAGAATTGATGATCGCCTCGAACCCCGCGCAGATGGCGCGGTTGAAATCGGAACTGGCCCATCGCCACCATTGGGGAGAGGTCGACCGCGTGCGCGAACTGTCCGCCGCCGAAGTGCAACAGCGCATCAGCGTGCCGGGGGTGACGGGGGCACTGTCGATCACCGGCATGGCGCGCATTCAACCCGCCAAACTGGTGCGCGGCTTGGCCGATGCGGTGGAACGTGCCGGCGTGCGGATTGTCGAGGGGACCGAGGTTTTGTCTTACACTTCGGGTCAAGTCATCACCGCCAAAGGCACCGTCACCGCCCCCGTGATCTTGCGCGGCACCGAAGGGTTCACCGCCACGCTCAAGGGCCACAAGCGCGATTGGTTGCCGCTGAACTCTGCCCAAATCGCAACCGCCATTTTGCCGCCCGAGGTTTGGGCCAAGATCGGCTGGGACGGCCACGAATTGATCGGCGATCTGAACAATTCCTATTGCTATTGCCAACGCACCCGCGAAGGCCGCATCACCGTGGGGGCGCGCGGCGTGCCCTATAAGTTCGGCTCGAAGATGGATAAGAACGGCGCGCCCGATGCCGAAACCATCCGCCGCCTGACCGAAGTGCTGCACCGCTACTTCCCAGAAGCCGCCGCCTATCCAATCGAACACGCGTGGTGCGGCGTGATCGGCGTGCCGCGCGATTGGTGCGCCACGGTGGGGTTTGATAAGGCCACGGGGCTTGGCTGGGCGGGGGGCTATGTGGGGGTGGGCGTTTCAACATCCAACCTCGCAGGGCGCACCTTGGCCGATCTGGTCTTGGGCAAAGACACCGAGATCACCCGCCTGCCGTGGGTCAACCGCCGCGTGCGGGTGTGGGAGCGTGAGCCGTTTCGCTGGCTGGGCGTGCACACGATGTACACGTTGCTGCGCATGGCAGATAAGCGCGAAGAGCGTTTGGGAATTGGCCCGTCGCGGTTTGCGAAGTTTGGCAACTGGCTGACGGGGCGGCATTGAGGGGCCGATTTTTCTGCGAAAAATCTAAGCGGCGCAAGTTGGTTGCGATGGGCAGTTCGTCTATCATTGAGCGTGTTTGCAACGCTGCCTAATTGACTGATAGGCCTGCGTGCGAACCACGATTTTTCGCAGAAAAATCGGGACTCACAGATTGGTTAACAAAATCTCAAGCCTTGGAATCGTCCCCGTCGCCGTCTCGCCTTTCAAACACTCAGCCGCAGCGCGGTGCCCAAGGCCCAGCGCGCGCAGCGGTTCCCAGCCTTGATGAATGCCCCAGATCACCCCCGCGCAAAACGCATCGCCTGCGCCCAAGGGATTGACGATCATCGTCACGGGGTTGGGCACGCGCGTCACCACACCGCGATGGCCCGCCCAAAGGCCCAAGGCGGGAGTGTGGACGATCACAGCGCCCTGCACTCCGCCACGCAGTAAAGACCGTGCTGCCTTTTCGATGCCGACCAGATCGGCAGGGCCTGCAATCTCGATACCCGTGGCCAAGGCCGCTTCAACCTCGTTCAGGAACAGGTAGTCAATCTGGGGCAAACTGGCCGCCACCACAGCGGCAAAGTCGGGACCGGCTTTTGAAACGAGGTCGACACAGGTCACCATCCCCGCAGCCCTAGCCCGCGCCAACACACGCGCGGCACCTGTTTGCCCGTCTTGCAAGGCATCCAAGGCCCCCAGCAGGTTCAGGTAGCCCAGATAGAACAGCCCTGCCCCCGCCTGTGCCGCAGCCTCGACCGGCAGGTCGCCTTCGTTCAACAGATCATTGCAGCCGGGGTGGTAAAAGAACGTCCGGCTGTCGCCCGGAAGGGTCATCACATGGGTATGTGCCGTCATCGCGCGGGTCGTGCTGTTCAGCCAGCGCAGATCGGCGCGTGAATGGCCAAGGGCTGCGCGGCAGGTCGCCCCATGTTGGTCAGCGCCCACCAACCCCATGGCAAACAGCGGCACATCAACGCCAAAGGCATCTAGCGCCAGCAGCACATTGGCAGCGCCCCCGCCAATGCCTTCCACCTCGCGCGATATTGTCACCAGTTCGGATTTGTCTGGCCAGCGGTCAATCACATGGACAATATCCACGATCCAATTGCCCGCACAGACAATCCCGCCCGTCATGCGTAATCCACCGCCACTGTGCGCCCTTCCACCCCCGCTTGCAGCGCTGCGGTTAGAACGGCGTGGTGATCGGCGGCTTCGGTGGGGGTGGCGCAGCCAAAGCCCTTGGCATCACCGCCGGTCATCTCATCCAAGAACGCCGCCCACATCTGCAAAATCGCATCGGTGAAGCCGAACTCAAATATCCCGCCGGTGATGGCGGGGAACAGGGGCGTATAGCCCAGATCCTCGGTCGCCCAAGCCTGCGGCCCGCCTGCGGTGTAGCGCATAAAGCTCCACTGGCGGGGGGTTTTGGTGGAGAAACTGGCGGAACCGTGCATACCCAGCACCTTAAGCGACCAAGAATTGGCCTCTCCGGGGGCGATGCGCCATGTCTTCAACGTCATCGGAAAGTCGCCCAAAGCGTGGGGCACATGGGCGTGGATCGTGGCATTGTCCCAAGTATCACAGGCCACCATCGCCCCTTTGCCATCGGGCCTTTGGCTGACGCGCTTGACCAGATCGGCGGAGACACGCGAAGGTTTCCAACCCAAGCGCAAGGGCACGTGCAACACGTGCATTCCCAAATCGCCAAGACAGCCATAGGCGCCATTCACCTGCGACATCCGCTTCCAGTTCAGAGGCTTATCGGGGTTGATGTCAGACGAATGCAGAAAATGCGCCTCGACCTCTAAGATCGGCCCCACAGCGCCCGATTTGACAAAATCAATCACCTTCTGTGCGCCAGGGTAAAACGGCATCTCTGACGAGCAGCGCACAAAGACATCGCGATGGGCCGCGACCGCGTCCATAATCGCACGGTTCTGCGCGCGGTCCATCCCAAAGGGCTTTTCACCAAACAGGTGCTTTCCCGCCGCCAGAATGGCTGGATAGATTTCCGCGTGCAGCACATGGGGCACAGCGCAATAAACAGCATCCACCTCGGCTAGGGCCAAGGTTTCGCGGTAATCGGTCGCACAGTGCAAAGGCCCAAGCGCAGCGGTGAACCAATCCATCAGCGCAGGGTTGGTGTCACACACAGCCACAATCTTGGGCCGCGCGGTCATGCCCGAAAGGTGCATCCACCGCGCCGCAGCCGAGGCGAATTCGCGCCCCATCAGGCCGCAGCCGATGATGGCAAAGCGGATCTCTTTCACCTTACGCCCCCATCATTTCCATCGCGGCGGTGGCTGACACCCCGTCATGCACCACCGCCATCAGCGCCTTGGTGATCGCGTCAGGGCGGGCGTGTTGCACCACGTTGCGGCCATAGACGATGCCCTTGGCCCCTTGCTTCATCAGTTCGACCGTGCGCGCCAGAATTTCAGCGTCTGACACACGGCCCCCGCCGCGCACCAGAACGGGCAGGCCTTGGGCAATCTCGATCACGCGGTGATAATCTTGCACATGGGTGCAGGGGTCGGCCTTGATGATATCGGCCCCCAGTTCCGCCGCTTGGCGCACCAAGGGCAGGATCAGGTCAATGTTGCCATCGACCATATAGCCGCCCTTAGAGTTGTCTTGCATGACCAAGGGTTCCACCATCAGGGGCATCCCGTAAATTTCACATTCGCGCTTCAAGGCGTTCACGTTGCGAATGCAAGCACGGTAAACCTCGGGCTGGTTGGGCAGCAGCAGCAGGTTCACCACCACACAGGCCGCATCCAGCGTCAACGCCTGCTCCACCGGGCGGTCGATCACTTCGGAAAACAGCGTGGCGGGCAAGGGCGTGCCGTAGACATTGGCAATATCGGTGCGCAGCACCAAGGCGGGGCGGGTCTTGCTGGGGATGGCTTGCAAAATCTTGGCCGTGCCGGGGGGAAGCTGAATGGCATCAGGCGCAGCTTTGGCCACGGTGTGGATCGACTTTGTCATATTCTCGATCCCGCCCAAGAACGAGGCTTCGTTGAACATGCCGTGGTCAATCGCCACATCGAAACAATGACCCGAGGGGGCGAAAAGGCGGTTCATGCGGGCTTGTTTCATCGGGCGAATCCTTGGGATTGTGGACAGCGCGACACTGACCAGATCACCCCGCCCCGTCAACCGCAGGGTTGGCCCAAGCGCCCAACCATCAGGCGCCCAACACCGCCGCCTGTTTGTCAGCCGAGCCTTGAATATCGGCCAAGGTCAGGCTTTCGATCAGCACAAGGTATGACCAGAACACTTCGGCAAACACCTTTCGGATGCGGCAGGTTTGCTCGTCGCTGCAATCTTCGCAGCGCTGATAGGCGCGGCGCGACAGGCAGGGCAAGGGCGCAATCGGCCCGTCGATCATCCGCAACAGTTCCGAGATGGAAACCGCAGCCGCAGGCTTGATCATCTGATAGCCGCCCGACCGCCCCCGTATTGACGCGATATACCCCGCATTGCGGATTTCCAGCAAGATATGTTCCAAAAACCGCTTGGGCGCGCCAGAGCGTTTGGCGATCTCTTCGATCGTCAAGGCCTGCGGTTCTGGCTGTGCCGCTTCATCGGCCAAGGTCAGCAGGGCCTTGAGCGCGTATTTCATCTTCTGCGTGATCATAGCCAAGACCTAAAGGGAAGGGGGCGGGGAATCAACCTTGGTCAGGAACGCAACAGGGCCTCAATCTCGGCCCGTGCGGGCATCGACGGCGCTGTGCCCGCCCGCGTCACCGAAATGCCCGCCGTGGCAGAGCCAAAGCGCACCGCATCGACCGGATCCTGCCCCTCGGACAAGGCCGCAGCAAAGCCGCCGTTGAACGCATCGCCCGCCCCCGTCGTTTCCACCACGGGGCCGGCATAGAACGGCGGCACATGCACGGTGCGGGTGGCGTCGTGATAGAGCGCGCCTTTTTCGCCCAAGGTGATAATCGCAGCCCCTGCGCCAAGGGCGCGCAAAGCCCGTGCTGCCACTTCCGCCTCGGCGACAGAGGTGACGGGAAGGCCCGTCAACGCCTCGGCCTCTGACTCATTGGGGGTGACGTAATCGCACAGGGCCAACATGCCGTCAGGCAGGCTTGCGGCTGGTGCGGGGTTTAGGATCGTGGTCACACCCGCCGCCCGCGCCAGTTTCAGCGCGTGCACGGCCACGGGGATGGGTTGTTCTAACTGGGTGATAAACACCTTGGCCGAAGCAATCAGCGCGGCATTGGCGTCAACGTCGCCCGTGGCAATATCGGCGGCAGCGCCGGGTGCTATGATGATGGCATTGTTGCCCGTGGCGTCTTCGATGAAGATATAAGCCGCACCGGTGTAGCTGTTTGGGTCTTGCGTGATGGCTGGTGTCACCCCCGCCTTAGCCCAAGTGGCCAGCGCCATATCGGCAAAGGGGTCTTTGCCCAAGCGGCTGACAAAATGCGTATCCGCCCCTGCCATGGCCGCAGCTACGGCTTGGTTTGACCCTTTGCCCCCCGGCCCCAGCACAAAGCTTTTGCCCAAGATCGTCTCACCCAGTTTGGGCTGGCGCGGGGCGCGGTAGGCGGTGTCGGCGACAAACACGCCAAGAATGACAACGCGGCCCATCTTAGTGAACCGACCCAACCGCATCCGGCGGGATCACGCCCTTGCGCAAAATAAAGCAGCCATAAAACCGCCGCTCACCGGTTTGGATGACGGCATAAGCCTCGCGGGCGCGGTCATAAAAGTCGAACCGCTCGATAGAGATCATCTCGCGCACACGCCCTTCGGCGGCGTTGATCTTGGCTTGCACTTCGGCTTGCACCGGTTCGATCTTGTCAGGCGCGCCGACCACTTCCATGCGGCCCGCGAAATCATCCACAAAGGTATCCAGCGGCAGCACCGACAGCACGGCTTCCACGGCCTCAGCACAGGTCAGATTGTCCATCCGCAGCAATTCGCCCAGAACGGTTTGGCGCGCGATGGAATCTGACGGGAAGTTGGTGTCAGCAATCACCAGCGTGTCGCCGTGGCCCATAGCACGCAGGGCATACAGCACTTCGGCGTTCAGGCGGTTGTCGAGGTTCTTAAGCATCATTCCTCCAAGATGGGTGCCTGCAAGACTGCAAGCGAAAGGGCGTTAGGCCAGATGGTTGCGCACCGCTGCGGCCATCGCAAGGCCCAGTTGCACCTGCGCTTCGGCCTCGTAATGGATGCCGTCAACAGGGCTGACCGCAATCACACGGCCTGCATCAAAAAAGCCCGCGTTGGCACGGGTTGTCATGGCTTGGATGGCGGATGCCAACCCGTGCGATTTGACAGCGCCACCAGCAAACATCTCGGCCAAACAACCCGCTTCAAGGATCGGCGGCGGGGCTACGACCAGCACCTGCGGGGCAGCCCCATTAAGGCCAGCCCCTGACGCGCGGATCATGCGCACCAAACGGTCAAGGAAAAACGCAATGTCGGCGGCGCTGACATGAAAGCAGTTCTTCAAATCATTGGTGCCCAGCTTCAAGATCACCAGATCCAGCGGCTTGTGGCTTTCCAACAACGCAGGCAGCACGCGAATGCCACTGCGGTATTCGCCTGTCGTCGGGTCGTCATGCACCGTGGTGCGGCCCGGGTGGCCTTCGGTGATCACCTCGTAAGTCGGCCCCAGCGCCTTGCCCATAACCGATGGCCAACGCGCCGCATGGTCAAACCGCCCTGCCCCATCCAGCGTTGGCATGGGGCGGGTGCCGTGGGTGTTGCTGTCGCCAAAGCACAAGATGGTGCGGGTCATCCGATACGGTCCCCGTTTTCGTCAAACAGATGCACCATGCCCGCTTGCGGCGTGATGTGCAGCGTTTGGCCGGGTTGGAAGGTTTGGCGTTCGCGCACCACGGCGGTCATTTCAACATCGCCTGCGCGGAGCACCAGATGAATTTCTGCGCCTGTGGGTTCCACCACAACCACCGTCACCGGCTGACCGCTCTCAGACAGGGTCAGGTGTTCGGGGCGAATGCCGTAAGTCAGCTTGGTGCCTTGCACCATGGCGACGCCCGCAGGCATTGGCAGATCAATGCCACCCGCCTTAAAGCGGTCACCCGAGACTTCACCGGCAATCAGGTTCATCGAAGGCGACCCGATAAAGCCCGCAACGAAGGTGTTGATGGGGCGGTCATACAGCTCTAGCGGCGCGCCAACTTGGCTGATGCGGCCATCGCGCATCACCACGATGCGGTCGGCCATGGTCATCGCTTCGATCTGGTCATGGGTGACATAAACCGTTGTCGTGCCCAAACGCTGATGCAACTCGCGGATTTCAGAGCGCATCTGCACGCGCAGTTTGGCATCAAGGTTTGACAGCGGCTCGTCAAACAAGAACACCTGCGGGTCGCGCACAATCGCGCGGCCCATAGCAACCCGCTGGCGCTGCCCACCTGAAAGGGCGCGTGGGAAGCGGTCAAGATAGGGCTTCAGACCCAAAATATCGGCGGCGCGGTTCACGCGGCTCTCAATCTCGGCCTTGTCCATCCGCGCCATTTTCAGCGGAAAGCCCATATTGGCCCCGACGGTCTTGTGCGGATACAAAGCGTAGTTCTGAAACACCATCGCAATGTCACGCTCTGCTGGCGGCAGGTTGTTCACCACACGGTCACCGATCGAAATCGTGCCACCACTGATGCCTTCCAGCCCGGCAATCATCCGCAACAGCGTGGATTTGCCGCAGCCTGATGGGCCGACCAGCACCACAAACTGACCATCCTGAATGTCGACGTTCACCCCATGCACGACCTGCATCGCCCCGTAAGATTTCGTCAGATCGCGGATCCTGACTTCGGCCATAATTCCTCCCGAACGTCCTATGCAACTTGCGCCACAAACCAAGCTTGGCAAATTCGTAGCCTAGGCTTGGCGCGCTGTCCATCATCTAGCACGCTAACATGTTAGATGTTGACTTGCGCAGACACTCGCGGGAAAGTCAGGTCAAGTCTGGATGAGTCTGGACCCTAGGGCGCGGAAAGCAAAGCTTATAAGAAGGCCCGTTTGGGTCACCCCAGCTTTCCAAGGCCAGTACCTGCCGCCTTAAGCGGAACCATTTTGGGAGGAATGAATGAAGGTCGAACTTTACAACCATATCGTCAAAGCGGGCCTGACCCGTCGCGGCGTTCTGAAAGGCGCCGCTTCGGTTGGCGCTTTGTCGATGATGGGCAGCCTAATGGGCGCCAAAGCCGCACTGGCCCAAGACGATCTGCGCCAGCAGATCTTGGCCATTCCGGGTGTGGGCAACGGCTCTCCGACGGATGCCGATTGGCAAAAAGTGGGCGAGTTGTGCTTGGGCGCTACCAAAGCCAACGTGGCTGAAGGCGAGTTTGCCGGTGTTGAACTGACCTTTATGGGTCTGAACAACCAAAACCTGCACAACCTGCTGTTCCGCGGTTTCCTGACCTCGTGGGAAGCCTACACCGGTGCCAAGATCAACTGGATCGACCTTGCACAGGCCGACTATAACCCGCGCCTGCAGCAAGCGATTGCCACCGGCACGGTTGACTTCGACATCATCGAAATGGGCGCGCCCTTCGAAGGCGACACCGCTGGCAAAGGCCTGCTGGACGAGATGCCCGATTGGGTCAAAGCCCAAATCGACATGGACGATTATGTGAGCTACCTCAAAGCGCCGGTTGGCACTTGGGCTGGCAAAACCTACCGCATCACGGTGGACGGCGACTGCCACACCTTCGCTTACCGCAAAGACTATTTCGGCGAAGGCTCGATCTCGGGCATGGCTGAAGCTCCGACCACTTGGCAGGGCGTGAACGCTTATTCCGCCGCCGTCAAAGGCCAAAAAGACCCGCTGACCGGCCAAGACGCCGTGGGCTATCTTGACCCGCTCAAGGGCTGGGGCGGCTTTGGCTTCTACTTCTTGGAAGACCGCGCTTCGGCCTATGCCAAGCACCCGGCTGACCCGGCATGGCTGTTTGACCCGGACACAATGAAGCCGCGCGTCAACAACCCCGCTTGGGTTCAGGCGATCCAGGACGTGATGGACAACATCCCGAACCTGCCCGCCGACCAGATCAACGCCGACCCCGGCACGACCGCGTTCCAGCAGTTCTTGGCTGGCACGGGTTCGGGCATCTGCTGGTGGGGCGACGTGGGTTCCAACGCCAAAACCTCTGACTCGTCGGTTGTGGGCGACGTTGTGGGCTTCTCGATCAACCCCGGTTCGGAAAAGGTCTACAACTCGAAGACCGGCGAATGGGAAACCCCCGAGGGCGGCAACTTCGCGCCGAACATGGCCTATCTGGGCTGGGGCATCTATGTCACCAACCGCGTGTCGGGCGACGAGAAAAAGCGCAAAGCGGCATGGTCGGCAGCTGCCCACCTTGGCGGCAAAGACATCTCGCTGTGGACCGCTGCTTACCCGTCGGGCTTCCAGCCCTATCGCAACAGCCACTTCTCGTATGACGAATGGGCTGCGGCTGGGTATGACAAGGCGTTTGTCGAAGACTACCTTGGTTCGAACGCTGACAGCTACAACCACCCGAACGCCGCGATTGAACCCCGTATCCCCGGCATCTTCCAGTACTACTCGGTCGCCGAGGATGAACTGGCCAAGGGCTATGCTGGCCAATACAAATCGGCACAAGAAACCGCCGACGCGATTGCCGCCGCTTGGGAGAAGATCACCGACCAAATCGGTCGCGATGGTCAGATCGCTTTGTACAAAGCCTCGCTGGGCATGTGATCAGGCTGGATGGGCCACTGGCCCATCCGCCGACACACCAAGCGCGCCGGGAAACCGGCGCGCTTTTTCTTTGCGCACAAGGCATGAAAAAACGGCGCAGGCAAACCCTGCGCCGTTGATTTAGACCGCGTGTGAAACCTTAGCGGTGGTAAATCGTACCCAAACCGAAGATCGAAGACATCAACTTGCCGCCCGAAATCGCCGAGCGTTTGGTGGCAGGCGTTGACACCAGCTTCATCGGCCAGAAGCTTTTCGACATATAGGCCCCGCCGCGCATCACCGCCGACTTGGGCCGGTTGCGCGAAATCGGGTTCTTGCTGAAGATAAAGCCATGCGGCAGGCTGCCGTGTTCGTTGGTCAGCATCAAAGCGCCGCCCTTGATCACCGAATTGGCATAGGCCGGATCAACCGCTTCGCTGATATAGGCGTCTTCATCATGCACGCCGCAAGCGATAGACGGTGTGCGCCCCACAATCTTGGCAACCTTGCGCGCAGCGCCCACCGGATTGAAGCCCGCTTCCACCACCAAAAGGGTCTTTGCCCCCTTCATCGCCGCCGCATATTTCGCTGCCGAGTCCGACGGCACGCGCGCGGCCTTCATCGCGCCGGCATCGGCTTTACCGATCAAGGTTATGCTGTCAGCATTTATTCCACCGCTGACAAGGGCAGCAGCGACTGTGTCAGCCGTGGTCTTATCCGCGTAAAGTCGGGTAATGATCGTTGTCATGTGGCACCTTCTCCCTTTGTCATTCGTTGGGTTTATCTTGGCTTGGTATTGTCATCTGTCAACTGGCATTGCCCTTGGCAAAGCCATCCTGCGCGGGCTGTGGCTGGGCTTGGGGCGATGCAGCACGCCCGAAGATCGGAAAGGCCAACAAAAGGGCCAGCACCAACAACCCGATCTCTAGGAAAAACACCGGAATATAGGCCCCCGCCGAATGCACCCCCGCGCCACCGCTTTGCAGCCTGTCGCGCAAAAAGCCCCCCACGGCAATCGAGGCCCCTGCCGAGGTCGTCTGCACCGCCCCCCAAGCGCCCAGCGACAGCCCGATCTGGTCGCGCGGCGCAGAGCGCATTGTGGTCGTCAACGTGCCATGGCCAAACAGGCCCGCCCCAAAACCCGCAGCCAGTGTCGCCACAATCAGCACCGCGATTGACAGCATATGGGCCGACAGGATGATCAGGCCAAAAGCCGGCACACCGATCAGCGCGCCGTAAATCGCCACATCAATCGGCCGCGCCCCCCGCGCCATCCAGCGCGAGGCCATGGTAAAGCCGACCAAAGTGCCCAAGGCAAGGTAAACGGTCAGGCGCGTCGTTTCGGCCACGCTCATCTGCAAGACTTGGCCGCCGAAGGGTTCCATCAGCACATCCGCCATTCCAAAACCCGCTGTGCCAAAGGCGATGATCGCCAAAAGCCGCACCAAACCGGGCCGCGCTGACAGCTTGGCCCAAGCCTGCGCAAAGCTTGGCTCTGGCCCGCGTGGGGCATTGCCGCGCACACGGTCGCGCGCCTCTTGTTTCCACATGGCAAGGCCGTTCAACACCACAGTCAAAACCGCCGAACCTTGGATCACTTGGATCAGGCGCAAGGGTGAGTAGTGTTCCAACGCCGCCCCATAGGTAAAGGCGCTGACGATCATGCCGGCCAGCAGGCTGACATACATCAGGCCCACGACCTTGGGCTGATCTTCTTCTTCAACCAAGTCGGTCGCCAAGGCCAGACCCACGGTTTGCACCATATGCACCCCCGCGCCGACCAGCAAGAACGCCAAAGCCGCCCCCACTTCGCCAATCCAATGCGGCGCTTGGGCCGCTTTGCCGTAGCCTGACAGAACCAGCAAAGCAAAAGGCATGATCGCAAAGCCGCCAAATTGCAGCATGGTGCCTTTGTAAATATAGGGCAAACGCCGCAACCCTAGGGCAGATTTGAAATTGTCAGACTTAAACCCGATCAGCGCGCGAAATGGCGCAAAGACCAAAGGCAGCGCCAGCATCGCGCCCACCAGCGTGGCAGGCACGCTAAGTTCAACGATCATCACCCGATTTAGCGTGCCCACCATCAGCACCAGCGCCATGCCAACCGTCACCTGAAACAATGACAGGCGCAAAAGGCGCGACAGGGGTACCGCCTCACTCGCCGCGTCGGCGAAGGGCAGGTATTTCATACCAAAGGCCGAAATCTTACGGACGGCAAAGCTTTTGATGTTGATCATCGGGTGCGGGCCATTTTGCTAAGGTCGCGCCAAAGGCGCGCCAGTCAAGGACGGGTGGGGCCCGCGTGCCACAGGACACGAGGCCCCACACCTGACGCTGTAGCGCCCCCAAAACAGGGGCACTGACAGCTAGTTCAAAGTTCCCGCCGCAACGGGGGCCTGCAGAACCGCATGAGCCGTGCTGCCATCGGGCATCACGATCAGCACATCTTGCGAGCCGGGGGCCAGATAGGCTGCATTCGCAGGTTCTGTGCCCATGGTCGGCAAAATTGCTTCAGCGGTTGTTCCCAAGGTCTTGCCCGACGCGAAGTCTTCGAACCAATGGGTTTTGCTCAACACCATCACATGGACGGCGAAAGAGCCTACGGCCACTGCCCCAAGAAACAGCGGAACGCCGATATTGGGGCTGACCACGAGCCACATCTTTGCATTGTTCATGATGTGCCCCTTAGCCCAGCCATGGGGTGGAAACGGCCACCAGAATATGTGCGATCAGGGCGATAACCCCAAACACACGGGTGCCGTCGATGAGGTAGCTGTGAACTTCCTCAGCTTCTCTCAGGGTCAAGCCGGTCGGCCAGACCTTGTCAGGATCGTTGGACATTGAAATTTCCTCCGTGCCCTCGTCGTCTTTTTTGCTTGGACGGACTGACGACCTTCCCTCCGCCCGGCACGGTGGCCTTTGGAACCCAGTCCCGCGTGCAGCCTTGCCCGTGGGCAGTTTGTCACTTATTGTGTACACTGGCAACTGTAAGTTTGATGTTACATTTTTTCGCGATCTTTCAGATAAGCCTATGACTCTGCTAACATAAGTCACATTTTTTCCGTGCCTTGCCTTCCTAACCCGCCAAATGGCCAAAGAGGAAAATCTAGCCATTTCAGATTTTTTGCAGCAAATTTTCGGATTTCGCGGTCAAAGGCAAAGCCTCGCCCCCCGATTCCACAGCCAAAATCCGTGCTGAAAGCTGCTGCAACGCCTTGTGCTGCCCACGTCAGTTCCCCCTTCCATGGCAGGCATCGCTTCGCTAACATGTCAGTGGGAAATCTTGGGTGGGTTTGGGATGAGCGAAGGCGATCTTCTTCATGTCGTGGCAAGCGACAACATCGGCCCAACAAGGCGCAGCCTTGGGCTGGCGCTGATCTGGGGCTCGCCTGCGGTGTTGGCCTTGGTGGCTTTGGCGCAGGTGATGCAGGTTTGGGGCGGCTATGACTTTGGCTTCACCAACTGGCGGCCCACACTTTACGCCTATGTGCTCTATGCCGTTTGCCTGTGCTGGGGTCAGGTGCTGGTCAAAGGCGAACAGGGCAAGCGCATTTTGTTCGTGCTGCCCGCCGCTTTGTTTGTGGTGTCGCTGACCGTCTTTCCGCTGCTGTTCGGGCTGATCATCGCCTTTTCCAACTGGAACCTGTCTTCACCGGACGGCCGCCAGTTCAACGGTGTGGCGAACTTGGTGCAGATGTGGAACGATCCGTTCTACTGGAACGCGCTGACCAATATGGTCTGGTATGTGCTGGCGATTTTGCCGGAATATGTCGTGGCCTTTGCGCTGGCGCTGATGCTGAACGCCGAGATCCGCGGGCGCAAGTTCTTCCGTGTGGCCTTTTTGATGCCCTTGATGCTGTCACCGGTTGCCGTGTCTTGGATGATCGGCAAATCGATGATGGAAACCCGCTTTGGCCCCTTGGCCAATCTGATGAAGCATCTGGGCTGGGCAGAGCCATCGTTCTTCTCATCCCCGTGGATCGCCAAATCCACCATGATGCTGATGGATGCGTGGACGTTTATTCCCTTCATGAT
>CAIQOV010000040.1 GCA_903873585.1 uncultured Rhodobacterales bacterium
CCACCAGCGTCAGGGGCCAAAGGCCATAGGGCTTTAGCCCCAAGGCCATCACTGCCCCCAACACCACAATGGCCATAGCCCACAGCCACCCAAGCGGGCGCTGACGCGTCACGGCGCTTTGGGAGGCTGCTTAAGCGGTGCCGTGGTTTTGGCGGCATCTGCCAAAGCCTCGGCCGCGGCAGCAACGACAGCACCCGGCAAGCGCACACGGATGCGCTTGATGCGGCGCGCATCGGCATCGACCACCTCGAACTCTACCCCGCTTTCATGCGGCACAATCTCGCCGCGCACAGGCAAGCGGCCGGTGCGGATCATCACCAAACCGCCCAAAGTGTCGATCTCTTGATCTTCTTCGCTCATCCGCAAAGCCACACCCAAAACCGGCTCGAATTCATCCAAGGGGGCGGTTGCCTGTGCCAGATAAGCACCGGGCTTTTCCTCTTTCCACAGGATGTCTTCTTCTTCGTCATGCTCGTCTTCAATCTCGCCGATCACGGTTTCGATCAGGTCTTCGATGGTCACCAACCCATCGACCCCGCCATATTCGTCGATCACCAACGCCATATGCACCCGTTCGCGCTGCATCTTTTGCAACAGCACCCCCACGGGCATTGACGGAGGCGCATACAGCACAGGCCGCAGCATCTTGCGCAAGGAATAGCGCCCGCCCGACCCAAAGCCATGTTGCAGGGCGAGGTCTTTGAGCAAGATCAGGCCCTGCGGGCTATCGAGCGTGCCTTTAAAGACAGGCAGGCGCGAAAAACCGTGCTCGCGAAACACTTCCACCAAGTCGTCTTTGCCGATGTCCATTGGCACGGCCACGATGTCAACCTTGGGGATGGCCACGTCATCCACCCGCAGCCTGCGCAGGTTGCTGATGCCGTGCGTGGCCACGGTTTGCACGGCGGGCAGCGGCGTTTGTTCGGCGTTAACCTGTGCGGGCCGCCGGAACAGCCGCCCAAAGATCCGTCTATGGCCCGGTTGGTCGGGGTCGGTCTTGCTTTTCTTGTCGGTCTTGGCGGGCGTTATAGCCGCCTGTCCGTCGTTGCTACTGCCCATGTGTCCTATGTCCAGAGTGTCCGCCCGCTTAAACCGGGTCGGTCGTCGTTCAATATGGGTCAGGAAGGCCCAAAGATGCAAGTATGCGCACTTCAAGCGCTTCCATCCGTGACGCATCCTCGTCGTGGATGTGATCATAGCCTAGGCAATGTAACAGACCATGAAGGGTCAAATGGGTGACGTGATCGGCCATGAGCTTGCCACCCTCAACCGCTTCGCGCGCACAGGTGTCATAAGCAAGGGCAATGTCGCCAAGGGTAAGGGGGTCGTTCGGGTCGCCCTCTGCGGGCAGATAGGGTTCCTCGCCCGGTTCGTCGGGCGACAGATCCTCGGCCGGCCAGCTTAGCACATTGGTGGGCGTCGGCTTGCCGCGAAACTGGGCGTTTAGGGTGGCAATGCGCGCATCGTCGCAGCCCATCACACAGATGGTGTATTGGTCTTGCGCAAGGTCCAAAGCCGACAGGGTTGCCGTGACGGCGCGCAGGGCCAACGGCTCTAGCCCCAGATCGGCCCAGCGGGCGTCTTCAATGACACAATCAACCAAGGGTTCCATAGGCGTCCTATTCAGGCAGGCGGAAAAGCGCGCTTCAGTCACGCATCTGTCGCAGATGTGACGATAAACGGTCTTGCATTCGAGCCCTTTATCATACCTATGCCGCTCTTCAATCTATTCCGAGGCGCAGCCGCCCTTGGACCTTAAGCTGAAAGAACCCACCATGTTGAAATCGAAATTGAACTGGCGCTACGCCACCAAGAAAATGGACGCAGCCCGCGTCGTGCCGCAAGCCAAGGTCGACGCGATCTTGGACGCGATTGCATTGGCCCCCACTTCTAGCGGCGTGCAGCCCTTTGAAGTGATCGTTGTGACCAATCCTGACGTCAAAGCCCAACTGCGTGCGGCAGGCTACGATCAAGCACAAATCACCGACGGCTCGCACGTCGTGGTTATTGCAGCTTGGGACAATTACACCGCAGCCCGCATCGACGCCGTGGTGGACCGTATCGCCGAAGTGCGCGGTGGCCGCTACGAATCGGTGACGCAATATTACGATGGCATGAAGGCCATGGTGTTGGCGCGCACCCCTGAAGCGAATTTTGAACACGCCGCACGCCAAGCCTATATCGCGCTGGGCATCGCGCTGACCGCTGCCGCGTTTGAAGAAGTCGACGCCACCCCGATGGAAGGCTTTGATCCGGCCAAGGTTGACGAGATTTTGGGCCTGAAAGCCCGTGGCCTGCGCTCGGTTGTGCTGATGCCTTTGGGCTACCGCGCTGCCGAAGGCGACTGGCTGAAAGACCTGCCCAAAGTGCGCCGCGCGCATAGCGAATTGATCAGCACCGTCGCTTAACGGCCAAGCCCGCAGCGCTTGCTTTGCTGGCGAAATAGAGCTAATCAGCCCGCACCGAAAGGGCCGGGATAATCGCGGCCCGTTTTCGTGTTTGCTATTCCAAGACCGGCGGAGCCAACCGCCAGGCCCGTGACATAGACGAGAAAAGGATACGACTGCATGTGCGCTAAGAACACGATGGAAGACTTCGAAGCCCTTCTGAAGGAAAGCTTTGAAATTGATACGCCCGAAGAGGGCACCGTTGTTAAAGGTAAGGTCATTGCGATTGAAGCAGGCCAAGCCATCATCGACGTCGGCTACAAGATGGAAGGCCGCATCGATCTGAAAGAATTCGCAAATCCCGGCGAAGCCCCGAACATCAACGTGGGCGACGAAGTCGAGGTTTACCTAGACCGCGTTGAAAACGCCCGTGGCGAAGCGCAAATCTCGCGCGAAAAAGCCCGCCGCGAAGAAGCGTGGGATCGTCTGGAAAAAGCCTATGCCACCGAAACCCGCGTCGACGGCGCGATCTTCGGGCGCGTGAAGGGCGGCTTCACGGTCGATCTGGGCGGCGCTGTGGCGTTCTTGCCCGGCTCTCAAGTCGATGTGCGCCCCGTGCGCGATGCTGGCCCGTTGATGGGCATGAAGCAGCCGTTCCAGATTCTGAAAATGGACCGTCGCCGTGGCAACATCGTTGTCTCGCGCCGTGCGATCTTGGAAGAATCGCGTGCTGAACAGCGCGCTGAAGTCATCGGCAACCTGCACGAAGGCCAAACGGTTGACGGCGTGGTCAAGAACATCACCGAATACGGTGCGTTCGTTGATCTGGGCGGCGTTGACGGTCTGTTGCACGTCACCGACATGGCGTGGCGCCGCGTGAACCACCCGTCGGAAATCTTGGCGATCGGTGAGACTGTCAAAGTGCAGGTCATCAAGATCAACAAAGAAACCCACCGTATTTCCTTGGGCATGAAGCAACTGCAATCCGATCCGTGGGATGCCGTTGAAAAGGCCTATCCGCTGGAATCGATCCACAAGGGTCGCGTCACCAACATCACCGACTACGGCGCATTTGTTGAGCTGGAAGCCGGCGTTGAAGGCTTGGTACACGTTTCGGAAATGTCGTGGACCAAGAAGAACGTGCACCCCGGCAAGATCGTTTCGACCAGCCAAGAAGTCGAAGTTATGGTGCTGGAAATTGACAGCGCCAAGCGTCGCGTTTCGCTGGGCCTGAAGCAAACCCAGCGCAACCCGTGGGAAGTCTTTGTCGAAACCCATCCGGTTGGGTCGGTTATCGAAGGCGAAGTCAAGAACATCACCGAATTCGGTCTGTTCGTGGGCTTGGACGGCGACATCGACGGCATGGTTCACCTGTCCGACCTGTCGTGGGACCAGCGCGGCGAAGACGCGATTGCCAACTACCGCAAGGGCGACACGGTCAAAGCCGCTGTCACCGAAGTGGATGTTGAAAAAGAACGTATCTCGTTGTCGGTCAAAGCGTTGGGCGACGACACTTTCACCGATGCGGTTGACGGCGTGAAGCGCGGCTCGATCATCTCGGTTGTGGTTTCGGCCATCGAAGAGGGTGGGGTCGAAGTGGATTACAACGGCGCTAAGTCGTTCATCCGCCGCTCTGACCTGTCGCGTGACCGTGGCGATCAACGCCCCGAACGTTTCGCTTTGGGCGACAAGATCGACGTGCGCGTCACCAACATCGACCCCAAGACCCGCCGTTTGGGTCTGTCGATCAAAGCGCGCGAGATTGCCGAAGAAAAAGAAGCCGTCGAACAGTATGGCTCGTCTGATTCGGGCGCATCGCTGGGCGACATCTTGGGTGCCGCACTCAAGGGCGACCGCACCTAATTAGGATCGTGTTGATGGAAAAGGCCCCGCTGCTAAGCGGGGCCTTTTTCTTTGGGGCCGCCATCACGGCTTAATTTCGTTTGTGCGGGCCGTAAATTCCGCTACACTCACCATGATGTGAACAAAAATGTCGCGACAACGATCCGGTACAGGGTTGGGCCGACAACGGGGAGTAAGGCATGATCCGGTCTGAACTGATCCAGAAGATTGCGGACGAGAACCCGCATCTGACACAAAAGCACGTAGAGCGTATCGTCAACACGGTCTTTGAAGAGATCGTCGAGGCGTTGGCCAAAGGCGACAGGGTCGAACTGCGCGGTTTTGGGGCGTTTTCGGTAAAGGCCCGCGATGCGCGCTTGGGTCGCAACCCGCGCACTGGCGAAGCGGTGCAGGTCGAAGACAAGAAAGTTCCGTTTTTCAAAACGGGCAAACTGCTGCGCGACCGTTTGAACGGCAAGGCCTGACCCAAGCCCGCGCTTGAAAAGGCTGGCCAGTCCGCCGATATAGGACGAACAGCTTGGGCGAGGGTACAAAATGAGCCGATATTTGCGATACGCTTGGCTGGTAGCGCTGGCGCTGGCCTGTTTGATCATCGCGATGGCCAATCGCACGGCTGTGACCTTAAGCCTTTTGCCCGATGATCTGGCGGGATTGCTGAACTGGCAGGCGCGCATCGAACTGCCGTTGTTCTTGGTCTTGGCACTTGGCGTGGTTGCGGGCCTTGCGCTGGGTTTTATCTGGGAATGGCTGCGCGAACATAAGCACCGCAAGGTGGCACGGGTTCAAACCCGCGCCGTGTCACAGCTAGAGCGCGAGTTGGCGGCGATGAAGGACCAAACCTCGTTGCCTCAAGACCCTGTGCTGGCCTTGCTGGAAAAGCCAAAGGTGCGCTGATGGGGCAGGTGCGTGTCAAAATCTGCGGCCTGCGGACCACGGCTGATGTCGCAGCCTGTGCGGTGGCAGGTGCTGCCTATATCGGGCTGAACTTCTTTGCGCCCTCGCCTCGGTTCTTGACGCTGGATCAGGGCCGCGAACTGGCCCTCGCAGCCCCCGATGGCTTGGCGAAAGTGGCGCTTGTGGTTGACGCGGATGATGCCACGCTAGATGCCATCGTCGCAGCTATGCCGCTGGATATGCTGCAACTTCACGGCAAAGAAAGCCCCGACCGTGTGGCAGACCTGCGCGCACGCTACGGGTTGCCGGTGATGAAGGTGGTTGGGGTGGCGGGCGAAGGCGATCTGGCGGCGCTGATCGACTATTCCATGGTCGCCGACCAATTGCTGATCGACGCGAAAGCTCCCAAAGACGCCATCCTGCCCGGTGGCAACGGCCTAAGCTTTGACTGGCGGCTGGTTGCCCAACGCCGCTGGCTGCGGCCTTGGATGCTTGCCGGTGGGCTGACCGTGCACAACGTTGCCGAAGCGGTGCGCTTAACAAATGTGCGGCAAGTCGATGTCGCCTCTGGCGTAGAATCTGCCCCTGGCATCAAAGACCCCGCCAAGATTGCCGCCTTCATCGCGGCTGCCGGCTAATCCAAACGAGCGCGTTGCGCGCCTTGTTTCTTCTCGCCTCTGGCGTGCCGCCAACCGGTTCGTCAGCGCTTCGCAGGGAGTGATGGCGCAAAGGGCAACAGTCCCCTATTTGCGCTGTGCCCAAATACTCATCTTTGGGGCAGCGCTTGGCCCCCCCTTTCCTTGGGCAAGTCTTGGCGCTAGGTAAGATGCAGCACAAGACAGGAGATGCGCCATGGCCAAGGATGGACCTAACAGCTTCATGACGGGGCCCGATGAACAGGGCCGATTTGGCCTGTTTGGCGGCAGGTTCGTGTCTGAAACCTTGATGCCGCTGATCCTTGATCTGGAAGCGCGCTATGAATTTGCCAAGACCGACCCTAGCTTTTGGGCCGAGATGGACGATTTGTGGAAGCATTACGTTGGCCGCCCCTCGCCCTTGTACTTCGCGCCGCGCCTGACAGCACATCTTGGCGGGGCCAAGGTGTATATGAAGCGCGACGAGTTGAACCACACCGGCGCACATAAGATCAACAATGTGCTGGGCCAGATCATTCTGGCACGCCGCATGGGCAAAACGCGCATCATCGCCGAAACCGGTGCAGGCCAGCACGGTGTCGCTACCGCCACAGTCTGCGCCAAGTTCGGCTTGAAATGCGTGGTCTATATGGGCGCGCATGATGTGGAACGCCAAGCGCCCAACGTGTTTCGGATGCGTTTGTTGGGGGCAGAGGTTATTCCCGTCACTTCGGGTCGCGGCACGCTGAAAGATGCGATGAACGATGCTTTGCGCGACTGGGTCACCAATGTGCGCGACACCTTCTATTGCATTGGCACGGTCGCAGGCCCGCATCCCTATCCGGCGATGGTGCGCGATTTCCAGTCGATCATCGGCAAGGAAGTGCGATGGCAACTGGCCGAGCAAGAGGGTGAGGGCCGTTTGCCTGATACGCTGGTGGCCGCCATCGGTGGCGGCTCTAACGCCATGGGGCTGTTTTATCCGTTCCTTGATGACCCGTCTGTCAACATCATCGGTGTCGAAGCGGGCGGCAAAGGCGTTGACGACCGCATGCAGCACTGCGCCAGCCTAACCGGCGGTCGTCCGGGCGTTTTGCATGGCAACCGGACGTATCTGTTGCAAGACCCTGACGGGCAAATCCTTGAAGGTTTCTCGATCAGCGCGGGCCTTGACTACCCCGGCATCGGGCCAGAACATTCGTGGCTGCACGATATTGGCCGCGCGAAATATGTCTCGATAACCGACGCCGAGGCGTTAGAGGCGTTTCAACTTTGCTGCCAATTAGAGGGGATCATTCCCGCGCTCGAACCCTCGCACGCTTTGGCGCATGTGATGAAGATCGCACCGACCCTGCCTGCCGACCATATCATCGTGATGAATATGTGCGGGCGCGGCGACAAAGACATCTTCACCGTAGCAAAGCACTTGGGCTTTGACATGAAGATCTAAGCACTAGCGTCGAGGGCTTTGATTTTTCGCAGAAAAATCGTGGCCCCCGACGCAAACCTTGACGCAAACCTTACTTCGGGGTCAGTGGCTGGGGCGTGACGAGCAAGCCTTTGTGCCAAATGCCTTCGCTGATCTTGTCGGCCGAATAGGTCAGTTTGCCCTGACCCTCGCGCTCTCCACCCACAAAGGCACCTTCATAAACCTCGCCGCCGGTATAGGTGGCGATGCCTTGGCCTTCGATCACGCCGCCTTTCCAGTCGCCCACATAGCCAAAGCCGGTGCTTGTGGTCAAAGTGCCTTTGCCATCGCGCAGGCCTTCTGCGAAATGGCCGGTATATACTGACCCATCGGCATAGGTGGCGCGGCCTTGGCCGTCGCGCAGGCCCGCTTTCCATTCGCCCTCGTACACGAAGCCATCTTCTTGCGTCATGCGGCCCATGCCGTTGGGCTTTCCGGCGGCAAATTGGCCCTGATAGGTTTGGCCATTGCTGTAAACAGCCTTGCCAAGGCCCGAAATCTGCCCGGCAACCCAAGTGCCTTCATAGGTTGATCCGTCGGCATAGGTGATCCGGCCCGCGCCGTTGGGTTCATCCGCGTCAAAGTTGCCGATAAAGGCTGACCCATCGGCATAGGTCATGTTGCCCGACCCTTCCATGTGGCCAGCCCGCCACAGGCCATTGTAGCGCGACCCGTCTTGGGCGGTGAAGATGCCCTGCCCGTTGCGTTCGTCGGCCGCATAAAGACCTTCATAAATGTCACCATTGGCGTAGGTCAGTTTGCCCCTGCCAGAGCGCTGGCCGTTCACAAACTGTCCTTCATAGGTGTCACCGTTGGATTGGGTCAGGGTGCCCTCGCCGTTGATCTGCCCGCCCACCCATTGGCCGTCATAGACCACACCATCCGGCATAGCCAATTTGCCCATCCCGTCGGGCGCGCCTGCTTTGAAGCTGCCTTGGTAGATTGTGCCATCGGCATAGGTCATCTTGCCCTGCCCCTCTTTCACACCGTCCACCCATGTGCCGTCATAAACCGTGCCGTCAGGTTCGGTCATCACCCCTTGGCCATCGTGCTTTCCTGCGACAAAGGCCCCTTTGTAAGACGCGCCGTTGGCGTAAGTGGACTGGCCTTGCCCTGTCATCGCCCCTGCGACCCAAGTGCCGTCATAGGTGCTGCCATCCGAAAAGGTCATCTTGCCGCTGCCATCGGGCTTTCCCGCCGCAAAGGTGCCGACATAAAACGACCCATTGGGATAAATCGCCTTGCCTTTGCCCTTGATCTCTCCGGCCACCCAGTCGCCGGTGTATTCAAAGCCATTGGCCAGCTTATAGGTGCCGGTGCCATCCTGACGCCCGTCTTTGAACGTGCCTTCATAGATCGAGCCGTCGTCATATTGCTTGCGCACCACCTCTTGCGCGCTGGCAGACGTTGCCCCCAGCACCAACGCCAAGCCCAAACCCAAGACCCAAGCGCCAGACGTCATGCCCTATCTCCTGTTCTTTACCGCGCTAAACCCTATCCGCCGCCCCAAGGGCTGACAAGCGCTGCGGGTGTGGCCTTGGGCTTTTCCTTGGCCCACAACCTGCTAGAACCGATCCAAGTGATGGAGAATGATATGCCCGCAACCTTTCGTCTGACCTTGGTGCAAGCCAACCCTGCTGTGGGTGATCTGGCGGGCAACGCCGCCCTTGCCAAGCAGGCTTGGGCGGCGGGTAAGGCTGTGGGGGCTGATCTGGTGGCCCTGACAGAGATGTTCATCACCGGGTATCAAACCCAAGACCTGATCCTAAAGCGCGCCTTTGCTGAAGCCGCGATGGTCGCTTTGGGCGACCTTGCGCGCGACTGTGCCGATGGCCCCGCCTTGGGCATCGGCGGCCCTGCGCTGCGCGAGGGCAAGGTGTTTAACGCCTATCATATCCTGCAAGGCGGCCATATCGCAGCCACGATCCTGAAGCACGATCTGCCCAATGACAGCGTGTTTGACGAAAAGCGCCTGTTTGCATCGGCGGATATTCACGGGCCGATCCCAATCGGCCCCGTGCGCCTTGGCATTCCGATTTGCGAAGATGCTTGGCACGCTGACGTTTGCGAAACCTTGGCCGAAACGGGGGCCGAGATTTTGTTGGTGCCCAACGGGTCGCCCTATCATCGCGGCAAGCCGGATGTGCGTTTGAACCTGATGCTGAACCGTGTGGTCGAAACCGGCCTGCCGCTGGTCTATTTGAACATGATCGGCGGGCAGGATGATCAGGTGTTTGACGGCGCTTCTTTTGTGCTGAACCCCGGCGGGGCATTGGCCTGCCAGTTGCCGCAGTTTGAAGCTGCGGTCGAGCATTTGGACTTTGAGTTGACCGAGGATGGCTGGCGCGCTGCGCCCGCCCGCCTGTCGCTGCTGCCCGAGGCGCGCGAGGCGGATTACCACGCCATGGTGCTATCGCTGCGCGACTATTGCCGCAAAACCGGCTTTGGCAAGGTGCTGCTGGGCCTGTCGGGCGGGGTCGACAGCGCCTTGGTGGCGGCGGTTGCGGTGGATGCCTTTGGCGCGGATAACGTGCGCTGCGTGATGCTGCCATCCCGCCACACCTCGGCCCATTCTTTGGAAGATGCTGCGGCCGTGGCGCACGCTTTGGGTACGAAACTGGACACTGTGCCGATCAGTGGCCCGCAAGACGCTGTTGGTGCAGCTCTTTCGGGGCTGTTTGCGGGCAGTGAAACGGGGATCACCGAAGAAAACATCCAATCGCGCCTGCGCGGGCTGTTGTTGATGGCGCTGTCGAACAAGTTTGGCGAGATGCTGTTGACCACGGGCAACAAATCAGAAATGGCCGTGGGCTATTGCACGATCTACGGTGACATGAACGGCGGCTATAATCCGCTGAAAGATATGTACAAAACGCGGGTCTTTGCGACGTGCCTATGGCGCAACTCCCATCACCGCCCTTGGATGCTTGGCCCGCAAGGCGTGGTGATTGCGCCGCGCGTGATCGAAAAGCCACCTTCGGCAGAGTTGCGCGACAACCAAACCGACCAAGACAGCCTGCCCCCCTACGAGGTGCTGGACGCCATCTTGCACGGGTTGGTGGACGAAGACCTGTCGGTGGCCGAGATCGTCGCGCGCGGGTTTGATGCGCGCACCGTCAAACGGATCGAGCATTTGCTGTATATCAGCGAATACAAACGCTTCCAATCGGCCCCCGGTACGCGGTTGACCAAGAAAGCCTTCTGGCTAGACCGCCGCTATCCCATCGCCAACCGCTGGCGCG
This sequence comes from uncultured Rhodobacterales bacterium, assembly GCA_903873585.1. Lineage (GTDB taxonomy): Bacteria > Pseudomonadota > Alphaproteobacteria > Rhodobacterales > Rhodobacteraceae > Stagnihabitans. Next base: position 10,490 of record CAIQOV010000040.1, read on the forward strand.
ACCTGACATGAACTTGGCGCTGTACGCCATCGCCGCACTTTGCGAGATTGCGGGGTGCTTTGCGGTGTGGAGTTGGTGGCGCGGCGCTTCGGCGCTGTGGTTGATTCCTGCGGCTTTGAGCCTTGCAACCTTTGCTTATTTATTGGCGCTGACCCCACCCAGCCACGCGGGGCGCAGTTATGCGGCTTACGGCGGGGTTTATATTGCAGCCTCACTGTTGTGGCTTTGGGCGGTGGAAGGTGTGCGCCCTGACCGCGCCGATCTGGGCGGGGCGGCTTTGGCGCTGGCAGGGGCGGCGGTTATTCTGCTGGTGCCGCGCGGGTGATGCCTCCGGCGGGGATATTTGGGCACGTATGAAAGGGGGGTGCGGGGGGCCTAGACTTGGGTGATGACGCATTCTGGCAGAAGGCGTAAAACATCGGCGCGTTTGCACAATTGCGTGGCGTCTGACATCACGGCGGCCGAGGCGGCGGCTGCGCCCCATGCGAGGGCCGTTTCGGGCGGCTCGCCCTGTGCGAGCGATAGGACCAAGCCCGCGACAAAGCTGTCACCTGCGCCCACGGTGCTTTTAACCTTCACTTTGGCGGCTTTGGCAAAGATGCGGCGGTCTTTGTCGACCAGCACCGACCCGTCCGCCCCGCGCGCCACCACCACCGTGCGCGCAACGCCGCGCGCGACCAATCCGGCGGCGAAATCTGCGGTGTCGCTGCGGGTGACAAGGGGGTGGCCGGCCAAGGTTTCAGCCTCATCCCCGTCCATGCGCAGGATGGCAAGGCCCGCGATCGGATGGGCCACGGCCTGCGCTAGGGCGGGGCCCGAGGTGTCTAGCACCACCTGCAAGCCCGGCATGGCGTTCGCAAGGCTGGCGGGAAAATCAACCGGCACGCCCGGGGGTTGGCTGCCAGAGATCACACCGAAAGCCCCCGGCTTTGCAGTTGCGCGAAGCAGGGCAAAGACGCGCTCTTGGTCGGGCACGCTCCACACTGGGCCGGGCAGCATGAAGCGGTATTGCTTGGCGGTAGAGGTTTCGGTGACGGTCAGGCTTTGGCGCGATTCTGCCGGTGCGGCCATAGAGACAAAGGGCACGCCTTCGGCGCGGATCAGGTTTGCCAGCTTGTCACCCGTAAGCCCCCCCAAAGCCACCAGCGCCAAACTTTCGCCCCCCAAGGCCGCTATGGCGCGGCTGACGTTCAACCCGCCACCACCCGGATCAAGCAACGGAGCGGTGCAGCGCAGTTTGGTATCTGGGATGAGGGCAGCAACTTCGCTGGACAGATCAAGCGCGGGGTTCAGGGTCAGGGTGAGGATGGGCGTTTGCACGGGGGCGCCTTTGCGGGCTGATGTCGAGGGCGGTTTGAAAACTGCCGACCTTGTGCGAGGTCTTGTCGCGCAAGGGGATGGGTGAAGTGTAATCGCCCGCCTGCAATCCGTCGAGCCGATAGGTTATGTGTGTCGGCACCTTTTGGCCTTAGGGATGCGCTGGCATGTTATGATCGGTCGGCATGGGTACCGTGCGACCGGAGGGGCGACCACCCAGCACTTGCAAAGCGCTGAACAGGTTGACCGAGTAAAGCCCCTCGCTGGGGTCAAGTTTCGCGCCTTGGCCGTACAAATGCTATCGCAAAATCTGGAATAGCCAGAGGCGTTGGCTTACGTCTTACCCATTTGCTGAACTTGCAGTTTTCCAAACTGCTCAAACAATTCTTCCAACCTGTCGCGCTGCGAAATGCCTCTTCCTTAGCGGCGTCTCAATTCGTGTTCCAATCAAACAGAGCACGCCATTTGAAAAAAAGACCGTGGCCCGCATCAGATATGACCGCCAAAGCCGTCGCTCTTGACACATCAGCGTGGCAAATTTGGCTTGCCTGATCCTTGCGCCGCCGCCTGCTTGCCGACACAACTTAAAAATGCCCTGCCTCATCTAGGGGTAAATCCCCCCATCCCAACTGGACATTTCGCCCCCGCCATGACAGGGAAGACCCCTTGCTGGAGGCTTTCATGACCCAACGTCCGACTGTCACGCGATTTGCGCCCTCTCCCACGGGATATATCCATGTGGGCAACCTGCGCACTGCCTTGATGAACTACCTGATCGCCCGCAAGACGGGGGGCACTTTTATCTTGCGGTTGGATGACACCGATCAGGAACGCTCTAAGCAGGAATACTGCGACGGGATCATGGCTGATCTGGAATGGTTGGGCCTGCATTGGGACAGGGTGGAACGCCAAAGCCTGCGCTTTGACCGCTACCGCGCGGCGGCGGAGGAGCTAAAGGCCAAGGATCGCTTTTACGAATGCTTCGAGACGCCGGTTGAATTGGACCTGAAGCGCAAAAAGCAGCTGAATATGGGCAAGCCGCCGGTTTATGACCGCACCTCGCTGCACCAGTCGGCGGCCGAGAAAGCCGCGCTGCGGGCCGAGGGGCGCGAGGGCTATTGGCGCTTCAAGCTTGATCTTGACCGGATCGAATGGAACGACGGCATCTTGGGCCCGATCTCGATTGATGCGGCTTCGGTGTCTGATCCGGTTTTGATCCGCGCGGATGGGCAGATTTTGTATACCTTCGCCTCATCCGTCGATGACATCGACATGGGTGTGACCAATATCGTGCGCGGGGCCGACCATGTGACCAACACCGCCACGCAGATTCAGATCATGCAGGCTATGGGCGGCACCCCGCCCGATTTCGCCCACCACTCGTTGCTCACTGGCCCCAAAGGGGAAGAGCTGTCCAAGCGTTTGGGCGTGCTGGCGCTGCGCGATTTGCGTGCCAATGGCATTCAGCCGATGGCGCTGCTAAGCCTGATGGCGCGGCTTGGGTCGTCCAAGCCGGTGGAACTGGCGCATTCGATGCAAGACCTGATCGACGGGTTTGACGTCGGCAGCTTCGGTGCGGCCCCCACCAAGCTTGACGCCGATGATCTGCTGCCGCTGACGCGCGCGCACAACCAAACCCTGCCCTTTGCTGCCGTGGCAGAGCGGATTGGGGCCTTGGGCGTGCCTGCCGACCAAGCCGAAGCCTTCTGGGCTGTGACGCGCGAAAACATCACGGTGTTGGCTGATTTGGATGCGTGGTGGGCGATGTTCCGCGATGGGGCCGACCCGCTGGTTGACCTTGAGGACGCCCCCTTTGTGGCCGACGCCATCGCGATGCTGCCGCCCAAACCGTGGACACATAGCACGTGGTCCGAGTGGACAGATGCTGTCAAAGCCGCCACGGGGCGCAAGGGCAAGGGCCTATACCGTCCGCTGCGCCGCGCCTTGACGGGCCGCGATGCGGGGCCGGAAATGGCCGATGTGATGCCGCTGTTGCAGGTGATCAAGGCGGGCTGAACCGGCGTTGATAAGGGGGCGCTTGACAGGTGATGCGCTGGGTGGATACCGCTTGGCCATGTCGCAAGAAAAGTCGCCCCTTTTGGCCGGTGTGCAGGCCGTTATCCCGCTTGTCTTGGGCTATTTCCCGATAGCCTTTTCGTTCGGTGTGGCCGCCACCCGCACGGGCCTTTCCCCGATTGAGGCGTTCTCGCTTTCGCTGATTGTCTTTGCCGGTGCGGCGCAGTTCTTGGCTATTGCCTTGCTTGCCAGCGGCGCGCCGGTGCTGGTGGCGGGGCTGACCTTGGCAGCGATGAACCTGCGCCATGTGCTGTATGGGCCAACGCTGCTGCAACGTGCAGGCGTGCATCGCGCGACGCGCTTAGGCTGGCTATGGGCCTTTGCCCTGACGGATGAGGTGTTTGGCGCAGCACTTGGCGCCTTGGCCAAGGGGCAGCGCTTTTCGGAAGGCTTCATGATGATCTTAGGCTTTGGTGCCTATGCCGCTTGGCTGGCGGGCACGGTGGCGGGCGCTTGGGCGGGGGGCGGGGCCTTGGATGCTTGGCCTTCGGTTGGCGCGGGGTTGGATTTCATGCTGCCCGCGCTGTTTTTGGCCCTTTTGCTGTCAATCCTCAGCGCGCGGCAAGTGCCTGCGATTGTGATAGCTGCGGCGGCGACTGTGCTGGGGACGTGGTTTGGATCGGCCACTTTGGGCCTTTTTGCGGGCATGATCGCGGGGGCCGTGGCTGGGCTGTTTGGGCGAAAAGGGGCAAGCCATGCGGGCTGATGTGGTGCAACTGGCCTTGATGGCGGGGGGGTTGACCTATCTGTGGCGCTACCTGCCGCTGCGCATCAGCTTGGGCGATATGCCGCAAGATGGCATTCTGTCGCGCTTTTTGGCCGCCACCGGCCCTGCCGCCATTGCGACGCTCTTTGTCGCCGAAATGCTGCCCCTGCTGCATGGCACGCAGGCGGCGCAGGGCAGGGAAGGGGTGGGAGTCTTAGCGGTGATACTGGCCTTTGCGTGGCGCAAATCGGTTGTCTTCGCCACACTCGCCGGGGCCTGCGCTTGCGGCGTTGCGGCGGCGCTGGGGCTGTCGTAAGTCGCTTGAGATAACTGCCTTCAAGAAGGATCGCGCCATGCAATCTGTGCGTCTGTATGCCAAGGGCGATCTGCGCGTGGAACAGATTGCACAGCCCAAACCTCCGGCCGAGACCGAAGTGACTTTGGCTGTCACGGTGGCAGGGATTTGCGGATCTGATCTGCACAATTACAAAACCGGCGCTTGGATCAGCCGTTCGCCTTCGGTCGCGGGGCATGAATTCTGCGGGGTTGTAACGGCGCTTGGCGCGGGGGTTGACCATGTGGCGCTGGGCGACAGGGTTGTGGTCGACAGCCGCGTTTTGTGTGGCACTTGCGCGGCCTGTAAAGCGGGGCGCGGGCAGGTCTGTGACAGCTTGGGCTTTGTGGGCGAGGTGATTGACGGCGGCTTTGCCGAGGCCGTCACACTGCCCGCCCGCAACGTGCTGCGCGCCCCCGATGGGGTGCCTGATCGGCATTTGGCGCTGGCAGAGCCCTTGGCCGTGGCCCTGCATGCGCTGCGCCGACTGTCCGCCGCGCCTGCCGCTTTTGTGCTGGTGGCGGGATGCGGGCCGATTGGTGGGCTGGTCGCCCTGCTCGCCGCACGGGCGGGGCATCAGGTGGCGGTGATCGACCGCAACGCACAACGCGCGGCTCGCGTGGCGCAGGCCACGGGCGGGCAGGTGATGACGATTGAACAGGCGACAGAGTGCGGGTTTCTGTATGCCGTCGATACAACGGGCCAAGATCAGGTGATTGCAGCATTGGTTGAAGCGATTGGCGGCTGTGGCACGCTGGCACTCGTGGGGATTGGCCGCGCGTGCCCCGTGATTGACCCCGTGAAACTGGTAGAGCGCGAGATCACGCTTGTGGGCTGCCATGCCTTTGGTGGCGAGCTGGCCGAGATTGCCACCATGCTGCCCGATCTGAGCCCCGATTTGGATGCCTTTATCGCCGAACAAATCCCCTTGCACGCCGCGCCCGACGCCTATGCCCGCCATCTGGCAGGGCAGGTGGAGGGGCTGAAGACGCTGATTTTGTGTGCGAAGGGCTGACGAGCGGTTAGGCCAAAGCGGCCCCCGCTGGCTCGCCCTTTGCATTGGCCAAAAGCGCCTCGCGCAGGGTGGGGCGGTCGGTGGCGTAATCGCGGGTGATCGTGGCGCTGCGCTGGTGGGTGGCCCAGTTGGCGGCGGCCAGAAGGGGGGCGTCTTGGGCGGCTTGCAAGTGGCGACCACGGATCAGGTCGGCCATGCGTTCGGCCATGACCAAGGTTGGCGCGTTCAAATCGCCCGCCGTGGCCTGCGGCATAACCGAGGCGTCGACCACCCGCAGCCCGTCAATCCCGCGCACCGTGCCATCGGGGCGGGTGACATCGGCGGCATCGCTGCCCATCTTGCAGGTGCCGCAGGGGTGATAGGCGCTTTCCAGCTTTTGGCGCAGGAATTCATCCAGATCGTCTTGGGTTGTGCGGTCATCCCCCGGTGCCATCTCGCGCCCGCGGTAGGGGGCAAGGGCAGATTGGGCAAAGATTTCGCGGGTGTGGGCGATGCAGGCGCGAAATTCTAGCCAGTCGTCTTCATGGCTCATGTAGTTAAAGCGCACGCGGGGCAGGCTGGTGGGGCTGGCATCGCGCAGGCGCACCCAGCCACGGCTTTTCGACCGTTTGGTGCCGACATGCACCTGATAGCCGTGGCCAGAGGCAAGGGTTTTGCCGTCATAAGAAATGGCCAGCGGCAGGAAGTGATACTGGATGTCAGGATAGACAATCCCCGCGCGGCTGCGGATATGGCCGCCGGTCTCAAAATGGTTGGTGGCACCAAGGCCCTTATGGGTCAAAAGCCATTCCACCCCGATTTTGGCCTTGCCCAGCAGGCTGACATTGGGAAACAGCGTGATGGGTTGGGTGCATTCCTGTTGGATATACAGCTCCATATGGTCCATCAGGTTTTCGCCGACTTGGGGGGAATGATGCACCACCGTCAGACCATGATCGCGCAACTCAGCCTCTGGCCCGATGCCAGAGCGTTTCAGCAAGATGGGCGACATGATCGAGCCTGCCGATAAGATCACCTCGCGCCCTGCACGCGCCTCGGCGGGTTGGCCCTTGACGGTGAAGCGCACGCCTGTGGCGCGTTTGCCCTGCGTAAGCACCTTTTCCACCAAAGCGCCGGTGATCACGCGCACATTGCCGCGCGCCATGGCGGGGCGCAGATAGCCCACAGCGGCAGAGCAGCGCTTGCCTTGGCCCACGTTCATCTCCATCGGGCCAAAGCCTTCGTGCTGGCGTTGGTTCATGTTGGGGCTGGGCGCGTAACCGGCCTGAACGCCCGCTTGCACGAAGGCGTGGTACAGCGGGTTCTTTTCTGGCCCGCGTGTCACGTTGATAGGCCCTTCGGTGCCGCGCAAAGGCCCGCCTTCGCGCACCGATTCCAGCCGTTGGAAATAGGGCAGCACGTTAGACCAGCGCCAGCCATCGGCCCCCAACGCCTCCCACAACTCGTAATCCATCGGGTTGCCGCGCACCCAACACATCCCGTTGATCGAGGATGACCCACCCAATCCCCGCCCGCGCGGCAGGTTGATTTGCCGCCCCCCAAGGCCCGGTTCGGGTTCTGTCGCCATGCCCCAGTTGAACCGCGCCGTGTTCATCGGGATCGTCAGGGCGGATGGCATTTGCACCATCACGGCGCGATCATCGCCGCCCGCTTCCAGCACAAGAATGCGGGTGTTGGGGTCTTCGCCCAAGCGATAGGCCAGCACGCAGCCCGCCGAACCCGCGCCTATGATAATGTAATCGTAAGCGCCTTCGTCGTGCAGGGTCATGATACGATCATGTAATATTTCAGCATATCACCCGGTTGCCGCCAAAAGCCGCGAAAGCCTTTGGGGATCAAAAAGCTGTCGCCGGCCTTGTAGGTGGCGGAAAAGCTTTCATTTTCTACTGTTACTTCGCCTTCGAGAACGACCATGAATTCATCGCAGGGATAGCTTTCGTAAAACTCGGTATAGCCGCACGAGCGCCAGATACCGGCCTTGACGGTACCTTCTTCATACCAAGCATGGTCCAACCCCACGGGCTGGCCCGAGATCAGTTCGGCGGTGGCAAGGGGCGCACCTGCGGCGGTCAGAAAGCCAGCGGGGCCGGTGGGGGTGAAGCGGATGGGATTGGGCATGTGATTAACC
>CAIQOV010000041.1 GCA_903873585.1 uncultured Rhodobacterales bacterium
CACGGCGCGTTAAATCGACGCCGTTCACGATGTTGCCCCACTGATCCGACCCGCCCATTTGCACCAAACAGCCATAACGGCGGTTCAGTTCCAAAAAGTCATATGCCTGCAAAATCATATAGTTAAACTCAAGAAACGACAGGCTTTGCTCGCGGTCTAGCCGCGACTTGACCGATTCAAACGACAGCATCCGGTTGACCGAGAAGTGCTTGCCGATGTCGCGCAGAAAGCCGATGTAGTTCAGCTGATCCAGCCATTCGGCATTGTTCACCAAGATCGCATCGCTTGGCCCGCTGCCAAAGCTGACATAGGGTGCAAAGGCGCGTTTGATGCCCGCGATGTTGTCGTCAATCTGGGCGTTGGTCAGCAAGGGCCGCTCATCGGCGCGAAAAGACGGATCGCCGATTTTGGTGGTACCGCCCCCCATCAGAACAATCGGCTTTCCGCCGCATTTTTGCAGCCAGCGCAGCATCATGATCTGGATCAGGCTTCCCACATGCAGCGACTTGGCCGTGGCGTCAAAGCCGATATAGCCCGGAACGATGCCCTTCAGGAACGCTTCATCCAGTGCCTGATAATCGGTGCAATCGGCCAGAAAGCCGCGTTCGATCATCACGCGCATAAAGTCGGATTTTGGATGGTAGGTCATTGGGGCCTCGTGCATTAAGGTGGCATTGCTATAGCGGGGGATCAGATGAAGGGAAAGGGTGTGACGCCGCTTTGGGTGCTGGGGTTGATGTCGGGCACATCGCTTGACGGCGTGGACGGCGCGATGGTGCTGACCGACGGGGTGCAGGTGCTGGAATTTGGGCCGCATGCCTATCGCGCTTATACCGACAAAGAGCGCGCCACGATCCGCGCGGCTTTTGGGGTGTGGCCTGGGGATGCAGGTGTGGCTGCGGCCGCCCAAGTTGTCGAAGACGCCCATATCGAAATTTGCCGTCAATTCCCCAACGCCCAACTGGTTGGCTTTCACGGCCAAACCTTAGCACATGATCCCGGCGGGCGGGGTACGCATCAGGCGGGCAGCGGCGCGCGGTTGGCGCAAGCCTTGGGACTGCCTGTGGTGTGGGATTTTCGCAGCGCCGATGTCGCCGCAGGCGGGCAGGGCGCGCCTTTGGTGCCGTTCTTTCACCATGCCTTGGCGCGCAGAATGGGGGCAGATCAGCCCTTGGCGATTTTGAACCTTGGCGGTGTGGGCAACCTGACTTGGATCGACCCGCGCCAGTCTGACCCAGCGCATTTCGCAGCGCTGTTGGCCTTTGACACAGGCCCTGCCAATGCGCCGATGAATGATCTTATGCTAGAACGCCTTGGACGCGCGCAAGATGACGGCGGGGCCTTGGCGCTTTCAGGCACGCCAGACCCAACGGTCATCGCAGCCTTCTTGCGCCATCCCTATTTCCACCGCCCCCCGCCAAAATCCTTAGACCGCAACGCGTTTGATCTGCTTGCCGCCGTGCAGCCCTTAAACACGGCTGATGCGCTGGCGACCCTAACCCATTGCGCCACAGCCGCCGTCGCCCAAGGCGCGCAGCACTTTCCTGCGCCGATCACCCAGCTTTTGGTCGCAGGTGGCGGGCGGCACAATCGGGCGCTGATGCAAGCGCTGTCGCAGCATTTTGCCCAAGTGACAGCTATCGACACCCAAGGGTTGAATGGCGACATGCTAGAGGCGCAGGCCTTTGCCTATCTGGCGGCGCGGGTGCGGGCGGGCTTGCCCATCTCTGCGCCGCAAACAACGGGTGTGCCCCAAGCCACCATTGGTGGCCAGTTAAGCCTTCCTGAAACCCGTTGAACGCGGCTTAAGGACCAAAGGGGTCTTCGCCCCCGCCCCCTTTAGACCCAAGCGCGAACCGATGCCGCCCTAAAGCAAACGCGGGTTCTTATCCTGCGCCCCCGTCCAGATCGGGTTCGACCAAGCGCGTTTGCCCGCCGCATCAATCACCGCCGCGCGCACGAAAGGAGAGTTGTTCAACCGCTCTAACGGCACAGCGCCCTTGGTCAATGAATGGCCATGCACCGCCTTCGCCCCCGTTCCCCAACCCAAGGCGACGATGGAACTGACGGCGGAGCATTCCACCACCAAATGCCCATCCTCAACCCGCACATCGCGCAGTTCGGGGCCTTGGGTGGAATAAAACGCACCCGCTTTCAGCGCGGCCAGCAGCGCTTCGGGGGTGTTGGTTTCGGCCTTTACCATAGTCCAGCCGCCGAAATGGTCGGGTTCAGAGAAATGCGCGTCATCGGTTGCGATCAGGGTCAGATTGCGCCCTTCGGTCAGCAATTGATCGGCGATGGCAAAGCCGTCGGGGCGGTCGCAGCCCATAGCACAGCCGTGGTTATAAACCTCAACCGCATGGGCCGCGCTGATGGAACGTGCATCTTCGACCGTAAGCCCCGACCATTGCGGGTGTGCCACAGCGACAAAAGCCCCCGCTGCCACGGCCCGCGCGGCGATTTGGGGGCCGGTTTCTTGACCCTGCACAGGAATGAACGAGGGTGAGTTTGACGGGGCGAAATCGGCTGGCAGACCCACGGCCAAAATATGCCACAGCTCGCCATTCTCCATCGCGCCTGAATGCAGCTCTGCGCCCAAGATCGTGGTGAAATCGGCATCGCGGAACGGCACGGTATCCACAATCGGATAGCCATAGCGCCCCACGAAATGGTCGGTCAGGGCTATGAAATCATAGCCCTCGGCCTTGTAGCGGCGGCAAACCTCGGCAGGGTCAAGCACCCCGTCAGAGCGGGTTGAATGGGTGTGCAGATTGCCGCGCCAAAAGCGGCCAGAGGTGGTGAAGGCAGGCAGGGTCAGCTTCATGAGGGTTTCCTTGGCAAAAGCGTTTAGCCGCGCCCGATATAGGGCATATCGCGGGCCATGATGGTCATAAAGGGCACGTTCACGTCCAAGGGCAGGCGGGCCATGGTCAACACCGCCTCGGCCACATGGTCCACATCCATCACGGGTTCGATCTTGATCTGCCCATCGGCTTGTGGGACGCCAGTTTGAAAGCGCGCAGCCATTTGGGTTAGGGCATTGCCAATATCAATTTGCCCGCAGGCGATGTTAAACGCCCGCCCATCTAGGCCCAGCGTTTTCGTTAGCCCAGTTATGGCGTGTTTGGTGGTGGTATAGGGGGCCGATCCGGGGCGTGGCACATGGGCCGAGATCGAGCCGTTGTTGATGATCCGCCCGCCTTGCGGGTCTTGCCGGCGCATCTGGCCAAAGGCAGCGCGGGCGCACAGATACATGCCGTTGAGGTTGACATTCACCACCTCAAACCACGTATCCAGCGCAATCTCGTCAATCGGGGCGGCCTTGGCCGACATGCCTGCGTTGTTAAACAATGCATCCACGCGGCCAAAGGTGGTGACGGTTTGCGCAAAGGCCGCTTCGACCTGTTCTGGCACAGTCACATCGCAGGGCAGCACCAAGGCGTTTGCATGATCAGCGGCGGTTTCCACCAGCGCCTCAACCCGCCGCCCGATCAGGCCCACGTTCCAGCCAGCGGCCAAGAATTTATGCGCCGTGGCCCGCCCAATACCTGACCCTGCGCCGGTGATGACGATGGTTTGGGTCATAGCGATGTCTCGCGCCAAGTGGCTTTGCGCAGGAATTCGGGGTCAATCTCTACCCCCCAACCGGGCGCATCGGGCACAATCGCGCAGCCGTCTTCGATGCGGTAGGGATCGTTCAGAAACAGACCCTCTTGCCACGGGTAGTAATCTTGGCCTTCGATGGAAAATTCCAGATATTTCCCCGCATTTGGCAAAGCCTTAAGCAGGTGCATTGTGCACATCGTCACCAGTGACAAGTTGGCGGCGTGCGGCGTGATGGGCAGGCCCGCTTTGGCCCCCATAGCGCAAACTTCCAAGGTGCGAGAGATGCCGCCCATATACATCACATCGGGTTGCAAAATATCGACCGCCTCGTGTTCGATGGCCAAGGTCCAAGCGGTCAACTCGCAGTCTTGTTCGCCCCCTGCGACATCCATGGTCAAAGCGGCGCGCACTTCGGCGGTTTGATCCACCTCCCAATAGGGGCAGGGTTCTTCGAAATGGCCAATGCCGTTGTCTTGCAGCATATGGCCCACTTCGATGGCGGCTTTAGGACCGTAGCAGGAATTGCCATCCACCAGCTTGTCGATGCCGTCACCCAAGGCTTTCGCCACCACGGGCACAACGGCTTCGGTGCGGCCTGGCCATTCATCGCGACCCCGCCCGCATTCGGCCCCAACACGCCATTTGAACGCCGTAAAGCCCTGCTCATCGCGCAGCTTCACAAAGCGCGCGGCTTCCTCTTCGGGCGTAATGTCGCGCTTCATCGAACTGGCATAGGCGCGCAGCTTGCCCGGTGTGCCGCCCAAAAGCGACACGACAGGCTTGCCCACCGCTTTGCCGCGCCAATCCCAAACGGCGGTATCCAAGCCGGTTTGGGCACGGCGCAGGTAGGAACCGGGGTATTTGTGTTCGCGCTCGGCAATCAAACGCAGAGTATCTTCCATATCTTCGACATGGGTGCCCAAGGCATGACGGGCGACTTGGCGGTGAAAAATCTCGGCGGTGATGTCGGCGTTATAGGTCGACAACTGCCCCCACCCCTGCGCGCCGTCTTCGGTGGTGATGCGGGTGAAGGTGACAAATTCATTGCCAATCGTTTCAAGCTTAGTGATTTTCATAGCGATCCCTGCGACTTACAGCCATTTCTTCCACTTGAACACAAACCATGTCGTCAGCGCCGAGCCGACCATCAGCACCAAAGCCAACGGATAGCCCCACGCCATGCTCAGCTCTGGCATCATGCGAAAGTTCATCCCGTAGATTGACGCGATCAGCGTCGGCGGCATGAACAGCACGGCCACCACCGACACGATCCGCACGGTTGTGTTTTGCGCAAGGTTGATCATGCCCAAGGTCGCGTCTGTCGCCTGCGCGACACGCGACGAGAGATAATCGCCATGCACTTCTAACGATTGAATATCGCGCGTCAGCCCCTTGATCGTGGCGTGCAAACCGTCGGCCTTGCCGTGATCCTCTAGCCCCACCAGAAAGAACGACAAAGCGCGTTCGATGGTCAGCAGCGACAAGCGGCAATTGCCCACCATGTCGCTTTGTTGGCCGGAAATCGTCAACGCCTTTTGCAGCACCGCCGCCTCTGGAGCCAACCCCTCAGTCGTAAAAATCTGGCGGGTGATGCCGTCAAGCGCTTTGCCCGACAATTCCAGCAGGTCAGCGATGCGGCCAATGATTTCTTCGCACAGGCCCAAAAATACCCGCTCGGCCCCGTCACAGCCCAACCCCACCTTATCCGCGCGCGGCGCATAGGTTTCAAACGGGCGCGGCGTGTGGTAGCGCACCGTCACCAAGCGATCACCGCCCAGAATAAACGCCACAGGCCCCGTGATGGGTGACACGCCGTCGTCGCGCGAAATACCAGGCACCATGACGGTCATGATGGTAAAGCCCCCCTCGCGGTACAGGCGGGCAGAGATTTCGATCTCTTCAAGATCTGCCAGCGACGGGATTTCCGGCACAAACGGCGCAGTGGCCGCGGTTTCATCGGCATCAGGCTTGCACAGGTCGATCCACAACGCCTCTGCCACGCCAGATTGTGCCAGTTTGCCAGCGGCGTTGGCATAGGTGAAAATCATCAACAACCCCAATCCCGTCGCGCTGATGCGCAGGGTTAAGGCTTGCCATGCAAGCGGGTCAGACAAAAGCCCCTGTTTGCACAGGCATGCGCCAAAACGGCGCTTGGCCACAGCACAGCGCTTCAGGATCGCCTGTTAGGCTTTGCCCTCTAACCCTTTGGCGGCGGCGTCAGATGCCCCGGGGATGCGCATTTCGAAAACCTCGGTGACAGAGGTGTAATCGTAATAACCCAAGCGCGCCAAGGGGCGGATGCCCAAGATATCAAGCTTGCCATTGGGCAAGATCACCTCATCCTTCACGTGAATGCGCGTCACCTCGCCGTAAACCACATCAACGCCGCCGTGGGCAGAGTTGCCCTTTAGTCGCGTGGTTTGCAGGTAGCGGCATTCGAACTGCGCGGGGCTTTCGGCCACACGCGGGGCGGGTGCATCAAGGCAGGGGGCTTTGGTCACGCCGGCCTTGTCAAACTCATCGACCCCTTCGGGCCATTCCATCGCCGAGATATTGACCGCCTCGCGCAGATCATAGGTCGCCATGTTCCACACAAACCAACCGGTTTCTTCGGCATTCAGCACCGAATGTTTGCGCCGCCCGTCAGAATAGGGGTTGGCGGCAAACATCACCATCGGCGGATCAAACGACAGGTTTTGCCATTGGCTATAGGGCGCCAGATTGGCGCGGCCCTTGGCATCGACGGTGGAAATCCAGCCGATGGGGCGGGGCACGGTGCAGGATTTGAAGGGCGAAAAGGGCAGGGGGCAAGCCTCGCGGCCGGGGGCGTAGTGCATGATTTACCTTATAAAACGGTGGAAAGGCGGTAGCCGGGCGCATGAACAAGGCGCACCCATGTGATGGGGGCATCAGGGGCCCAAGTGCAGCGTTCGGTGACAAAGACGGCACTGCCTTGGGGAATGCCGAGCGCCGCCGCAGCGCTGTTGGATGCAGCTTCGGCGGCAAAGCTGATGTCACCGCTGGCGAAAGATACATGGGCCACCAGCCATTCATTCGCACTTATGGCCGCAAAATCGGGCAGCGGGTTGGGCAGGATGGCAGGGTTCAGCCAACGGTCTTCGACCACAAAGCCGCGCCCTGACGCAAGGTGCAGCGTTTCGATATGCAGCATTTGCCCCAAATCCTGCCCCAACCGCGCCTGCACGGGCAAAGGCGGCGCATCCATCTCGCAACGCAGCAGGCGCAGCCCGTAAACCGCGCCGCGCGCTTCCACTTCAGCGCGGATCACGGGAATGTCGAGCGTGGCTTTGCGCACTGGCAAAGCCGCGACCCGCGTGCCTGCCTTGCGCTTGCGTTCCAGCACACCAGAGCGGGCCAATTCCGACAGCGCGCGGTTCACCGTGGCCCGCGCCACGCCAAATTCTTGCGCCAGCGCCTCTTCCCCCGGAATAAGCGTGCCCAAGGGCCATGCCTTGCTGCGGATGCGGGAAAGAACCTCGGCCCGGATGTCCTCCCAGCCTGCCATCACAGCACCGTGGCCAAACGCGCCATGACGGCGGCGAAACGAGTGCGCACTTGGTCGCGCGCGATGTGGCGACCGTCTTGCACGATGTGGCGACCGGCTGACCACAGGTGGCGCACCATGCGGTCATCGCCCGCAAAGGCAAAGGTATCCAGCACCCTGTCGCCCACGCGCCCCGCCATATCGGGGCCGCTGCCATCAAGTGCTACCAGATCGGCCCACTTGCCCACCGCAATCGCCCCTGCATCCCGCCCCGCCGCCTGCGCGCCGCCCTGCACCATGCCGTCAAAGATCACCCGCCCGACAGAGCGGTGATCTGCCAGCACCGCCCGCGCCTTAAGGCCAAGGCGTTGAGAATATTCCAACATCCGGATTTCTTCTGAAAGCGAGATGCGCACATTGCTATCAGACCCAATTCCAAAAGCCCCCCCCGCCGCCATATAGCGCGCGCCGTCAAAGATACCGTCGCCAAGGTTGGCTTCGGTGATCGGGCACAGGCCCGCCACAGCGCCTGAACGGGCCAGCGCTTGGGTTTCTGATGGCTCCATCTGGGTTGCGTGAATTAGGCACCAGCGCGGATCGACCGGCGCGTGGGTCAAAAGCCAATCGACGGGGCGTTGGCCGGTATGGGCGAGAAGCTCTTCAACTTCGGCCACTTGCTCGGCAACGTGAATGTGGATTGGGCCTGCCAAAGCCGCAGCCGCCGTTAGGCTGGCTTCTGACACCGCGCGCAAAGAATGCGGCGCTTGGCCCAGCACGGCATCTTGGGGCAGGGCCGATAGGTGGCGCGCCGCCCCTTCGCGCAGGCGCAAATAGCCGTCTAAGTCATTGCCAAAGCGCAACTGCCCGCCCGCCAAGGCGCGCCCGTCACAGCCACCGCGCTCATACAGCACGGGCAGCAGCGTTAGCCCTAAACCCGTGTCTTGAGCTGCGGCACAAATCTGCCCCGCCATTTCGGCGCGGTCGGCGTAAACCTCACCGCCAAGCCCATGATGCAGATAGTGAAATTCTGTAATCGCCCCATAGCCCGCCTCGGCCATTTCAACCATAACTTGCGCCGCAATCGCGCCCACATCCTGCGGCGACAGGTGCTCTAAGAACCGATACATCAGGCTGCGCCATGTCCAAAAGCTGTCTTGGCCGGCCGTGCGATACTCGGTCAGCCCCGCCATGGCGCGTTGAAAGCTGTGGCTGTGCAGGTTCACCGGCGCAGGCAACAGGCACCCCACGCGCATTCCCCCCCGCGCAGGGCCGACCGAGGCGATGCGCCCGTTGGCAACCTCTACCGTAACATCGCGCGCCCAGCCTTGGGGCAAAAGGGCATGATCGGCGTGCAGCAGCATGGCCGCTCCTTGACTTTGGTTTATGTGCAGACATAATAGCGTTAAATCCAGACATAAGGCAAGGCGCATGCCGATTCTTCTGACCAACGCAACACTGGCCACCATGACGCAGGGCTACGGCCTGATCGAAGGCGGCGCTGTGGTGATTGACGGCGAGATGATTGCTTTTGCAGGGCCAATGTCGGCATTGCCCACCGCCTATGCAGAACTTGCGCCGCAAGATATGGGCGGCAGGTTGATCACCCCCGGTTTGATAGATTGTCACACCCATATCGTCTTCGCCGGCGACCGCGCGGCAGAGTTTGAACTGCGCCTGAACGGGGCCAGTTACGAACAGGTGGCGCGCGCTGGGGGCGGCATTCTATCCACGGTGCGCGCCACCCGTGCGGCGTCTGAGGCGGAATTGCTGGCCCAAGCCTTGAGCCGCGCCGATCAGATCATCGCAGGCGGGGCCACGGTGATTGAGGTGAAGTCGGGCTACGGTCTGACCGTGGAAGATGAACTCAAAATGCTGCGCGTGGCGCGGCAGATTGGCCGTCACCGCGCCGTGCGGGTGAAGGTGACGCATCTGGCCGCCCATGCTGTGCCGCCGGAATATCAGGGCCGCTCTGGCGCTTATATTGACGCGGTGGCGATACCGGTTTTGCATCAAGCCGCAGGTTTGGGGCTGATCGACGCGGTTGATGCCTTTTGCGAAGGCATCGCCTTTTCACCATCCGAGGTAGACAGGCTGTTCACCCAAGCCCGCGCCTTGGGCCTGCCCGTGAAGCTGCACGCAGAGCAGCTTTCCGACCTGAAAGGCGCAGTTCTTGCCGCGCGCCACGGCGCTTTGTCGGTGGATCATCTGGAATATCTGGGGGCTGATGGCATCGCAGCCATGGCCGCCGCTGGCACAGTTGCGGTGATCTTGCCCGGTGCGTTCTACACCTTGCGCGAGGTCCAACTGCCGCCCATCGCCGCCCTGCGCCAAGCGGGTGTGCCGATGGCGGTGGCGACAGATTGCAACCCCGGTTCCTCGCCCATGACCTCGCTGACCTTGGCCATGAACATGGCCTGCACCCTTTTCCGCATGACCCCGCTAGAGGCGTTGCTGGGCACCACCTTGCACGCCGCCCGTGCACTGGGGCTGACAGATTGCGGCGCGCTGGAACAGGGCAAGCGGGCTGATCTTTGCGTCTGGAACGCGCGCCATCCTGCTGAATTGTCTTACAGAATTGGGGCAACCCCCCTGCACGCCCGTATGTTTGGAGGACGCTTTGACGCCTGAAACCCTCATCCCCGGCCAAACGACATTGGCGCAGTTGGAACGCATCTTGCGCAGCGAAATGCCCGCCGTGTTAGACCCCTCGGCCCGCAAAGGTGTGGATTGGGCGGCGGCACAGATCGCCAAGGCAGCGGCAGGGTCGGCTGCGGTGTACGGGGTGAACACGGGGTTTGGCAAGCTGGCAAGCTTGAAGATCGCGCCACAAGATACGGAAACCTTGCAGAAAAACCTGATCCTGTCGCATTGCTGCGGTGTGGGTGATGCCATGCCCCGCCCTGTGGCGCGCTTGATGATGGTGCTGAAACTGCTGTCACTTGGGCGCGGCGCTTCGGGTGTGCGCTGGCTGATTATCGAACAGTTGCAAGCCATGTTGGCCGCAGGCGTGACCCCGGTGATCCCCGCGCAGGGATCGGTTGGGGCGAGTGGTGACTTGGCGCCCTTGGCACATATGACGGCGGTGATGATCGGGCATGGAGAGGCCGAGCATGAGGGCAAGGTTAAGAGTGGCGCGCAAGCTCTTGCTGATGCATGTCTTTCGCCGATAGTGCTTGGTCCGAAAGAGGGCCTAGCCCTGATCAATGGCACCCAGTTTTCCACTGCCTATGCCCTTGCGGGCCTGTTTGGCGCATGGCGCTGCGCGCAGAACGCCTTGGTGACCTCGGCCCTGTCAACCGATGCGATTATGGGGTCAACCGCCCCGTTAGAGGCCGAAATTCACGCCCTGCGCGGTCAACCGGGCCAGATTGCCGCCGCCGCAACCCTGCGGGCTTTGCTGGCAGGGTCAGTGATCCGCGAAAGCCACCGTGAGGGCGACAGTCGCGTGCAAGACCCCTATTGCATCCGCTGCCAACCCCAAGTGACGGGCGCTGCGATGGATATCTTACGCCAATCCGCCCGCACGCTTGAGATCGAGGCGAATGCCGCCACCGATAACCCGTTGGTTCTGTCAGATGGCCAGATCGTGTCGGGTGGGAACTTTCACGCAGAACCCGTTGGTTTTGCTGCTGATATGATCGCCATGGCGATCAGTGAGATCGGCGCGATTGCGCAGCGGCGTGTGGCCTTGATGGTGGACCCCGTTTTAAGCTTTGACCTTCCCGCCTTTCTAACCCCGCGCCCCGGCCTGAATTCCGGCCTGATGATCGCCGAAGTGACAACCGCGGCTTTGATGAGCGAAAACAAGCACATGGCCCATCCAACGGTGATTGATTCCACCCCAACCTCGGCCAATCAAGAAGACCATGTGTCGATGGCTGCCCACGGTGCGCGGCGTTTGGGGCGGATGGTTGAGAATTTGAACGTGATCTTGGGGGTAGAAGCCATCACCGCCGCGCAAGGCATTGAGTTTCGCGCACCCTTGGCCACATCAACCCCGCTTGCCGCTGTGGTTGCACGCCTGCGGCAAGATGTGGCGACTTTGGGCGATGACCGCTACATGGCCCCCGACCTTGCCGCCGCCGCACGCTTGGTGGCATCGGGCGCGCTGACAGAGGCCACAGCGCTTAAGATGCCCGCGCTATGATGCTGAAAGGGTTGAAAATCCTTGATCTGACGCGCGTGATGGCGGGGCCGTTTTGCACCGCTTTGCTGGCTGATCTTGGGGCAGAGGTGATCAAGCTAGAACCGCCGCAAGGCGATGATTACCGCCACATCGGCCCTTTCGTGCAAGGTGAATCCGCGCTGTTCACGCTGATGAACCGTGGCAAACAGTCGATTGTGCTGGATTTGAAGGAGGCTGACGCCCAAGCCACGGCGCGGGCCATTGCGCTGCACTGTGATGTGGTGGTGGAAAACTTTCGCCCCGGTGTTGCCAGCCGTTTGGGGCTGGGGCCAGAGTTGCGGCAAGATAAGCCCAGTTTGATCTATGCTTCGATTTCGGGCTTTGGCCAAACCGGGCCGGATGCGCATTTGCCCGCCTATGATCTGGTCGCTCAGGCGATGTCTGGCCTTATGGCCGCGACTGGAGAAGCGGGCGGCAAGCCCATGAAAGTGGGTGAAAGTTACGGCGATTTGATGGCGGGGCTTTATGCCTCGTGGGCGATCCTTGCCGCCCTTTATCGGCGCAATGCCACGGGCGAGGGTTCTACAATCGACGTGGCAATGTTTGACGCACTGTTTTCCCTGCTGCCCACCAGCCACGCCTTGCAGTTCTACGCGGGCCGCACGCCAACTCCCGTAGGCAACCGCCACCCGCTGTCGACCCCCTTTGGCTGCTTTGCCTGTGCCGATGGGCAGGCTGTGATTGCCGTTCTGGGCGATCGGCAATGGCAGGCGCTGTGCACTCTGATCGGCAGCGACATGGGCCAAGATGCAGCCCTTGCCACCGATGAGGGCCGCACCCTGCAAGAGCCCCGCATCAAAGCCGCGATTGAGGCTTGGACCTTGCCACGCCCCATGGCTGAGGTCGTGGCAGCGCTAAGCGCCGCAGGTATCCCCACCGCCCAAGTGCAATCCCTTGCGCAGGCCGCGGCATCGCCACACGCCCAAGCGCGTCAGTTGGTCGCGCAAATGGCGCATCCCACCTTGGGCCACTCTGCCATCGTGGGCCAACCCGTGCGGTTTGACGGGGCAAAGCCCCTGTCGGCCACATCAGCCCCCCAGCTTGGCGCTGATGGGCCGGCCATTTTGGCCAAGTTTGGAATTGCCCCATGACCCCCGAAGAGCAAGCCTTCCTAGACCAACTGCGCCGCGTGCTGGCCCAAAAGGTCGCCCCGCTTGCCGCTGAAACCGATGAAACCGCCCAGTTCGTGCACCGCCAACTGGCGATCTTGGCCGACCTTGGCCTGATGGGCGCAAACCTGCCCGCCCCCTTTGGCCCCGCCATATCCGCCGCAGCGCTGTATGCGGCGGTAGAGGCTGTGGCGGGCGCTTGCGGTTCAACCGCCTCGGCCCTGACGGCGCATTACCTTGCCACCGACTCGCTGCATCTTGGGGCTGACAGCGCCTTGCAAGCGCGCTTTTTGCCCGATGCGAGCGCGGGCACCAAGCTTGGGGCCTTTGCGCTGACCGAACGCAATGCGGGTTCCGACCCCGCCGATATGCGCACCACGGCCACCAAACAGGGCGATCACTACCGCCTGAAGGGGGCTAAGTGCTTCATTTCCAACGGTGGTGTGGCGGATTTCATCATCGTTTACGCCGTAACTGACCCCACCGCAGGCCACCGTGGCATTTCAGCCTTTGTTGTTGAAAAGGGCACGCAGGGCCTGACCTATGGCCGTGTGGAACGCACCATGGGCCTGCGCGGCGGCCATGTGTGGGAGCTGGAGTTTGACTGCCTGATCCCAGAGGCAAACCGTCTGGGCGCTGAAGGCACGGGCTTTAAAACCGCCATGAAAGTGCTGGACAATGGCCGCATCGAAGTGGCCGCAATGGCCACTGGCATCGCTGATACGGCCCTAAGCTTGGCGAAAGACTGGTGCAAATCCCGTATCATCGGGGGCGAGGCGCTTGCCAACCGCCAAGGCATTCGCTGGCAACTGGCCGATATGGCGACCGACCTTGCCGCCGCCCGTGCCCTTGCGGCCCAAGCCGTCGCCCTGCGCGAAACGGGGGCGCGCTTTACGCTGCAAGCCTCGATGGCCAAGCTGTTCGCCTCTGAAATGGTGCAACGTGTCACTGACGGGGCTTTGCAACTGCACGGCGGTTACGGCTTTACCCGCGACTTTCCGCTTGAACGTCTTGCCCGCGATTGCCGGATTTTCCGCATCTACGAGGGCAGTTCCGAAATTCAGCGCATGATCATCGCTGGCCACATCCTCTGAGGTTCCCATGACCCGCCACAACACCCGTGACATCTTTCCCGCCACCGGCACTGAACTCTCGGCCAAATCTTGGCTGACCGAAGCCCCCCTGCGGATGCTGATGAACAACCTGCACCCCGATGTGGCCGAAAACCCCCATGAACTGGTGGTTTACGGCGGCATCGGCCGTGCGGCCCGCACATGGGAGGATTTTGACCGCATCTGTGCTGGTCTGCGCGATCTGGAAGCGGATGAAACGCTGATCGTGCAATCGGGCAAACCCATCGCCATCATCAAAACCCACACCGATGCGCCGCGCGTTCTGATTGCCAACTCCAACCTTGTGCCGCATTGGGCGACATGGGAGCATTTCAACGAATTGGATAAAAAGGGCCTGATGATGTATGGCCAAATGACCGCAGGGTCGTGGATTTACATCGGCACGCAAGGGATTGTGCAGGGCACCTACGAAACCTTTGCCGAAGCGGGACGGCAGCATTACAACGGTGATCTGAAAGGCCGGTGGATCCTGACCGGCGGCTTGGGCGGTATGGGCGGGGCGCAGCCCTTGGCGGCGGTGTTTGCCGGTGCTTGCTGCCTTGCGGTTGAGGTTGACGAGACCCGCATAGATTTTCGCATCCGCACCCGCTATGTCGACGCCAAGGCCAAAACGCTGGATGAAGCCCTCGCGATGATTGACGCTTGGACAGCGGCGGGTGAGGCGAAGTCGGTCGGCCTTGTGGGCAACGCCGCCGAAGTTTTCCCCGAGATTTACCGCCGCATGAAAGCGGGCGGTCACCGCCCCGATATCGTGACCGACCAAACCTCGGCCCATGATCCGCTGCATGGCTATTGCCCCGTGGGATGGTCAACGGGTGAATGGCGCGCCAAGCAGGAAAGCGATCCAAAGGCCGTGCAAACGGCAGCGCGTGCGTCGATGCGCGCCCATGTGGCGGCGATGGTTGATTTCTGGAATGCCGGTGTCCCCACGCTGGATTACGGCAACAACATTCGCCAAGTGGCGAAAGAGGAAGGTCTTGAAAACGCCTTCGCTTTCCCCGGTTTCGTGCCCGCCTATATCCGCCCGCTGTTTTGCAAAGGCATCGGCCCCTTCCGCTGGGTGGCGCTGTCGGGCGACCCCGAGGATATTCGCAAAACCGATGCGGCGATGAAAAAGCTGTTCCCCGAAAACCACCACCTGCACCGCTGGCTGGATATGGCATCAGAACGCATCGCGTTCCAAGGCCTGCCAGCCCGCATTTGCTGGATCGGACTTGGGGATCGCCACCGCGCGGGGCTGATGTTCAACGACATGGTCGCCTCGGGCGAGTTGAAAGCGCCCATCGTCATCGGGCGTGATCATCTGGATGCAGGCTCGGTCGCTTCGCCCAATCGGGAAACGGAATCTATGAAAGACGGGTCGGATGCCGTATCCGACTGGCCGCTGCTGAACGCGCTGATCAACACCGCCTCGGGGGCTACTTGGGTCAGTCTGCACCATGGCGGCGGGGTGGGCATGGGTTTTAGCCAGCACGCGGGCGTTGTGATCGTGGCTGATGGCACCCCAGATGCTGCCAAGCGCTTGGAACGTGTGTTGTGGAACGACCCCGCCTCGGGCGTTTGGCGTCATGCCGATGCGGGATATGACTCCGCCATCCAATGCGCCAAGGATCACGGGCTGCGCTTGCCGGGGATTACGGGGCTTTAAATTCAGCCGCGCGCCCTTGGCCTTAGCCACGCCCCGAAATCTCACGCGCCACGATCCGCGTCAGGTGGCGGTGCATGCGGCTGGTGCGGTGGCGTTGGTGCATGGCGGCAAAGATCGGCTGGCTGATCGGGTCCACATCGCTGACGGCTGAAAAGCCGCCCGATGCGATCATCTGCTCGGCCGTATCGGCCAGCACAAAGCCAGCCCCGCCCATGCTGGCCAACAGCCCTGCCACGGCGGCGTTTTGCCCCGATGCCAGCACCGCCACCGCGCAATCGGGCAGCACTTGGCGATGTGTTTCATCAAAAGCCGCGGAATAAGCGCCGCGAATATAGCGGGCAGGGTCAATGCTGGCGCGTTTGCTGCCATCGGAACTGATCAGGCGATACATCACCTCGCCCACCGAGGTGATGTGCAAATCAGGCAGGGCTTGCGGCGAAAAAAGCACGGCAAAATCCAAAACCCCGCGATCCAGATCTTTGCACATCTGGGCGGAATAGTCGGGTTCGATGTAAAAAGAACACTCGGGCAAAGACCTGCGAAAATTGGCCACCCAATCGCCAATATTCCCCGCCGCCAGATCGTTCTGAATCCCAATGCGTAGCACCACCGCCGCTGTGCCCGAAGGCACGACAGCCCGTTGCGCTTCGGCCCAAGCGTGGCGCAAAGCGCGGGCGTGGGTTTCGAACTTCAGCCCTTCGGTCGTTAAATCTGTGCCTGCGCGTGAGCGTGTGAACAACCTTGCGCCCAATGTCGCCTCTAACGCCGCAATCCGGGCCGAGATGGTCGATTGCTTCACCTGCAACCGTTCCGCCGTGCGGTGAAAGCTACGCGTCTCAATCAGGTCTAAAAACGTGTCGATAACTTCGGTCTGCATGGCGTCCTCTGATCGATTTTATCGATCAATAGCGCGGTCTGTGGCGAATTGAAAGCGGGG
This sequence comes from uncultured Rhodobacterales bacterium, assembly GCA_903873585.1. Classification (GTDB taxonomy): domain Bacteria; phylum Pseudomonadota; class Alphaproteobacteria; order Rhodobacterales; family Rhodobacteraceae; genus Stagnihabitans. The sequence goes on from CAIQOV010000041.1 coordinate 16,125, forward strand.
GCCAAGGGGGCGATACTGAGCCCAACGGTAAGGGAGTGTGACATGGCTGATTTTCCAACATCCGCGCGGGTGGTGATCATTGGCGGCGGGGCCGTGGGGGCATCGTCGCTGTACCATCTGTGTAAGGCCGGATGGACCGATTGTGTTCTGTTGGAAAAGAACGAGTTGACCGCTGGGTCCACTTGGCACGCGGCGGGCAATGTGCCGACCTTTTCATCGTCGTGGTCGATCATGAATATGCAGCGCTATTCGGCCAGCCTGTACCGTGGCTTGGGGGCCGAGGTCGACTATCCAATGAACTACCACGTCACCGGATCGGTGCGCTTGGGCCATACCAAGGAACGCTTGCAGGAATTCCAGCGTGTGGTGGGCATGGGGCGCTATCAGGGCATGGATTTGAACATCCTGTCGAAGGATGATGTCAAAAACGTCTACCCTTTCCTTGAAACCCACGATCTGTCGGGCGCGTTGCACGACCCCTATGACGGCGACATTGATCCGGCACAATTGACCCAAGCCTTGGCCAAGGGCGCACGGCAAATGGGGGCGCGCATCGAACGCTTCTGCCCCGCCACAGGTGTGCGACGTGAAGGCGATGAATGGGTGGTATCCACGCCCAAGGGCGATATTCGCTGCGAAATTGTGGTCAACGCCGCAGGCTATTATGCCCGCGAGGTCGGCAAATGGTTTGGCCGCGATCTGCCCATGATGGTGATGAGCCATCAGTACATGTTGTTCGACACAATCCCCGAATTGGAAAAGTGGTCGCAGGATGTGGGCCACAAGCTGCCCCTGCTGCGCGATGTCGACAGCAGCTACTACCTGCGCCAAGAAAAGAACGGCTTTAACCTTGGCCCCTATGAGGGCAACTGCAAAGCCCATTGGACAACGCCCGACGATCCCTTCCCGCAGGATTTCAGCTTCCAACTGTTCCCCGACGATCTGGAACGGCTGGAATGGCACATTGCCGATGCCATGGCGCGTGTGCCCTTGCTGGAAAAGGCGGCCCTGACCAAGGTGATCAACGGCCCTATTCCCTATACCCCCGATGGCAACCCGCTGATCGGCCCGATGCCCGGCGTGCCCAACGCGTTTGAGGCCTGTGTTTTCACCTTTGGCATTTGCCAAGCCGGTGGCGCGGGTAAGGTTCTGGCCGAATGGGTCACCGAAGGGGCGACCGAGTGGGATATGTGGTCCTGCGACCCGCGCCGCTTTACAGGGTTTGAAGACCCCGCCTATTGCGTCAAAAAGGGCATGGAGGTGTACGGCCACGAATACGCCATCCACTTCCCGCACCATTCGTGGCCCGAAGGCCGCGATAAAAAGCTCTCTGCCGTTCACGATAAAACCAAAGCCTTGGGCGCAGTCTATGCGCCTTATAACGGGTGGGAGCGTGCCACATGGTATGCCCGCCCCAGCGATGACATCAGCGAAGATGCCCAGCGCACGTGGGACCGTAAAGGCCCGTGGTTTGGCGCTGTGGCCGAAGAATGCGCCGCCGTGCGCGATGCGGCGGGCATTTTGGACCTGCCGGGCTTTAGCCGCTTTCATCTGTCAGGGCAGGGCGCTGTCGCTTGGTTGACCCGCCAGATCGCAGGCAAAGTGCCCTCTGTCGGGCGCTTGGGGCTGGCCTATTTCAGCGATGACAAAGGCCGCATCATCACTGAAATGTCGGTGGCGCGTTTGGGCGAGGATGAGGTGTTGCTCATCACCGCCGCCACAGCGCAAAGCCATGACAAAGAATGGCTGGCTTCGCATCTGGATGCGGGGCTGGTGTTGAAAGACCTAACACTCGATTGGTCAACCCAAATCCTAACCGGCCCCAAAAGCCGCGCCATTTTGGCCGCATGCAGCGATGCCGATCTGACCAAGGGCTGGTTGACCCACCAATACGCCCATATCGCGGGGGCGGAAGTGTGGCTGATGCGCGTGTCTTTCGCGGGCGAATTGGGGTGGGAGGTTCACTCAAAAACCGCCGACACGCCCAAGATTTGGGATTCTGTGATGGCGGCGGGCAAACCCTTGGGGCTGAAGCCCTTTGGGATGTTCGCGCTGAACTCGCTGCGTGTCGAAAAAGGCTATCGCGCTTGGAAGGGCGATCTGTCGACCGATTACACCATCCTGCAAGGCGGGCTGGAGCGGTTTGTGGATTGGGCCAAGCCCAAATTCCGTGGCAAGGCGGCACTTGAGGCGGAAAAGCAGCGCGGGGTTGCCAAGCGCTTTTGCACCTTGGTGATTGAAGCGGGCGAGCAAGACCCGCCCTATATGTCAACCATCTGGCACAACGGCCAAGTGGTGGGCGAACTCACCAGCGGCTACTACGGCCACCGTGTCGGGGCCTGCATTGGCCTTGGGATGCTGAAATCGGAAGTTAACGTGGCGGGCACAGCGGTTGAGGTTGAAATCTTCGGCACGCGCTACCCTGCCGTGGTGCAAGAAGACCAGCCCCTGTGGGATGCCAAGAACGAGCGTATCCGCGCATGACCCTGCCGCGCACCATGTCTGGCGCCCAGCTGACCCGCCACGGCGGGCCAGAGGCGCTGGTCTGGCGCGATGACATTCCCGTGCCGCGCCCTGCGGCGGGTGAGGTTCTGGTGCAGGTGCTCGCCGCCGGTGTGAACCGCACCGACGTGAATACCCGCATCGGTTGGTATGGCCGCGAAGGCCGTGCGGGTTGGGCGGGTGAAATGGCATTCCCGCGCATCCAAGGGTCAGACCTATGTGGTCGGATCGTGGCTTTGGGCGATGGGGTCGAAGGGCTGGCACTGGGCGCGCGGGTGATTTGCCCGACCAATCAGGGCGAACCGACCGATGAAAACCCGCTGGCCTTTGTGTCAATCGGGTCGGAATTTGACGGGGCTTTTGCGCAATATTGCGTGGTGCGGGCCAAGCATTTGCATGATGTGACGGCATCTCCGCTTTCTGACATTGAAATTGGCGCGATGCCCTGCGCGCATGGCACAGCCCATAATCTGCTGACCCGCGCCAATGTGGCGGTGGGCGAACGGGTGCTGGTGACGGGCGCTTCGGGTGGTGTGGGCTTGGCTGCGGTGCAACTGGCCCTGCTGCGCGGGGCTGTGGTGACGGCCCAGTGCGCGCTGAACAAAGCCGCCCCCTTGCGCCAGATGGGGGCCTTGATCCTTGACCGCGCCAACACCCCTAAAGCGCGCAGCTTTGATGTGGTGATTGATGTGGTGGGCGGTGACGGCTTTTCTGAGCGGCTTGATGCTCTCAAACCCGGTGGGCGCTATGCCACGTCTGGCGCTGTCGGCGGGCCGATGGTGACGGGCGATCTGCGCACGATTTACCTGAACGACCTAACCCTGCACGGCGCCACCCACCAACCGCGCGAAGTATTTGCGGGCCTTGTGACCCTGATCAACACCGCGCGCATCCGCCCCGTGGTATCCAACACCTACCCGATGCGCGACATCGCCCGCGCGCAATCTGACCTTATCGCCGGCACTTACCCTGGCAAACTTGTCCTGATCCCGGAGACCCAAGAATGAGCATCCCAACTTCCGCCCGCGCCGTGATCATTGGCGGCGGCGTCTCTGGCTGTTCGGTGGCCTATCATCTGGCCAAAATGGGCTGGACCGATGTGGTGCTGCTGGAACGCAAACAGTTGACATCGGGCACCACATGGCACGCGGCGGGGCTGATCGGGCAATTGCGCGGATCGGCCAATATGACGCGGTTGGCGAAGTATTCTGCCGATCTGTATGTGAAATTGGCGGCAGAAACCGGTGTGGAAACGGGAATGCGGCAGGTGGGGTCGATCTCGGTCGCGCTCACCCAACACCGCCACGAAGAACTGCTGCGCCAAGCGACTGTGGCGCGGATTTTTGATGTGGATGTGACCGAGATTTCGCCCTCAGACGTCAAGGCCATGTATCCGCATTTGAACGTCTCAGACGTGGTGGGGGCGGTGCACTTGCCGCTGGATGGCCAATGCGATCCGGGCAATATCGCCATGGCGCTGGCCAAGGGGGCGCGGATGCGCGGCGCGCAGATTTTTGAACACACCAAGGTGACGGGTGTGACCAAAGCAGGCGGGCGCGCCACGGGGGTCGATTACATCGACGCCAACGGCGTGCCGGGGCATATTGCAACCGACGTGGTGGTGAACTGCGGCGGGATGTGGGGCCGCGACCTTGCGGCGCAATCGGGCGTCACGCTGCCGCTGCATGCTTGCGAGCATTTTTATCTGATCACCGAACCTGTCCCCGGCTTGGGCCACTTGCCCGTGCTGCGCGTGCCGGATGAATGCGCCTATTACAAATCAGACGCGGGCAAAATGATGATCGGGGCCTTTGAACCCAAGGCCAAGCCGTGGGGCATGGGCGGCATTCGCGAAGACTTTATGTTCGACACGCTGCCCGAAGATTGGGACCATTTCCAACCGATCCTAGAAGACGCCATGAACCGGATGCCGCTGTTTCAAACGGCGGGGATTCATACCTTCTTCAACGGCCCCGAAAGCTTTACCCCCGATGACCGCTATTATCTGGGTGAAGCGCCGGAATTGGGCGGGTATTGGATTGCGGCGGGTTATAACTCGGTCGGTATCGCAGGCTCTGGCGGCGCTGGCATGGCGCTGGCGCATTGGATTGTGGAAGGCGAAGCCCCGTTCGATTTGTGGGAGGTTGATATTCGCCGCGCCCAACCCTTCCAGAAGAACCGCAAATATCTAAAGGAACGTGTGAGCGAAACCTTGGGGTTGCTATACGCTGACCACTTCCCCTATCGGCAAATGGCAACCTCGCGCGGGGTGCGGCGCACGCCGTTGCATGAACATCTCAAAGCGCGCGGTGCGGTGTTTGGCGAAGTGGCTGGGTGGGAGCGGGCGAACTGGTTTGCCCGTGAAGGTCAGGCGCGCGAATATCAGTATTCGTGGAAGCGGCAGAACTGGTTTGACAACCAAAAGGCCGAACATCTTGCGGTGCGCAACGAGGTTGGCTTTTTTGACATGACCTCGTTCGGCAAAATCAGGGTCGAGGGGCGCGATGCTTGCGCCTTCCTGAACACGGTCTGCGGCAATGAGATGGATGTGCCCGTGGGGCGCATCGTTTACACCCAAATGCTGAACCAGCGCGGTGGCATTGAAAGCGATCTGACCGTGACCCGCCTGTCAGAAACCGCCTATCTGGCCGTCGTGCCGGGGGCCACCTTGCAGCGCGATCTGGCATGGATGCGCCGCCATGTGGGCGATGCCTTTGCCGTGATCACCGATATGACGGCGGCGGAATCGGTGCTGTGTGTCATGGGCCCCAAAGCGCGTGACGTGATGCAGGCCGTGTCACCGAACGACTTTAGCAATGAAGCACATCCGTTTGGCACGGCAAAGGAAATCGAGATTGGCATGGGCATAGCCCGCGCCCACCGTGTGACCTATGTGGGCGAATTGGGTTGGGAATTGTACGTCAGTGCTGACCAAACCGCCCATGTGTTCGAAGCGCTGGAAGAGACGGGAATGATGAAGCTGTGCGGGTTGCATACGCTCGATTCCTGCCGGATCGAAAAGGCCTTCCGCCACTTTGGCCATGACATCACCGATGAAGACCATGTGCTGGAAGCGGGGCTTGGGTTTGCCGTGCGCACCAAGAAGCCCGCCTTCATCGGGCGCGATGCGGTGCTGCGCAAGCAGGAAGACGGCCTAAGCCGCCGCATGGTGCAGTTCCGCCTGAACGACCCAGAGCCGCTGTTGTTCCACAACGAGGCTATCGTGCGCGATGGCAAGATCGTCGGGCCAGTAACATCGGGCAACTACGGCCACCACCTCGGCGGGGCGATTGGCATGGGCTATGTGCCCTGTCAGGGCCAAAGCGAGGCGGATGTTCTTGCCAGCGCTTATGAAATCGAAGTCGCAGGGGTGCGGCATAAGGCAACAGCCTCATTGGTGCCGATGTATGACCCAAAGGCCCTGCGCGTGAAGATGTAAACCAAGGGGCAAAGCGGGGCCAGCCCCCGCACCCCCAAAGTATTTATGCCAAGATGAAAGGGCAAAGCGATGAGCGATCTTGGAGACATGTGTGAACCCGCAAAGGCACGCAGCGGCCGGTCCGGTGGGCGGCAAGCGCGGGTGGCCATGCGGGCAGCGCCCTTGGCCGATGATGTGCGCCCCGTGCGCGGTGGCCTGCCGGGCGGAACCTATAAACCGCTGACCGATGCGGGGATGGCGAAGATTCACCAATCCGCGCTAGAGGCGCTTGAGGTGATTGGCCTGTCGAACGCACCCGCTTCGGGGGTCGAGATTTTGACGGGGGCCGGGGCGATTTTGGGCGATGACGGGCGCATCCGTTTCCCGCGCGCCTTGGTGGAAGATATGCTGGCGGTGGCGGCGCGCAACATCACGCTGCACGCGCGTGACACGCGCCATGATTTGCATCTGTCGGGCAGCAATGTGCATTTCGGCACGGCGGGGGCGGCGGTGCATATCGTTGACCCGATCACGCTGGATTACCGCGATTCGACCGCGCAAGACCTGTATGACGCGGCGCGGTTGGTTGATAACCTTGACAATATCCACTTCTACCAGCGCACGATGGTGTGCCGCGATGTGATCGACAATGTCGATATGGATCTGAACACGCTGTATGCCTGCCTTGCGGGCACCAAAAAGCACGTCGGCACCAGCTTCTTTGACCCCGATGCCGTGGCCCCTGCTTTTGACATTTTGCATATGGTGGCGGGCGGTGAAGACAAGTGGCTAGAGCGGCCTTTTGTGTCGAACTCTAACTGCTTTGTTGTCCCACCCATGAAGTTCGCCGAAGAATCCTGCCGTGTGATGGAAGACTGCATCCGGCGCGGCATGCCCATGCTGCTGTTGTCGGCAGGGCAGGCGGGGGCAACCGCGCCCGCGCCGATTGCTTTGGCGATTGTGCAGGCGATGGCGGAATGTTTGGCAGGGGTGGTGTACGTGAACGCCATCAAAAAGGGTGCTCCGGCGATCTTTGGCACTTGGCCCTTCGTCTCTGACCTGCGCACAGGCGCTATGTCGGGCGGCAGCGCCGAACAAGCGCTGTTGACCGCCGGATGCGCGCAGATGCACCGCTTCTATGACCTTCCCGGTGGTGCTGCTTCGGGGATTTCTGACAGCAAACTGCCCGATATGCAGGCCGGATGGGAGCAGGGCATCACCAACACCTTGGCCGGTTTGGCGGGGTTGAACATGTGCTATGAAGCCGTGGGGATGCATGCATCCTTGCTGGGGTTCTGCATGGAAAGCCTGATCTTGGGCGATGACCTTCTGGGCCAAGCCATGCGCTGCGTGCGCGGCATTGACGTGACCGAGGATTCCACCTCGATCGAGGCGATGAAGGAAGTGTGCCTTGGCGGGCCGGGCCATTATCTTGGGTCAGACCAAACGCTGAAGCTGATGCAGACCGAATACATTTACCCCAAGGTCGCCAACCGGATGAGCCCGAAGGAATGGAACGAAGCGGGCAAGCCCGTGTTGCTAGACAAGGCGATAGAGCGCAAGAATGAAATTCTGTCGCGGGCCGGCAATGTCATTGATCCGCAGATCGATGCCGCCATCCGCGCCAAATACAACATCCATTTCAAGTGAGGCTCTGATGGTTCCGGCACATATGGAGAAGTTCTACATCGGCGGCGCTTGGGTCACTCCCCATTCCAGCGCGCGGATGGGCGTGGAAAACCCCGCCACCGAAGAGATCGTTGCCCAAGTGGCTTTGGGCGATATGGTCGATATTGATGCGGCCATCGCTTCGGCCAAAGCGGCCTTTCCCGCTTGGACGGTCACCCCCGTCGCCGAGCGGATCGCTTTGGTGAAACGCATCCTTGATACTTATAACGAGATGTACGAGGAATTCGCCCAAGTCATGAGCACCGAGATGGGGGCCCCCATCGAATGGGCGCGCGGCGCGCAGGCTTGGGCGGGCCAAGTGCATATCGAAAGCACGATCAAAGCGGCCGAGGCGATGGCGTGGGAATATATGCGCGGCACCACGCGCATCGTGCATGAAGGCATCGGCGTTTGCGCGCTGATCACGCCGTGGAACTGGCCGATGAACCAGATCGCCTGCAAAGTGGCCCCTGCGCTGATTGCCGGTTGCACCATGGTGCTGAAACCTTCGGAAATAGCCCCCATGTCGGGCGTGCTGTTTGCCCATGTATGCCATAGGGCGGGCGTGCCTGCGGGCGTGTTCAACTTGGTCAATGGCACGGGGCTGGATGTGGGGGCGCGCATGTCGTCGCACCCTGATGTCGATATGGTGTCGTTCACCGGCTCGACCCGCGCTGGCACGGCGGTGGCTGCGGCGGCGGCACCAACCGTCAAGCGCGTGGCGCAAGAGCTGGGCGGCAAGTCGCCCAACATCATCTTGCCCAGCGCTGATCTGGCGGCTGCCGTGAAGGCGGGGGTTGAAGCGTGTTTTGGCAACACCGGCCAAAGCTGCGATGCGCCCACACGGATGTTTGTGCCTGCCGCTTTGCACGATGCAGCGCTGGTTCACGCGGCCGAGGCTGCTGCGGCGGTGGTGGTGGGCGACCCGTCCGAAACCGAAACCACGATGGGGCCGCTGATTTCCAAGCTGCAATTTGATAAGGTGCAGCGCCTGATCCAAGCGGGCATCGACGAAGGGGCCACGCTGGTTTGTGGTGGCATTGGCCGCCCGCAAGGGCTGAACCACGGCTGGTTCGTCAAGCCCACGATCTTTGGCCATGTGAAGAATGAAATGACCATCTCGCGCGAAGAAATCTTCGGGCCGGTTTTGGTGATCTTGCCCTATGACAGCATCGACCACGCGGTCGAAATGGCCAATGACACGCCTTATGGCCTTGCCGCCTATATCGCGGGCTCGGTGGAAGAGGCCAAGCCCGTCGCTCGCCGTCTGCGCGCGGGCACGGTGAACCTGAACTATCCCGCTTGGGATACGTTTGCCCCCTTTGGTGGTTACAAACAGTCAGGCAACGGGCGCGAATATGCCGATTGGGGCATTCATGATTTCTGCGAAGTGAAAGGCATCGTTGGGTGGGCGGAATGAATTACGGATATATTGGGCTTGGCAATCTGGGTGGCCATTTGGCCGCAAGCCTGATCAGGGCTGGGCATCAGGTGACGGTCTATGACCGCAACACCGAGCTTGCCGCCCGCCATGCCGCGATGGGGGCCAAGGTTGCGGCCACTCCGGCGGAACTGGCGGCGGGGGTGGATCATATCTTCACCTGCCTGCCATCTCCCGCCGTGTCAGAGGCTGTGCTGGCGCAAATATTGCCTGCGATCCGCAAAGGGGCGACTTGGGTGGAAAACTCTACCCTCGGGCGCGAAGATGTGCTGCGTTTGGCCGAACTGGCGCAAGCAAGCGGTGTGCGGATGCTGGAAGCGCCGGTGACAGGCGGTGTGCACCTTGCCGCACGCGGAGAGATCACCGTGCTGGTGGGCGGCGATCAAGACCTGTTCGACCTGCACCGCCCCGCTTTGCAGGCGATTGGCGATAAGATCTTCCACATGGGGCCGCTTGGTTCGGCTGCGGTGATCAAGGTGATCACCAATATGCTGGCCTTCATCCACTTGGTCGCTGATGGCGAAGCGCTGATGCTGGCCAAACGCGGCGGGCTTGATCTGAAAACGGCGTGGGAGGCGATTACAGCTTCCTCTGGCTCTTCCTTCGTGCATGAAACCGAAGGCCAGTTGATCTTGAACGGCTCTTATGACATCGCCTTTACGATGGATCTGGCGCTGAAAGATCTGGGCTTTGCGATGGGCTTTGGCAAAGAATACGGCGTGCCACTGGATTTGGCCTCGTTGACCAACCAAACCTTCATGAAGGGCAAGGCGGTTTACGGCGGTCAGGCGCAATCGACCCAGATCGTGAAACTGCTGGAAGACGCGCTAGGCACCGATCTGCGGGCGGCGGGCTTTCCATCACGGCTTGAATAACGTCAACTTGGTCTAAATAGTAAACTTAAGCCGGGGGTGCGATACCTCCGGCTTTTTCACACAGGACGCACGCCATGACCCTAGACCGCCGCTTTGCCGATATGCTGCATCACCGGGCAGAGCGCTTGGGGCGCGGCGATCCTGTGGCCCCGCCTTTGGTGTCGGCGACAACCTTTCACCTGCCCGGCTTGGAGAATGCCGCCTATAAATACGGCCGCATGGCGATGCCCACTTGGGAAGAGGTCGAAGAACAGTTGGCTATTCTGGAGGGGGCCACGGTGGTCGGTTTTCCGTCTGGCATGGCGGCGATTGCGGCGGCTTTGTTCTGCACCGCCCAAGCGGGGGGTGAAGTGATTTTGCCCTCGGACGGATATTATACGACACGGTTGCTCACCGAGCAGTTCTTGACCCCTTTGGGCGTAAAGGTGCGCCTGATTGCCACCGCTGACATGGACGGGGCGGATTTCACGGGGGCTTCGGTCGTCTTTGTCGAAACCCCGTCAAACCCGGGGCTTGATTGCTGCGATCTGTCCTTGGCTGCGCGCAAAGCCCATGCGGTGGGGGCGAAGTTGATTGTCGACAACACCACCATGACCGCCCTGTTGCAGCGCCCGCTGGATTTGGGCGCTGATCTGGTGGTGGCCGCCGATACCAAGGCCCCTGCGGGCCATTCCGATGTGCTATATGGCCATGTCTCTGGGCGCGATGTCGCTTTGATGGCGCGGGTGGCAGAATGGCGTAAACTGTCAGGATCAGTGCCGGGGGCGTTTGAAGCGTGGCTTTTGCACCGTGGCCTAGAAACGCTGGATGTGCGCTTGGAACGTATGTGTGCGAGTGCCATGATATTGGCAGAGCGTTTGGCCGCGCACCCCCGTATTAAGGCGCTGCGCTATCCGGGCCTGCCCAGTGATCGCTCGCACGCTATCGCCAAGCGGCAAATGGCGGGCTTTGGCTTTTTGCTGACCTTTGAGTTGGAAGGCGAGGCCGAGGCGGAGGCCTTTTTGTCGCGCTGCGCTTATGTCACGCAAACCACCTCGTTCGGGGGCACGCATTCGGCGGGGGAACGCCGTGCGCGGTGGGGGGATGCGGTGGCACCGGGGTTTATTCGCTTTTCGGTGGGTGTTGAACCGGTCGAAGTGCTTTGGGCGGCCATTGACGCAGCCCTTCGCGACTGATCGGCAGGGCAACAAATTTTCTGCGAAAATTTACCTTGCGATCTTTCGCCGAAAGATCGTTTTGCAGAGTTTTCGCAGAAAACTCGTTTGCGCCGCCTATGGACCTTTTCGCCCCTTTCCGGCATAGACTTGCGCCAAGCAATCGGAGGCGAACCATGTCTGTTCTAAAGCGTGCGATCACTTGGTGGAACAGCCAGACCTTGGGCACCCAGCTTTTCACAGCACGGCGCGGGGTGAAAGTTGGTGCGGATGCGCAGGGCAACCTGTACTATCAAACCGCCGACAGCAAAAAGCGCTGGGTGATCTACAACGGTGAAATGGAAGCCTCGCGCGTCTCGCCCGACTGGCACGGCTGGCTGCACCACACATGGGACCAGCCGCCGACAAAAGCCCCCTTGGCGCATAAGCCGTGGGAAGAGCCGCATTTGGAAAACCTGACCGGCACGCCTGCCGCCTATGCGCCGACAGGCTCTATCCGCCGCGCCGCCCCAGCCGCACGGGCCGATTACGAAGCTTGGACGCCGCAATAACGTTTCATCAAAGGCACATCCGATCATGGCCGAAAATAAGCTAGAGATTTCAGCCGGCCTATTGGTTGTGGCCGCGGCCCTCAGTTTTGTGGTCTTTGCCGGCAAAGGCGCGGGCTTTGGGGCGGGCGGGCAAACCTATGATCTGCGCGCCTCTTTTCGCTCGATTGAAGGGGTTCCGCTTGGGTCTGATGTGAAACTGGCGGGGGTTAAGGTGGGCACGCTGACCAAAGTGTCGCTCAACCCGCAAACCTATATGGCCGATGCGGTGATTTCGCTGGATAAGTCGGTTGAACTGCCCAGCGACAGCGCTTTGCTGATTTCGTCGGAAGGGTTGCTTGGCGGCAATTATATGGAACTTGTGCCGGGCGGGATGCCCGATGTTCTCGCCCCCGGTGATGAGATTGAAGACACCCAAGGGGCGGTTTCGCTGGTGTCGTTGTTGATGAAATTCGTAGGCTCTAAGCCTGCCGACAGCACAGCCCCCGCGCCATGATCGCCGCTGCCCGCATAGGTCTTGCGGGTGTGTTGGTCGCAGGATGGGCGCTTGGCGCCCATGCTCAAGCGGTTGTGGCCACAGGCGGTGTGCTGCGCGTGTTAGATCGCTTGACGGGATCGGTGAGCGATTATGACCTTGCGCCGGGGCAAAAGCAGGTTGTAGGCCGCTTAACCTTGCGGTTGGATGAATGCCGCTATCCTGCCGACAGCCCGCTAAGCGATGCTTATGCCCATGTGACGATCCTTGATTCTGGCCTGACCGATCCGGCGTTTCACGGCTGGATGGTCGCCTCTAGCCCCGCGCTTTCCGCGTTGGATCATCCGCGCTATGATGTTTGGGTGTTGCGCTGCGATGTACCCCTTCAAGACAGCACAAACGCCACCTCCGGTTCGGGCGGATAACCAAGCGGCGCGAACTGCGCCTGTGTGGCCAAAGCTGCGGCCAAGCGTTTGCGGTATGTCGCGCGTGACACTTCCACCGCGCCAAGGCTGGCAAGATGGTCCGTTAGGAACTGCACATCAAACAGCGTAAAGCCACCCGCTTTCAAGCGGTGCATCAGATAGACCAAGGCCATTTTTGACCCGTTCACGTGGGCTGAAAACATGCTTTCGCCAAAGAACGCCGCCCCCAAGGCCACGCCGTAAATGCCGCCGATCAGGGTTTCGCCTTGCCACACTTCCAAACTATGGGCATGGCCTTGGTCACAAAGGGTTGTGTAGGCGGCGAAAATCTCGTCGTTGATCCAAGTTTCGGGGCGATTGGCGCAGCCGCGTACGACGCGTGCAAAATCACGGTCCACGGTCACACGCGGCTTGGTGCGCCGGATGTGGCGGGCCAAGCTGTGCGAGGTGTGAAAACCCTCTATCGGAAAGATCGCGCGGCGCTGCGGGTCGATCCAGTGGATCACGGGATTATCGCGCCCCTCGGCCATCGGGAAAACCCCCGCCGCATAGGCGCGCAGCAACAAAGTAGGCGTCAGGGTCATGGCTGCGCCCAAGCTTGCATCTGCGCCATCAAAGCCGCCTCTAGCCTGCGCGCTGTGGGGCGCAAGGTGGCAGCGGCCACCAGATAGACCGGAATGCGGGGCAGGGCAGGCAGGCCCGCGCCGCCCGTGCCCAGATCGGGCGGCGCTGTGCCGGTGGCCACGGCACTTACCGCCACACCTGCGCGCACGGCGGCAAAGATGCCTGCGTGGTTAGAGCTTTGCACCGCCACTTGCCACGGCTTGCCCGCTGCCTGCAAACTGGCAATCATCGCGCGGCGAAAAACGCAGCCCTCTGGATAGGCGGCCAACCGCACTGTGCCGCTTTGCGCCACCCCCACCCAAGACAGCGGCACTTCAGCGGCAGCGCGCGTCAGCGCAGGGCGGCTATCCAGCGTCACCAGCGCCAAATCCAGATCCTGCCGCTGTACCTTGGCCATCAGATGGGCTGACAGATCGCAGGTGATCTCAACCTCGGCGCGGTCCAGCGACAGCTTTGCCAGCACGGGGCCAAGCCAGCCCAAAGCGTAGTCATCGGGCATCCCCAGCCTGATCCGCTCTGCCATCGGGCGCGAGCGGGTGGCCGACATCATCTCATCATAAGCGGCAAGCACGCCCAAGACTTTGGCGTAAAGCTCTGCGCCGCGCGGCGTGGGGTCCAGCCCCTGCGGGGTGCGCAAGAATAGGGCTGCGCCAATCTCGGCTTCCATCGCCTTAAGCCGCATCGACATGGCCGCTTGCGTGCACGCCATCCGCTCTGCCGCCCGACTGATCGAGCCCGCCTCGTGCATCAAGGCGAAAGACCGCAACAGGCGCAGTTCAATATCCATAGACCCCAACCGCAGGCCATAAGCCCGCCTTATCCCCGCCTTAACGGGCTTTTGTTGGACAAGTTAGGCCCAAGGGGCGCAGTCTGCAACCCGACACCACAAGGGGAAAGCTATGCGCATCGGTTTCATCGGTTTGGGCACAATGGGCAAGAACGCCGCTGCCTCTATTCGCCGCCATGGGTTTGACATGGTGGTCTACGACATCCGCCCCGAGGCGATGGAGGGGTTGGCAGCGATGGGGGCCGCCAAAGCCAGCAGTCCCGCCGATGTTATGGCGCGCTGCGATGTGGTGGTGACCATGGTCTTCGGGCCCAAAGAGGTGGAAGCCGTGTTGCGCGGCACGGATGGGTTCTTGTCGGGCGATTGTACGGGCAAAATCTGGGTCGATATGACAACCTCGTCGCCCTTCCTGATGCGTGACTTGGCGGGCGAATTTGCAGCCAAAGGGGGCCAAGCGGTTGATGCGCCTGTGACAGGGTCGGTTGATGCGGCGATTAGGGGCGATATGCCGATGTTTGTGGGCGGCGATGACGGCGTGATTGAACAGGTTCGCCCCGTGATTGAAGCCATGGGCCAATTGCGCAAAGTGGGCGCTTACGGCAACGGCTATGTCGCCAAACTGGTGAACAACCAACTGTGGAAAATCCACGCCGCCGCGATTGGCGAAGCGATGGTCACAGCCAAGCTTGCAGGTCTAGATCCTGCCGTGTGGTGGGAGGTGATGAAAGGCGGTGCTGCCGACAGTTTTGTTCTGTCGCATGATGTGCCCTCGATCTTCGCGGGCCATTATGACCCGTCGTTCCCCATCGCGCTGTGTCTGAAAGACCTAAGCCTGATCAAAGAGTTGATGGATAAAGTTGGCACCACCAACACCTTAACCCAAGCCACCCACGACCGCTTTGCCGAAGCGGGCAAACGCTATGGCATGGGCGCGGGTGAAATGACCGTGTGCAAAGTGATCGAGGATGACGCAGGCATTGATCTGCGCGTTGCAGGCGATTGGGTCAAACCGTGGGAAGTGGCCCCGCCCACATAAGCGCCCCATTCCTTGGTGCAAATATTATGCGCAAGGTCTGGGGGGTATGAAACCCTTCAGACCTTGCAGGCGGGCAAGGGGGGGGCGTTTAAGCCCACCCTCTTATGCGCCGAACTGGGTTTCCAGCCACTTTTCCAGCCAATGGATATTGTAATCGCCATTCTGGATATCAGGCTCTGCCAGCAAAGCCGCAAACAGCGGGATCGTGGTTTCCACTCCGTCGATGATCAACTCGCCCAAGGCGCGCTTTAGGCGGGCCAAGGCTTCGGGGCGGTCGCGACCATGCACGATCAACTTGCCGATCAGGCTGTCGTAATAGGGCGGAATCGAATAGCCGCCATACAGGGCCGAATCCATCCGCACGCCCAAACCACCGGGCGCGTGAAAGACTTTGACCTTGCCGGGGCGCGGTGCGAAATCGGGCAGGCGTTCGGCGTTGATGCGCACTTCGATGGCGTGGCCGTTGATTTCCAGATCATCTTGGCTGAACGACAGCGGCAAGCCCGATGCGACGCGAATTTGTTCGCGCACAAGGTCAACGCCAAAGATCGCTTCGGTGACAGGATGTTCCACCTGCAAACGGGTGTTCATCTCGATGAAGAAGAACTCACCGTCTTCATACAGAAATTCAATCGTGCCAGCGCCGATATAGCTGATCTTCTGCATCGCTTCGGCGCAGACTTTGCCGATCTTGGCGCGCAGCGCGGGGGTGATGGCGGGGCCGGGGGCCTCTTCGAAGACTTTTTGGTGGCGGCGTTGCAGGCTGCAATCGCGTTCCCCAAGATGCACAGCCCCACCTTTGCCATCGCCAAAGACCTGAATCTCGATATGGCGCGGTTTTTGCAGATACTTTTCGATATAAACTTCATCATTGCCAAAAGCGGCTTTGGATTCCGACCTTGCGGTGCGAAAGGCAATCTCCAGCTCTTCAGGGTTGCGCGCCACTTTCATGCCGCGCCCGCCGCCCCCTGCGGTGGCTTTGATGATCACGGGAAAGCCGATTTTCGCGGCCACCCCAATCGCCGTTTCATAATCAGCCACCCCGCCATCAGACCCCGGCACCACCGGAATCCCCAAAGCCTTGGCGGTTTCCTTGGCGGTGATCTTGTCGCCCATGATGCGGATATGTTCGGCATTCGGCCCGATAAAGGTGATGCCGTGATCTTCCAACGCCTGCGCGAAAGAGGCGTTTTCCGACAAGAACCCGTAGCCCGGATGCACCGCTTGCGCGCCCGTAATCTCGCAAGCCGAAATGATCGCGGCTTTGTTCAGGTAGCTTTGGGTCGACGAGGCTGGCCCGATGCACACCGATTCGTCAGCCATGCGCACATGCATCGCATCGGCATCGGCGGTGGAATGCACCGCGACCGATTTGATGCCCATCTCGCGGCAGGCACGAATGACGCGCAGGGCAATTTCGCCGCGATTGGCGATCAGGATTTTGTCGAAGATGGGCAGAGCGGGGCTTTGCGTCAAAATGCCGACCTCACTCGATGATCATCAAGGGCGCGCCGTATTCCACGGCTTGGCCGTCATTGGCCAGAATGCGCTTGACCGTGCCTGCGCGCGGCGCGGGAATGTGGTTCATGGTTTTCATCGCTTCGATGATCAAAACCGTCTGGCCTTCGGTCACGGTAGCGCCCACAGAAACAAAGGCGGCAGCGCCCGGTTCGGCTGACAGATACACCGTGCCCACCATGGGCGAGGTGACAGCGCCCGGATGTTGGGCTGGATCTTCGATTGGCGCAGCGGCGGCAGGGGCTGCGGCTGGCGCGGAAGGGGCGTGATGCGCCACGGGGGCGGCTTGCATCTGCATGACGGGGGCGGCCTGCATCACAGTGACCTGTTTGACCACCTTCACATCAAGGCTGTCATATTCGCCATATTCGCGCATCACAGACAGTTCGGTCAGCTCGTTCTTGTTCAGCAGTTCTGCCAAGGCCGAGATAAAGGCCACGTCCGCATCGGGGGAATGTTTGCTCATGCGATCCTCTGTTGGCGTTATTGAAGGGCGGCCTTATTGGCCAAACGCGCTTTTGAAAGCCTCGTATACGGCACAGATGCCCAAAGGAAAAGCATCTGATGCAGTTTGGGCTGGGCCAAGGTGAAATCTTCGCTTTGGGCTAAATTTACCATTTGATAAAAAATATGACCTGTGCCAGCCTTCGGTCATGTTCTTTCGGATAGCTGGTGGAGGCCCCATGCCCAATTCCCCCCAAACGCCCGGTATCGTGGCGCAGCGTTTGCCAAGTGCCCAAGTGGCGCAGAATTTTGCCACCTATATGCCCGCCTATGACGCGCACGAAGCCCGCGTTGCGGCGGATCGGTGCTATTTCTGCCACGATGCGCCCTGTATGACGGCATGCCCCACCGCCATCGACATCCCCTTGTTCATCCGCCAAATCGCCACAGGCACGCCAGATGCGGCGGCCAAGACGATCTTGGCGCAAAACATCATGGGCGGCATGTGCGCGCGGGTTTGCCCGACCGAAACCCTGTGCGAAGAGGTTTGTGTGCGCGAAGTGGCCGAAGGCAAGCCGGTCGAGATTGGCCGGCTGCAACGCTATGCCACCGACAGTCTGATGGCCAAGGGGGTGCATCCGTTCACCCGTGCGGCCGATACCGGCAAGCGGGTGGCCGTTGTGGGGGCAGGGCCTGCGGGGCTGTCTTGCGCGCACCGACTGGCCCTGCACGGCCACACTGTCACAGTCTATGACCGCAAGCCCAAGGCAGGCGGGCTGAACGAATACGGGATTGCGGCCTATAAATCGACCGATGATTTCGCCGCGCGCGAGGTGGAGTGGTTGTTGAAAATCGGCGGCATTACCGTTGAAACGGGCAAGGAACTGGGCCGCGACATGACGCTGGATGGTTTGGAATCCTCATTCGACGCCGTGTTTCTTGGCATCGGTCTGGGCGGTGTGAACGCGCTTGGGCTTGGGGGTGAGGATATGGCGGGTGTTTCCAACGCTGTCGATTTCATCGCCGATCTGCGCCAAGCGGCGGATAAATCGACCCTGACCATTGGCCGTGAAGTTGTGGTAATTGGCGGCGGGATGACGGCGGTGGATGCCGCCGTGCAAGCCAAGTTGTTGGGCGCGCAGACCGTGACGATGGTCTATCGGCGCGGCAAAGAGAAGATGAGTGCCTCGGTCTACGAACAAGACCACGCCACCGCGTCAGGGGTGACGATTGTTTACGGCGCAGCGCCGATGAAAATCGTGGGCGCGGGTAAGGTGGAAGGCGTGGAATTTCGCTATGAGTCAGGCGAGGCTTTCACGCTGAAGGCTGATCAGGTGTTCAAGGCCATCGGCCAGACGCTGGTGGGCGAACCGATTGCGCGCGATGGCAAAAAGCTGGTGCAGCGTGCGGGCAAGGTTTGGGCCGGTGGCGATTGTGCTGCGGGGGGCGAAGATCTGACCGTGACCGCCGTGGCCCAAGGGCGCGATGCGGCGGAAGAGATGAACAGTGTTCTCATGGGGGCAGGTGCGTGAGATCACGCACCCTACGGGGTATCGAATATGGCAAATCTGACATCTAACTTCATCGGCATCAAATCCCCCAACCCGTTCTGGCTGGCCTCGGCCCCGCCGACCGACAAGGCCTATAACGTCGAGCGTGCTTATGAAGCAGGCTGGGGCGGGGTGGTTTGGAAAACGCTTGGGTCCGAAGGGCCGCCCGTGGTGAACGTATCTGGCCCGCGTTACGGGGCGATCTGGGGCGCAGATCGGCGGTTGTTGGGGTTGAACAACATCGAACTGATCACTGACCGGCCTTTGCAGATCAATCTGGATGAGATCAAAGCCGTCAAACGCAAGTGGCGCGACCGCGCGCTGGTGATCAGCCTGATGGTGCCCTGTGACGAGGAATCTTGGAAAGACATCCTGCACCGGATTGAAGACACCGAAGCCGACGGGGTGGAACTGAACTTTGGCTGCCCGCATGGCATGGCCGAACGGGGCATGGGATCGGCCGTGGGGCAGGTGCCGGAATATATCGAAATGGTGACGCGCTGGGTGAAAAAACACTCACGCATGCCCTGCATTGTGAAATTAACGCCCAATATCAATGACATCCGCAAACCTGCTGAAGCCGCTCATCGCGGCGGGGCGGATGCGGTGTCTTTGATCAACACGATCAACTCGATCACCTCGGTCAACCTTGACAGCTTTGCGCCCGAACCGATGATTGACGGCAAGGGCACGCATGGGGGGTATTGCGGCCCTGCGGTCAAGCCCATTGCGCTGAACATGGTGGCCGAGATTGCGCGCAACCCTGCCACGCGTGATCTGCCCATCAGCGGCATTGGCGGCGTGACAACTTGGCGCGATGCGGCAGAGTTTTTGGCCCTTGGGGCGGGCAATGTGCAGGTGTGCACGGCGGCGATGACCTACGGGTTCAAGATCGTGTCAGAGATGATCTCGGGCCTGTCGGACTATCTGGATGACAAGGGGATGGCGCTTTCTGATCTGGTCGGGCGTGCCACACCCAACGTCACCGACTGGCAGTTCTTGAACCTGAACTACGTCACCAAAGCGGTGATCAACCAAGACGATTGCATCAAATGCGGGCGCTGTTTTGCGGCGTGCGAAGACACCAGCCACCAAGCCATCGCGATGAGCGCCGACCGCACCTTTACCGTCAAGGATGAGGAATGCGTGGCTTGCAACCTGTGCGTCAACGTCTGCCCTGTGCAAGATTGCATCACGATGGTTGAAGTGCCCAAGGGCGGGGTTGATCTGCGCACGGGGCGCAAGGTGGGCGATTATGCCAATTGGACGATGCATCCCAACAACCCCTCGGTTGCCGCGGCGGAATGATACGCGCTGCGGGTTTGCAGCGGGTGGTGGATGCCGCAGCGCTGGCTTTCGCGGGGGCAGAGATGTCTGCGCCCGCGAAGGCGGCTTTGGGCAGGGTGTTTGAACGGTTGACCACGGTGCATCCTGCCGTGGCTGGCCTTGCAGAGGATTTGCCCGTTTTATCTTCGCTGCCCCAAGCTGTGGCCAACCTGAAAAAGCGCGGCGATAGCCTTTCGGCCTTGGGCCTTGCGGTGGCTGACATTGCGCCCGATTTGCCTTGGACCACGCGCAAGAGCGTCGGCCCCACGGCCAGCGCGGGGTTTGAGTGTGCCCATGCCAATGCGGTGCTGATCGGCCCGAACGGGTTAGAACCGCGGCAGGATGTTTGGGTGGGCCTTAGCCTGATGGCGCCGCACACGCGTTATCCTGACCATGACCATGGGCCGGAAGAGGTGTATCTGCTGCTGTCAGACGGCGCTTTTTTGCAAGGCGATGCCGATTGGTTGGCACGCAGCGCGGGCCAAACCGTTTATAACACTCCGTGGATTGCCCATGCGATGCGCGCCACGGACCAGCCCTTTTTGGCGCTGTGGTGTTTGCCGGTCTAAGGTGCTGGAAACTTGGGCCATCAGCGCCCATATCTAAGCTGTGCAAGCCAAGGGGATCATGATGCGCTATTCACTGTTAGACCTCGCCCCCGTTGTCGAAGGCCAAACGCCGCGCGATGCGCTGCGCCATGCCGGTGATCTGGCGCAAAAGGCCGAAAGCTGGGGCTATCATCGCTATTGGCTGGCCGAGCATCACAATATGCCCGGCATCGCCAGTGCAGCGACGGCGGTGGTGGTGGGCCATGTGGCGGCCCAAACCAAGACGATCCGCGTTGGGGCAGGGGGCATTATGCTGCCCAACCATTCGCCCTTAGTGATCGCGGAACAGTTCGGCACGCTGGACGCGCTGTTTCCCGGCCGCATCGACCTTGGCCTTGGCCGCGCGCCCGGGTCTGATATGGCAACGGCGCGTGCGTTGCGGCGCAATATGGAAGCGTCGGACAATTTCCCGCAAGATGTGGTGGAACTGCTGCACTACCTTGATGCGCCCGATGCAAAAGCGCCGATTCGGGCTTGCCCGGGTGAAGGATCACAAGTGCCGGTGTGGATCTTGGGGTCAAGCCTTTACGGGGCCCAATTGGCGGCCTATCTGGGGCTGCCCTATGCCTTTGCCAGCCACTTCGCCCCCGCCCAACTGGCAGAGGCGGCGCAGGTGTATCGCAGCGCCTTTCGCCCCTCAATCTGGCGGCAGACGCCTTATTTCATGATGGCGATTGGCCTTTGCGCGGCGGCAACGGATGCCGAAGCGAACTTGCTGCGGTCAAGCCAAGTGATCTCTTTTGCCCGTTTGCGCACCGGCCAGCCGGGGCTATTGCCGCCGCCCCAAGCCGATCTGTCGCATATTCCGGCCCAAGTGCTGGCGGGGGTGGATCAGGCCCTGTCTTGTGCAGCCGTTGGGTCGCCCCACACGGTGCAGCGCGCTTTGGCAGAGTTGATCGCGCAGTATCAGCCCGATGAAGTGCTGCTGACCGGCATGATGCATTCGCACACCGCAAGGCTGGAATCTTTCCGCATCGGGGCCGAAGCGATGCGCGCCCTTGGGGCTGTGCCGTCAGATCTTGCGGCTTAGGCTGACAACAGGGTCAAACGGCCCTGTGGGCCTGCGGCGCGCAACTCGTCTTGCACGATGGTTCGGTCGGGCAAGGCGGGGCCGATAACCAAAATGCGGCCACGGTAGCCCAAACGCTCTAGGTGCTGGATCACCTCTAGCGCGTCGCGCGCTTGGCCAAACAAGGGCATCACGATGGTGGCAGGGGCCAGCCGCGCCAAGGTGGCCGCTGTCAGATCGCCAACCCCGATATGGCTGACACGGCGCGGGGGAACCTGACCTGCGGGGGCGAACAGACGGGGGCAGTCGATGGCAACTGTGTTGGTTTGCAAAACAATGTTATCGTTCGCGCTTCTGTTGACCCAGTTGGGATAGGGGGCTGGCAAGCGGAGTGTCATGGTTCGTCCTTTTGTCATCTTGGCCCTGTTTTACGCCTTTATGCTGAAAAAAACACGCACACATTAGCATAGGTTACTACCCCTTTTCATTTTTCAGCCCCACCCAACTTGGCACTGGACGCGGTAGGTGGGAACGTGAAACCTTCCTGTCGCGAAACGATGCTATGGGATTTTGCACGCAGCCCAAGGTGGGGTGCTTTGAAAAGTTGGTGGGCATATGGATCAAGACACGTTGAACGAGGTCCTGGCAGGCCTGCCCCTTCCCGCGCTGATGATTGGCGCGGACGAGCGGATTTCGGGCTGCAACGCCGCAGCACAGGCCCTGTTGGGGGCGGGAATCATCGGGCGGCACCACGCCTTTGTGCTGCGCCAGCCCGATGTGTTGTCGGCGATTTCAACCGCGCTGCGCAGCCGCCTTTTGGCCGAGGCGCGCCATGTCATCCCCGGCCCCAGCCACGAGGTTATTCACCGCGTGACCGCAGCGCCTGTTGGGCGCGCGGTTTTGTGCACCTTTGAAGACTTGTCAGACCGCGAACAAATGGACACGATGCGCCGCGATTTTGTGGCCAACGTCAGCCATGAACTGCGCACGCCGCTGACCTCGGTTCTTGGGTTTATCGAAACCTTGCGCGGCCCTGCGCGCGAAGACGCCAGCGCGCGCGACCGCTTTTTGGCCATCATGCAGACCGAAGCCGAACGCATGGTGCGCTTGGTGCGCGACCTGTCGCACCTGTCAAAGGTTGAAGCGCAAGAACGCCAGCGCCCGACCGACCGCCACGATGTGGCACGGCTGATCTTTTCCGCCGCTCAATCGCTGCGCCCTATGGCCGATGCGGCCCATGTGCGCTTGGTGCTGACCGGATTGGATCAACCGGTCGAGATTTTGGCCGATCCCGACCAGATCACCCAAATCGCCACGAACCTGATCGAGAATGCGATCAAATATGGCGGGTCGGGCAAAGAGGTGCAGGTAACCCTAAGCCATGAGAGCACGCCGCGTGGGCCAAAGGTGCGGCTGGCGGTGAAAGACCAAGGCGAAGGCATTGATTCTTTTCACCTTCCGCGCTTGGCCGAAAGGTTTTACCGCATTGACGGGCACCGCAGCCGTGAAAAGGGTGGCACGGGTTTGGGCTTGGCCATTGTCAAACACATCGCCCATCGTCACCGTGGCCGCTTGGTGATTGACAGCGTGCCGGGCCAAGGATCAACCTTTGCGGTGGTGTTGCCCGAGAACTGAATTTTTCGCCCTTTGCTTGCGGCGATCACCACGACCTGCACCGTTGTCATGTTACTGTTACACAAGTGTCGCAAAACTGCGGTGCAGCAGCCTTACATCGGGGCTGAGAGAAAGGGTCATTCGGGATTCTTTTCTGCCGTGTTGACTGGAAAAATCTATGTCGCTTATGAAGGTTTCCGCCACGGGTTTGGCGATTTTGGCAGTTTCGGCTTTGGGTGCGCAGGCGCGTGACCAGTTGCAAATCGCCGGTTCTTCGACCGTTTTGCCCTATGCCACCATTGTGGCCGAAGCGTTTGGGGAACAGGGCACTTTCAAGACGCCGGTCGTCGAAGGCGGCGGGTCGGGTGCAGGGCGGGCGGCTTTGTGCAAGGGCGTGGGCGAAGACACGATCGACATCGCCAATTCGTCGTCGAAGATCAAACAATCCGATATCGACACTTGCACCGCCAATGGTGTGACCGAAATTATGGAAATTCGCATCGGTTACGACGGCGTTGTGTTCGCCTCTGACTTTGGCGGCCCTGATTTTGCTTTGACCTCGGCGGATGTTTACGCAGCCCTTGGCGCGCAGGTGGTGAAGGATGGGGCTTTGGTGGCGAACGGCGCAAAGGCTTGGGCTGATGTGAATGCCGCTTTGCCCGCACAAGAGATTATGGCGCTGATCCCCGGTTCTAAGCACGGCACGCGCGAAGTGTTCAACCAAAAGGTGATCGAAGCAGGCTGCAAAGCCACGGGCGCTTATGATTTGTTCCTTGCCGCCTCGACCGGTGCGGATGACAAGGCCAAGGATGCCGATGCCATCAAAGCCTGCGATACGCTGCGCGGGGACGGCGTTGTGACAGAAATTGACGGCGACTACACCGAAACCCTGTCGCGTTTGGCCGCAAACAAGCAGGCTGTGGGTGTGTTTGGCCTGTCGTTTTATGAAAACAACACCGACAAGCTGAAAGTGGCGTCGATGGACGGTATTGTTCCGTCAACCGCGACGATTGCGGATGGGTCTTACCCCGTGTCGCGCCCGTTGTTCATGTATGTGAAAAAGCAGCACATCGGTGTGGTGCCGGGCCTGCAAGAATACCTCGATTTCTTCATGTCCGATGACATGGTGGGGCCAGAAGGTGCGCTGGTGGAATATGGTCTGGTGTCTGACCCCGAACTGGCTGCAACCCAAGCGGCTGTTAAAGCGGGCACCTTGATGGAACCGTTGAAGTAAATCCTACAGGCGCGCGAAGATCTCGCGCGCCTTTCTCTAGCCGTGCAGGACGATCATGAGCCTTGGCCTTTTAGTTTTGACTGTTCTTGCGCTGGCAGCGCTTGGCTATGCCATAGGGCGCCGCAGGGCCATGGCGACCGCGGGCGGTGATCTGCGCAAGCTGCATTCCTTGCCGACATTTTATGGCTGGATCACGGCCCTTGGGGTCTTGATACCGGTTTTCACGGTCACGGTGATCTGGCTGTTTGCCGAAGGTTTTGTGATCCATAACAGCGCCTTGTCGCATATTGATCCGGCAGATGTGCCTGCGGACAGTTCGGTCAACCTGATGATGGCTGACGTGACCCGTCTGGCAGAGGGTCTGTCGGTGCTTCAGGCCAAAGGCACCGATGTGCCCGCAGTTGAACAAGACATCGAAGCGCTGAAAACCGCGCTTGGCGATGCGGGGGTTGCGATGGGCAACGATCCGACCCCGTCGATGATTGCGGCCGCCGAAGCGGTGCGCGGCACGGCAAAAGCGTCGCGGCTTGGGTTGAGCGTGGTAAGTTTGATCTTGGCCGTGGCAGGCTTGGCTTGGGGCCTGCGCCGCATCTCCCCCGACTTTCGCGCCCGCAATGCGACCGAGAAAGTCTCTTTGGGCATGTTGATTGCCGCCTCGTTGATTGCGGTGATGACCACGGTGGGCATCGTCTTTTCGCTTTTGGCCAATACGGTGCATTTCTTTAGCATCTATCCGGCCACGACCTTCTTCTTCTCACCCACATGGGATCCAAAGTTTGGCGGTGGATCGACCTTGGGGATTTTGCCTTTGGTTTGGGGCACGCTGTATGTGTCGGTGATCTCACTGGTGGTGGCTGTGCCGATTGGGTTGTTCTCGGCGATTTATCTGGCGGAATATGCGTCACGTCGGGTGCGCGGCATTGTCAAACCGCTGATCGAGGTGTTGGCGGGCATTCCGACCATCGTTTACGGCCTGTTTGCCCTGATCACCGTTGGCCCCTTGCTGCGCGACTGGATCGCGATGCCGATGGGCATTGGCAATTCGTCATCAACCGTGATGACGGCGGGTTTGGTGATGGGGATCATGATTATTCCCTTCGTCTCGTCGCTGTCAGACGACATTATCAACGCCGTGCCACAATCGCTGCGCGATGGGTCTTTGGGCTTGGGGGCCACGCCTTCGGAAACCATCCGCCAAGTCGTGATCCCCGCCGCCTTGCCCGGTATCGTTGGCGCCATTTTGCTGGCGGCATCGCGCGCGATTGGTGAGACGATGATCGTGGTTTTGGGGGCAGGGGCTGCGGCCAAACTGTCGCTGAACCCGTTTGAGGCGATGACCACCGTCACCGTCAAGATCGTCAGCCAGTTGACCGGCGATACCGAATTCGCCTCGCCCGAAACGCTGGTGGCTTTCGCGCTTGGCTTGACGCTTTTCACCTTCACCTTGGGCCTAAACGTGGTGGCGCTGGTGATTGTGCGCAAATATCGGGAGCAATACGAATGACCAACGGTCCGATCACGGCAGAGCCAATGGCCGCCCCCGAACAACCGCGCACCACGCATTCGCTGTTTGCGCCCGATAAGCGCACCGCAATGCGCAACGCCCAAGAAACGCGGTTTCGCGCTTATGGGTTGGTTGCGATTGTCATCGCCTTGCTGGCGCTGGTGTGGCTGCTGATCTCGATCTTCTCGGCAGGGCTTCCGGCCTTTCGCCAGACCTTTGTTGAAATTCCGATCCTGCTGGACGCCAAGGTTTTGGATAAAGCGGGCCACGGCGATCCGGCGGAAATGGCCTCTGTCACCACGATTGGCTATGGCAAGCTGATCGGCAAGGCTTTGGCGACCGAGGTTGAAGCCAAGGGCATCGACATCGGCGCTATGACCCCCAAAGACCTTGTCGGCATGGTGTCAGAAAACGCCGCCGCTGATCTGCGCGATATGGTGCTGGCCAACCCCAAACTGCTGGGCACAACGGTGCAGTTCACGGCTTTGGCCAATGGGCGGATTGACGGCTATTTCAAGGGCCGTGTCACGATGGAAACGGCGGCGCGTGATAACAACACCTCGCCCGAAAAGCTGATGCTGGCCGATAAACTGGTGGCGGCGGGCATGATGGAAATGCGCCTGAACACCGGCTTTTTGTCGATGCCCGACGCGTCAGACAAACGCCCCGAAGCGGCTGGCTTGGGCGTGGCCATCATAGGCTCGTTGTATATGATGGCGGTGGTTTTGTGCTTGGCCTTGCCCATCGGGGTGGCGGCTTCGGTGTATCTTGAAGAATTCGCGCCCAAGAACCGCTGGACCGATTTGATCGAGGTGAACATTGCCAACCTCGCCGCCGTTCCTTCGATTGTTTACGGCATCTTGGGCCTGTCGTTCTTCATCAACTTTGCCGGCCTGCCGCAATCGGCCCCGATCGTGGGCGGCTTGGTGCTGACGCTGATGACCCTGCCGCGCATCATCATCCCGACACGCGCGGCGCTGAAAGCTGTGCCCCCGTCGATCCGCGATGCGGCTTTGGGGGTTGGGGCATCAAAGCTGCAAACCGTCACGCATCATGTGCTTCCCCTTGCTATGCCCGGCGTGCTGACCGGCACGATCATCGGCCTTGCCCAAGCCCTGGGCGAAACTGCCCCCTTGCTGCTGATCGGCATGGTGGCCTTTGTGCGCGACTTTCCCGGTGCGCCGCTGTCTGGCCTGTTTGACCCCGCCTCGGCCCTGCCGGTGCAGATTTACAACTGGACCCAGCGTGGCGATCCGGGCTTTGTGGAACGCGCATCAGGTGCCATCATCGTGCTGTTGGTCTTCCTAATCGTTATGAACACCGCCGCCATCATCCTGCGTCGCCGCTATGAACGCCGCTGGTAAGCAGGAGAATCCCCCCATGAAAGATCTAAGACTGGAGCGCGACGTGCAGACCGAAACCAACAAAATCGAAGCTCGTAAGGTGCAGGTTTACTACGGAACCAACCACGCGCTGAAAGATGTCGATGTCGACATTCTTGATAAAACCGTAACCGCCTTTATCGGCCCATCGGGCTGCGGCAAATCAACCTTCCTGCGCTGTTTGAACCGCATGAATGACACCGTGGCCTCGGCCCGTGTCGAAGGCATGATCACGCTGGATAGCGAAAACATCTACGACCCGCGCGTTGACCCTGTGCAGTTGCGCGCCAAGATCGGGATGGTGTTTCAAAAGCCCAACCCTTTCCCCAAGTCGATCTATGACAACGTGGCCTATGGCCCCAAGATCCACGGCCTAACCCGCACCAAGGCCGAACTGGACGAGGTTGTGGAAGCCTGCCTGCGCAAAGCCGCCCTGTGGAACGAGGTGAAAGACCGCCTGCAATCGCCCGGCACTGGTCTTTCTGGCGGCCAGCAACAGCGCCTGTGCATCGCGCGCGCCATTGCGACCTCGCCCGAAGTCTTGCTGATGGATGAGCCTTGCTCGGCCCTTGACCCCATCGCAACCGCACAGGTCGAAGAGCTGATCGACGAGCTGCGCAGCCAGTTTTCGGTGGTGATCGTCACCCACTCGATGCAGCAAGCCGCCCGCGTGTCGCAGCGCACCGCGTTTTTCCACCTAGGGAACTTGGTCGAATACGGCGAAACCGGTGCGATTTTCACCAACCCCAAGGATCCGCGCACCGAATCCTACATCACCGGCCGGATCGGTTGAGGAGAAAAAGATGAACACAGACCGTCACATTGCCTCGGCGTTTGACCGGGATTTGGAAGGCGTTCAGGCGCTGGTTTTGAAGATGGCAGGCTTGGTTGAAGCAGCACTTTCCGATGCGGCCACCGCCCTAGAAACCCGTGATGAGGCTTTGGCCGAACGCGTGCGCGAAGGCGACGGCGCGATTGATGCGCTGGAAGAACAGGTCAACACCGAATGCGTGCGCCTGATCGCCATTCGCGCCCCTGCGGCCAGCGACTTGCGCACTGTTTTGACCGTGATGAAAATTGCAGCCTCGCTGGAACGCTGCGGCGATTATGCCAAGAACTTGGCGAAACGCTCGATCGTTTTGGCGCAGATGCACACGATTGAAGGCGCGGCAGGGTCGATCCGCCGCATGGCGCGGCAGGTCAGCTTGCTGCTGAAAGACGCGCTAGACGCCTTTATCAGCCGCGATGTCGAATTGGCCCATGCCGTGCGCCAGCAAGACCGCGACATTGACCAGATGTATTCCGCCCTGTTTCGCGAATTCCTGACCCATATGATGGAAGACCCGCGCAATATCACGGCCTGTATGCATCTGCATTTTATCGCCAAAAACATCGAACGCGTGGGCGACCATGCCACGACGATTGCTGAACAGGTGATTTATTTGACCACCGGCGATTTGCCGCGTGACCCGCGCCCGAAATCGGAATCTGTCACGATGGGGAACGCGTAATGGCCCAGCCCACCGTCCTTTTGGTAGAAGATGAGCCCGCACAGCGCGAAGTCTTGGCCTATAATCTAGAGGCGGAAGGCTTTGTCGTGCAACGCGCCACCAATGGCGAAGAAGCCTTGCTGCTGGTGGCCGAAAGCCCGCCCGATCTGATCTTGCTCGATTGGATGATGCCGCATGTGTCGGGCTTGGAAGTTTGCCGCCGTTTGAAGATGCGCCCTGAAACCCGCGCCATTCCGATCATCATGCTGTCAGCACGGTCTGAAGAGGTTGATAAGGTGCGCGGGCTGGAAACGGGGGCAGATGACTATGTGATCAAGCCCTATTCCATCGTTGAATTGATGGCCCGCCTGCGCGCGCAACTGCGCCGCGTGCGGCCTTCGACGCTGGGGATGGTGCTGGAATGGGAAACGATCAGCCTTGATGCCGAAACCCACCGCGTGATCCGCGATGGCCAAACGCTGAAACTGGGGCCAACAGAGTTTCGCCTGCTGGCCACGTTTCTAGAAAAACCCGGCCGCGTGTTTTCGCGTGAACAATTGCTAGACCGCGTGTGGGGCCGCGACATTTATGTCGACAGCCGCACGGTTGATGTGCACGTAGGTCGCCTGCGCAAAGCGCTGTGCGCTTTTGGGGCCGACGATCCGCTGCGCACCGTGCGGGGTGCGGGCTATGCTTTGGGGTGAATAGGGGTAAAGCGGCGGGTTTGGCCCGCTGCTTTATGCCTTTAGCGGTGAAATCTGGCGCAAAAGGTTGATCCGCGCCAAGGCTTGCCCTGAATCTATTGACGCGCGCGCAAGGCCTACGCCCTCTTTCAAATCACCCGCTTTGCCCGCCACCAGCAAAGCCGCAGCGGCGTTCAGCAAAACCGCATCGCGGTAAGCGCCGGTCTCACCATTCAGCAGCGCGCGAAAGGCCACGGCGTTTTGCGCCGGAGTGCCGCCCAAAATCGCCTCAAACGGATGCACGGGCAGGCCAGCGTCTTCGGGATGCACGGTGAATTCGCGGATCTCGCCGGCATCAAGTGCTACAACCACGCTGGGGCCTGCGATGGTAATTTCATCGGTGCCATCAGAACCATGCACCAACCAAGCCGCCTCTGAGCCCAAAGCGCGCAGGGTTTCAGCCATGGGGCGCAGCAAACGCGGCGTAAAGGCCCCCGTCAATTGCCGCTTCACCCCTGCGGGATTGGTCAGCGGACCAAGGATGTTAAAGATCGTGCGCGTGCCCAGTTCGGCGCGCACGGGCCCAACATGGCGCATCGCGGGGTGGTGCATCGGCGCCATCATAAAGCCGATACCGGCCTTGGCCAAGCACTGTTCCACCACGTCGGGGCCGACCATCACGTTCAACCCCATCTCGGTCAGCGCATCGGCAGCGCCTGATTTTGACGACAGGTTGCGGTTGCCATGCTTGGCCACCGGCACACCCGCCCCCGCGACGACAAAGGCCGTGGCGGTGGAAATGTTCAGCGTGCCCTTGCCGTCCCCGCCAGTGCCCACAATATCCATCGCACCCAAAGGGGCGCGCACCGCATGGCACTTTGCGCGCATCACGCTGGCGGCTGCGGCAAATTCATCGACCGTTTCACCGCGCGTGCGCAGCGCCATCAGCAAGCCACCCATTTGCGCAGGCGTGGCATCGCCTTCAAACAGGGCGGTGAAAGCCAAAGTCGCTTCACCCCGCGTTAAGGGGCGTTCAGCGGCAAGACCGATCAGGGGTTTTAGCGTGTCGCTCATGCTGCCACCTTTGTCGCATGGCGGCTTAGGAAGTTTTGCAACAACCGGTGGCCATGTTCGGAAGCGATGCTTTCGGGATGAAACTGCACGCCTTCAATCGGCTTGCTCTTATGGCGCAACCCCATGATCGTGCCGTCTTCCAGCCAAGCGGTCACCTCAAGGCAATCGGGCAAAGTGTCGCGTTCGACCACCAAAGAATGATACCGCGTCGCCAAGAAGGGAGAGGGCAATCCCCCAAACATCCCCTGACCGTGATGCAGCATCTGCCCCATCTTGCCATGCACAATCTCATGACAGCGCACAACTTTGCCGCCAAAGGCTTGGCCGATGGTTTGATGCCCCAAGCAAACCCCCAAAAGCGGCGTGTTGGTTTCGGCCGCAGCCAGCGTCAGGGGCAAACAAATGCCAGCCTGATCAGGGTCACAAGGCCCCGGTGACAGCACAATCGCTTTCGGTTTCAGCGCCATAGCCGCTTGCACATCTAGCGCATCATTGCGCAGCACCCGCACATCGGCCCCCAACTCGCCCAAGTAATGGACAAGGTTATAGGTGAAGCTGTCATAGTTATCGATCAAAAGCAGCATCGTGGTTGTAACCGTTTGTTTTAGTTGCGCTTTGGTTTGTGAGGGTGAAGCGTACCCGCAAACACCCCCGTCAAGCCAAAAGCCTTTGGCAAACTTATCGCCCAACAGGGGGCCGGTGTAAACCACGGGCATGATCTGGCTTGGCCGCCAACGACAAGATTGCGCAGCACCTGCGATATTTTCTGTCGCGGGCCCCGTGTTGCTAGCAATTTTTTAAGGAACTTCATGCAGAACAAAGTGTGACCGTGGCGGGTTTCGCGTTGGAAACTGTCGTCGGTCGGTTGGAGTTTCTACCGCCCACCTGTCTGGAAGGGGGCCGCATCGCTTGGGTCAGACCAACCCCTCATCTCGGTTTGGCGATCCCAGCCTGCGCGCGACTTGGGGCGGTTTTATGGCTTAGGCTACACAAGGACGCGTTTCATGGTTCGATTGATCAAGATTGTTCTTTTGGCACTTCTTGGCTTTGCCGCTGTATCGGTGGCAGGGCAGGCTTTCGCTGCCGCGACAGTGACGAACGTGACCTCTTCGACCGTCGATGGGAACGTTCGCCAAAACGGCGTTGTATCCATTCAGGTGACCTTTAGTGCTGCGGTTTATGTGACCGCGCCGACAGCGTCGGATAAACCCGAATTGTCTTTGAATGTGACCGCCGCCGGCAGGGCCGCCACTTATACGTCGGGGTCAGGCAGTACGGTTCTGACCTTCACTTTTACTGCCATAGTTGGGGATAACAGCGATGATCTTGATTATACCAGCACAACTGCTTTGACCAAGAAAGGGGTCGGCACAATCAAAGACGCCGGTGGCAATGACGCGTTGCTGACGCTTCCTGCGCCGGGCTCGGCGGGGTCTTTAGGCTTTAACAAGAACTTTGTGGTGGATGTCGTTTCAGGTTATTCGCTTTCGGTGACGTCTACGACCCCGGATGGGCGCTACACGGTCGGGGCGGACATTTATGTTCAAGTCAACTTTAGCGAATCCTTGTGGTTCAAATCTGGCGTAACCACTGCGGCGACGTCGCGACTGAAGCTAGAGACAGGGGACATAGATCGCTATGCGACTTACGTATCAGGTGTAGGATCCTCAACCTTTACGTTTAAATACACGGTGCAAAGCGGCGATACCTCGAGTGATCTTAACCTTTTTGATCGGTATTCATTGGAAGGAAGCTTACAGGATCGTGTCACCAACACTGCAAATTTGACGCTTCCGCCGCTAACCGTGCCCTCTTCACTGGCTGGAAGCAAAGACATTGTGATTGATACGACCGCGCCCGTGGTGACGTCGGTGACCTCATCGACGGCTGATGGGACTTATAAAGCCGGGACTGTCATCAGCCTAAAAGTGAATTTTAGCGAGGCTGTGAACGTCACGGGCACGCCGCAATTGACGTTGGAAACGGGGGCAATAGACCGCGTTATAAACATTGATACGGTTTCGGGGTCTGGGACCACAACGCTGAACTTTTCCTACACGGTTGGGGCAGGCGATAACTCGTTCGACTTGGACTATGCCAGCACCACGTCATTGGTCGGAACGATCACGGATCTTGCCACGAATGCCGCGACGATGACGCTTCCCGCGCCGGGGGCTGCGGGGTCGCTTGGGGCGAACAAGGCCATTTGGATTGATACCACCGCGCCCGTGGTGACGTCTGTCAGCTCCTTAAAGGTGGATGGGTCTTATAAGGTGGGGTCGGTCATCACCCTGCAGGTGAGTTTTAGCGAGGGTGTTATCGTCTTAGGCACGCCGCAATTGACGTTAAATTTGGGGGCCACAAATCGGGCGGTGAATTATACTTCGGGGACGGGGACTGGGATACTGACCTTCACCTATACGGTGCAAGCGGGAGATACCTCTGCCGATCTTGATTATGTCAGCGCGACGTCATTGGTCGGAACGATCGTAGATCTTGCCACGAATGCTGCGACGCTGACGCTTCCCGCGCCGGGGGCTGCGGGGTCGCTTGGGGCGAACAAGGCCATTGTGATTGATACGACCGCGCCCGTGGTGACATCTGTCACCTCTGTGACAGCGGATGGGGCTTATAAAGTCGGGTCTGTCATCAGCCTAAAAGTGAATTTTAGCGAGGTTGTGAACGTCACAAGCACGCCGCAAGTGACGTTGGAAACGGGGGCAACAGATCGGGCCGTCAATTATGTTTCAGGATCGGGCACGTCAGCGCTGACGTTCAATTATACCGTGCAAGCCGAGGATACCAATGCTGACCTTGACTATGCAGCATCGGGCTCTTTGGCCCTGAACGGTGGAACGATCCAAGATCAGGCCACAAATTCTGCAACACTCACGCTTCCCGCACCGGGTGCCGCCAATTCGCTTGGCAATAATAAGGCCATCGCGGTCGACGGAGTGGTGCCTGTGGTGACGTCGGTAACATCGTCTAGCGCCAACGGGTCTTACAAGTTGGGCGATCTCGTCAGCGTGCAGGTCAGCTTCTCTGAGCCTGTCATCCTCACCGGCACCCCGCAACTGACGCTAGAGACGGGCGCTGTGGATCAGGCGGCAAGCTACGTTTCGGGGTCGGGGACCGCGACACTGACGTTCAATTACACGGTGCAGGCGGGCAATAGCGCATCCGACCTTGATTATACCAGCACAAATGCCCTTGCCTTGAACGCTGGCACGATTACCGACAGCGCAGGCAATGCGGCCACGCTAGCCCTGCCACCGCCGGGGGCTACGGGGTCGCTTGGGGCGAACAAGGCTATAGGGGTCGACGGAGTGGTGCCGACGATCACCAGTGTGTCGGTGCCGGCCAATGGCACCTATCACCTTGGCCAAAGCCTTGACGTTTCGGTCAGCGTTTCAGAGCCCGTCACCGTGGTCGGCAGCCCCTCTATCGCGTTGACGATCGGATCAACGGCAAGGTCTGCGACCTATTTGTCCGGCTCGGACAGCACCACGCTTTTGTTCCGCTACACAGTGCAAACCGGCGATCTTGACACCGACGGGATCGGCGTGCTGGCTTTGGCTGCCAACGGCGCAACCTTGCAAGATGCCGCCGGAAATGCCCTGACCGTGGCGCTATCTTCCGTCGGTTCGACCTTGGGGGTCTTGGTTGACGCTGTCGCGCCCACCCTAACTGGGTTAAGCCCGAATGCGGGCACTATCTTGGGGGGAACCACGGTCACCCTCACCGGCAGCGGCTTTTCGGGGGTGAGTGCTGTTAAGTTCGGGGCTGTAAGCGCAACGTCTTACACCGTAGAGTCCAGCACACAGATTACAGCGCTTGCCCCAAATGGCACATTGGGGGCTGTGAATGTCACCGTCACAACACCCAATGGCACCAGCGCCGCCGGTGCTGGCACCCAATTCACCTATTTCACCGTTCCGGATGCGCCGACGATTGGGGCGGTGACGGCGGGCGATGCGCAGGCCAGCGTTAGCTTCACGGCGCCGGCGCGCAGTGGTGGGGCGGCGATTGCGGGGTATACTGTGACCTCGTCGCCCGAGGGGATTGTTGCCACGGGCAATACTTCGCCCATCGTGGTGACAGGCCTGACCAACGGGGTCAGCTACACATTCACCGTCACGGCGAGCAATGCGGCGGGGACGGGGGCGGCCTCGGCTGCGTCAAACGCGGTCACGCCTGTGGCCAGCCAGACGATCACCTTCGAAAACCCCGGCACGCAAAACTTCGGGGCCAGCCCGACGCTAACGGCCACCGCAACCTCAGGCTTGACGGTCAGCTTCACCGCCACAACGCCTGAGGTGTGCAGCGTTACCTCGGATGGGGTATTAACCTTTGCAGCGGCGGGCACCTGCTCGATTGACGCCGATCAGGCGGGCGATACCCGCTATAGCGCAGCGCCGACCGTCAGCCAAAGCTTTGAGGTCACGGCCATTGTGCCGGATGCGCCGACGATTGGGACGGCAGAGGCTGGCGCGGGCCAAGCCAGCGTTAGCTTTACAGCTCCGGCCAGCGATGGTGGGGCGGAGATTGCGGGCTATACTGTGACCTCGTCGCCCGAAGGGATTGTTGCCACGGGCAGCGCCTCGCCCATCGTGGTGA
>CAIQOV010000042.1 GCA_903873585.1 uncultured Rhodobacterales bacterium
ACCACATCGTTGGCGCTATCGACCACATAGGTGTCATTCCCAGCCCCGCCGATCAGCGTGTCATTGCCCGCGCCGCCGTCTAGAACGTTGTTGCCAGAGTTACCCGTAATCACGTTGTTCAGCGTGTTGCCGGTGCCAGACAGCGAGTCACTCCCCGTCAACGTCAGGTTTTCGACAAAATCACCCAGAGTTAAGCTGATCGACGATTGCACAGTATCCGTGCCGCCGCCGTCCAGTTCGGTCACCACATCGTTGGCGCTATCGACCACATAGGTGTCGTTCCCAGCGCCGCCGATCAGCGTGTCATTGCCCGCGCCGCCGTCTAGCACGTTGTCGCCAGAGTTGCCGGTGATCACGTTGTTCAGCGCGTTGCCGGTGCCAGAGAGCGAGTCATTCCCCGTCAGCGTCAGGTTTTCGACAAAGTCAGCCAGCGTGTAATTGACCGAGGATTGCACGGTATCCGTGCCGCCGCCGTCCAGTTCGGTCACCACATCGCCGGTGCTATCGACCACATAGGTGTCATTCCCGGCACCGCCGACCAGCGTGTCGTTGCCCGCGCCCCCATCAAGAACGTTGTCGCCAGAGTTGCCGGTGATCACGTTGTTCAGCGCATTACCGGTGCCAGAGAGCGAGTCATTCCCCGTCAGCGTCAGGTTTTCGACAAAATCACCCAGCGTTAAGCTGAACGAGGCTTGCACAGTATCCGTGCCGCCGCCGTCCAGTTCGGTCACCACATCGTTGGCGCTATCGACCACATAGGTGTCGTTCCCAGCGCCGCCGATCAGCGTGTCATTGCCAGTGCCGCCGTCTAGCACGTTGTCGCCACTGTTGCCGGTTATCGCGTTGTTCAGCGCGTTGCCGGTGCCAGAGAGCGCGCTCGTCCCTGTCAGCGTTAGGTTCTCGATATAGGTTGCCAGCGTAAACGTAACCGAGGACAGGACAATATCCGTGCCACCTTGTTCTTTAAACTGGCCGCCACGATCAAGTTCGTCGCTGACAACATCGCCGACACTGTCCACCACATAGGTGTCGTCACCCAAGCCGCCGTAAAGCGTATCATTACCAGCGCCGCCCGACAGCGTGTTGTTGCCGCGGTTGCCGGTGATCAGATTGTTCAGGTCGTTTCCCGTGCCGACCAGCACCATATCCTGCAAGAGCAATTTTTCGACATTGTCAGTCAACGTGTAATCGACATAGGCCACAACGAGATCGGTGCCTTGGCCCGCACTTTCAATCACGACATCTGTGCTGCTGCGAGCATAATAAGTATCGTTCCCCAAACCGCCGGAAAGGGTGTTGTCGCCGGTGCCGCCATCCAGCGCGTCATTCCCCTCGCCGCCATTGAGCGCGTCATTTCCATCGCCGCCATACAAATAGTCGGCACCATTGCCGCTATCGAGCGCGTCATTCCCCTCGCCGCCATACAAAGCGTCGCCGCCAGTGCCACCGGCCAGCGTGTCATCGCCGCCAGCCCCGGAAAGATTGTTGCCGCCGTTGTTGCCGGTGATCACGTTGTTCAGCGCGTTGCCCGTGCCATACAACAGTATATTGGTCCCCGTCAGCGTCAGGTTTTCGACGTAGTTGCTAAGCGTGTAAGTGACCGAGGATTGCACCGTATCGGTGCCCTCACTGTCATTCTCGGTCACGATGTCGTTGAGGCTATCAACCACATAGGTATCATCGCCCGCCCCACCCAACATCGTGTCATTGCCCGCTGCACCCGACAGCACGTTGTCACCGTTGGTGCCGGTGATCCTGTTGTTAGAAGCGTTGCCGGTGCCAGAGATCGCGCCTGACCCTGTAAGGATCAGATTCTCAACGAAATTCCCTAAGACATAGGTGATCGAGGACTGGACCGTATCTGTGCCCTCGCCCGTACTTTCGGTCACAACGTCGCTGGCGCTATCAACCACATAGGTGTCATCGCCCGTCCCGCCGACCAACGTGTCGTTGCCACCGCCGCCATTGAGCGTGTCATTGCCACCGGCCCCAGTCAGAACGTTGTCACCAGAGTTGCCGTTGAGCAGGTTGTTCAGCGTGTTGCCGGTGCCGTTGAGTGCCGCCGCGCCCGTCAGCGTTAGGTTTTCGACCTCGGCCGTCAGCGTGTAGGTGATGGACGATTGAACAAGATCGGTGCCTTGGCTGGCGCTTTCGGTGACGACGTCGCTAACATTGTCGACCACATAGATGTCATCGCCCAAGCCGCCATACAACTGTTCAAGGGCTATGCCACCGCTATTCTGCCCGCCATCCAGCGTGTCATTCCCGTTGCCGCCGTAAAGCGTGTCGGTGCCATTATATCCCCAGATCGAGTCGTTACCGTCTCCGCCATACAAGATGTCGTTGCCGCCAGAGCCGATCATCGTGTTGTCAAGCGTATTGCCGGTGCCAATGGTGGCGCTGCCCGTCAGTTGCAGTTTTTCAACATTGGCCCCCAACGTGTAATTGACCGAGGATTTGACGAAATCATAGCCTGCGCCGCTCGCCTCACTCACCACATCGCCGGCACTGTCGACCAAATAGATGTCGTCGCCGTCGCCGCCTGCCATCGTGTCGTTGCCCGTGCCGCCATCAAGCGAGTCGTTGCCGATGCCGCCATCCAAGGCGTCGTTGCCAGCCCCGCCATACAGGGTATCGTTGCCTTCAACGCCGGTCAGCGTGTCGTCGCCAGTGTTGCCGGTCAATATCTCGCTAGCCGTCGTTCCGGGCAAAATGAGGTTTGCCATTTGGCACACTCCTGAAAAAAAGATTGGCTAAACTTACCAACCAACACTTAACACTTTTGGGGTAACTAATGAATCTAAAGTTTCATAATAGGTTAATGGCGCGGCACTTCGGGGTAAGTCCCGGCGTGCCGATAGCGGTGGGCTGTGGGGTTGTGCGAAAAAAGAATGGCGGGCGATGTGTCGCGCCATTCTTTGTTTTCAATGCCTTGGTTGTTCGGCGTGACGCTGTCTTGGGTGCTGTTAACCGAAGGTAAAGTCGTCGAAGGTCAGCATAGCTGCGGCGCCGTCATGATCTAGCACAGCGATCTGCACCGCCGCTTTCTTGCCGCTGCCGTCCACATCGTAGTACAACGCGCCGGTACTGGTGTCGTAGATCAACCGATCATCGCTATCGTGGCCCGATACGGCACCATCGGCGGCGTAGAAGGCATCCGCGGTCAGCGCACTTGCTCCGCTCAGCACCTTGGACAAGGCAGAGGCGATATTGATGTGATCTTCGCCAGAGGTGAAGTCGAGGATGTGATCAACACCGCCTTTAAGGTCGAACACAAACGTGTCCGCGCCAGCCTCGCCCGTCATCTCGTCGTTTCCAACGCCGCCATCCAGCGTGTCGCTGCCATCCGCCCCGACCAGACTGTCGTTTCCTGCGCCGCCATAAAGTTGATTGGCGTCTGTATCTTCAAAATGGTTGGTGTAGTGCCCATACAGCGCATCGTCACCCTTGCCGCCATACAGCGTATCTAGGCCAGCGCCGCCACAGATCATGTCTTGACCGTCGTCGCCCGACATAGTGTCTTGGCCTTCGCCACCATAAAACTGGTCATTTCCAGTGCCGCCATAGGCTTTGTCATCGTCGTA
The DNA here is from genome assembly GCA_903873585.1 of uncultured Rhodobacterales bacterium. Taxonomy (GTDB): domain Bacteria; phylum Pseudomonadota; class Alphaproteobacteria; order Rhodobacterales; family Rhodobacteraceae; genus Stagnihabitans. Next base: position 3,585 of record CAIQOV010000042.1, read on the forward strand.
ACCGCCGATTAACCAATCGTTGCCAGTCCCGCCGTAAAGAACATTATTTCCATCGTAGCCTCGCAGCGTGTCATCCCCTCCCAACCCGTACAGTTCGTTGTCGAACTCGGTTCCGCTGATTGAATTGGCGATGGAGTTGCCCGTACCGATGATCGCATCCGTACCTTTCAATTGCAGCGTTTCGATATTCGCGGAAAGGGTATAGCTTATGAAGGCGTCGACCCAATCACTGCCTTCGCCAGTTTTTTCGGTGACCAAGTCACCCTGATTGTCGACGTTATAGACGTCGTCACCTTCCCCGCCCACCATCTTGTCGGCCCCTGCGCCGCCATACAACCCGTCAGCGCCACTGCCGCCGTAAAGCACGTCGCTCCCTTCTCCGCCATCGAACATGTCATCGCCGCTACCACCGTAAAGCAAATCGGTCCCGTCGCCGCCGCCCAAAGTGTCTGCGCCTTCAAGACCCGTTAGGGTGTTGTTCAGACTGTTGCCATAAATCACGTTGTCTAAATTGTTGCCGGTGCCTTTCAGCGCCATGCCTTCGGAAAGATCCAAATTCTCGATCAAATTGCCAAGCGTGTAATTGATCGTGGAATAAACAGTGTCAATGTCGGTCGAATTGGTTTCAATGACTTGGTCCTTAGCAGTGTCGACGTAATAGGTATCGTCGCCCTCGCCGCCGGTCATAGTATCTTCGCCGCTCCCACCGTCGAGAAGGTCGCCGTCTTTGCCACCGAATAGAACATCAGACCTGTCGCCGCCCAAAAGCACATCGATTCCGTCACCGCCATCTAACGTGTCTCTGCCATCGCGCCCCTCGATCCAATCATTTCCGCCAAGCCCGGAAAGCAGATTATGGCCGCCGTTGCCATAGATCTTATTGCCAAGCCCATTTCCCGTGCCGGTCAGAGCAAATCTGCCTGTCAGCGTTAGGTTTTCGAGCGCGTCGGACAGGGCATAACTGATCGCGGATTCGACGGAATCAATGCCTTCGTCGGCACTTTCGATGATGGTATCGCCAAGGCTGTCGATAACATAGGTATCGTCGCCTTTCCCGCCCACCAGCGTGTCATTCCCTTCACGGCCGTTCAGCGTGTTGTCTGCCACGTTGCCGGTAATGTAATTGTTCAAACTGTTGCCGATGCCGGCAAGTTTACCGTCGCCTGTCAGCGTCAGGTTTTCCAGAGCGCCAGTCAGGCCATAACTGGCCGACGATCGTACAGTATCAATGCCTTCGTCGGCATTTTCGGTGATGGTATCACCTGCGCTGTCGACGACATAGATGTCGTCGCCCATCCCGCCCACCAGAATGTCGTTGCCTGCACCGCCGTCTAGCGTGTCATTCCCGTCAAGGCCCGTCAGAGTATTATCGGCCCCGTTGCCGGTAAGGTAGTTGTGCAAATCGTTGCCCGTGCCGGAAAGGCTTTCGTCGCCTGTCAGCGTCAGGTTTTCGACATATTGGACGGCATTCAGATCAAAACTGATCGAGGATTCGATGGTATCGATTGCGCCTTCCGGGTGAGAGATCACGACATCGCCGATGTTGTCGACGACAAAGGTAACACCCTCCACGCCGCCGACCATTGTGTCGGCCCCGGTTCCGCCATCTAGGCGGTCGTAGCCCCAAGCCCACCCATCAAGCCGGTCATCCCCGTCATACCCATAGATTTCGTCGCTGGTTGCATCTCCGGTCAGCGTTTCGGCGTCGTTGGTGCCATCAATTCTGCGGTCAAAGGTTTGTGTCATGTGATTCTCTCAACAAAATAACGGTTGCGAAATGATGCCGGAAACTTTCTAGCAAATTTCCGCCGTCAAGTCACAAGAAAGTTTACCAAAGGTTAATTCTCGCGGGAAATTAGCACCTAAAGTTTCCAAAAAAACCGAAAATACACCTTTTGAAACCTCTTCCTATCCGCAAACCCCGCCAGAAGCCAAGGCGCAAAGCCCCTTGGGCCTGCGCTGATGGACTGCGGCAGTTTGCGAAAACCCCAATAAACGCAGGCGCTTAGTCTGCGTCGTTTTGGCCCAGCTTGGGGGCGGTGCGGCCCAGCGACAGGTCGGCGTGCGAAAAGCGCATCGGGCTGCGCACACCCGCAATGCCGTTCGGGGCGATCTGCAAACCACGGGCGATCACCTGCGGGTCGTCAAACACCGCTTTCAGGTCATTGATCGGCCCAGCGGGCACGCCCTCGGCCTCACATGCCGCTAACAGAGCCAGCTTCTCAAACCGGCGCGTCGCTTCAGTCAGGCGGCGGGTCATTTCGGCGCGGTTGGCGATGCGCAGGGCGTTGGTGGCAAATTCAGGCGCTTCGGCCATGTCGGGCAGGCCCAACAGGGTGCAAAGCCTGCGATATTGCGCGTCATTGCCAGTGGCAAGGATGATCCAGCCATCAGCACAGTCAAACACCGCATAGGGGGCAAGGTTGGGGTGGGCGTTGCCCATCATGCCGGGCGGGGTGCCTGTTGTCAGATAGTTCAGCGCCTGATTGGCCATGATTGACGTCGCCACATCCAACAGCGCCATGTCTATATGCTGGCCCACCCCCGTGCGCCCGCGCTGCACCAAAGCCGCCAAAATCGCCGTGGCCGAATAAACGCCGGTGAAGATATCCGTCACCGCCACGCCCACCTTTTGCGGCTGCCCGTCAGGTTCGCCGGTGACAGACATCAGGCCCGACATGCCCTGAATGATGAAATCGTACCCCGCGCGGTGCGCATAGGGGCCGGTTTGGCCGAACCCCGTGATCGAGCAGTAGATCAGCTTGGGGTTCACTTGCCGCAGGCTGTCATAATCCAGCCCGTATTTCGCCAGCCCGCCCACTTTGAAGTTTTCAATCAAAACATCCGCATCGGCCACCAAGTCGCGGACCATCTGTTGCCCTTCAGCCGTGCGAAAATCGCAGGTGACTGACTTTTTGCCGCGATTGGTGGCATAAAAATAGGCGGCAGAGGTGTCGTCGCCTTGGGTGATAAAGGGAGGGCCCCAGCGGCGGGTATCATCGCCTTCGGGGGCTTCAACCTTGATCACATCCGCGCCCAGATCGGACAGGGTTTGACCCGCCCAAGGGCCGGCCAGAATGCGGGCCAGTTCAACAACCTTAACGCCGTCTAAGGGGCTCATTTACTTGGCAAGCTCTGCGTCGATGATCTTTTTCATCTCGTCATAGAGCATATTCGAATATTGCGTGCCATTGATGATAAAAGACGGCGTGCCGTGGAACGTGTCGCCCGGATAATCCTTGGCGATATTGGCTTGGTAATGCGCCACCAAAGATTCCGCCATCTTTTGGTCATGCAGGCACACGTCAACGGCGGCATCGTCCATCCCTGCGGCACGGGCGAATTTCTTCAATTCAACCACGGCGGCGTCAACGCTGTCAGCGGCGGCCCAATCGCGCTGCTTGTCATACAGCATATCGGTCAGGCCGAAATAGCGCATCTCGCCCCCGCAACGCGCCAGCATCGCGCCCAGCAGGCCCATTTGGTCAAAGTAAACCTCGTGGTATTCGACCAACACTTTGCCGGTGTCGATGTAATCGGCCTTTAGCTTGGGGAAGATCTCGGCATGGAAATGCTCGCAATGCGGGCAGGTGAAGGACAGGTATTCGACGATCTTCACCTTGGCATCGGGGCTGCCCAAGGCGAAATCCTTGATCGCATCGGCCGGTGCTGCCGGATCGGGCGAGGTGGTTGCGGCATTCGCCCATCCACCTGCAACGGTCAGGGCGGCAAAGCACGAGGTCAGGGCAAGCAGGCTGCGGCGGGTCAGGGTCATGGGATTAGCCTTTTGTGTTGTTGCGCCGAGTTAAGATGTTCTGGCCTAGGTGTTCAAGGGCCTGACGCAAGGTTTGGTCTTGAATGGGCTGGGCAAGGTCATGTGCCTTGGCCGTCAGGCGCGGATCGGGTGCTGTGATCTTGGGCGGCCCTGAAAAGGGTGTCTGCCCTTCGGCAAAGCCGGTGGCTGCGGTTTGGGTCAGGGTGATGCGGGCGATGGCGGCATAGCCATAGGCGGCGTTGACCCGTTCGATCAGGCGGGGCAGTTCCATCTGCACCATTGGCGCGTGCGACGATGTCACAAGCAGCGTCAGCGTGGCCCCCAACCCTTCGCGTCCGTAATGCACCTTGACGGGGCGGGTGATGGCCGCTGTTTCGCCCGCAATCTCGTCCCAGCCGGTCAACAGGCGTGCCACGGCAAAGCCGCGCGCCTCTCCGGCGGTGCGGATGCGCTGGGAAAGCAATTGCGCCGCAGGTTCAAACCCGCGCATACGGCGGGCAGGCGGCGCATCAGGGTGTGCGGGTTTGCGGGCCATCTGGTCCTGCCATGGTTTCGCGCTAATCTACGCCCTGCACGGGGCAGCCTGCCAGCAGATTGCGTCATTGTGGGGGATAAACATTGCGTGACGTGACACCATCGGCCGAAAGCCTACTCGATTGGTACGATGTGCATGGCCGCGAGTTGCCGTGGCGCATCCGGCCAGCGGCGCGCATGGCAGGGCAAGTGGCCGACCCTTACCGCATCTGGCTGTCAGAGGTGATGCTGCAACAAACCACCGTTGCCGCCGTGAAAGCCTATTTTGCCCGCTTCACCGCCCTTTGGCCCACCGTGCAAGCCCTAGCCGCTGCCGAGGATGGGGCGGTCATGGCCGAATGGGCGGGTCTTGGCTATTATGCGCGTGCGCGCAACCTTTTGGCCTGCGCGCGTGCCGTGGTGGCGCAGCACGGTGGGGTCTTTCCGGCTGACCTTGCCGCCCTGCGCGCTTTGCCCGGTGTTGGCCCCTATACCGCTGCCGCCATAGCCTCGATCGCGTTTGATCTGCCAGAGGTGGTGGTGGACGGCAATGTTGAACGTGTGATGGCGCGGGTCTTTGCGATTGAAACGCCGCTGCCTTTGGCCAAGCCCCTGCTTGTTCACGCCGCAGCCACCCTAACGCCCAAGCTGCGCGCTAGCGATTATGCCCAAGCGGTGATGGACCTTGGCGCAACCCTCTGCACCCCGCGCCAACCCGCCTGCGCGATTTGCCCTTGGACCGCTGGCTGCCAAGCCCGCGCGCAGGGTATCGCCGCCGAACTGCCGCGCAAACTGGCCAAGCCAGCAAAGCCCACCCGCCAAGGCCAAGTCTGGCTAGGCCGCCGTGCCGATGGTGCGATTTTGCTGGAACGGCGGGCCGATAAGGGCCTGCTGGGGGGCACTTTGGGCTTTCCCGGCAGCGGCTGGGACGGATCAAGTGCCGATGCGCCAGCCCAAGCCGCTTGGGCGCACATGGGCGAAGTGCGCCACACCTTCACGCATTTTCATCTTGATCTGACGGTGTTTGTGGCCGATCTACCCCAAAACACCACGCCCCATCGCGGTGCGTTTCACGGCGCGAATGCCTTTCGCCCCGACGACCTGCCCACCTTGATGCGCAAGGCGCATGACTTGGCTTGGCCGCATCCAAAGCGCTGACCCCGAAACCGCCCTAAGCCAAATCCAGCCGATCCCAATTTGCGGCATTTGCTGCGTCGCACAAAGGGTTGAGCTTGGCGCGGTTCAGGATTATGCGGACGTTCTCTGCCGCAGGTGCGGCTGAAGATGGAGAAGGACCGGACCTTTCAAGGTCTGAAAAAACTCAACAGCGCCCGACCCGATGACGGCAGCGCAAAAAGGCACACAATCATGTCAAGCTTGCAGGGCCAAACTGGCCCGATGACATCCATGGGGCACCCCCCCAAGGATGAGGCCGAAGACGACATTACCACTTTTCTAGACCATCTCGACGACGACGCACCCGACCCTCGTGCCCGCCCCCACCAAGGCCTGCCCGCCTTGGTTCTTGGCGCGGTCGGCGTGGTTTACGGTGACATCGGCACCAGCCCGATCTACGCTTTTCGCGAAGCAATCCGCCCCGTTGCAGGAACCAGCCTTGCCCAAGCCGATGTGCTGGGGCTTTTGTCGCTGCTGATCTGGACGCTGATGCTGATCGTGACGTTCAAATATGTGCTGATCCTGCTGCGCGCAGATAACAGGGGCGAAGGCGGGGTTTTGTCGCTTTACACTTTGGCACGGTTGGCAATTGGCAGACGGTCGCTGCCCGTTCTGGCCTTAGGCATTGCTGGGGCTGCGCTGTTTGTGGGCGATGCGGTGATCACGCCCGCCATTTCGGTTCTGTCCGCGGTAGAGGGCGCGGGGTTGGTTGTGCCCTCGCTCAGCCACTGGGTGATGCCTGTCACGCTGGGCATCTTGATTGCGCTGTTTGTTGTGCAAAAACAGGGCACGGCGCGCATTGCGACCGGTTTTGGCCCGATCACCGCCGTTTGGTTTGGCGTTCTGGCTGTGACGGGCATCAGCCATATCTGGGCCAATCCGGTTGTGCTTGTGGCCTTCAACCCGATTTGGGCAGCAAGCTTTATCGCCAGCCATTTGGCCATCACCTCGGTCGTGCTGGGCGCGGTCTTTCTGGCGGTCACAGGGGCAGAGGCGCTTTACGCCGATCTGGGGCATTTTGGTCGCAAGCCGATTGTTCTGGCTTGGGTCTTGTTGGTCTTTCCCGCACTGGTTTTGAACTATCTGGGACAAGGTGCCTTGGTTCTGGCCGACCCTTCGGCGATTTCTGATCCGTTCTTTCGGTCAGTCCCCGAAGCCTTCCTGCCGCTGCTGGTGGTTCTGGCCACGGTTGCCACTGTCATCGCGGCCCAAGCTGTCATCACGGGGGCATTTTCGATGGTGCTGGCCGCTGTGCAACTGGGCCTTTTGCCACGGATGCGCATCAGTCACACCTCGGCCAATCAAAGCGGGCAGATTTACATTGCCAGCGTGAACTATCTGCTGCTGATCGGGGTGGTTTGGCTGGTGGTGGTGTTCAAATCCTCGGCCGCACTGGCCTCGGCCTACGGCATTGCGGTGACGGGGACGATGTTGGTCACAACCACGCTGGCGGTGATCTATGCCCGCACAGCGCGGCTGATCCCCGTCTGGGCGATCGGTGGGTTGGCGGCCCCGCTGTTGGTGATCGAGACGGCTTTCATGCTGTCAAACCTGTCGAAACTGTTTGACGGCGGGTATGTGCCTGTGCTGCTGGCGGCGGCTGTCGGGGTTGTGATGGCGTCTTGGTGGCGCGGCACGCAGCTTATTCAGGCCAAGAACGACAAACTGGCGATTGCCTTGGCCCCTTTTGTGCAATCCATGGCGAAAAGCTCGGTCGAACGTGTTGCAGGCACGGCGTTTTTCCTGACACCAGACCGCGACATTGTGCCCTCAGCGCTGTTGCACAGCCTAAAGCATTTTCGCGTGCTGCATCAAAAGGTCGTGCTGCTGACGGTGGAAACGCTGCGCGTGCCCACCGCCTCGGCTGACGAGCGGGTGACGATCACCAAGTTGGATGGGCAGTTCACCGCCCTAATCCTGCGCTACGGTTTTATGGAGACGCCGAACGTGGTTCTGGGCCTAGCCGCCGCGCGTAAGGCGGGGCTGAAGTTCAACGCCATGACATCGACCTTCTTTCTGGGTCGCCGCAGGCCCGTGGTGCGCCCGGGCTTTGGCTTGGGGGTGGCGATGGACAAGATCTTTGCCCTGTTAAGCCGCTTAAGTGCTGATCCGACCGATTATTACCACCTGCCGCGCGACCGCGTGGTGGAACTGGGCTACCGCGTCGCCGTCTAAAGGCTGCGCCCCGCCAAGATGACGGCTTGGTGGGGCGGCAGCGCTTTTTAAATCATCCGCTTGAACGCGCTGCGATCTTTCAACGCGCCCAAGATATGCACGGCGATCAACAGCGTCAGGGTTAAGGCGGTTGCTCCGTGCCAGAAATGGCCCGTGATGGCCGATAGGTCAGCAGGCAGCGGTGCGCCGTTACGGGCAAAAACGATGTCATTCAGGCGGGCCGAAAAGACCATCGTAAAGCCAGACACCGGCATCAGAACAACGCATAGATACAGCGCACGCTGCACCCACAACGCCAGCCCTGCCGCCACCGGCTTGGCCCAAACCCGCCGCACGCCGAACCTGATCACCGTCAAACCCACCAAAAACACGCCAATCGCCATGTGATACATCAGGGCATCTAGCTTGAACGGGTCCGTGCTGGCCATCGGGCGCAGCCAGAAATAGCCGCCAGCCAGCATGGGCACAAACATCAGCGCGGTGAACCAGTGGATCACCCGCAGGGCCAAGGGGTAGCGCATCATTCTCTCCTGATCAAATTTAGGCGCTATTTTGGCGAAAGCTGCTGATAGCGCAAGCCATGGCATTGCGGCGGCCTTCCTGTTACCCAAAGCCAAACCCTTACCCAAAGATGCACCCGCCATGAGCCTGCTTTTGTCGCCCTATACCCTGCGCGATGTCACCCTGCGCAACCGCTTGGTCGTGTCGCCGATGTGCCAGTATTCCGCACGCCACGGCGTGGCCAATGACTGGCACTTTGCCCATCTGGCGCGCTTTGCCTTGGGCGGGTTTGGCGCTGTGATGGTTGAAGCCACGGGCGTTGCACCCCAAGGGCGCATCACCTACCCCTGCCTTGGTCTGTGGGAGGATGCGCAGATTGCCCCCTTGGCCCGCATCGCGGCTTTCTTGAAATCGCAAGGGGCGGCGGCGGCGATTCAGTTGGGGCACGCGGGGCGCAAAGCCTCGACCCCGTTGTGGTGGCGCGGCGGATTTACCGAGCGCGAGGATGAAAAGGCCAGCGTGGGGTTTGAGCATTGGCAGCCGGTTGGCCCCTCGGCCCTCGCCCAGATGGACCATCCCGATTACCAAACCCCGCGCACCCTGACCTTGGCCGAGGTGCAGGCCCTGCCGGACCAGTTTGCCAAAGCCGTGGCGCGGGCGGATCGGGCAGGGTTTGATATTGTCGAACTGCACGGCGCGCATGGCTATCTGATCAACCAGTTCTTGTCACCCATCGCCAACCAGCGCACCGATGCTTACGGCGGGTCGCGTGAAAACCGGATGCGGTTGGTGCTAGAGATTATCGAAGCGTCTCGCGCTGTCTGGCCTGCGGGCAAGCCCTTGTTCTTGCGCCTATCGGTGCAAGACGCCCTGCCCGGCGGGTGGAGTGTGGCCGACACGTTGGTGCTTTCAGCCCAAGCCCGCGCGCTGGGGGTTGATGTGATTGACTGTTCCTCTGGCGGGTTTGCGGGCGCTGCGATCACGCCAGCGCCGGGGTATCAGATGCCCTTGGCCAAAGCGGTGCGCGACAGTGGCGTGGCCACGATGGCCGTGGGCCTGATCACCACACCCGCCCAAGCCGAGGCGGCTTTGACATCAGGCAGCGCTGATCTGGTGGCCTTGGGGCGCACGGCGTTGGATGACCCAAATTTCCCGCTTCATGCAGCAGCGGCCTTGGGCGACAGCGTCGATCACTGGCCCAAACAGGCCGGTTTTGCGGTGCGCTTGCGCGATGCAGCCCTAGCACGCGCGGCTTTGGCCAAGTGAAAAACCCCCGCCAGCGCAAGGCATGGCGAGGAGGTGGCCTTGCGGACGCACCGCAGGCAGGCATGTGAATGGGGTGGGGGCGCTTGGCCCAAGTTCTTAGTGCTTGCGGCCGTCGTCAGCTTCCATCTCGGCGCGGATTTGTTGGCGCAAAATGTCAATCGGGATCATCTTGCCTTCACGCTTGAAGTGCCAGTATGTCCAGCCGTTGCAGCTTGGCGCGCCCTCTAGATGTGCGCCGACTTGGTGGATTGATCCTTTGACGTCATTGCCCACCAGCGTGCCATCGGGGCGCACTTTGGCGATGTGGCGCGACCCGATCGAGAACAGCTCTTCGCCCGCGCGCAGCATCCCGCGTTCGACCACTTGGCCAAAGGGCACACGCGGTTCGGCCCGCTTGGACCCCGTGGTTTCCAGCGAAGACGCATCCAACCGCCGCACACGGTCAATCCGCGCTTGGGCGGCTTTGCGGTAGCCTTCTTCGCGTTCCAGCCCGATGTAATCGCGGCCCAGCATTTTGGCGACAGCGCCTGTGGTGCCCGTGCCAAAGAACGGGTCCAAGATCACATCGCCGGGATTGGTTGTGGCCACGATGATGCGGTGCAGCAGGCTTTCGGGCTTTTGCGTCGGATGCGCCTTATCGCCGTTTTCGTCTTTCAGGCGTTCATGGCCCGTGCAGATCGGCAGCACCCAATCAGAGCGCATCTGCACCCCGTCATTCAGCGCTTTGAGCGCTTCGTAGTTGAAGGTGTACTTGCTGGCCTCTTCCCGCCCCGCCCAGATCAGGGTTTCGTGGGCATTGGTCAGGCGCTTGCCGCGAAAGTTGGGCATGGGGTTTGACTTGCGCCACACCACATCGTTGAGCAGCCAATAGCCTTGGTTCTGCAATTCGGCCCCGACGCGGAAGATGTTGTGATACGATCCAATCACCCAGATCGCCCCGTTGGGCTTAAGCAACCGACGCGCTGCGGCCAGCCAATCGCGGGTAAAACTGTCGTAGCTGGCGAAGCTAGAGAACTGGTCCCAGTGGTCATCGACCGCGTCGACCAAGCTGTTGTCAGGGCGATGCAGATCGCCTTTCAACTGCAAGTTATAGGGCGGGTCGGCAAAGATCAGATCGACCGAGCCTGCGGGAAGCGCGCGCATCAACTCGATGCAATCGCCCGCCAATATCTGGTTGCGCGGAAGCGTTACCGCTTCTGCCGGTTTGGTTTTCGTTGCCATGTCTGCCCTCAATCATGCGGCGTTGATCGCCCCTTGTTGAGTGCAATTGTGAGTCAAAGGTGATTCGCCGTCAATATCTTTTTGAATCAAGGGGTTAGAGAATTGTCTTGATACAAGATGTTGTGTACCGGTTTGAACGAACGCCTATGCCAAGGGGTTACCCCTAAATTTAGAAGGGCTTTTAGGTGCGCGGGCGCGGGGTATCCGGCGTTTTTCTCCCAGCCGTAACCGGGAAATTGCAGCGCCAAATCGGCCATGATTGCATCGCGCGCCACTTTGGCGACGATCGAAGCGGCAGCAATTGTCAGGCTGCGCGCATCGCCTTTCACAATCGCCTCGGCCCGCCCGCGCAAACCAGCGGGGATCTTGTTGCCGTCAATCAGGCAATGGTCAGGCGGTTGGGTCAGCCCAGCCACGGCGCGTTCCATCGCCAAAAGGCTGGCCTGCAAGATGTTCAAACGGTCGATCTCTTCCACGCTGGCATGGGCAATCGACACTTCGGCCACCTGTGCCAGTTCTGCCGCCAATGCCGCGCGCCGCGCGGCGTTCAGCGTTTTGCTGTCGGCCAAGCCTTGCGGGATGCGGGCTGGGTCCAGCACCACGGCGGCGGCGGTAACGGGGCCTGCCAAGGGGCCACGGCCCACCTCGTCAATCCCCGCCACGCGGATCAGGCCACGGGCGAAGCTTGCGGTTTCAAAAGTAAAGTCGGGCATAATCATGGGCGGCATCAAAGCCCAGTTTCGCCCTCGGCGAAAGCCCTGCTAGCCCGCCATGCGCGGTTGATATTGTATAGCAGCGCCATTCCTCGCACAGTGCATCCAAAGCAATGGAGAACCTTCATGCGCCGCAAAGCCCTATCTGGCCCGATTTGGGCAACCCTTGTCCTTCTGGCATGGCCGGCACAGGCAGAGTGTTTCGTCGATTACAAAGCCAAGCAGGACAATCCGCTGCAACTGGCCTACGGCGTGTCGCAGGTCAGCGATGGCACCTGTGGTGACAGGGGTGCTGAAGAAGCCGAGCTGGCCCCTAGGTTAGCTGCGGATGGGTGGACATTGCTGAAAGTTCTGTCCAGTTTTGGCCCCGAAGGTTTGGATGAAAGGAAAGCAAGTGCCGGAGAGTTCTTCCTCCGTTACTGACAGCCTGCGCGCGGGCAACCGTGTGGTGGCCTTTGGTATCGCGGCGGTGGCCGTTATCCTGCTGGCGGCGGCGGTGTTTTTGTTTGCCAACTTGCCCGATGCGGGGGCGTTCAACCGCTCGGTCGAGCAGTTGTTTGTCGGCAGCAATGATCTGACATCAGGCGCAGAAATCAAACTGCTGGAAATCTTAGCGCAATCGGGCACGTCGTTTGCCCAAGTGCTGCAAACTTACCGCTTTGTGATCTTTGTTCTGCTGGCCTTTTCCACCGCCCTGCTGATCGCCACGGTGGTCTTTTTGGCCACGATCATCACACTCAACCGCCGCATTTCGGCCATTCAGAAATCGGGGATTCAGGTGGCCAAAATGGTCATCAGCCGCGAGGCGCGGGCCGTTTATATCAACGATCTGGAATTCCAGTTGACCGAAGCCGCCTTGGAAACCATGGCCGTTCTGGCCGAAGCGCGCTTGGATGATGAAGTGCTGACAGGCGCGCAGATTGAAGCCGTCATCTCTGGCCGGAATGAGGTTGACTGTGACGAAGCCGCTGGTGCCACGCGTATCAAACGCCTGCGCGACACTTTGGGCAACCAGTTGGTCAGCGAACTTCTGGTCAAAACCGTGGCCCGTCGCGGCTATATGCTGGCCGTGGGCAAAGACGTCATCAAGATGATATAGGAGATACCATGTCCCCCGAATTGATCGCCCATCACATGGGTCTGGATATCCCCGATTTCGACAAGATCGGCTATTACGGCGCCGATTACGGCACGATGAAGCCCTATCACAAGATCGGCAATCTGCTGTTCCTGTCGGGCCATGTGGCGCAGATTGGCACGCAGATCACCCATAAGGGCCGCCTTGGCCAGAACCTGACGACAGAGCAAGGCTATGCCGCCGCCCGTCAGACGGGGCTGAACGTGTTGGGCGGCATCAAACAGGCCGTAGGCTCGCTTGAACGCGTCAAAAGCATCGTGCGCACGCTGAACTTTGTGGTCTGCACGCCAGACTATGAAGATGTGCACAAAGTTTCCTCCGGCCTGTCTGACCTGTTGGTCGAGGTTTTTGGCCGCGAAGTGGGCCTTGGTGGCCGTGCGACGATTGGTGTGATGGCGCTGGCGGGGGGCGTGTGTTTTGAAACTTGGGCCACGGTAGAGCTGCGCGATTAAGCCTTATCGCGCACCTTGACCGAGGATCCTTGGGTAAACACCTCAAACCGTTCGATCTTGCGCAACAGGTCCGACAGGCGCGATGATCCGTACGTGCGCGGGTCGAAATCGGGGTGAAGCTGGGTGATGGCTTGGCCCAGATGACCTAGCGAGTAATCATCCTGATCAGGATCAATTTTCTTCATCGCATCCAGAATGAAGGGAATGGCCTTGATCGGCGGTTCTTTCACCACCTGCGCATCGCTGGCGCGGCCCGTTTTGGGCTGGGAGGGCGTGTCAGACCCGCTGACGATGTTTTCAATCAGCACAAAGCGGTTGCACACTTTGCGCAGGCTTTCGGGTGTCTTCGCCTCGCCAATGCCGATCACTTGCAAGCCGTCTTCACGGATGCGGCTGGCAAGGCGGGTAAAGTCGCTGTCGGATGACACCAGCACAAAGCCGTCCACTTTGCCTGCGTGCAAAATATCCATCGCATCAATCACAAGGCCGATGTCGCTGGCGTTCTTGCCCTTGGTGTTGGCCGATTGCTGATGCATCACCAGCCCCAAATCGCGGGCCTGTTCTTTCCACTGGGTCAGCGCCGAGCTAGACCAATCGCCATAGACCCGCCGCACCGAGGGTTCGCCGAACGAGGCGATCTCGTCCAAAATCGCCGAGGCATTGCGCGCCGTGACATTGTCAGCATCAATCAGCACAGCCAAACGCGGCGCACGGCCCGCAATGGGGGAAAAGTCGCTCATGGGGCCCTCCGGTTGGGGGAGTCATGCCGTAAATGGGGGGCGGGGGGAAGGGGGGTGGGTAAAGAGGGAGTATCCGCAACTCTGCGCACGTCCGGTCAAACCCGTCGGTGCGCCGTCCATCGGCTGCAAAGGTGCGTATTGAATACGCACCCTACAGGTTTGCGCTGGTGTGGGGTGCGTCTTCATGACGCACCATGCGCCGCACCCCACCGCCTCATCCCCGTCAATACACCACCCCAGCCCCGATCGACTTGCCTGCGCACGTCCGGTCAAACCCGTCGTTGCGCCGCCCATCGGCTGCAAAGGTGCGTCATGAAGACGCACCCTACAGTTTGCGCC